>NZ_JBJKJG010000006.1:0-302873 GCF_056175625.1 Bdellovibrio sp. SBM16 | reverse complement strand
TACTAGCGATTCCGACTTCACGCAGTCGAGTTGCAGACTGCGATCCGGACTACGATATGCTTTAAGAGATCCGCTCACTGTCGCCAGCTTGCCTCCCTCTGTACATACCATTGTAGCACGTGTGTAGCCCTACTCGTAAGGGCCATGATGACTTGACGTCGTCCCCACCTTCCTCCGGTTTATCACCGGCAGTCTCCCTAGAGTTCCCACCATTACGTGCTGGCAACTAAGGATAAGGGTTGCGCTCGTTGCGGGACTTAACCCAACATTTCACAACACGAGCTGACGACAGCCATGCAGCACCTGTCTTAGCGTTCCCGAAGGCACAACCGCATCTCTGCAGTCTTCGCTAGATGTCAAGAGTAGGTAAGGTTCTTCGCGTTGCATCGAATTAAACCACATGCTCCACCGCTTGTGCGGGCCCCCGTCAATTTCTTTGAGTTTTAATCTTGCGACCGTACTCCCCAGGCGGGATACTTAACGCGTTAGCTACGTCACTAGAGGGGTCAATACCTCTAACAACAAGTATCCATCGTTTATGGCGTGGACTACCAGGGTATCTAATCCTGTTTGATCCCCACGCTTTCGGGTCTCAGCGTCAGTGTTGGCCCAGTTACTCGCCTTCGCCTCCGGTATTCCTGTTGATATCTACGTATTTCACCACTACACCAACAATTCCAGTAACCTCTACCACACTCAAGACTTCCAGTATCAAATGCACTTCCAGGGTTGAGCCCTGGGATTTCACACCTGACTTAGAAGCCCGCCTACACCCGCTTTACGCCCAATGATTCCGAACAACGCTAGGATCCCTCGTCTTACCGCGGCTGCTGGCACGAAGTTAGCCGATCCTTTCTTGCATGGTACATTCATTGTGTTATTCCCATACGACAGAGCTTTACGACCCGAAGGCCTTCATCACTCACGCGGCGTCGCTGCGTCAGGGTTTCCCCCATTGCGCAATATTCCCTACTGCTGCCTCCCGTAGGAGTCTGGACCGTGTCTCAGTTCCAGTGTGACTGATCATCCTCTAAGACCAGTTAGAGATCGTCGCCTTGGTGAGCCATTACCTCACCAACTAGCTAATCTCGCATAGACTCATCTTCAAGCGAAAAACCTTTAACCCCTAGATCCGCAGATCTTGTGGTCTTATCCGGTATTAGCCAATCTTTCGACTGGTTATCCCCGACTCGAAGGCAGATTATCTATGTATTCCTCACCCGTGCGCCACTGGTATTGCTACCCGTTCGACTTGCATGTATTAGGCACGCCGCCAGCGTTTGTTCTGAGCCAGAATCAAACTCTCCAGTTAAAAAAACTAAAAAGTTTAAAAATCTGTTCATTTTTATCAGTATCACCGAAGTGATACTTCATTGAGATAAATACGAATTGTATTTAAATAGTTTCTTTTAATATAAAGAAACTTAGAAATTGATAATATAAGCTAGATAACTTTCGTTACGCTAGTTACTGATTAAACAGTGTTATATTAGCCCAAAATCTTTTAGCTATTCAGTTTTCAAAGAACCCGATCATCGCTTTGCTTTCGCTTAGCGTTTTTATTTCAACAAGGACGTCAGTTTTAAAACATCGCTTACTGCTCGTCAACATCTTTTTTTAAAATTATTTTTAAAGTTTTTTACGACTTTAAAAACAATCCCAAGGTATTGAACGAAGAGCGCTTGTTTTAAGTTAGCTGAGTTTCGCCGTCAAGACTTTTTAAAATTATTTTTTCAAAGAAAAAATTACTTTAACAAGTTTTGATTTGGTGGAGGCAACAGGGATCGAACCTGCGACCTTCTGAATGCAAATCAGATGCTCTCCCAGCTGAGCTATGCCCCCGATGTCTTTTGCTGTCCGGTGGTTGTCGCTCATACCAAGGGTTCTGGCAATACCTTTTTTAAAAAAAAGTTAAAAAACTGGTTTTTTCAAACCAGTTGTTATTTTTTTAAGCTGAGTAGCGAGTTCATTAGGCAGTGGCTGCGAGCGGATTCAGCAGGAATGCTGAAAACCATTGCTTTTCGGCCTTCATCTCAAAGCCGACCTGTTCAGCTCCAAGCATTATACTTTGATATACTTTTTTCAAAACTTCCAATTCCGTGGCCGTTTGGTAGGTATCCTCACCGTCTGTAAGGTCTTCAATCGCCTTAAAAACGCTGTTTAAGTCTACCGTTGTCACTACTTTGGGAATTTTCGAAGCATCAAAGCCCACTAATTCAAGTGGTTTGAAGCCGATTAAATTTTTTGTGATTAAAATTTTCGTTTTATTGTGAAAGTTAATCTGAATGAACTGCGAGCCATCGTAATCAGTACGCGCCAGAACTTTTTCCACGTCTGAGAATCTGAAGGTTATCGCTTTTTGATCTTCATTCTGAGTTACTCTTAAAGAAGTCTGATCGAATTCGAATTTTACATAGCGAGTAGATTCAAGAAAGTTGACGATCTCGTTCATGTTGTCTGAATTTACTTTCTCATTTGGCTTCTTCAAGGTGGCCTCCACAATATTGCCCAAATCATTCGGTACAGAAAACTTTGTTTTTCTTAGCGCTCTATACCAAAATTTTTATCGACCACTTGTGAGCGACTCTTTAAAATATTTTTGTATCAAATTAAGAATCTGTGTGAAATATTAGGTTTATTATGAAAATTACTCGATGGACGGCAGAAATTCCCGTGAACAAAGACATTATCGTTAAGCTTTTTGAGGCTGAAGGGCTAGAACCAAGACCTTTTCAGATCAAATCCGGTTCTCGTTTAGTGAACCAAAGAACCCACCTGACTGAAATTATCCAGATCGCTGAAGGCGAATTGATCTTTAACCTCTCTGGTACCCAGTTTGTATTAAGGGCCGGTGATAAATTAGAGCTTCCGGCCAATACCGCTTATTCATTTAGTAACATAAAGAACGAAGAAAGCGTGATGTACACAGCACAAAAAATCTAAAAGGGGCTTAAAAGCCCCTTTTTTATTTGTTAAATTTGTTGTGTCTTCGATGCCCCAGCTACTCCATACCGGTACCCAGCTCCTCACCTGAAGCTTTAAATGATGGTGTCGCCAGTGTTTTTAGCACTCTTGGTGAGATGAAAAACATCAACTCGGTTTTTTGGCTCGAGTTTGCGTCTGTTCTGAATAAAGTACCTAATACCGGCAGATCTTTTAACCCCGGAATACCCGTACGGCGATTGGTTACATCTGATGTAAAGACCCCGCCGATAACCGCAGTTTCACCGCTTTTTACGATGATATTGGTATTAATCTCACGATTCGTACGGCCGCCCGTTGGCGTAACCGCTGAACGTTCGATTTTTAGGGCTAAATTCACTGTTCCGATACTGGAAATTAGCGGTTTAACATCTAAATTTACCCCAACTTCTACCTCACGGAATGTCTGAGTAACCGTCGTTGTACCGGCCGTCTGGGTTTCAGTTGACGGAACCTGGATAATCGAACCCTGTTTGATCGTGGCTTGGCTATTATGTAAAACTGCGATTCTTGGCGACGAAAGGATTTTAACTTTTTCTTCGACTTCGTCTAATGCTAAACGGGTTGATAAATCACCGAAGGCCCCGAACTGTCCCATCCACATAGAACCTGTGAAGGCACCGCTCATTGGCGGGTTAAATGTTGCCGATGGACTGTAAAAACGGCTTAATCCGCTGTTACCGGTAACTACCCGGTTTCGGCCTGGAATAACCAAGTTGGCGTCACCGGTTTGGGCCAGATTGAAACCAAAATTAACCCCGATTTGGCGGGCGTAAGTTTCAGAGGCCTCAACCACACGGCCTTCAATAAGAACCTGCTGCGGTTGTGTGTCTAATAACTGAATCAGCTTTTCTACCTGCGCCAGTTTAGTGTTTGTTTCGGTTACGATGAGTGAGTTCGTGCGCGCATCGACGGTGACTTTACCACGACCGGTGTTTTGACCGGGGGTTGCACCTTCGGAGATGAAATCTTTGATCTTGGTTTCAAGTTGCGCCACATCGGCATAGTTAATCGAAAAGTTTTTAACCACTAATGTTTCGGCTTTTAACTTAAGATCACGCAAACGAAGTGCATCTTCTTCTTCTTTTGCCAGCACTTCTGTCGGCCCGATACGTAAAACCTGACCCTGACGGCGGTAGGCTAGCTTTTTCGACTTGAGAATCGTAACTAAAGCCTGATCCCATGGTACTTTACGGAGCTTTAAACTGACACGACCCGCGATATTATCATCGAAGATCATATTAATACCTGATTCTTCAGAGATAAATTTTAACACATCTCGGATATCCATGTCGGTTGTTTCGATTGAGATTTTACGGCCATAGAATTTATTGTTATTGGCAAGAAAATCTTCAATGCTGTCTGAATTCATAATGCCAAGGCTTGCGGCCTCATCTGATTCACCACCGCTGGCTGCAGCTAAATCTTCCGGAGTCTGATCGTCGACACCACTCGGCGTACCGACGATTAGTAACGTATTACCTTCGGGCTGTACCAGGGGTTCCTGGGCACCCGGACGTAATTGCACAACAAAACGGGCCACATTCGAGTTTGCATTCTGGTAGATGTCAATACTGCCGATATTTGAAGTCATATCTTTTGTATTTAACGGTCTTTTTAAACGGTCAGGCACAACCGCATTTTGCACTTCTACGACTAATTGATTCGTATTTGAATTCATGCGGGTTTTGTACTGAAGAGGATTATCTGCAGAAATAACCAAAGTACCGCCGTTGCTGTTACCTAAAAACTTAACATCACTGATTTTTGCGGCTGGGCCATCCACCACTGGCGGTGGCGGCTCGGCTGCCACTTCCTGTGGTTGCGGCGGAACTTCAAGATTTTCCTCTGCAGGAGGAGTCGCTTCAGCCTGCTCTGGAGCTGGTTCTTCTTGGGCCGGTTTATCAAATTCTGCGAATTCGTCTTTGGCATTAGGATCAGCTGTTGCTGTGTCAGCCGTATCATCCAGAGTTAACTCTGTTCCAGTCTCGTCTTCGACGCCGAAATCATCATCAACGACTTTTTTCTTAGTTGTACAAGAAAACGTAGTCATACTCAGAACCAATAGTAATGAGAGAAGTCGTTTTGTAATCATTCAATCCTCCTAATCGAACTAACTATCTACCCGAGATATCAATCACCACCGGAATATTGTCTTGGATGACAGTGATTGTACCTTCCGAAATCGCCGAAATAATTCCATCTTTATCGCCGATTCGGTAGTTGCGTTTTAATAAGTGCATGGTATTTGACGGGTCTACGATCATTGCCTTAGGACTTTTTACATCCCAGATAACGCCGACTAAGCGGTAATCGCGCAGTGGCCAACGACGGATCGCTTCGATCTTATCGTCAATTCTGACCTCTTCTGTTTTTTGCGGTTTTAATGTTTTCTCTTCAAGCTCAAGAATATAAAGCGGCTTACGGAACGGATCGCGGTCCGGGTTGCTTAGCTCGCCGACATATGACTTTGTGTGCTTGAATAAAATTCCTGTTGCCGGTGAAATGCTCGGTCGGTTAACCGGCGGAGGTGGTTTCGGGGCCTCAGGTGGTGGCGGTGGTGCCGCAGCTGCCGCATCAGCCGGAAGCTCAGGAACCTGCGCAGGCTTTGCCTCTGCCGGAGCTTCAGACTTTGCCTCTTCTGCCGGAGCCGCTAGTTTTGTGGTCGGCGATGTCGTGGCGTTGACGTCGGGAAATGCCGGCAATTCCGGAAAGTCAGCTTGTGCGTGGAGCAACGGCGCCAGCCCAAGATAATAAGTAGCCGCCAAAGCTGCTGTCATTGCCGCTAAATACAGAGAGGATTTTTTAAGTAACGCAATAATGTTTTTCATTATTTCATTTCCTCTTGGTTAGCGGGAGCCCCTGCCGGAGGCACCGGTAAAGCCGGGTTTTTTGCGGCGGCAACGGCTGCCTGACGGTAACCGATCAATACAGCCTCGACAGTTAAAAACTTATTCGGACCGTCCGTACCTTCTTCTGATTTAATTTTCAGTTCTGAAACCTTGATGACTTTTTCAATTCCGGCAATCTGGGTCATAAAGCTCTGCAATTGCGGGAAATTACCCTGGAAAACATAGTTAATGGCAACTTTTTGCACTAAGTTTGCTTCTTCCGGGTTCTCAGACCCGTCTCCGCCGTTGATCTGTTGCGGGTCAGAGTTGGTTAACTTGGTGATTTTTAAGTCAGTTGCCGCACTGATTTGTTCGACGATAATACGCAGCTCTGAAGTTTCAAAATCAATCGGGATTTTAGATTTAACCGCTTCATAAGTTTTTGCCAACGACGCCACATCGGCACGCATTTCTTCTTCTTTTTTAAGAACTCTTTCAGTTTCGACTTTTTTCGTCGTCTCTTCAGCAATTTGCGTCTGCAGGCCCTGGATCTCGCCCACGATGAAATCACCGTTATTGTACATCGTAAAATAGTAAAACGCTGTCAAAAGAGCCCCGAAAATAGCAATACGATTTACCGAAAGCGTAGATACCTTGGCCATCAAATCATTCATTTTTGGCTCCTTCGGTAGTTGCGTATTCTGCAGTGATCGTAAATGAACGCAATCTTAAGTCAGATTTGATCTGCTCACCTTGCGGGATTAAGTCGATACTCTGAAGTTTAACATTCTTTAAAATCTGTGTGCTTGTCAGCTTACCTTCAAAATCGGAGATGGCCTTTTCAGTATCACCACCGCCAACAAACTGCAGACGGTTTCCGGTCGTCTCTAAAGAGGTTAACCACACTCCCGAAGGAATGGCTTCTTTTAGACGGTTTACCAGGTCCAGCGGAAACAGACGCTCACGCGAAATTCGCTCTAAGAACTGGGTCTGGCGATTTAAACGCTTCTTATCTTCTTCGTACTTTGAGATTTCGGCCGCAATGGCTTCTTTTCTCTGATTAAATTCTACTAACGCTGTTAATTCTGAGTTAAGAGCCATTTTCTGACCCTCGAGCTCAGGAATATTGTACTGTTCATAGCCGATCAGACCCAGTGGCCCGATTAAAAACACGATCACCCGCTTAATAAAGTCGGATCGCATCTGTTTTGCATCTTCACCGAAGTCCGATGAAAAATCGGCCTCCATCGCTGTATACGACTTTAAGAGATTTACCTTAATCACGAGTCACCTACCTCGCGTAAGGCAAGACCCAACGTCGTTGATAAAAACGGCGTGATTTGCTGTAAGTAAGCCGGCGTAAGTTTTTTATTGGCAGGTTTTATTCTGATTAAAGGATTTAACGGTTCAAATGGGATTTTGAGCGCATCTTGGAGATGGTCCGTCATGCCTTCAGTTAAACTTGCCCCACCGGTAAAATAAGCTTTGGTAATTTGTAAATCGCCGCCAGATGCTGAATAAAAATCAATCGAGTTACGGATCTCTTCCGTCACGTAATCCAGCGCCATATTCATGAAAGTTTTTGTGTTTTCTGGCTGCTCGGTATTTGTATCTTGTTGGGTAAGTTTTAAAGCCTCGGCTTCTTCCAGCGTGATACCCATATTTTTACTGATTTCGTTGGTAAAGTGAAAACCACCCACCGGAATATCACGCACGAATAAAACTTCGCCCTGAAGAATAACTAAAAACTGAGTCGAGTTGGCACCGAAATTAAACAGCGCCACCGGCTCATTAAAACGGCCGTAATTAAACTCAAAAATGTTAGCGAGTGCTAAGCTGGCAACATCGATGATTTTACATTTTAACCCTGAAAAGGTAGTTACCTCGACGTATTTACCGATGAAATCGTTCTGGGCGGCAATGATCAACACATCCATCATATCGGGAGTCGTCGAAAATGGCAGAATGTGGTGCTCTAAGGTCACTTGCGAAATATCAAATGGCAGGTACTGCTGCGCCTCGAATTTAATCTGTTCACGTAGTTCTTTTGGATCTCGTTTTGGAAGTGAGATTTTTTTAACAATGGCCGAGTTTCCCCACATGCCGACATTGACAATTTTGCGGGTAAATCGTTGTTCTTTATGAAGAGATTTGATCGCCTCACCTAACAGGAATGAATCGGTGATTTCACCGTTGGTCATGGCTTGCGGCGGGGTCTGAACTGACGCAAAGTTCTCAAGCTCAGCGGTGTTTCCGTTGAGTTTTAATTCGGCCATTTTGATTGAACTTGATCCTAAATCCAGTCCAATCACCTTTTTTGATGAAAATAACATGCTGCTCAGACTCCCAACCTCGATTATCCAATCCTTGGTAGAGTCTTGTCAAAGTTTGTACGATTTCTAGACGTCTGGTCTAGGTCGTTTGTGCCCGTAAATAGAATCCTAAAATTGCGGGAAAAATAAATCGATGTACCAGTTTCCTACCGACTTTAGTCCAAAAATATAAAGTATCGCCCCCAAGGCGATGAACGGACCAAACGGAATCACTGCTTTTAACTTATCTTCGCTGTGGCGTGAAACATAAATACCAACAAGACTGCCGGTGATTGATGACGATAAAATGACAAACGGAATCGCTTTCCATCCTAACAAGGCCCCGATCCATGCCAAAAGTTTGATATCCCCACCACCCAAACCTTCGCGTCCGGTAAAAACATAATACACGTATGCGACCAACCATAAGACGCCGCCACCAAAAAGAAAGCCTAAAAAAGCCTCCATAAAAGCGCGTTCAGGATTTACCGCTGCACCAATCAGAGCCACAGCACATCCACCCAAAGTGATTTCATCCGGCAGAATCATATGATCCAGATCGATAAAACTTCCGGTCACCAGGCCAAAAACTAAAATAAAGTATTCAAGTGTTAACCAGCTCAGGCCATAGAGATGAAAAACGATGACCCATAAAACCGCCATTAAAAATTCAACCAGCGGGTAACGAATTGAAAACTTGGCCTGACAGTTGGCACAACGCCCTTTAAGGATAAAATACGATAACAGCGGAATGTTGTGGTACCAGGCCACCGTTTTACCGCACTCTTTGCAACGGCTGCGCCCCGTGATTTTTTCACCTTTAGGCATACGGTAGATAAGAACATTAGCAAAACTTCCGAAGCACGCTCCGAAAATAAAAACAAAAAGATAAAATAATGGCATTAAATCAGACAATTTCTTTCTTTCTAAATAGCATAGAGGCTATATAAATGCAGGCTAAGATCCAACCGAAACTATGCAGTAAGGCCCAGGCCACATCGGCTGGATTCATCAGGGCCTTCAAAAAACCATAGCTCTTCCAGTTAAATTTGTAAAACTGAGGAAAGATCGCACTCAAGACAGAAAAAATCTCTTTGCTGTTATCGACCTGTGCTTTTTCTAAAAAAAACTGCACTTCGATAATCGAATAACTCATCAGCCATACGGTAAGTGAAAGCACGAAAGCAAACATAGGGCGCGCAAGCACGCTGAACATTAAACCGATTGCGCCGATGACTAACGACTTGATGTAGATCATGGCTACGGCCACAATGTAATTGATCGTAAACATCCAGCTTGAACTGGTGATAAAGAAATTCAGGGTTAGACTGAGTACCACTACGGTAATTAAATTCAGTATTGCAAGGCTTCCAAAATAACCGATCAGAATCTGCCAACGCGGAATCGGACGTGCCAACAAGACTAAAATTGTTTTACGCTCGATCTCTTTGGCCAGTGAATGGGTCGAAAAAAAACAGGCTATAAAAACCAGCGCGATTTCAATTCCGGCCAGGCCAAAATCAACCACGAGGCGCTGCTGTTCGGTAAAACTTAAAGTTCCCAGCAACTGGCTGAAGCAGACAAACAAAAATGATAAAAACAGAACGATCTGAAAAAATTTAAGACGAAACCACTCTTGTGTGTTTACCCAGATTAATCTGATCATACGTTGTAATTAACCTCGAATTGACCTTTAAAAGCCTTGTAAGCTTCCTGGAGGGTGCTGTAATTTTTCTTAAATTCAGACGTCGAACCATTGTAGAAACATTCGCCCTGGTGAATAACAATCAGCTCTTCACACAGCTCATCGATATCTTCGAGCAGGTGGCTGCTCATCAAAACGGTGATACTGGTCTTTTTTAAATCTTTAAGAATATCTTTAATCAGAATTCTTCCGTCTGGATCTAAACCGGACATGGGTTCATCTAAAATTAAAAAATCCGGGAAAGCGATCAGGGCCTGCGCAATGCCAATTCTTTGCAACATCCCTTTTGAATAATCTTTTAGTTTTTTATCTTTGGCATGAGTCAACTTAACCAGCTCTAACACTTCGGCGGCGCGGTGGGCGAAATTATCCTTTTTTGTTCCCGATAAATCCCAGTGCAGTTTTAAAAACTCTGTTCCCGTTAAAAATTCCTGGAAAAACGGACGCTCCGGCAGATAGCCGATATGTTTTTTGAACTCGATAAACGAAAGATCATCACCGTAGCTAATGGTTCCCTGATCTGGAAAAATAAACTGCAACAAACATTTAATGGACGTGGTTTTACCTGCCCCGTTTGGCCCGATCAGGCCGACAAATTTACCTTTGGGGATAGAAAAAGAAATGTTTTTCAAAACCTGTGTTGGCTTTTTGTAAAAATCCGGCTGGAAGGATTTTTTTAAACCACTGACTTTAATTATATCCATACTACTTATTAAATACCTTCTTAACTTCGCGTACCGGATCATATTGTTTCGATGTGGCCGGCATTAACTCGCCTTTACCCATGACTTCTGAAATCAGCTTTTTCGTTCCCGCATCGCTTTGCATTTCGATTAATTCGTACATTAATTCGTGGGTTAACTTTGGATATTGATTGTAAAAATCCTGACGGACAACAATCGGGTCATTGGGAATTGGGTCACTGACCCATAATAACCTGAACTTTGACTTGGGATTCTTTTTGAATCTTTCCCAGGCGCCATCATTGTTTTTTTCATCATCGACAAATACCGCAGCGACATCGACTTCTTTATTTTCAAGTTTTTCGATTGAAGCAGCATGACTTCCGGAAAAGCCTACTGACTTAAAACTTTTATCGGTTAAATTGTTTTTACGTAAGTAGACCTGTGGATAAAGATAGCCAGAAGCTGACTGCGGGTCGACGAAGATAATCGATTTGCCTTTGATATCCTTGATCGATTTAATTTTACTATCGGCACGCACCACTAAACCGGAAAAATAAAACGGTCCGTTATAGGTTTTTTTAAGCAAGACCTTAACCGGCACTTCTTTTTCGGCTTCAACTAAACTGAAGGCAGACAAAAACGCATAGTCCACGCGCTTTTCTTTTAAAGCCGTGTTTAAGGCCGCATAATTTTTAGAGATATAAATGTTAACCGGGATATTCAGCTTTTTTTGCAGCTGCTCCGCCACAACCTGGGATTCTTTTTTTAAAGCCTCAGGATGCCCCCCGGGAATAATCCCAAGCGTAATCGACTTAGGCGCAACTTCAGCCGACGCCATGATTGAAAATAAAAATGAAAATAGAAAACCTTTAAAGCCCATATGCCATCCATTGCAATGAGCGTGCTTTTACAGCACGCGGTCTTTAAAAGGATAAGTGACTTACTTCAAAACGTCCAGTCTTTGCTTTTTCTAGGGCCAGTACAAACGCCTCAGCCGCATCGCTTTCTGTCAAACACGGGATGCTATAATCCGTACATGCTCTTCTGATTGCAAAACTTGCCTCAAGTGCATGACGACCCGCCGTTGTATTAATAACAAAATGCACCTGGCCAGAGCGGATACGATCCACACAGTGCGGGCGACCTTCATGAACCTTGTTTAAACTCAGACACTGAACGCCGTGTTCTTTTAAAAATTCAGACGTTCCGCGCGTGCCTGAGAAAGTAAAACCAAGTTTTTGCAAAGTACTTAACAGCGGAAGCATTGGTTGTTTGTCTTTATCACGTAACGACAAGAAAACTTCACCGGATTTCGGTAGTGCTAAATGACTTGAAACGAAGGCTTTTACCAAAGCCTCTGAATAAGTATCCGCACGTCCCATGGATTCGCCCGTCGACTTCATTTCAGGGCCTAACACTGAATCTGAATCCTGGAACTTCTTGAATGGGAAAACAACCCCTTTTACGCACACCTGTTTGATTTTCTTCCAGTCATAAGCTTTTTCTTCTGCTGTTAAATCAAGGCCTAACTGCCCCTTCATGCCCAGATCAACTAACGGAATACCCGTAGCTTTGGCCAAGAACGGAACTGAACGTGAACTTCTTGGGTTGGCCTCTAGCACAAAGATCTGGTCATTTTTGATCGCTAGCTGTAAATTTAAATGCCCTTCGACATTTAATTTATCGGCAAGCTTTAAACTCATCGTTTCGATCTTCTCTAAGGTTTCCTGTTTTAAACGCTGTGGCGGAACAACACCCATGCTGTCGCCCGAGTGCACACCTGCCGCTTCGATATGTTCGATAATACCGCCAACTAAAATCCAGTTTTTACCGCGCACAAGATCTACATCGACCTCAAGGGCTCCTGATAAAAACTGATCCATTAAACAAGGATTTTTTCCGCCGATAAAATCTTTGTGGCGTTCAAAGTACGACTCTAACTCGCTACGGTTTTCGATCACTTCCATACGGCGGCCTCCGATGACATAGCTCGGACGGCAGATCATCGGATACCCGACTTCGCCTTCTTTTTGTAAAGCTTCGCCGATATTACCGGCCATGGCTGAATTTGGAATTGACAGGTTTAGTTCGCGGCAAAGTTCGGCGAATTTTTTACGGTCTTCAGCTAAATCAATCGAATTTAGCGATGAGCCTAAAAGTTTAAAACCTTCCTGCGTTAAGCTACGTGCTAAGTTGATCGGCGTTTGCCCGCCAAGCTGGGCAATAAAACCTTCAGGCTTAATCACATGAAAAACTTCGGATAAGTGCTCTAATGTTAAGGGCTCAAAGAATAGCAAATCTGAAGTATCGTAATCTGTAGATACGGTTTCAGGATTTGAATTTAGCATTGCGACTTTATAGCCGAGTTTTTGCAGAGCTTTTACCCCGCGCACACATGAGTAATCGAATTCGATCCCCTGGCCGATACGGTTCGGGCCGCTGCCGATAACAGCCACGGTTTTTGGCAAGGCGATCGAGCCTTCCGGTTTACTCCAGTAGGTTGAGTAGTAGTAAGGCGTTGATGAGGCAAACTCACCGGCGCAGGTATCAACCTGGAAAAAAGCCGGGCGGATTCCGAATTTATGACGGATATTTTTTAAATTAGCTGTCTGAAAATCTTTTAGTTTAGCTAAGCGGGCATCCGTAAAACCCATACGTTTAGCTTTTAATAATAGCTCAGTGGTTAATTCTGCATTTTTAAATGTTGATTCAAATTTTACGACCGCTTCGAGCTGTTCTAAGAACCATGGCGTGATCTGAGTCAGCTCGCAAATCATGTTCAGGCTTAAGCCGTGACGGAAGGCCTGAAAGATGTGCCAGATTCTTTGTGAATTCGGATAAGAAACTTTTTCCAGATCAAAATCCACATCCGGAATGGCTTCGGTATTTTTCTCTAATGCTGCAAGCGCTTTCATGAATGACTCTTGGAAGGTACGGCCAATGGCCATCACCTCACCCACCGATTTCATTTGCGTGGTTAGAATATCTTTTGAACCCTGAAATTTTTCGAAAGCAAAACGCGGGATCTTTGTTACTACGTAATCTAACGCCGGCTCGTAGCAGGTTGGCGTTACCTGAGTAATATCATTTTTTAATTCATGTAATTGGTAGCCAATCGCTAATAAGGCTGCGATCTTTGCAATCGGAAATCCAGTTGCTTTACTGGCTAAAGCTGACGAACGCGATACGCGCGGGTTCATTTCAATCACCACACGCTCACCGGTTTTTGGGTTAGTAGCAAACTGAACGTTGGCACCGCCGGTTTGAATACCTACACGGTTAATGATTTTGCAGGCTTCATCACGCATCGCCTGATATTCGCGGTCAGATAGTGTCTGTTGCGGAGCTACCGTAATAGAATCGCCCGTGTGTACGCCGCATGGATCGAAGTTTTCGATAGAGCAAACAACCACAAAGGTACCGTTTGAATCACGCATGACTTCTAATTCAAATTCTTTCCAGCCTAAGATTGATTCTTCAACAAGAACCTCAGAGGTTGGTGATTCATGCAGAGCCTGCACAAGCATTTGTTTGTACTCTTCCGGCGAGTACGCCACACCGCCACCGCCGCCACCTAGCGTGTAGTTCGGGCGAAGGATGAGTGGGTAACCAAGCACTTCGGCAGCGGCAATACCCTGGTCAAAATTTTTAACCATTTCTGAGCGTGGGTATTTGGCACCGATTTCATCCAAGATAGCGCGAAATTTTTCGCGGTCTTCGGCAGCTTCGATCACTTCAGGAGTAGCTCCTAAGAGCTGAACACCGTGTTTTTTAAGAATGCCTTTTTTATCCAGCGCTAAGGCCAAATTAAGTGCTGTCTGTCCGCCCAGTGTCGGGATAACTGCATCTGGCTTTTCTTTTTCTAAGATCTTTTCTAAAAATTCAACTTCAAGTGGTTCTACGTAAGTGCGGGTCGCGATATCCGGATCAGTCATGATGGTTGCCGGATTTGAGTTTACCAGGATGACTTCCAAGCCTTCGGCCATTAATGCTTTACATGCTTGTGTCCCTGAATAATCAAACTCACAGGCCTGACCGATTTTAATCGGTCCGCTACCGATGATTAAAACTCTTTTGAATTTTTCTAAACGAGGCACTTAACGTCTCCAGTCCGGCAGTCCGCCGATTATAATCCCAACTTGTTTTCGTTCGTGTAAATCATATCTGGCTTTACGTGGCGGTACTGTTCAAACTTGTAACGCATTTTTACCAGACGAAGCATAAAATCTGCCGGATCTAAATCCGGATTCTTTTGGTACACTTTCACTTCAGACAAAATAAACTTTTGTGCAGATTCCGGATGAAAACAAAAACCTTTTAAGAAATATTTTTTTCCGCCAAGTTCAACAATACGGGCTTCAAAGAACTCTTTCTCATCAAACTCAAAAACATGCTGTTCAGCATTGACAGTGATTTTTTCGTTCTTGAACAGATCTTTAAGCGTGATTTCATCTTTTTTAACTTTAAGCAGCTCGAATAATGAGTGACGGGCCTTTTTTAAGATCTCGATCACCTGCATATCTTCTTCGGTTAAACGCAGTTCACGCTGGATATCGACAACCATTAACGGCGTCTGCATATGGCCTTTTAACGGACGGGTTAAAAAGTACCAGTCATAAAACTGATTCATTCTTAAAGTGTAGTTAGGTTTGTTTTCATCAAGTGTTCCGGCATTTTCAAAGAACTCTTTACGGGCCATGTTCAGCTCGTCCTGAAATTTGGCCGATGCAAAATGGCCTACTAATTTTAAGTATGAATTTTCAAATTGATCAATGGTGAGCATGATTCGGCTTTTCCTTTTTCTGGATCATTTTATAAACGAAGAAATCAAACAGCTTAACTGCATCATGCGGCCCTGGATGACTTTCTGGGTGATATTGAATACCTAAGCAGTTCAGCTTTTCTGAGAAGAATCCTGCCACGGTTTGGTCGTTTAGATTTCTATGGGTAACCTGTGCACTTTCGGGAAGTGTCGTTGAGTCTACGGCGTATCCGTGATTTTGGCTCGACATGTAGATCATATCTAAAATGCGGTCCTGGATCGGATGATTGGCACCACGGTGACCAAATTTTAGTTTGTAAGTTTTTGCACCTAAGGCGATTGATAACACCTGGTGCCCCATGCAGATGCCGAACACTGGCAACTTTCCTAAAAAGTGACGGATCGTATCCGGAGCCTGTTTAACTTCTGCAGGGTCACCGGGGCCGTTGGTCAACATAAGACCATCTGGTTTATAAGCCTCAATGGCTTTTGCCTCAGCACGCGATGGAAATACTTTTAGGTGGCTGCAGCGTTTTTTTAGTTCACGCAGGATATTTTCTTTAGCTCCGAAATCCAAAACTGCCACACGAGGACCATGGGCGTTGTCGCCGACGATCTCTTGGGTTTCTTTTCTGGAAGCCTCCCAAACCCAGTCGCCATCAACTTGCTTGGCTTTAGCAATTAGTGCTTTGGCTTTATCGCGGGCTGAAGTTTCATTGGCGGCCTGAACCACGGCTCCCCATGGAGTTCCTTGGTTGCGTAATTCCAAAACCAGTTTGCGGGTATCCACTTCTGTCATGATTGGAACTTTGTTTTCCATCAGGCGTTGCGCCCAGGCTGAATTCGCTTTGCTGAATTGCATTTGTAAACAAATAAAACCTTTGATCCAGATTTGTTTTGATTCCCAGACCTGATCATCAATGCCATAGTTACCCTGCATCGGCGCAGTCATTACGATGATCTGATTCATGTACGACGGATCCGTCGCGATTTCTTCGTAACCTGAGTGAGAAGTGTTAAACACCACTTCGCCTGCAGTTTCAGGGAATTCTGTTTGTGCTGGTAGCGCTTCGCCGGCAAACACCTGACCATCTTCTAAAACTAAATATTTTTTTAGCATTATGAAATCCTCTGTAACACTTGACGAATAAGCGCTTCGCGCACGAAGGCTCCGTTTTCTACTAATTGTAATATCTGCGAACGTGGATCTTGCAGCACTTCTTTTTCCAATTCAATCCCATAATTGATCGGCCCTGGATGCATAATTATGCTGTCAGTATTCAGATGCTCCAACGTTGCATTGTTAATACTAAAGTGCGCGCGGTAATCTTCAACCGAAAACTTCGCTCCCCCATTAACATGACCGTGACGTTCTTTCTGAACACGAAGGGCGACAACCGCATCGGCCCACTGCAAACCTTCTTTTAATTGGCTGAAATAGTTGACCTCACGGTCGACCGAATTCGGTAAAAAGCTTGCTGGACAGGCATAACCGATCTGATAGCCCAGAATACGCGACAGCTCCAAGTGTGAACTGACTACACGGGAATGCTTGATATCGCCGACGAATAAAACTTTTTTGCCTTCGAGAGTTTTGAATTTCTCGAACACGGTCAACATATCTAAAAGAGCCTGGGTCGGATGACCTTGCATACCCCAACCGGCATTAATAATCGGCGTGTGGATTTTTTCGGCCATCTCCCACATATTTAAGGCATCCGGCGCCCTGATCACAAAAAAAAGAGGCTTCATAGCCTCTATGTTTAAAATTGTATCTTCTAAGGTTTCATCTTTTTCTAGACTTGTCCCTGCTGCGCCACTTAGGACGAGTGGGTGTACGCCGGATCTGGCGCAGGCAGCTTCAAAACTAAACCTTGTGCGCGTGCTTGGCTCGAAAAATAACAGGGCTGCAATTCCACGTTGCGCAATATCTCTTTGCCCTGTGAAGTCGCGTTTTAACTTCATGGCTGATTCAAAAAGAGAATAAATTTCGGATTTTGTTGCTGACTTAAGGTCAATGACAGAGCGGTAAATGTTGTTTTGCGGGCTCGTAGACATTGAAATTTACGATAACAATTTTATTTTATCTTTGTCAAAAAACGACTGAATCTAAGCCCTTTTTCTTGTGAAATGGAATCTTGCGTTGAAGCCACCGAAAGCCAGATCAGCTGGGCCTTGCCAGAAACTTGATCAGAGCCGATTGGCCCCCAGTCTCTAGAGTCTTCGCTCGCGTCGCGATTGTCGCCTAAAACGAAAAATTCACCGGATTTAAGTGTCACTTCAGCCAGATCCTGGGTTTTTAGCTCGCCCGTCAGTGCCCGTAGAATCTGGCGGGATGAATTTAAACAAGTTTCGCTGAAAATCTCGAAATTTTCGATTTTTTGCACCGATGTGTAGGTGCATTTTTCTCCGTTGATCGCCAATTCGCCGCCGACGATAGCCAGTCTATCGCCCGGCACGGCCACCACCCGCTTAATAAAGTACTGTCCCAGTTTTTCTGTGCGGGTAAAGACGATGACATCGCCGCGCTCAGGTTGTTTTTCTTTGATCCCGTAGGCCAATTTGTTGGAAATAATAAAATCACCGGCAAGCAGTGTCGGGGCCATTGTGATCGTCGGAACTTTAAAAACGCCGATAAAAACCACCCTTAAAAAGATGGCTAATACAATAGCTCCGATAATCCATGAAAAGGTCGACATTTTTTTATTCATCTAATTTATTGTCTTGAAAAAACGCTCCAGACGCAAGCTTAACGGGTCACAAATATACGGAGCCGCTTCTAACATTTTATCGCAGCTAAACCAGACAAAACGGGCCCGTCCGACCAGAAGATCCCTGGGTAAATTTCCCCAAACACGAGAATCCTGGGAGTTGTAACGGTTATCACCCATCACAAAATAACTGCCGGGCGCAACCGTAAAGGTCTTGGCACCCAAGTCTGCCCCGGTAACTGCATCACCTTCAAAGCGCACAAAGTAAGATTTATCCCCTAATTTTTCGGAATAATATTCGGCCGGCGGCTGGTAAGCCACGCGAAACGAGATCTCGGTAGGCGGTTGCGCCACCGGGTTTAATTCTAATAATTCGCCGTTAACTTTTACATTCATGCCGTTGATTTCGATGCTATCGCCCGGAAGCCCGACTAAACGTTTGATAAAAAACACATCGCGGTTTTCCGGATAACGAAATACCACCACATCGCCGCGCTTAGGCTCAGCCCATTTGATCAGCCAGCCGTCACCCATTACCGGTTTAATACCGTAGACGTATTTTTGCACAATTATATGATCGTGAACAAACAGATTTGGCACCATACTCTCGGATGGAATCACGAAAGTTTCCAGCACCAGCCAGCGGAAGGAAAAAAACAAAATCAGCGGAAGAAAGAACAACAGGAGCGCATTGGGCCAGCGGCCCTGTTTTCCCTTTTTAGGTCTAATGAGAGACATTATGGAAAAATCTGCGCCAACGGATCGTCAGCGGGTTACAAATGACCGGTATAAACGGAACCATTTCATCACAGCTTAACCACACAAAGCTCGCACGGCCGAGGATGTTTTTCTTTGGCATATAGCCCCAGAAGCGTGAGTCATGTGAGTTGTAACGGTTATCACCCATCACAAATAAACTGTCTTCAGGCACCACCCACTCACCATCGCCAGAAAAACCCATTACTTGCGATTTCTTCATCAGAATTGAGTGTTCTACTTTGCCACCTTTGCCGTCGTTTAGCTCTTCGAAAAAGTGGATGTAGTTCGATTTTGAATCTTTGAACATGCCTTCAGAATTTAAGAAATCTTCTTCACGAAGCCAGTCAAAGTTCCACGTGGATTTAGGCACGACTTTTTCCTGCAATTCGCCGTTGATATACAAAGCGCCGTTATCAAACTTAATACGATCGCCCGAAAGACCCACAATACGCTTAATAAAAAATGTGCCTGGTTCAACCGGATATTTAAAAACCACGATCTCACCACGCTCTGGCTCGCGAAACTTAGTTAACCACTGTTCGCTGAACGGAACCCGGATACCGTAGGTGATCTTGTTTACGAAAATATGATCATTCACTAACAAGGTCGGAAGCATTGAACCTGATGGGATCACGTAAGCTTCTAATAATAACCAGCGAATGGTTAAAGCAGCCAGAATCGCCAGAGCCATTGAGCCCCAACCTTCGGTCCAAAATAACTTGTTGGTAAAATCCCAACCGTTATACTTTGGTGCTTCTTCTTTTTTTTCAGTCTTTTTTCCGAATAATCCCATAAAATGCTCTTTTCCTAATTATGATTGTCCTCAATTAGGGAAAAGGCAATAGATTCCCTTGGTCTGACGGCACGACGCCGTCAGAAGTTCTGCCAAGGATGGTCAGTTCGCTTGAAAATTAGTCTTCAACCTTAAGAATCGCCAAGAACGCTTCCTGCGGCACATCGACTGTTCCGATCTGCTTCATGCGTTTTTTACCTTCTTTTTGGCGTTCTAGAAGCTTACGCTTACGAGAGATGTCACCACCGTAACATTTCGCGGTAACGTCTTTCTTTAACGCGCCTAAAGTTTCACGCGCAATGATTTTGGCCCCGATAGCAGCCTGGATCGCCACTTGGTATTGTTGTCGCGGGATAAGCTCTTTCATCTTTTCGCACAGAATACGGCCTTTATTGACAGCCTTAGACTTGTGAAGAATTAACGATAAGGCATCGACCGGTTCACCGTTAATTAAGATATCCATCTTAACTAAGTCAGCTTCTTCAAAATCCATAAATTCATACTCTAATGAAGCGTAACCCTTAGTGATTGATTTTAAACGGTCATAGAAATCCATCACCATTTCATTCATCGGAAGCTTGTA
Source organism: Bdellovibrio sp. SBM16 (assembly GCF_056175625.1). Classification (NCBI taxonomy): domain Bacteria; kingdom Pseudomonadati; phylum Bdellovibrionota; class Bdellovibrionia; order Bdellovibrionales; family Pseudobdellovibrionaceae; genus Bdellovibrio; species Bdellovibrio sp. SBM16. Next base: position 282,749 of record NZ_JBJKJG010000006.1, on the reverse strand, counting down.
CTCGATGATCACTTTTTTATCGGTGATGTAATCCATTTTTAATTGCGTACCACGTTTATCTTCGCAAAGTTTAATTAAACTTCCGATATAATCGGTGGGCGTGTGCAGAGTGACTTTGACGTACGGCTCTTCCATTTTCGCAATTTGTGTTTCATCAGGCATGCCTGATGGATTTTCTAACATTAAAACAGTACCGTCGTTTTTCGTAATACGATAAACAACCGTCGGCGCCGTTGTAATAAGGTTTAAATTAAATTCGCGCTCTAAACGCTCTTGTACGATCTCCATATGAAGAAGACCTAAGAAACCGCAGCGGTAACCGAAACCTAAAGCTAGTGATTTTTCCACTTCGTAAGTCAACGATGAGTCATTGAGAATTAATTTATCTAAAGCATCTTTTAAGTTTTGGTACTCAGAAGCCACCACCGGGAAGATACCAGCGAAAACCATCGGTTTAATTTGTGAAAAACCTGGTAATGGTTCAGCCGCACCGTTTTTCGCAGCGGTTACCGTATCACCTACTTTGACATCACGAATATCTTTGATACCGCAGATAATGAAACCCACTTCACCCGCAGCCAATTCTTCAACCGGATCTGGGAATGGCGTGTACTTACCCATGCGAAGAACTTCGTAATCACGGTCTGTCGCCATGAACTTAATGCGGTCACCTTTTTTAATTGTGCCGTCGACCACACGCACTAAAACCACAACACCTTGATAGGCATCAAACCAAGAGTCAAAAATAAGCGCACGCGGCGTAATTGTGCGATCAGCCTTTGGTGGCGGAACTTTTTCAACAATGGCTTCTAAGATTTCTTGAATGCCGATTTTTTCTTTAGCTGATGCATGCACGATCCCGGTACAGTCTAAACCCACCGAGTCTTCGATTTGTTTGCGTACACCTTCTGGATCAGCGGTCGGAAGATCAACTTTATTTAATACCGGAATAATTTCTAAGTTATTTTCTAAAGCTAAGTAGACGTTCGCTAACGTTTGCGCCTCAACACCTTGAGCGGCATCAACAACTAGGATCGCACCTTCACAAGCTGCAAGCGAGCGCGAAACTTCGTAAGAGAAATCCACATGGCCCGGTGTATCGATTAAGTTAATCTGATACATCTCGCCGTCTTTTTGCGAACGGTATTTTAGACAAACAGTCTGAGCTTTGATCGTGATACCACGCTCGCGCTCAAGTTCCATGTTATCAAGAAACTGTGCTTTTGATTCGCGCTCAGATAAAGAACCCGTATAAGATAACAACGCATCGGCCAGGGTAGACTTACCGTGGTCGATATGCGCGATGATCGAGAAATTTCTGATAAACTTTGGATCTGTAGCCACGAAAGCCTCCGGCTCGATTACTTAGCTGCTTCTTTTAACTGTTCTACTTTATTTAATTTCTCCCATGGGAAGAAACCTTTATCTAAGTTTTCTTCGCGGCCGAAGTGACCGTAAGAAGCTGTCGGAACATAGATTGGGCGTAACAGATCAAATTCTTTTACGATACGTGCCGGGCGTAAATCCCAGTTCTTCTTCACGATCTCAGCTAATTTTTCTGCACCGATTTTAGAAGTGCCGTAGTCATTAACCGCAATAGAAACCGGCTCAGCCACACCAATCGCGTAAGAGATTTGAACTAAACATTTTTCTGCTAGACCGGCAGCCACGATATTTTTAGCTACGTGACGAGCAGCATATGCCGCTGAACGGTCAACTTTAGAAGGATCTTTACCAGAGAATGCACCACCACCGTGGGCTCCGTGACCACCGTAGGTATCTACGATGATTTTACGGCCGGTCAGACCTGCATCACCCATTGGTCCACCCGTTACGAAACGGCCAGTTGGGTTGATGTGGAACTTAGTGTTGTTATCAATCCATTTTGAAGGGATTGAAGTTTTAACCAGCTCTTCCATGATAAAAGATTTGATTTCAGCGTTGCTAACGCTGTCAGCGTGCTGAGTTGATAACACGATAGTATCAATGCGCTTTGCAATACCGTTTTCGTATTGAACCGACACTTGTGATTTAGCATCTGGGCGTAACCAGTTAACGCGACCTGCTTTACGAAGCGCTGCTAAATCTTTTACTAAAGCATGTGATAACGAAAGTGATAACGGCATGAACGATGGCGTTTCGTTCGTTGCATAACCGAACATTAAACCCTGGTCGCCGGCACCTTGCTCATCCGCACCAGTTTCTTTCACACCTTGAGCGATGTCTGGAGATTGTTGACCAACGGCTACCATCACGGCGCAAGTTTTGTAATCGAAACCTTTATCTGAATGATCATAACCGATACGGCGAACGGCATCGCGCGCGATTTCTGAAAAATTAATTTTTGCAGACGTTGTGATCTCACCGCCAACAACAACTAAACCTGTTGTTAACATGGTCTCGCAGGCAACACGGCCTTTAGGGTCTTGAGCCAAGATCGCATCAAGAATTGAATCACTGATTTGATCCGCCATTTTATCCGGGTGACCTTCAGAAACTGACTCGCTGGTAAAAATATAATTTTTCATGTTTATCCTTGTTTTTACTCGTGTTTTTAACCAGTGAAAATTACTGCATTTTTAGAGAGGAATCAATGTCTAAGCTTTAGACATTATTAACTTTTCTTCAAGCCATTCAAATAATCCCCCCAAAAGCCTTACTGCGTAGTATCTTAGCAGCAATTTAAACCCTGACCTAATAAACTCAATCTTAAGGAGTTCCTTAAATGAAAACACTAACTTTAGCGCTTAAAACGATTACCGTAGGTTTAACTCTGGTTAGCTCGGTGGCGTTGGCCTCAGACGCAGCTTCAGACAAGTTTGTTGATAAAGCTGAATTAATGCAGATTCTACGTGAAGGTGGTTTACCGGAGGGCATTCAAAACGGCCTAACCCTTGATGGCAAGAAGTGCGCATTAACAATCAGCACCGAAACAGAAAAAGAAAAAGTGGCGATGCAATCTGAATCCGATGAATATGCGCAGGAGCTTATCTTTGCTGAGTATGTAAATGACATTAAGTTTCGTATCAGCGAAACCGCTAACGGCATTTCGATTAAGCAGGATTTCGATGACAGCTATCAAATCGTAAAAATCGAAAAAATAGCACGCAATGAGGCGCGCGCGACGTTTACTGAGTATATTGCCGGCGATGAGCGCACGTTAACTTGTTCGTTTAAATAGATTTTTGCTTTAACCTGCAGAAATAAAAAAAGCCAGGTGGTTAAACCTGGCTTTTTTTATTTTAAAACAATTTTTTTTTAGAATACATAGCTTACAGTAAATACTGTTGTTCTAGATTTAAAATCTGAGAAAAACAGATCTATATCCTGACCATCAACTTCTTTAAACTTAGTATCAACCATTTCGATATTCAGATGCACTAATGGTAAAAAACCAAAGCCAACACCTAATTTCATAGCTGTACCTTCATATTCAGTATCGCCAACCTTTGATTTAGATGAAAAAACATATCCGGCATAAGGGCGCACAATTGGTAAACTTAAGCCAACAGTTGCACCGATATCAGTACCGGTCACATCATTTGATGGATCATTGTCATCTTTTCCTTTAAACTGCGACGCCTCTAAAGCAACCCACGGCAGGATAAACTTGTAACCTGCACGTAAGCCATAGACAGGGCCCTTTGACTCTGTATCAAAAGATGCACCGCCAACCAATGGAACACCAGCGGCAAATGTGCCTTCTGTTTTATTTGTCGCGTAGCCAATATACGGTTCAACGAAACCGCCGGCATTAGCAACAGTTGAAACCAACACTACTGATAAAGCTAAAATTAAATTTTTCATTTTACACTCCTTGTGTATATAACTTCATTCTTCTCTGGTGCAGATCAGTCTGCAACCTGATTACAGAATACTCGGTCTTAGGTCGTGCAAACAAAATTTCAGACCACTGTATCATCCCAATAATTATGTTGTGTGAATAAGGGCACCAAATATCTCAAAGCGAAACAAAAAAAAGCCCCGATCGTTTATAACCGACCGGGGCTGTGGGTTTTGGTTTTCTTAAATTAGAACCGCATTATGCGGCTTTACGACCGCGCGGCTGGTACTCCATTTGATCGTTTACATCACGCATGCGACCTTCTTTAGACAGGTCAAATTTCTTATGATCCTGATAGATCTCTTTTACTTTCAGAAATTGTCTTTCCATACGGTCGATCATCAGATCTACGGCCACGTAAATATCCGTAGCTGTACCGTGTGCTTTGAAAAACTTCTGTTTCGAGTTAATTGAAACCTCACAGTGGAATTCATGGTGATCTTTCCAGTAATAAACTGTGCAACGCCCTTCCTTTAACAGGAATTTACCGATTTCGTCCAACTTCTCGTTTGTGTATTTTACTAATGATTCAGAATAATCGAGATGTTTGAACGTATAGTTCGACTTCATAGAACAAGCTCCTTTAGAGTTCGCATTTTGTTTGTAAGATATTTATCGGAGTGAACTAGACCAACGTTGAGGAAGTTGGGGTAAAATTATAAAAAAATTATGTTTATTCTGTCCCGAGGTGAGACAAATTACCGGTAGAGTTTAGGCACTATAACCAAATGACGCGATTAAAACCCGCGTCACTTGGTTTTACCATCGCCCCAGGCGAACGACTTCCGTGGTGAGCTTTACGCCCTTTTCTTTTTCCACGGTCTTTTGCACATGGGTGATTACAGCCCAGATATTTTCAGCCGTGGCTTTTTCCAAATTCACGATGAAGTTGGCATGCTTGAGCGATACCTGTGCATCACCGACGCGAAAACCTTTAAGTCCGGTGCTATCGATTAATTGTGCAGCTTTATGCCCCTCAGGGTTTTTGAACACCGAACCGCAGCTTGGCATATCCAGCGGCTGTTTGCTTAGCCGGGATTTGTTGGCTTCGCGCACTTTTTCAAGAATTGTCGGATCGGTCTCAAGAGGCCAGCTCATACCGACGTTCACGATGATGTGCGGCTGCCAGCCGTCGGTGTGACGGTATTCAACGGTTAGCTGGTTTTTATTAAAGCGGATAGTCTGCAGATCTAAGGTTAAAACTTCGACCCAGTCGACAAAATCCATAAACTCACGTGGTACAAAAGCTTCGGCCACACCGGCATTCATCACCACGCCGCCACCGACATCCCCAGGCAGGCCTGCTAAAAACAGCGCCGGCGCTAATTTTTGTTTTAAAAACGTTTTTAATAACTCTGACTTGGCTGTACCTGAAAAAGCTTCGATATAAAGCTTGCCGTCTTTTTCAAAAGTCGAAATTTTTGAAAACCGGCGCAGACAGATGGTTAAACCTGCGATACCGCTATCTGAGACCAACACATTGGTACCACCACCCAAGATGGTGATTGGCATACTGTGGCTGGTTGCAAATGAAACCGCTTCTTTAAGATCATCAAGTGTCTCCGGCAAACAGAAGTTATCTGCATTGCCGCCGACAAGCCACGAGGTGTACTCCGCTAGATTAACGTTTTGCGAGATTTTCAAGGACATCTAAACCTAATTTCCAGCCATCGCCGGCACCCAGAGTTAAAAACACATCGCCATCACGTAAGTTTTTAAGAATTAACTGTAGCTGTTCAGCCTTAGGCGCATGAAACGTGTTTGGCTGGTTCATCTCTTCAATAAGTTTTTCTGAAGTGATTCCCGGAATCGGCGCCTCACCGGCCGCGTACACATCACCTAAAAACAATACATCGGTTTGCATAAAGCAGGTTTTAAAATCCTGCCAGCAATGTTGGGTGCGCGAATAGCGGTGCGGCTGAAAATAAACAACAAGTCTATTTTTATCGAACTTTTCTTTGAACGCCTGCAGGGTGGCACGCACTTCGGTCGGATGATGACCGTAGTCGTCGTATACTTTTATCCCGTGAGCTTCGCCTTTAAAATGAAAGCGGCGATCGACACCTTCAAACTGGGCGATACCTTTGGCACAGGATTCAAAATCAATTCCGGTCGCCATACCGGCAACAATGGCTGCGGTGGCGTTAAGGGCATTATGTAAACCCGGCAACTGGATTTTAAAATTACCTAAGACCTTACCGGCGCGAGAAAGTGAATAATTGCCTTTTTCGCCTTTTAAGACGTAATCGTTATTTTCGTTAAAGCCGTAGAATAAAATCTTTTTATTAAACCCTTCAAAGATCTGGCGTGTTATCGGATCATCACCGTACACAATCACAGTTCCGTAAAACGGTACGCGGTAAGCAAATTCTAAAAACGCTTTTTTGAGGTTTTCGAAAGTTTTGTAGTGATCCATGTGGTCTGAATCGATATTGGTAATAATCGAAATTTCGGGAGAGAGTTTATTAAAACTTCCGTCGGATTCATCGGCTTCGGCAATCAGCCACTCGCCTTTACCCAGGATCGCTGTTGATTTGATGCGCTCAAAACGGCCACCGACCACAATCGTTGGGCTTTGGCCTGCCTCTAAGAAAATTGACGAACACATACTGGTGGTTGTGGTTTTACCGTGGGTTCCGGCTACCGCAATACCGCGGCGGATCCGCATGATTTCAGCCAACGCTTCAGCACGCGGAATTAACGGGATTGATCGCGCCCTGGCTTCGCGGATTTCAGGATTGGTGAACGGGATAGCACTTGAATAAACCACCACATCAACATCGGCTAAGTTTTCAGCCTGATGGCCTTTGTACACTTTCACACCCAAACTTTTCAAACGTTCAGTGTTGGCATTCTCGCCGGCATCAGAGCCTGATACCACAGCGCCCGAGTTATGCAGCAGCTCGGCTAATCCGCACATGCCGATTCCGCCGATACCGATAAAGTGAAACTTGGCTTGTTCTATTTTCATGACTTAATACTTTCTAAAATATCTGAAGCAATTTTATGCGAAGCTTTTAACGGAGCCATTTGTTTCAGATTTTGTGACATTTTATTTTTTAATTCTGGATTATTCATCAGATCAGAAATAATTTTTTTAAACTGAGCAGGATCAAAAGTTTTTTGCAGCAGCATAAATCCTGCATTTGCCCGCACCAGTGCTTCGGCATTATGCTGCTGGTGATTATCCGCCGCAGGCAGAGGCACAACCACGGGCACAACACCAAAAGCCGCAGTCTCTGAAACCGTACCGGCGCCGCCGCGGCAAAAATGCACATCGGCTTGCTGGTAGTACCTAGGCATATCATAAATATAATCCATCACTTCAACACAGGCGAGACTGCCGTATTTATTTTTAATACGCTGAAAATCTAAGACGCCGGTCTGATGATAAACTTTAATTTTACTGTGCCACTCAGGATTTGCCAGAATCAGATCACTTAGCTGGTCATTTAAAAACATACTGCCTTGACTGCCCCCGGTGCACACGATGGTAAAAACCGGGCTGCTTTTACGCTCTGAAGACTCGCAGATACGTTCGATCTCAGCCCGTAAGGGCATGCCCAGTACCTGTATATTCTTTGAGGCCATGCCCTTTTGGGCTTCGGCAAAAACCAAATACGCTTTTGCGATAAACTTCGATAATAGACGATTCGCCATTCCAGGATGGGCGTTGGCTTCCCATAGTGCGGCTTTACGCCCGCACAACATGGCCGCCAGCAACATTGGCGCCGATGCGTATCCGCCAACCCCTAAAACAAACTGCGGACGATGGGTTAAAATAATCCAGAACGACTGTAATACGCCAAACGGAATCTTAAGCATAGTTTTAATTTTATTTAAAATCTGACCCTTCATGTTTAACTTTCCGCTCTGGATCAGTTTTAGCTGGTAACCGGCTTTAGGAATAATTTTAGATTCCATGCCTTGAGCAGTTCCGACGAATAAAATATCTGCCTGCGCATCTTTTTTTAAGATGGCTTCGGCAATCGAAATCGCTGGGTAAATATGCCCACCGGTTCCGCCGCCTGCGATGATAATTTTATTTCTTTGCGCTGACATACTATCCTTAACGGTAATTTTCAGAAGTCTCGATATTAAGTAAAATGCCGAACATTAAACAGATAATCACTAATGAACTACCGCCGTAACTTAAAAATGGCATCGTTAACCCTTTAGTCGGAAGTAAACCCATCACCACACCCATGTTGATAAAAACCGATAAGGCAAAAGTGATCGTTAAGCCTAACGCTAAAGTTTTTTTAAATAAATCTTCGGTTTTGATGGCAATACGGAAACCGCGGAACACCACAAAGCCAAATAACAACAGCACGGCACAGATACCGATGAAGCCCATTTCTTCACCTAAGATCGCCATGGTAAAATCAGTGTGCGCCTCTGGTAAGAAAAATAATTTTCCCTGGCTCTGGCCCAGGCCCTCGCCGGTTAAACCGCCGGAGTGAATTGAAAGCATCGATTGAATAACCTGAAAACCTTTTTTTGCCGGATCTGACCACGGATCCAAAAACGCTAAGACACGCGCTTTACGGTAACCGACATTCCAGACTAAAAAGTAAAACATCGGGATTGCGGCCAAACCAAAACCGATAAAATATTTAAGCGCAAGACCGAAGGTAAAAAGTAACGCTACCCCGACCGCCAGAATAATCGCAAAACTTCCGAAGTCAGGCTGCTTTAATAACGCTAACACCGGAAGCACCAGCATTAAGCCGATCCAACCCCATTTAACCTGGCGAAGCGAGTTCTGGTGTTTGCACACGATGCTTGCGACTAAAAAACTAAAACCGATTTTCAATAACTCTGACGGTTCAAAACGAAAGCCAAACGGTAGCTGCAACCAGCGTAAGGCGCCACCTACACGCACTCCCAGCCCCGGGATAAAAGTGGCAAAAACCAATAGCGCTGCCACAACCCAAACGGCCCAGCCGTACTTGCGGATTTTTTCAAACGGAACTTGCACCGCGAACACTAACGCCAAAATACCTAAAACTGTGAACAGCGCCTGACGTTTAAAAAAATAAAGGCCATCGCCGTAGGATTCGATCGCAAAGATATAGCTTGAGCTATAGACCTGCACCAAACCCACGCCTAACAGCGCAAAAATTGAAAGAAATAAACTAGAAGATAAGAATTTTGTCTGAAGCTTGATGTTGTTCATGTAAGCCTAACTCCGCCGCAAGATTTAGAATCCAGACGGAGTTAAAGCTAACAACCTATCTGAATTTTTTGACGATCTCTTTAAAATATTCGCCTCTCTCTTCGTAACTGTCAAACATATCAAAGCTTGAGCAGGCCGGAGACAGAAGCACGATATCGCCGATACGAGATTTTTGATAGGCGATCAAAACCGCCTCTTCAAACGTCCCGATCAGGTAAGTTTCGGTAAAATCACCTAAATCGCGGTTGATGCGCTCTTTAGCCTCACCCACCAGAATTAACGACTTCACCTTACGTTTAATCATATTACGTAAAGGCTCGTAGTTAAGGTTAGTATCTTTACCACCAGCAATCAAAATCACGTTTTCATCAAAACAGTCCAGAGAGCGTAAAACCGCATGCACGTTAGTGGCCTTAGAGTCGTTATAAAACAGGACCCCGCCCACTTTACGCACGTACTCTAAACGGTGCTTTAAGCCGCCAAAACCATCGATGGTTTTCTGGATACCTTCATGGGTTGCGCCGTATTCGCGCGCTAAAAGTAAGGCAGCCATCACGTTTTCAATCGAGTGTTTACCTTTCATCTTGATGTTTTTCACATTGAAAGTCTCGATATCTGGACCCGTGCGCACCTTGATCTCGTCGCCGATGTTCACCGCGCCGCCAATATTCATGATTTGCGGCTCTAAGGCCGGCTTTCTTGAGAAGTAGAAAATACGACCGCGCTGTACCGCCGGATCACGGGCTAATTCAACTACCGCATTATCGTCGGCATTTAAGATTGAGGTGGTCGCCTGGTTAGTGTTTTTAAACACTTTACGTTTGGCGTTGACGTACTCTTCCATCGATCGGTAACGGTCCAAGTGATTTTCAGCTAAGTTTGAAAACACCACGTTCGCCGGATTAAAGTTCACGCAGTGTTCAAGCATAAAACCTGAAACTTCGGCGATCACCAGCTTGGCTTTTTTCTCTTCAAGCAAGTAATTGGTGATTGGGTTTTCGTTTGACCCGCCCACCCAGACATCTACACCAGAATCTTTAAGCATTGATTCAGCTAAACGTGCAATTGTTGTCTTACCATTGGTACCGGTTACCGCGGCGACCGGCTCTTTGATAAAACCCGCAGCAAATTCAAATTCACCAGTGATTTTCACACCCTGTTGGCGGGCGTATTCAAAAATCTTTAAGTGCGACGCCACACCCGGAGACAGAATAACCAGATCCTGCGACAGGAAGGTTTTTGGCGAATGTGAACCCAATTCAAACTTGATGTTGGTGTATCCTTCAAGCTGGTCTAATTGCGCCGATAACTCAGGCTTTGATTTATGATCGGTAATGGTCACGTTAGCTTCATATTTTGTTAAAAATTTAGCTAAAGACACACCCGTCTTACCAAGGCCTACGACAAGAATCTTTTTATCTTTTAGTTCTGATAACTCTGTCCACATAACTTAATCCTATCTTAACTTTAACGTTGCTAAACTTAGCATCGCTAATAAAATTGAAATAATCCAAAAACGAACGATGATCTTGGTTTCAGTTAAACCACCCAGTTCGAAGTGATGGTGTAACGGCGCCATTTTGAAAACGCGCTTACCAGTCAGCTTAAACGACGCAACCTGCGTGATCACTGATAGCGCCTCCACAACGAACACACCGCCTAATACGATCATTAATAATTCATTCTTCGTGATAACAGCCATGGTTCCTAAAAAACCACCTAAGCTTAAACTTCCCACATCGCCCATAAATACCTGCGCCGGGTAAGTGTTAAACCATAAAAACCCCAGACTTCCCGCAATCATTGCGGCGGCCAGCGGTGTGAGCTCACCGGCACCTGAAATGTGTGGAATCTGTAAGTAGTTGGCAATTGAAGCATGACCTGAAACGTAGGCAAAGACCGCTAACGTCGAAGCCGAAATAATGACCGGCACGATCGCCAAACCGTCTAACCCGTCGGTTAAATTAACTGCATTTGCGGTTCCGGTGATCACCAAAGCACCGAACACGATGTAGAAGTAACCTAAATCCCACGAGATATTCTTAGCAAACGGTAATGTTAACGCGGTATTAAAGTTGTAGTACTTAATTAAAATAAACAACGCGATACCGGAGATTAAAAATTCACCGGCTAAGCGCAGTTTACCTGACAAACCTTTGGTATTTTTCTTTGAGACCTTTAAGTAATCATCAGCGTAGCCAATTAGGCCAAAGCCCCAGGTAATAATGACAGTGGCGACCACCAATGGATTTAACACATCGATCCACAGCACTAACGAGATCAACGTACTTAAGAGAATCAACCATCCACCCATCGTCGGCGTACCGGCTTTTTTCTTGTGGGTTTGCGGGCCATCATCGCGGATCGACTGACCGAAATGTTTCTTCTTTAAACTTTCGATAAAGTAAGGACCCCAGATCAAACATAAGAAAAAACCCGTAAAAAACGAGATAAAAGTTCTTACTGTGATGTAACGGAAAACGTTGAAAATCGAGTGTTGCTCTGCAAGTGAGTATAACCATTGATAAAACATTTTTAGATAACTAGCACACTCAGTGAATGAATAGCAAGAAAAAGTTTATAAGTATTTGAAAATACTTGTGTTTTTAAAACCTATCAGAGTGGCGCAGTTTTTCTGCCATTGACGAAAGCATTAGCATTTTTACTCCACTTCAGGTATGAAGCTTTCGTGCTTAAAAGCACGCAAGGGCATATATGAAGAAAAACAAATCCGGCAGATCTGCAGCAGAACTTAAAAATTTTAAACTTGGCGAAAACCACACTGAGTACAATTTCGAATATTCACCGAAACATTTAGAAGCTTTTGATAATAAAAATCCGGAGCACGTGGCCTGGACTACATTTGTCTGCACGGAGTTTACTTCACTTTGTCCTAAAACCGGCCAACCGGATTTTGCCAAAGTTTTTATTAACTACATTGCCGACAAAAAGATGGTCGAGAGCAAGTCGTTAAAACTTTATCTTTTCAGCTTTCGTAACCACGGCGATTTTCATGAAGACTGCATTCAAACAATCTGCAACGACCTGGTTAAATTAATGAAGCCGAAATATATTGAAGTGATCGGCGAATTTACTCCGCGCGGAGGCATTGCGATCTTTCCCTACGCTTCGGCATCTAACAACGACCCGCACTTTAAAGAATTATGTAAGACGCGTATGTTTAACTACGCGCCGGGAAAGTATTCTTGCGATTTAAGCAAAGTGTACTAACGGATAATTTCGGCTGATTTCTGAAAATAAACTTCTTTTTCGTCGCCCTGACAGGAAACGTGGAACTTAAACTTATCCGAAGTGTTATCAATCGTGATAATCGTAAAGTTATGTTTACTCGTGCCGCATTTTTTTACACGACGTGGGTTCTTCTTACGGTTGTGCATCTGTAAAAAGGTAAAGCTGTGCATTGAGCTCGAAGTGATCTCGTAAGTCTGATAGCCCAAGACCTCACGTTCGATCTGCATCAACTCTGAAAAGTGCACATCACCAGAGACAAAACACACCGGCGCTTTCACACGTGCAAGCTCTGCACAAAATTGCTTAAATTGCGCATTGTGGGTGTATTCGTAGCCTTCTTTTTTTAAATAGCCGCCAAAAAACTGACTGCCATTCATTAACCATGACGGCTGGTCATGTTCGTTTAACGATGCAAATAACTCTGCTTCCTGCTCGGCACCGTGATAAACCCTTGCCGAACGGAAATAGCGCCCATCCATCAAATAAAATTTTTGTCCAAAGGCTGTAAAGACCTGCGAAATTCCCGCTCCTCGGCGATAGCCATTTTCTTCCGGGTGCAACCACCACGTCGAAAAAAGGTTAAGCATAAAATCTTTTTCGGCAAATGAACTATCTGCATTGTTCTTACCAAAATCGTGATCATCCCATACCGCTAAGATCGGTGTGAGTGATTGGTGACGAAACATACCGATGCGTGAACGGGTTTCTACGTAGCGGGTCCAAAAACCCAATCGCGTGCCGTCACTGCCCTGGTCGGCATAACAAGTATCACCGACCAAAAACACCACATCGGGGTTGTGCGAATGCAGCTTAGCCCACATGATCGTACTGGCTCTTCTAAAAAAATCAGACATGCAGCTGGCAACCGCAATTTTTGGATTTTTCTTATTGGTATCCAGCGCTTTAAATAATCGTTCATCGACAATTTGTTTTTTCGCATCTAACACGCGAAAACGATACTGTTCACCGAGCTTAAGGCCGCTGATTTTAATTTTATCTAACTGCAGTTCTGAACCTTTCATGCGGTTAACCTGCAACAGCTGCACCGGAAGTTTCTGATTTTTACTATCCACCGCTTCATAAGAAAGCGCGGCACTGACCGGATGTAACACCGTCAGATAAGTTAAATCCTGCAGGGTTAGACCCTGGTGAATCGGATAAGCCCCGAACTTACCGGTAGCGAGAATATTTAAATCAAATTGTGCTGAACCAATCGATGGGATTGTAAGTAAACCTGCAGACAGAACGCCTGTTTGTTTTAAAAAATCTCTTCTTGATTGCGACATGGGCCGATCCTTATAGTGTTTGCACTAGTGATCGGCTAAGTCTGTTGTGTTTCTAAACTAATGTTTAATAAATGCGACCAAGGTCTTGGTAACTACTTCTTCTCCCAGTTCAGCGGCTCACACAGCTCGACAAAACGTTCAGTTTTGGCCCCGCGCGAACCTTTAACGGTGATCAGGTCACCGGCGGCGATATGGGTAAGAAAGTGCTGCCCCATGCTTTCACTCAAATCGGTATCGACTATATAATGTTTGTAATCGGTGTGTTTTAAGCCGTCTTCGAAATCTTTGCAGTTCTCGCCGATGAAATAAATAAAATCATAGCCACTCATCGAAGCCGCCACTGCTAATTCACGGTGCATCTCCTGGGCCTGCGCACCTAATTCTTTCATCTGCCCGAAGACGCCGATTTTTCTACCGTTGGTTTTTAACAGCGGAATATTTTCTAACAGCGCCTTCATGCTGTCAGGGTTGGCGTTGTAACCATCAAATAAAATCTGCACGCCGATCGTAGTTTCAACAAACTGGTTTCTGCCCCAGGTTGATTTACACGCTGGTAAGGCGGCCCAGATTTTTTCTGCCGGCATACCGACTGCGTAAGCCAAATTGGCTGCCGCTAACAAATTGGTTAAATTATGTTTTCCGAACACCGGCACATCAGCTGAACCCCAGTGGCCAGCGATGTTGCCAGAAATTTTCAAACCGGCGGCTGAGAGTTCTTCAATTTTAAAAAACACATCCGCATCTTTATTACGTTCAGAAAAGCTTAACATACGGCTTGCCGGGTATTTCTTGGCGATCGGATACATCATATCGTAAGTCAGATCCTGATCCTGGTTAAAAACACGGATCGTGTCTTCACGTGAGTCCATATAGATCTCGGCTTTGGCTTCAGCGATTTTCTTTTGCGTACCGAAGTACTCGATATGCGCACGGCCGACCATGGTACACACCACCACATCCGGATCGGCGATTTTTACAAGCTCAGTGATTTCACCGGCGTGATTCATACCCATTTCGACCACGGCAAAATCCGCATTCGGCGGAATCTGCAGCAGCGTTAACGGCACACCCCAGTGGTTATTAAAACTGCCCTGGTTAAAATGGGTTTTTTTAAATTGCGACAAAATCGCTGCAGTAAATTCTTTGGTCGTGGTTTTACCGTTAGAGCCGGTGATGCTGATAATTTTTGTGGTCAGAGTATTACGGTAACCGTGTGAAAAATCCTGTAAGCCTTTTAAGGTATCAGCTACCTCAATAATACTAACTTTGTTTTTTAAATCGTGAAATTTGGCATCTAAACGATGCACCAGCAACAGCCCGGCACCTTTTTCTACAGCCTTATCCAAATAATCATGGGCATCAAAATTATCACCTTTTAACGCTACAAACACCTGACCGGTTAAATCTTTGCGCGTATCGGTGCCTACTTCGTGGAATGTGGTTTGGTGGGTAGAAATGATTTTTCCGTTTGACCATTTTGCGATCTGTTCGAGTGTCCATTGTGGTTTCATGTCTTAACCTAAATATTTCTCAGCCACTTCGTAGTCGCTGAAATGAGTTTTTGCTGTGCCGATGATCTGGTAATCTTCGTGGCCTTTGCCGGCTATTAAAATCACATCGCCAGGTTTGGCCACATTGATCGCCTGCTGAATGGCTCTTTCACGGTCGACTTCTTTGGTGTAATTTTTAAAATTTTGCGGAAAACCTTTTTCAGCATCGTCTAAGATCATAAAAGGATCTTCAGTGCGCGGATTATCGGATGTTAAAAACACATAATCACTTAAACGGGCAGCGATTTCTGCCATCTTCGGGCGTTTGGTTTTATCACGATCACCGCCGCAGCCAAACACCGTGATAATCTGGCTTGTCAGTTTGGCGTCGTTTTTAACTTTTAATAATGACTTTAAAGAATTTTCCAAAGCGTCGGGTGTATGCGCATAATCGACAAAAACAGTTTTATCAGATGAATGTACCACTTTTTGTAATCGCCCCGGAATACCACTGAAGTCGGCTAAAGCTTTAATCCCCTGCTCTAACGTCACGCCACAGGTTAAACACGCAGCCAGACTTGCGACCACGTTATAGATGGTGTGCACACCGGTCAGCGGAACTTTGACCGTAATATTTTCGAGCGGCGTTTTTAGTTCAAATTCGGTCTCGGCAAAATTCATTTTTAATATTTTAAACTGAAAATCAGATTCGTTTTGCCCGTAGGTCCAACCTAATACCGGCTCGGCTAATTTTAATTTTCTGCCGTACTCATCATCCGTGTTGATAATGGCAAACAGCGGGCGCTTTAATGACGACCACATCAAATCGGTAAACAGACGTTGTTTGGATTCGAAATAGGTCTTCATGTCTTTGTGATAATCCAGGTGATCATGCGTAAGATTAGTAAAAATCACCGTATTAAAATGCACACTGTCGGCACGGCGCTGATCAAGGGCATGCGACGTCACTTCCAGGGCCGCCGCAATGGCTCCTTCGCTGACAAAATCATGCAGACGGCTTTGCAGTGTAACCGGATCGGGCGTAGTGCCCTGATTCTCCCAGGTTTTGTGACCGACCCGGTGATTAACCGTACCGATGACGCCTGTTGATTTATTGCGGCTATTTAAAATGTGTTCAAGCAAGTAGGTAATCGAAGTTTTACCA
The DNA here is from genome assembly GCF_056175625.1 of Bdellovibrio sp. SBM16. Classification (NCBI taxonomy): domain Bacteria; kingdom Pseudomonadati; phylum Bdellovibrionota; class Bdellovibrionia; order Bdellovibrionales; family Pseudobdellovibrionaceae; genus Bdellovibrio; species Bdellovibrio sp. SBM16. Next base: position 266,533 of record NZ_JBJKJG010000006.1, on the reverse strand, counting down.
TTGGTGCCGGTTACGCCGAAGCAGAAAAGCTTTTGCGAGGGGTAGTCGTAAAATCTGGCTGCCAGCAAATCCAGCATCTGACGCGAATCAGGCACTACGGTAACTTGCCCCTGATAATCTTCAGGCACTGCGGATTTATCTTCGACCACCAGAGCTATTGCTCCAGCTTTGATGGCATCGCCAATATATTTGTGGCCATCGGCCTGTGTGCCTTTGATCGCGACAAAAACAGAGGATTGTTGAACCTGACGGGCATCAAAAAAAATACCGCTCACTTCGCTTTCCAGCGCCGGCGATTGGCTTTGCGTTCCAAGATCAGAAAATGATAATAACTGCTGCAGTTTCATTGCAAAAAGCATAGGATACTTTCTTATGAACTTCAAACGTATACAGTATTTTGACCATCTTGCAGACGCAAATAACACATCCTGCGATGCTGCGGACCGTCCGTGGGTTATTCTGTTTCACGGCTTCGGTGCCGATGCACATGATCTCGAAGGATTACGCGATTATATTTCGTTGAATCAAGAAGTGAACTGGCGTTTTCCGAACGGCGTATTTGAAGTTCCGATCGGTCCGGGCTGGACCGGGCGTGCGTGGTGGCCTTTAACTTTAAGCTCGCTTCCGAATGACTGGAGCGATTACACACCAGATTCAATGGAAGCTCTTGTTCCTGCAATTATCAAAATGATTGAAGATCTTAAAGTTCCGTGGAGCAAAGTTATGTTAGGCGGCTTTTCTCAGGGAGCAATGCTCGCTACCGAGATTTACCTGCAGGCACCGGAAAAACCGCTGGGCTTGATCAGCATGTCAGGAAGCTTAATCCGTCAAAGCGAATGGACAAAAAAACTTGAAGCCAGAAAAGGGGCCAAGGTTTTCTTATGCCACGGTGAAAACGACCAGGTACTGCCGATTAAAGGCAGCCAAAAATTATTAAACCTATGTAAACAAAAAGAATTAGACGTTCAGTGGGTAACGTTTCCTGGTGGCCATGAAATTCCGCCGAAGGCATTAACCGGAATCACACAATACATTAACGGGTTACTATGAGTTACGCGATTAAAACGCAGAATTTAGGCCGTGAATACAAAACCTACCAGAAAAAAGAAGGTGTTCTTAATTCGATCAAAGGCCTTTGGAGCCGCGAGTACACCGCAAAAGCCGCTTTAAAAAATGTATCCCTTGAAATTGAAGGTGGACAGATCGTAGGTTTAGTTGGCGCAAATGGTGCCGGTAAAACCACCTTACTTAAAATTTTATCAGGTTTAATTTACCCGACTCAAGGTGAAGTTAGCGTCTTAGGCTTTGAGCCCTGGAAACGCGAAACCGATTTTTTACGCCAGATGAGTTTACTGTTGGGACAAAAAAACCAATTGTGGTGGGATATTTCTGCCCGTGACAGTTACTCACTGCTGGCCAAGATCTATGATTTAGATGTCATCGCCGCGAAAAAACGCGTTGAAGATCTGGCTGAGATGTTAAACTGCCACCATGTACTTGATACGCAGCTGCGCCGCCTAAGCCTGGGTGAGCGTATGAAAATGGAAATCATCGGCTCACTGTTGCACTCTCCCCGCGTGTTATTCTTAGATGAACCGACCATCGGGTTAGATATCGTTGCCCAGACAGCGATTCGTGATTTTTTGCAAACCTATGTGTTAGAATTTAAACCGGTTGTGATCTTAACATCGCACTACATGGATGATATCGCCCAACTGGCAGACCGTTTACTTTTAATTTCTAAGGGTGAGATGGTCTACGATGGTACGGTTGATCGTTTTTTACAGACTACCGAGACCAGCAAAAAACTAATTTACCGCTACAAAAACGACCCGCAGGAGCGTGAACTGATCTATCAGGATTCAGAACTTTCGCAGAAACTGAACGAAGTGGTTAAATCCGGCGAAGTCGTTAATTTAAAAATCGAAGAGGTTGATTTTGAAGAAGTCATTCACAGCTTTTTGGCGAAGGAATCTCGCGTTTAGCGAGCTTGCCGTTGTCACAAATTTAGAATACCGCTTCAATTTCTTTATTGATGCGTTCGTGCAACCGTTAATTACGGTGGGTATCGAACTATTAATGTGGTTTGCAATTTTTGAAACCGCCAATGCCGCACAGATCGGCGGCTTCGGCCGCGAGAATTACCTGGCGTACGGCGTGTGGGCCCCGTTTTTGGGCCGTATTGCCGTCAGCTGGATGTATGAATCCATGATGGTCGAAGAAGTGGCCAGCGGCTCGATCAACGTGATCCTGACCCGGCCGATCAGCTTTTACGAGTATTATCTGTCGCAGCTCATGGGCTATAAAATAGCCACCACTTTTATCTCTATGGTTGCGCCGCTGGCAGTTTCGTTATTTTTTGATTTGCCGGTCAATTACTCGCGCTTACCACTGGCCATTGCCTTGGTATTTTATTATCTGTTTTTAGTCCACACCCTGAGCTTTGTGATTTCGACCTTTGCTTTTTTTATGACCCGTGTGCGTTCGTTAACACTGGTTAAAAATCTGACCCTGTGGTTATTGGCCGGCGAACTGGTGCCGATTGATTTAATGCCACCGGCGATTGCTAAAATCCTGTTGCTGTCGCCGTTTCCGGCCGGTGTTTATACTCCGGTGGCCTATATCACTGGCCGCGCGGGATCAGATTTAGTTTTACAGAGTTTTATTTCTGTCACTATATCGACGCTGCTTGCGATAGGAATCGGGGCTTGGTTTTGGCGTAAAGGCCTACAATCTTACACGGGGACCGGTGCCTAGTGAAAAATCTATTAAAGTACTTAAGCCTGTACGGTGCATTTTTTAAGGCCAGCTTTGTCGCTGATTTAGAATATCGTTTTAACTTTATCTTACTGGTGCTTTCAGAATGTATCTGGTACGGCACCCAACTCCTGTTATACGAAGTTATTTACCGCCACACCAATATCATCGGTGATTGGACGTTGGAGCAAATGCGCGTGTTTGTTTTCTTGGCGCTGTTTGTGGATTCGATATACATGATCTTATGGGACCCGAACTTTTCTAAGTTCAATGACGAAGTCAGAAAAGGAAATCTGGATCTGTTGTTAACCAAACCGGTGAATTCGATGTTTATGATCAGTTCACAAAAAGTGTCAGTCTCACATATTCCGTGCTTAATCTTTACCGGAGCAGGACTTATCTGGGCCCTGCAGGCGATTCCGGATTTCAGCTGGTATCGCTTATTTTGGTTATTTCTGCTAATCCCGTCAGGACTGAGCGTGATCTTTGTCGGCCGTTTAGCGCTGAATTCGACAGCGATCATTTTTTCGCGGGCCGATTTTTTACAGTATGTTTGGTACAGTATCTTTCGTTTAGGTTTACGTCCGGATGCGATCTACAAAGGCTTTTTACGCTATGTGCTTTTGTTTGTTCTGCCCTTTGCCATGGTGGCGTCAATTCCGACCCGTTTTTTACTTGAGCCCATTCAAATTGGTTTTATTGCCTGGGCCGTAGCCATGCCGGTACTGCTGTTGACGTTTATGAACTGGTACTGGAAATTCTGTATGCGCTTTTATTCCAGCGCCAGTTCTTAACCTACAATTAAAATCTTGTGTCTAAGGGGAGCGTCACTGTAAAGGTTGCTCCCTGATTGATTTCACTTTCAATTTGAATCTGGCCATGATGAGCATCCACAATCTGGCGAACAATATATAAACCTAAGCCCAATCCACCGTAATGTTTGACCGAAACCAGTCTGACGAAACGGGCAAACAATTTTTTCTGCTCTGCTTTACTTATTCCGATACCATGATCCTTAACTGAAAAGATAACTTTATCATCTTTGGTGGTCAGCGAAACTTCAATAGGGTTTCCGCGTCCATATTTAATGGCATTTGAAATGAGGTTTACAATCACCTGCTCTAAGCGTTTACCATCCCAGTACCCCGGCACTGACTCCGGAATATTCACCTGCACTGAGGTTTTATATTTAGCAAACTCGGGTTGAAAGTGCTGAATCACATTTCTAACCAGTTGCGAAAAATCACAGCCTTCAATTTCTAAGACAATTTTGCCCGCACGCATTCTTGAAACATCGAGCATTTCATTCACTAAACTTTCTAAGCGTTCAATCTGCCGGTCAGCACCGCCGACGATCTGGACCAGCTTTTCCATTTTACTTGGATCTTTGGCCGCGTCTTGCATTTGCCGTTTCACCATTTCGATTTGCAGCTTCATTGGCGTCAGTGGTGTGCGCAGCTCATGCGAGGCGATTGAAATAAAATCATCGCGCAATTGCACAGAAGTTTGCGTTTCACGGTAAAGCAATGAGTTATCAATGGCAAACGAAGCTAACTTTGCAAGCTCGAGCACCAAAGATAAATCTTCTTCAGTGTAGCGAAGGCTCTTTTTTTCTGATCCGATCGTCATCGAGCCTAACAGGCGGCGCGGAGATTGAAGCGGAACTATGATGGCTGTTTTCGCTCCGAGTTCGCGAACAATATTTGCATGCTGTTCATCTACCGTGTACTTGCGCAAAAGATCTGGTGTCAGCGATGAGATCAACATCGGCTTTCTGGTCCGCAAGACCTCAACTGCAGGATGCTGAGACTCCCATGAAAACGGATACTGACTTGCCAGCTGATCGACTAACTCTCTTTTTTCTGGATCTGCATGCATACTGCCCTGACGGTGAATTTCATCACCATCCAGCATACAAAACTCGCACCAATCCCCTAACTGCGAATTAACCAATTGGCCCAGTTTTTCCAGAACCTGTTCATACTCCAACGATTCAGACAAGGCTTGTCCGGCTTTAGCCAAAAAGGCTTGTCTTTGCTTTTCTTGTTCAGCTGATTTTCGAGCTTCTAACTCATTGATCAACAGCTGGCCGTTTTCAATCGAGATCGCCGCTTGCGAAGCTAACAGTTCAAGCACTGATAAACGATCCGGGGTAAAAACCCCTGAAATAGAAGTGTTTTCTAAATATAAAAAACCCACCGGCTTCATTTGCCGCAAAATCGGCAAACATAAAACTGATTTTGGCTGATATTTTCGTATGTAATCAGTGTTACCAAATGGCTCAGCATTTTTCGTGGCATCGGTTAAAATAACTTTAGTCCCTGTTCTGACCACATATTGCACAATCGCTACCGGAACTAACTCACCGCCCTCGAGCAGAGACTTAGAACAGAGCTGAACATGAATGCCGTTATTATCAGAACGACTGGTTGCCACAATTCGTAATTGTTCGTGGTCAACTAAAATCAAACAGCCCTTTTGAGCTGCTGCGTGCTCCATAACAACAGTCATCAAGGTCTCCGAAAGATCCCCTGGTAAAATCTTTCCTGACACTGTTTGCGATGCTTTAATAACAGAGAAGAAATCTAATTCTGGAATATGTGCCGTAAAAGTATCTGACTCACGAAACACATTACTTTTTTGTCGGACAAAGCGATACTTACTTTCTAGGTCTGATACTTTTGCATTAGCTTCCCAATGCATGTAACTGGCACGGGCCTCTTGCAAGTAGGCCTCAGCGGTAACCGCAAACCCCCTTTGGGCATAAAATTTTGCAGCCAACTCATAGCCAATCGCTTCGATATGGTTGAATCCGCTTTTCTTACCTGCTTGAATGGCCTTTTCATAAAAATGTTCAGCCTCCAGGGTTTTTCCGCTGATGCGGGCTTTTTCGGCTAAAACTAAATTTAACTTATCGGTGAAATTTTCAGGACAGTTTTTTTGCCAAATCTCAAGTTCGTCGATATGTTTCTGTACGCCTTCCATAAGGCCCAGCTGCAACAAAACGAGTGCATGAAAAACTGCATAATCGGCAACCTGCATGAAATTTGAAGACGTCCACAAAAGCGGCTCTGCTTTTTTGGCCGCGTCTAATGCTTTTTCATATTCACCGAAAATAAAATGTGCCTGAAGTTTGCGAATATAAAACCAACACAGCTCAATCGGCCACTGAACAGAAAGTAAATTGGCTTCGTGATGAGCCTCATCAATCTGATTTCCGCCGCGTAACCACTGCATATATAGCTGGTTTGTCATAATGCCGTTAACCTGTGTTGGAAATTTAGCACGTACCGCAAAATCCAGACTGCTTTCAGCTTCTTTTTGAATTTCACTTAACGGCAACCCCTCGGATAACAGCGACGAAATCAATAAATTGCAGGCGTAACAAGCCCATGTTTGGTTGCCGGTTTCGGCTCCGACTTGGTAGCCGCGGCGTATTAAAGGGGTTCCTTCGTTAAACGGTTTCACCCAATGAGTCACCATACTTCCCACAGTTGTGTAGACGGCGGAATTAATGGCCTCCGTTGGATATCGCTGCGCCAATGCAATAGCCACCTGGCCAAAGCGCGCACCTTCTTGGTACTTCTGAAAAAAAGCTCCCAACACCATTGAAAACGTCGAATACGCCAAACTTGAATTTTCGGAATTTCCGTGAGCCAGACAAAGAGAAACACTCAAGCAGACTGATAAGGCCCATAATTTTTCATTTAAGATGTAACTTGCCGGCAGACTGACCAAAACAATTGAAAGCAAAGCTTTGTTTTCTGCATCCTTCATGACAGGCAATTGCAACAACGACTCAATAGAGCGCCCCTGCAATTCGTTTAAAATTTTATTAACTTCTGTAGCTACCTGCTCGATGGTCGGTTTTTCTGGTAACTGAATATTAAATAAAGCCAGATATGACCGGGTTAACTCAAGAGCTTTAGCCATATTGGCTTGATTACTGTAAAGCTGAATACCGATGGCATAAATCGCAGCCATTTCTGTTCGGTTTCGCCCGCGGTTTAATAAGTTATTAAAATAAATTTCAGCACTTTCAAAATTTCGACTTAAATAATCGCTTTGCGCCCGTTCTAGATGCAGAGAAAACATTAAATCGAAATTTCGTTGCCAAGCGTCCTCGCCTAAAAGTGACATTCCGGCCACTAAATAACCGACTGAAGGTTCATACGCAGCCGATTGTCTGGCCCGCTGCGCGGCTTTAAGATTTAATTCAGCTAATTTATCGCGCTCTTGCTGATCCTCGATTAACCCGATTCCCTGATTCATCTGATTGACGATATCAAAAATATGCTCTGACAGCTCAGCATTACTCGCGTGTAATAACCACTGGCGGCCAATACGCAAATGAGTCTGCTGCCTTTGTTCGGGCGTTAATAAATTTACGGCCGCTTGCTGAACCCGGTCATGTAAAAATCGGTACTCTGACGGTGTTTGTAAAATAAGTCCTTCACGAATGGCTCCCCATAAATTTTCACTGACCGTTTCTTCAGGAAGGCCGGAAATCAGAATGAGCATTTCACTGCTGAAGGTATTGCCTACACATGCCGCCAGGGCCAGCGTATCTTGCAAAGCCAATGGCAACTTACGCAATCTTTCAACTAGAAGATCCACAACATTGTCGGCGTAATTTTGCTGGCGAATATTTTCCAGACTCCATTTCCACTCTTGCAGGCCTTGATCAAAATAAATTGATTTATCCTGATGCAGTGAAATCAGCAGCTGCGTAAAGAAGAAAGGATTACCAGCGGTTTTATTGTAAATCTCGCGGGCTAAGATCTCTATTTGTTTTAGAGGCTTATGAAGTGTATCAGCAATCAGTTTAGCCAGATGTTCGTAAGATAGCGAATTTAAGACCAATTCCGAAACTGCTGCATTTTCTTGTTTCAAAGAAGCAATCGCCAAAGCCAGCGGATGCGAAGCGGTGACTTCGTTATCACGATAGGCACCGATTAAAAATAGAAACTTTACTTCGCTGTTGGTTACAACATCGTGAATAAATTTAAGACTGGCTTGGTCAGCCCACTGCAAGTCATCTAAAACCAATACAATCGGATGCTGTTCGCTGGTTAAGGCCATTAAAAACTGCCGGATCACAGTGCGAAATCTGTTTTCTTCTTCAGAAAGAGGCGCTTCTGGTACAGGCGCCTGCGGGCCAATAATTAATTCTACCTCTGGTATTAAGCCAATCAACAGCTGGGCGTTAATCCCTAAAGCTTTCTGAATTTTGTTCTTCCAGTAACTGATCTGTTCTTCTGGTTCGGCCAATAGCTCTAAGACAAAGCTGCGAAAAGCCTGCGATAAGGTGGCATAAGGAATCCCTTTTTTTAACTGGTCGAATTTACCGCTTAGAAAAAATCCGCGCCGTTTAACTAAGGGTTTATGTAGCTCACGAATCAGCGAAGTCTTACCCACCCCAGAATACCCGGAAATTAAAACCAACTCTGGATTTCCGTTTTCAGTGAAACGATCAAACGCAGTCAAAAGTTGGGCGACTTCTTTTTCACGACCGTACAGCCGGTGCGGAATCTGAAAACGATTAGAGATATCTGCCTGCCCCAGGGTGAATGTCGGTATTGTTCCATTTAAAGCGATCGTGTCTAAACAGCGTTGCAAATCGCGCTGCAAACCCAAGGCACTTTGGTAACGCTCATCAGGATCTTTCCTTAAGAGTTTATCAATAATTTCAGAGACCATAACCGGTGTTTGCGGGCGGATATTAAAAAGTGAAGGCGGAGCTGTCGTTAAGTGATTGTAGATCCACCCCAGCGGATCTTCAGCCTGAAACGGCAGTCTTCCCAGCCACAACTGGTAAAAAATAATTCCTAAAGAATACAAATCACTGCGAACATCTATGGCATGATTTGTTTTTCCGGTCTGTTCGGGAGACATATAAGGCAAAGAAGCTTCCATCAACGATGGATTAGGCATGACCTGCTGCTCGCGCGGCAAATAGGCTGCCAGTTCGAAATCCATCAGTTTAATGTCACCGGTCTGCGGATGAATTAAAATATTCTGGGGTTTTAAATCACAATGAATAATTCCCTGAGAATGTAAATGCGCCACTGCCTCCGTTACTTTTACAGTGAGTTTTAAAAATTCAGGCAAGCCGATAGCTTCAGAAATTTGTGTTTCTAAGGTTTCACTGTGATCATCAGCAAAAACCAAAATAAGACCTTCTTGAGATGACTCGAGCGCTAAAGTTTGAACCGCTGAATGGTTAATCTTGGTTCCGACGTTATAGGCATTTTTAAAACGTTCGATATCGCGACGACGCTGTCTGGCTCTTTTTAAAAGCTTCAGTATAACCGCTTGATGGTTTTTTTTATCTTGGGCACGACACACAAGTAGTCGGTCCGTCTCAGAGATAGTCTGAAGCAATTCGTAGCGATCTTTGAAATTTAAATTACCATCCAACATGCACTTGTTTTTAAGCCAAATTACTGATTTGGCAAAGACAAATACACGTTATGGTTAGAATGTACCACGGAATGGGGCGCTTTGTTTTCGCCTAGCGCCTATTTTTGTTTGCTTTTTAACAAGTTGAGCTAGTTTTGAATTAGATATTCGATATTTACGTCAGCGCGAATCTTGATTTTACCGGGGCTCAGCTCTGTGCCGCCAGATTCCATATCTGCAGACATCATCATTTTGCTTTGGGCACGGGCAGCTCCCGCCATCGGTGCTGATTCGTAGTTGGCAAAAACCTGTTGGTTGGTGATGCTGTAAACACCCTTGATTCTTACACCGGCCGCTTTGGCTAAATCATCAGCTCGGCCGCGCGCTTGTTTCACCGCCTGGTTTATACACGCCTCTTCAGCCTCGCCTTTTTTATCTGAATCCCAACCGATATTGCCGATAGTCACACCTGATTTTTCTTTATCATTTTTATTACCACTTGCGGCTTGATCGATGAACTGACCGGCTTGATCAAGGTTTTTAAATGTCACGGTCAGCGAATGCATGGCGCTGTAACCCTGAATACGGCTGATACCGGTTTTGTGCTCGTAAGCGTATTCAGGCGTCACGCTATAGTATTCGGTTTGCACATCTTCTTTTTTAACTTTGAATTTATCTGTTAACTCTTTAACACGTTTAACATGTTTGTTCGCCAACTCCTGTGCCTGTGCCGCCGTCGCAGCTTTAGCCCAGATTTGTAAATTGATATTCATGATATTAGGATCGATATTCTTTTCAGCGAAACTTCCGACTTTAATTAATGCGGGAGGTACTTCGGCCATCGCAAACGAACAGGAAAAAACCATCAGAATTACAGTAAAAAATTTCATGTGCTACTCCTTAAGCATGATCGTCATTGTGCGGTCTTCACCCAAAGCTTCACCGGCTGCCGGAGACGTTTGTTCGACTTTTCCACGGCCAATCATTTTGATTTTGATATTCTGATTAGCTGTCTGTTGTAAAACTTCACGCATAGATAAGTCTTTAAAGTCAGGAACCGTAGTTAACAACGCTGTAGCTTTATTTAAATCCGCATAAGCAAATTCTTCTACTTCTTTTTCAGTTTTTTCGCTTTGTGCTAGCGGCACATTGGAGACATTTTTCTCGGCCAGCACATCAGGTGCCACACCTTCGCGGCGAACAGCATAAGAAGCGATGCGCGAAAACAGCGGGCCCGCAACCTGCGATCCGTAGTAGCCTTTTTTCGGATAGTCTAAAGCTACATAGATCACATACTGCGGATCGGTAGCGGGGATAAATCCGGTAAAACTGCCAATATAACCACCGGGAATATAGCCACGCCCTTCGGTACGAACTTTTTGGGCGGTGCCGGTTTTGCCACCGACAATATAACCATCAACTCTTGCGGAAACCCCCGAACCCTTACCTGAAGTCACACCGGCTAACATCAGGCGCATTTGCTGTGCGGTCTCTTCCGAAATTACACGGCGAATTTGTTTGGTTGCGGCAGTTACGGTCTGGTTGGTTTCTAAATCGGTGATAGATTCAACTATGTACGGAGCGTTTAATACCCCCCCGTTGGCGATGGCGGCATAGGCGTTGGCCATCTGCAATGGTGAAGCGGTCATACCCTGACCAAAAGAAACGTTTGCCAGTAAGTGATCTCGCCAAGGAAGCCCAAGAATAATTCCTTTAGCTTCGCCCGGAAGATCAGTTCCGGCTTTTTGCCCGAAACCAAATTTCATGAGGCCTTCTCGCAATTTGGCATCACCTAACTTCAAGGCGATTTTACTGGTTCCGATATTTGATGAATAAGCTAAAACTTCGCTCACCGATATCATACCCTGTGAGTGATTGGCTTCGGCCTCACGGATAACACGTTTACCGATTTTGAAATAACCGTTTTCACACCAGATCTTCGAATTTGGCTGGTATAATTTTTCATCGAGCGCCTGCGCGATGACAAAAGTTTTTAAAGTCGAACCCGGCTCATACGTGTCAGTCACCGAGCGGTTGCGGCGCAGCCCCGGAGCTACCTTAGAAGGGTCATTGGAATTAAACGACGGCAGAGATGCAATCGCGCGGATGGCCGAAGTTTTTGCATCTAAAACTACAGCGTAAGCGGCTTCGGCCTCGTGTTTAAGTAAAGCCTGCTTTAATTCTGTTTCTACAAAGTACTGCAGGTCTGAATCGATCGTTAATTTAATTTCTTTACCCTGGGGTGTTTCGGTAAAAAGCATACCGTCCTGAATCAGCGGGCGCCCGCGTGCATCTTTGCGCAGCGATACTTTTTTACTTTCGCCTTTTAATTCTTTGTCGTAAAAAAGTTCTAAGCCTTCTAAACCCTGCCCCTCTTTACCGGTAAAACCTAAAGTGGTCGAAAGCAGCTGATCGTTCGGATAAACGCGTTTCCACTCTTCGACAAAACCCAAGCCTCTGATTTTTTGGGTTTTGATTTCTTCAACCTGTGAAACTGAGACCAATCTCTCGATCCAGACAAAGCGTTTGTTTTTATCTTTAATCTTGGCGTAGACCGAGTTGTAATTTTCTTTTAAAATTTTTGCCAAAAATTTTGCCGTGCCCTTGCGATCTTCGATAATTTTCGGATCAGCATAGATCGAATACGTCGGAGACGACATCGCCAGTTCTTTACCATGACGATCAACAATATTACCCCGGCGGGCCGGAAGTGACACGACTGTTTGGAATTGTTTTGCCTGAAGGGAATTTAATTTTTCATGAGGAACAAACTGCAGATAGGCTGCGCGAAAAACCAATGCTGACCAAAGTGTGCAGACAAAAATAAACAATGTGATTATTTTGGATTTCAAGGGCGCCCCTCTTTATTCAAATAGCTTAAGGATACTGATGGATTTAGATGGATAATCTGCGCCTGGGTTGCGCGCTTTAAGGTAAGCCTTTTGGTCGCGACTGATTCAACCAGTTCAGGGCGGGTTAATTTCGCCAGCTGAATTTCTTTTTGCTTTTTCATTTCCTGATTTTTTTTGAATTCGCGGGTGTTTTTCAGAACGACGTAAGACATGCGACGCTCTTCCATTTTTAAAAACACCACGGTAAACAATGTTGAAATAACAAAAAACACACTTAAAAACGGCTTTAGTTGCCTTACATGCTCTGAGCTCATCCTGACCTCGGTGCAAAATTCCTATTTGCAAAATCTAGTTGTCATTTTGTTCGCGCTGCATTCTGCGTAACGCAAACTTATCCGGCTTTTGCGGTTGCGGGCCTTTTTGAAAGATCCGCATTTTAGCGCTCCGCGCCCTAGGATTAGTTTTGCACTCTTCTTCAGAGGGAACAATCACTTTCTTGGTTACAGAAAAACCTAGATCTGAGTCCTTAAATAAGTTTTTAATTATGCGATCTTCAAGGGAGTGAAACGAGATCACCGCGATTCGCCCGCCATCGTTTAACTGCTGCATCAGATTTTTGATGCCTTCTTCAACGACGTACAACTCCTGATTCACCACTAGCCTTAAGGCCATAAAATACTGCGTGGCCGGATGAAAGCCCTTCTTATGCCAGCCATCAACTCTTTCAATCAATCCGGCTAGTTGCAGGGTTGTCTCGAAAGGTTTTGTTTTTCGGTCCTGGACAATGGCCCTGATCACGCGTGCCGGATTTGGGATTTCGCCGTACTCGCGAAAAAGTTTGAACAGATCATCTTCGCTAAACTCATTAACAATTCTTGCCGCCGTCATGTTCTGATTCTGATTCATCCGCATATCCAGCGGACCATCTTTATTAAAACTAAAACCACGGTCAGCCTGATCAAGTTGCGGCGAACTTACCCCCAGATCGGCCAAGATCATGTCGAATTTTTCGCTGTTGCTTTCAGAAAAATTATGAAAATTAATATGATGAATTTCAACTTCAGGGTAATTTTCTTTGGCGTAGGCAATCGCCTGCAAGTCTTGATCGGTCGCAACCGCTCTGGTGATATTGTATTTATTTTTTAACAAGGTGTAGTGGCCACCGCGGCCAAAAGTTCCGTCGAAATACGAGAGATTATTTTTTCCCGTCATTGAACTGAACGCCTCAATCACTTCTTCAGCTAAAACCGGCACATGGTGATTCAAAACTAACCCCTTGAACTAATAACTACGAGACAAACCCAGACTAAAGTATGAGTGTAAAATTCGCTTATTTGTCGGTCAAGGCAGAATACACTAAACTAAGGCGTGCTTGTAGAATGTCCACGCTGCCATTTTAGACAACCCCAAGATCAATACTGCGCCAACTGCGGTGTGGATATGTTGGCGTACAAACCCAAAGAGGAGCCGGTTTTAACGAAAATCGTTAAAAGCGGAATGTTTCAGTTTTTAATGGTGGTTCTGTTAGGTATCGGCGTGACCTACTTTGTGGTCCGCACCGATCAGCCGCAACAATGGATTCAAAAAATCAATCGGTTCGCTTCTGTAAGCCCCAATCCAAAAGCTGTGACTGAAGCCGGCATCGCCGAAGACCAAGCTGAATTCGAAGCCCCTCCGCCAGAAGCTAATACGTGGGCGGCCCGCAGCGCCAGTCCGACTGAGATGACAGTCGCAACCACGACTGACGGAGCTACGCCAGCAGCCCCGGTTCCAACAACCGACCCAAGCACGGCAAACTCAATGCAGACAACATCTGCCCCGGTCAAATTGCGCGTGCAAATGGGTGAAATCGACATTAACTACCTGAACAATATCACCAGCGAACGTCGTAACGGCTATGTGCTGGGAACAAACGGCAACATTGTCACATTCAGAGCTTTTCCGGATTTTAAGTTCGATAGCACGCACTTTAAAATTTTAAAAACTGACAGCATGGATTTTACTACTGTTAAAAATCAGTCTGTGACTGCGGGAAACAACATCCATTGGATTAGATTTACAGTTAGCGTTTTAAATATAGATGCTGCGGCTTCAAAATTTTTCGACGCAGTATTTATTAAAAACCATCCAAGCGACCCGCAGCAGATTCCCGTAGATTTAACACTGATCGCCGGCGAAAAATATATTATTTATGGCAGTGACCTTCTCGCTTATTTTGACACCGAAGCCAGCCTAACAAATACTGCGCCATTTACTGTTTTTAAATCGGCTGACTACCGTAATCAAAAAACAACTTTTGCCATCATAGTCGAACTGCAGTAAAAATGAAGGCATGCCTGAACATCACTATGGTCCGAATTTTCATTTAATCAATGATCCTTTTTTGCAAACGTTACTGACCGAACTTTGCCAGAGTAAAACCACCCAGCCGCAGATTAACCGACTTGTGCAACTGATCTACAACGGATTAATTGTACATACGGCTAATACGTTATTTCCCAAAGGTAAGACGGAAGTTAAAACCCGGATGGGCGAAAACCTGACTGCTGAAACTTTGGACCGCAGCACCAAAGCGGTGACGGTAAACTTAGCCCGGGCCGGAACCTTTCCCAGCCATATCTGCTATGAATATCTGCACTGGTTTCTAAATGCTGAAAATGTAAGACAGGATCATATTTTCGCCGCACGTAAAACCGACGCCAACGAACAAGTGACCGGAACAAACTTAGGTAGCTTTAAAATCGGCGGCAGCATCGAAAACAGTTATGTTTTGTTTCCCGATCCGATGGGTGCCACCGGCGGGACGATTCTATCGGCCATAGATTATTACCAAAGCCAAGTTCAGGGACCGGTCAAAAGTTATATCGCCCTGCACTTAATCGTAACCCCTGAGTATCTTAAAAAGATCCAGGCGATTAAAGCACCACTCAAGGTTTTTGCTCTGCGCGTAGACCGAGGCTTATCTCCGGCGCACGTCTTAAATTCTCCTTTAGGCCTTTACTGGGACCAAGAAAAAGGGTTGAATGACAAACAATACATCATTCCTGGGGCCGGTGGCCTTGGCGAATTGTTAAATAATTCTTTCGTGTAAAGGCTGATAAGGACATCATATGAACCCAAAGAATCTGAATCTTAAATCTTATATCTCTGAGGAAAAAATCCAGGAGAAAGTAAAACAAATTGGCGAACAGTTGACGGCGAAATTTAAGGGCCAAAAAGTTGTTGCGGTTTGTGTTTTAAAAGGTTCATTTCTTTTTTACTCTGATCTTATCCGCCAGATCAACACGGACATCACCTGCGAATTTTTCGGTGTCTCTAGTTACCATGGCGGCACCTCTTCTTCTGGCGAAGTGAAAGTCACTTTAGATTTAGCAAGCCCGGTTGAAGGGATGCACGTGATTTTAGTTGAGGACATCGTTGATACGGGCCTGACCATGAATTACTTAAAAGCTTCGATCGAATCGCGCAAACCGGCTTCGGTAACGACAGTAGCGTTACTGGAAAAACCGGAAGCTTTAAAAGTTCCGTGCAAAATTGATCACGTTGGTTTTCAAATCACTAACGAATTCGTGGTTGGTTACGGCTTAGACTACCAGGGTTACTACCGTAACTTACCTTACATCGCGCAAGTCCAAAACTTTCAATAGGAGTCTTTACGATGAAACTTATTCTATCAACTCTTGTTTTAGCGGTCTCATTGTCGGCCTACGCCACTGGCCCGGCCGTGGCGCAAAGCGCGGCCCCGGTACCGCCGCAGCCTAATCAAGAAGTTAAAGAAAAAGTTGAAGATATTAAAGGCAGTATTGCAAAGCCAACGACCGAACAGACAGCAGCGGTCAGCAAAGCGGCTTTACGAGCGAAAAAGCTTAAAAAGAAAGAAAAATAATTTTTCAATTAGCGCGTTGCAGTTTTCTCGACAGCAACGCTTCTTATCACGGATAATTTCTACTTAGAGAGAGGTTATCCCTATGAAACAATACCACGATCTTTTAAAACACGTTCTTAGCGAAGGCACCGTAAAATCAGACCGTACCGGCACCGGAACAATCAGTGTGTTCGGATATCAAATGCGTTTTGATCTGCAAAAAGGATTTCCTCTTTTAACAACCAAAAAATTACACACCCGTTCGATCTTTCATGAATTGTTATGGTTTTTAAAAGGCGAAACCAACATCGCTTACTTAAAAGAGAATAAAGTTTCGATCTGGGATGAATGGGCTGATGAAAACGGCAATCTGGGGCCGGTGTATGGCAAACAGTGGCGCTCATGGGAAGCTGCCGACGGCACCACCATCGATCAGATCAGCAACGTGATCAACGAAATTAAAAAAAATCCGGACTCACGCCGCTTATTAGTGGTGGCCTTTAACCCGTCTGATATCAACAAAATGGCGTTACCGCCATGCCATGCGTTCTTTCAGTTTTACGTGGCTGCTGGCAAACTTTCTTGCCAGCTTTACCAACGTAGTGCGGATATCTTTTTAGGCGTTCCGTTTAACATCGCCAGCTACGCCCTATTGGTTCACATGGTGGCGCAGGTCTGCGATCTAGAGGTGGGTGAATTTATTCATACCCTGGGTGATGCGCATATTTACTCAAATCACTTAGAACAAGTGAAACTGCAGCTGTCACGCGAGTGCCGCCCGCTGCCAAAATTAAAATTAAATCCTAATGTGAAAAATATTTTTGATTTTAAATACGAAGATATCGAAATCGTAGGATACGACCCACACCCTGCCATTAAGGGTGAGGTAGCGGTTTAATATAAATCCGAAGGATTTTAAAATGATTCTATCGCAAATCGTGGCCATCGGAGAAAACTTTGCCATCGGCAAAGATAATAAACTGCTGTGGCATTTTCCTGAAGATTTAAAATATTTCAAAACCCAGACATCAGGAAAAATCATGATCATGGGTCGTAAAACTTATGATTCTTTAGGTAAGCCTTTACCCAAGCGTTTTCACATTGTGATTTCGCGAAAACCGCAGACCAGCGAATTTGCAAACGTTCATTTTGTAACAACGATTGAAGAAGCGATTGCTTTTGCCAAAACTAAAATCGGCGAATACCCCGAAGAAGTTATGGTGGTCGGCGGGGCCGAGATCTACAAACAAACCCGCCGGCAGTGTGATCGGCTGTATGTCACCCGCATTCCGGGCCAGTATGAGGGTGATACCTTCTACCCCGCAGATTTTGCTGCGGGCTTTACATTGCAAAATCGCCAAATGTCTGAGGTCCACCCCGGACTCGCCTACGAAGTTTGGTCGAAAACGTCGAAATAATTGACAATTAAAACATAAAAAAAAATTCAATATTGCCAGCACAATTTCCGATCTAAAATAGTAATTGGAGCAGTATATGAATAGTCAAAATACACAACAGGTTGCACGCCGCTATGTTACACAGGAGTTAGCTCATATCGAGATCTACGGTAAATCAGGTCGCATCTTAACTAAGATGGGAAACCTATCCGCAAGTGGTGCTTTTTTTGAGGTATTAAGCCCGAACTTTTCGGTCAAAAAAGGCGATATTGCCCGCGTAACAGTTAATTTAAGAAGTTTAAACCGCATTCACGTTGTCGACTGTGAGGTCGTTTGGGCCAAAGGTCTAGGTGTCGGTGTACAGTTTCTTAAGCGTGAGGAGTTACAGGAAAAACTCACGAACATGCTTTTTTCAAATCAGTCTAACTAAAGTCTAGACACGCCCTTCTTTCGTGCTACCGTAATAGTTAATTCATGTAAACAAACACTAACTATTACACCCACGGAAGGGGCAATATGTCGGTCAAATTCAACTTTAAGAAGTCAGCTCTATTGGCTGCAGTGATCCTGATCGCTGTTTCTGTTGCGCAATTTGCGCAATCAACCTCAAACCAACGTTACTGGATGAAAATTCGCGCGAAAGATAAATTCGAGCGTTCGGTGATCGCCAACATCGTCGGAATCGAAAATTCATCAGACGATTATGTTGTCGCTTTCGGTAACGATGACGAATTAAAAAAAATCCAGAAACTTGGCTGGTTATTAGCCTACTCAAACTTAGCTGATGAAGCTGAATTTAACGGTAAAGATTTTCCGGCTAAAGATTCGGCCTTTCATAATTACGAAGAGTTAACTGCCGCATTAACGACCCTTGCGAGTGAAAATCCAACGCTGGTGAAAATGACATCTGCGGGTAAATCAACGGAAGGCCGCGATCTGTGGGCGATGCGCTTGGGATCTGACCAGGCACATGCTTCAGAAAAACCGGCGGTCATCTACATGGGTGGACACCACGCCCGCGAACACTTATCAGTCGAAATGGCTTTGATGCTTACCCAGTACCTGGTGAACCAGTACAAAGCCGGCAATCAACGTGTAGTAAATCTGATGGACTCACGCGATATTCACATTATTCCGGCGGTAAACCCTGATGGCAAAGCTTACGACATCCAGGATGGCAGCTACAAGATGTGGCGCAAAAGCCGTTCACGCAATGCTAACGGCACATTCGGTACAGATTTAAACCGAAACTACGGTTACAAATGGGGCACCGGCGGATCTTCAACCAATCCAAACTCTGACACCTACATGGGAACCAAACCGTTCTCTGAACCAGAAACTCTGGCGATTAAAAACTATGTTGAAGCGCACACCAATATTACCATTCTTTTATCGTTTCACACTTACTCGCAACTGATTCTTTATCCGTGGGGCCACAAGTACGACAGCATTGAAAACGGCAAAGATTTGCTCGTGCACGAAACAATGGCGCGCAAAATGGCCGAGTGGAACAAGTATACGCCGCAACAGAGCTCTGATCTTTATATCACCAGCGGTGATACAACAGATTGGTCTTACGGCGAACACAAAATTTTCTCTTTTACGTTTGAGCTAGACCCATCACAAGCTTCAGGCGGTTTTGGTGGTGGCGGATTTTATCCAGGTGCTGCTGTGATCCAGCCGGTATTTAATAAAAATATCGAACCGTGTTTATACCTGCTTGAATATGCCGACAACCCGTACCGCACCATCAATGTGAGCATCGGGCCGATCAACCCAAACCCGACGCCATAATTTTAAGATCTGACGGCAGGACGCCGTCAGAAGCTAGCCACGGATGGTAGCTTCGCACTACATATTCGCCATCATGGTCTCTACGAAATTCTTTGCCGAATTAAAGTAGAGACCGATGCCGAATAAAATCAATGACGCCGCAAACTTCGTAAAAAACGGCACGTTACTTCCCAGATACGCTTTCTGAAAAACCAGCCATAATTTTTTACCCGCAGATTTTTTACGGCGCTCTTCTACGGTCAGCACCGTCGATGCCTGAAAGGCAAAAATCGCAAGCGATACCCAGATCAGGATAAACTCCAGCGGCCATGCGATAAACACATAACCTACGCAGAACTGAATATACTTTAAAATATTTAATGGATTTGATAATAGATTTTTCGTCTCTGTCCATAAGATCGTTGAAGCCAACTCGCGTTTAACTTCTTTGATTTTTTCCTGATCACCGATCATCTGCAGCTGTTTTAAATAGATTTTTTGCAGCGTTTGTTTGGCGCCATCATCAATACTTGTCAGTAAACTGGCGTTGTACAATATATCGATCTGCTTTGAAGTTAACTTATTTAACATCACGCCGCCGTGAAGTGCGGCGCGTGCGATTTTAGCCGCGTACAATTTAGTGTTGCCACCCCACTTAGATGATTTTTTTAATGACTCCAAATGGCGGGCCGTCATATCCATCGGGTACTCAAGCTCATGCAGATAATAACTGGTTAAAAACAAATCGGTACGTTTTTTATCATTGGCCGAAGCATAAAATAAACTGATGCCCTGACCCATCAACATGTCATGCAGTTTATCAAAGTGATCAGCATCAACGGTCAGACTCACTTCGTTGGCTTTTTTAATTGCCTGGCTCAGAGCATAGAATTCAAACTGCATTTGTTTTCTTAATTTATAATTAATCGGCAGGTTAAATGCAGAGTTCAGCCGGTTAACAAAATCCAAAACTTTTTGCGTTAAGACATCAAAATGAAAACCGGCTAATTCTGCTTCTGTCAGCAGCTGAAAATTTTGCTTTTTTTCGATTTTTAAAAACAGATAATCCATCGCAACTTGCGAATTTTTTAGCCCGTCTTTTTCAAAGGTCTGAAACGCCTCAGACGAAGTTTTTGCCAACAGGTTCTGAACCGTTTTATCCACCTTCGCTTCCGCTGATGTGAACATTAAAAAGATAATGGTAAATAGCCCGATTAAAGATCTGCTCTGTGTTTTCATGAGGCTTGTATTACTTAACTTTTAAGCAAAACTGAACTGAAAACTCATATATTCGATCTGATGTAGAAATATAACAATGCGGCTGACAATTCTCGGCTGCTGTCAAAGCCCCTAAACGTCTATAATCACTTATAAGCACTTTACGCAATCCCGCGACTGTTCCAGCATGGAACACTTTATGCTAAAAGACTAAAGCATGTTGAACGTAAAAAAGAACGCCAAAGTCAAAAGCCTAATGACCGCCCTGTTTTTAACTGCCTTTATGCTGTTAACTACCGGCTTTACTTCTGCGACCAGCAGACTTGAAAAGTGCTTAGATGACCAACCTAATGAGATTCAGGCCTGTTTAGGTAAAACCCAAAAGCATATTACCTTAAGCACCTGCTTTAACCAGGTGAATACCGTCAAATCAAACTATCTTAAAGAAAATATCCGCTCTTACTGCTTTTACCATATTTCGGAGTTTCCGAATTTAAAAACCTGCGTAGCTAAAGCCCGCCAGTTCACCGACATTGAAAACCATGATGCAGCTTTATTTAACTGTTACTCGCAGTTTGAACCGAGCATAAAAAAAGCGACCTGCGAAACTATGGCAAAAATGTTTCGAATCCCAGAAAAAGGCCGCTACTTAAAATCAAATTGCGGAAATTTAAATTAATAGAATTACAGACCGGCAGTCTTAAAGTACTTGGTCTTTGCCTTGCTTGGTAAAACCAAAGGAACCCCTGAAGGAATCACTTTAGTTTTCTTTAAGAGTGCCATATTCAGGTGCGGATTGAACTTTCTTAATTTATCTAGGCTGCCACCGAAATGTTTTAACGCCACTTTTTTCGGTACCGCTTTTGCGGTAATCACGCGGTTCATCGGCAGAGGTTTGGCTTTTAACAGCTCGTCACCGAATAATGATTTCGCCTCACGCTCAACTTCTAACATCGCCAAAAAACAAGCGTAGAAGTTCTCTGAAGCAAATCCCCAGCTTCTGGTTCTATCAGCAGACTCGATCAGATCCGGCAGATAATTTGAATTACTTTTGCGAACCATTTTTTTAATTCCGCCCAAACCGTGATTGTAAGCCGAAACGGCTAACGGCCATTTCTTTAAGGCACGGTAGTTGTCGGCCAGCATATCCGCCGCTAATGTTGTGGCGTAGTACGGATGATTTCTCTTATCGTAGAAGTTTTTAATATATCCTTCAGGGCGGGCCACAAACGGCATGATCTGCCAAAGGCCGCTGGCGCCGACTTTCGATTGCGCATTCACGTTAAATGAGCTTTCGACAAAAGGCAGGCGCGATAATTCGATTGGTAAATTCTTTTTCCGAAAAACTTCTTCCATCATCGGAAGATACTGACCCGACAAGAATAAAGCTTTTTGCGTGCGCTCTTTCAGACCTGTCTGTAAACGGATACGTTTTAAGTTTTTAATTTTCCATTTAGCCGCCAGGCGGATACGCTCGTACTCGATCAGATTATTGATTTTCTTTTTTTTCTCGGCAGAGGATAAACTTTTGTTGTTTTTGATGTGTTCCCAGCTGACTTGGCCGAACACATACTCCGGAAAATCAGGATCATGAAACAGGCCTTCATTTTCTGAAACCTCGGAGTAGATTTTTTTCCAGAAGTCGACGCGGCCACGCATATCGGCATTAACTTTAAATACAGAGTTTTTCGGTAGCGTTGATTTCCACTCGGTCACTAAGGCGTGACTTTGCAGGCTTATAAGTAATGCGGTAGCTAGAAATAAAAATCTCACCTACTTATTTTAAAAGGGAAATCAGGATTTGATCAAAAGCTTCACGCACTTTTGCTTCATCTTGTGGACCATTGTACAGAAACGCATAGCGGTATATATCGCCGTTCTTTTGTCCAGCGTAGCCTGCCAGAGTAACAACGCCGTCCAGATACCCGGTTTTAGCGCGCACAAAACCCGCAGCTGGCGTGTTTTTCATGCGTTTTTTAAGTGTTCCGTCGATCGCAGCAATCGGCAGCGATTCAAGCAGGGTCGGAAAATAACGAAAATCATTTTGCATTACCTTTAACACTTCATTCATACCGTGCGCCGACAAACGGTTATCGCGTGTAAGCCCCGACGGGTTATATAGAACTACATCTTTCTTATCCAAACCCAACTCTTTCAGATCTTTCTGGATAACTTTTACACCGGTGGCCAGGGTGGCCGGCACTTCGCCTGAAAGTGCAGCGAGATTTTTTGTTAACATCTCGGCCACGTAATTGTTGGAAAATTTGTTCATGTCGGCAAGGATCAGCGAGAGACTTTTACTTTCGAAAGTCACAAGTTTTTCGGCATTTGACGGCGTCTTTCCGTGCCTGATTTTACCTTTGACGTCGATATTTCGCTGTAACAAAAAAGCCCGCAGATTTGCACCGGCCCATTTTTCCGGTTCGGCCACGTTTTTATAATAAGCTTTTTCGGCACCGCCTTTTAGAACATCACCGGTTACCGTGATGGTGCGAGCTGATTGGTCGATATCAATAATGAGTTCACGCGACAATTTTTTTGCTTTTGTCGTCGTCCGGTTTACCAGTGCAAAATAGCCGTTATCAGGATCAACGACCACCTGAGCTTTCTCGTTTTCTTTCTCACCAGGTTTTACAAAAACATTGACTGAATTCCAGTTAAAACTCATTGCCCCGACCGGCGCATCGTACGAACGGTCTACGCGTGCAGCTTCGCGCGAACTGTCAAAACGCACATCATCAAAGTAGTAATCATCGACAACGATATCGCCCAAGATCACCCCGATTTTCTGGCGGGTGAATTCGTTCACCAGATACCACATATTTTCAGAGACAAAACTTGGATCACCGCCACCTTTTAAGTACAGATTTTTACCGTCATAATACAGCTCGGTTTTAAATTTCTGGGTAAGGTCGATATTTTTTAATACCGAATACGTGGTTAACAATTTGGAAATCGATGCTGGTATTAATAATTTTTTCGCATTCGTTTCCAGAACAGTCTCGTCTTTAAGCGCAACTTCCAGACTGACATGCTCGGGATTGATTTTATTTTTCACCAGAATTTCATTTACGCGAGATTGCAGGCTTTGGCCTTCGGCCGCGATACCCGCTAGACATAGGTTGAGTAAAATTAATAATCGCAATATGTAGTTCATTTTATCAACTGTATCGGCAAAATAAGGATATGAAAACTATAGATTGGCTTTTTGTCGTTGCAACACTACTTTTAGCAGTGATTGCCGACCAGGCTACGAAAAATTGGGCTTGGGATATGCAAGAACACTGGGTCGGACCAATTCATTTTGTTCTTGTAAACAATGACGGTGCGATGCTTGGCTTATTTTCTAAATTACCTGCATTTCTGCGCATTGTAACTTTATCGACAAGCGGATTTTTTATTTTATGCCTGTACGCTTTTTTACAGTTTATGGTGCCCGTGAAGGTGATGCGCCTGCGTATCGGTTTATCGCTTTTAGTCGGCGGTATTTTAGGAAACGTTCTTGACCGTACCTACTACGGCTTTGTCGTCGACTTTATCAGCTTGCAGTACAAAAGCTTCCACACCCCGATCTGGAATGTGGCAGATATGATTCAATGGGTGGGTTATTCTTTACTGATCTATTCACTGTTTAAAGACGGTAAAGAACTGTGGCCAGATGAAGACTCAAGAAATAAATTCTGGATCAATAAAAAATTTCAGCTTAAGTACGCCGCGATCTTTATTTCTACCGGCGTACTGGTTTCGCTGGTGTGCATGGTGTTTTCCTACACTTATTTTCAGATCGCACTTAAGGAGTTAGGCGTTTATGAATCTCATACCGAATACACCAAAGCCTTTCTGATTTCGTTTGGCATTCTGGTGCTGGCCTTTTCGGTGGCTTTATTTGGTGTGGCAAAATTTATTTCTCACCGCATCGCCGGGCCGGTATATGCCTTTGAGCGTTTTTTAAGTGCTGCCATTGACGGTAAAGGTTTAGACGAAGAGAAAAAAGCTTTGCAGCTGCGTGCCGGCGATGATTTTAAGCACCTGGAAGAACTCGCGGAAAAAATCAAAGCCCGCATGATCGAAATTCACAAAGACTAAACCAGCTCTATATCGACAATCTTATTTAAGTAAAATCGTTTGCGCTGGTTATCCAGGCCGCATTCGGCGTGCACATAATCGCCGTCCGGGTTTCTGACGATACCCTTCGGCGTGATCGGGCGCAGTTTGTTTTTGCTCTGCCCGCCTTCGTAAACAATCTGAATGGTTTTCTGTTTTTGAATGGCCTCGACCAGTGATTTAATCTGCTCGCTCGGTTTAGAAAACAAAGTGTAATCCAGCCACGCCAGTTTTTTTACCTGCACCGCTTTTAGTTTTTCCAAAGACGGCACTTCCAGCTTTTCTGCGGCTTTCATAAAGACCTGCAGACACGCGTAGGCGTCATCATAAGCACGGTGAGCATCCCCGCCAACCAGGTTGAGCTCACTCACCAGGGTCTGTAATTTGTGATTGGTCGTGTGCAAAAGGGCACGCGAAATCAGACTTGAACAAAAATGCATGTTGGCCGGAAACGCAAGGCCCGCTTTTTCAAACTCCGGTGCGATAAAGCCCAGATCAAACGGGGCATGATGGGCAATTAAAATCGAATCTTTGATAAATTCATGAAATAAACCGATCTGGTCTTTCATTAACGGCGCAGCAGCCACCATTTCATTGGTGATGCCGTGGATATTGATGTTCTCCTGAGTCATCGGCTTAGACGGCTTTAACAGCGTCTGGAACTGGCCGATCACTTTACCCTGGTACCACTTAACCGCGCCTAACTCGACAATTTCAGATTCTAAAGGGTAAGGACCACTGGTTTCAGTGTCAAAGGCAACAATCGGATATTCTGTCCACAGGGAAAGATCGTTAAAAAGACTCATAAGCTCCAACTTTGGTATGTAATATTGTAGCTTTGATTGCTTATTTTTCCAATAGTTCTGACAATTAAATCTATGACGTTTGTGCGCCATTGGGCATCACTGTTTTTTGTTTTATCGCTGACCACTCAGATTGTAATGGCGGCTCCTGCGTACTCTGCCCAACCGGGCGACAAAGATAAAAAATCCGACAAAGACTCCGGTGGTGCCAAACCCAATTATGATGTCTCCGGTTATGCCCGCCTAACTTCAAACTTTCTCGACCGCGGTCTTTCTTACAGCAATGGCGGTTTTGCCATGAATGCGGCATTTTTAGTTAACCTGGGCAGTCAGTTCAAATTCGGCTTCTGGGGTTCTAATATTTCTAAACTCGGTAACGACGACGACAATCTGTGGATAAAATATATTGCCGAAGTTTATGTTGATTTTCAGTCGAACTCGAAATTTATTTTCTACGTGCATGACGATCACTATTATAAAACCCAGGCATTAAATGGCATCCGCTACGGATTTAAACTGGATTACGGGCGCTTTACTGGACTTTTGGAGTGGCAAAACAACTTTGAGGGCACCGGTTCTTCTTCTTATTACACGCGGCTAAAATTCAATAAGAAATACACTGAACGGACCGGTCTGGAATTGGGCGCCGGTTACACTATGGAGTATTCGCAGCGTTACAGCAATTATATCGACGTATTCGGTACCGGTTATTTTATGGCATTTCCGAACGGAAAACTTGAAGCCGGCATGACTTTGCCGAGCAATACTTCGCAGTTCGGCAACCGTTCGCGCTTAGGCTATTTTATCGGCTTACAATTGAATTACTAGGCTTAGTCGTTAATGCTGCTGCCAGGATTAAATTCCTGATCAAGCTTCATCACTTCGATATCCACCGGATTGATTAAATTAGGATCTAACCCTTGCGCAGGTTTAGCTTTTTGTTTTTCCTGCGGCACCAGATCTAACTTACTCTGTGGCTTTGATTCAAAAATGGCTTCTAGTTTACGGCGTTTTTTACCTTCAACTTCTTTTTGGCGGATACTTATGCGGATAAAACCCATCAAACGCTCTGGATCGTAATCGCCTTTTTTATCTTTAATATTTGTCGCACCGACAACTGTGTTGGTGTTCGAATCAAACGACGCATTCACTTTGTTCGTGATTAAAGATAAACGCTCTAACGCCACCTTATCAGCAGTTTTGGCCGTTTGATCCTGAACCAGCTGGATAAATAATGCCGAAGTAATTTTGATTTCAGCATCTTTAAGACCTGAAGTTACCGTCGTTAGTTTATCCATCACATCTACGAAGCCGACTTTTGGCTGCGAAGTACCGCGCTCGAATAAAAATGTATCCGGAATATCAAAATCAAAACCGTCCTGCGAAATCTCCACGTTCTTCGCAACATCAGTCATTTTATCAGCCATATATGCCGCCACAACTTTTTCTGAACCCATATCTAAAACATTCGGGCTCTTTGTTGCCGGCTCCATAAAACTTTGCATAGCTTTTAATGGTTCATTCACGAAATCCAAAAATAATTTTTCAAGTGTGATTTCTGCGCCGAAATTCTGAAAGTTGTATTCGATCACCGATGGTGTCGAGAAATAATCAGAAATGGCTTTTTTAGTCTGGTCAGACTGGCTCATTAACCACATAACCAGGAAGAACGCCATCATCGCTGTCATGAAATCGGCCAAGGCAACCTTCCACGATCCGCCGTGGTGACCGCCGCCTTGAACGATAATCTTTTTAATAACGATCTGTTGCTTCTTAGCCATTCTGTTTCCTTAGTCCAGCGCAGTCGGGCTGCGCATCCTCGCCATCCGGCGACTTAAGCCGCAGCTTTTTTAATATCTTTTGTCGCTTTATCTAACTCATCAAATGTTGGGCGCTCTTCCGGCATGATCGTACGGCGGGCGTACTCAACACACACTAACGGAGGCGAACCACGTTGAAGTGCAACGACTGCTGCTTTAATACAGTTTAAAAATCTTCCTTCAGCCTCAATGTCGGCAGCCATTTTAGTTGCTGTCGGACCGATAAGACCGTAAGCACCAAATACCCCTAACATCGTTCCGACCAGGGCGCCGGCAACTAACTGGCCGATCTTTTCATTACCTTCAGTTAAATGGGCCATCGTTTTCACGATACCAAGTACTGCGGCAACGATACCTAATCCAGGGAAGCCATCGGCAACCATCTGCACCGCATGTTGTGCTAAGTGCTCTTCGGCGTGAATGGCTTTCATGTCATTATCCATTAATTCATCGATGTCGTACTGTGATAAGTCTGTAGATAAAATCACTTTCATCGTGTCACATAAAAAGTGAACCGCGTGGTGATTTTTCATAACAGTTGGGTATGCTTTAAAGATATCACTTTGATCCGGCTGCTCGATGTGTTTTTCGACCCCTTGCGGACCTTCTTTACGAAACACCTGGAATAACTGAAAAAGCATTTGTAATAGATCTAAGTAATCTTTTTTCTGCGGACCTTTAGCAGTCATCGCATGAATACCTAATTTAAAACCCGCTTTAATAACCTTCATCGGGTTAGCAATGATGTAGGCTCCCAGAGCGGCGCCACCGATAATCATCATTTCAATTGGCGCAGAACTTATGATAACTCCGAAGCTACCACCAGCAAGGGCAAATCCACCGAATACCATGGCAAAAACGATAATTATACCTACAAATCCCATTGAGACCTCTTTTTCTACAATCGATTCATCGGAGTACTTCTGTCCAAAGTTAATGCAGTTATGTTGAATCTAGAAGAAGGTCTAGGTTTTTACGATGTCTTTGCCAGCGAATGGTGGTAAATTAACATGCATAACCTTCCGAGACGTAAATATGACCAAGATCCTGAGTAATTTTTGTTTAGTTCTTCTTTTTATCTGCGAAGCCATGGCTCAGACCACTGGTGAAGCGCAGTTTCATGTCGTGACTCAACCGCTAACGCTGCAGGAAGGCCAGATTAAATCAGCCCGTATTTCGATCAGTATGCCAAAGGGCTTTCACGCCTACCTGGATCAGTTTAAGATTTCTAATATAAACCCGAATAAGTTTCAGGTCGGCCAGTTAAAAGTAAATCCCGAGATCGAGTTCTACGACAAGTTTTCGAAAAAAAACCGCAAAGGTTTACATGAATCCGGCGAAATCGAAGTGCAAATCGAAGCGCCGGAAAAAATCAGCAGCAACATGGAGACACTTAAGTTCGATCTAAAATATCAGATCTGCAGCGAACAGGTTTGTTTTTTACCAAAAACCCAGACCATCGCAATCGATGTGAACTTCGCGCAGATGAAAGCAGATGAAAAACCAGAGATGTCGCTGTTTTCTGCGGGCACCATCGAAAACCAGTTAGCAAAAAACTTTTATCTGACTTTTCTTCTGGTTTTTTTAGCCGGAATTCTAACCAGCTTTACGCCGTGTATTTTTCCGATGATCCCGATCACCCTATCGATCTTAGGCCATGATTCACATAACAAATCGCGCGTACAAAATATCTTACGCTCGGTGTTTTATGTTTTAGGTATCGCGGTCACCTACTCTTCGTTAGGGGTGGTTGCCGCTTTAACCGGCGCTATCTTTGGTCAGGCGCTGCAGAACAAATGGGTCTTATCATCACTGGTCGGCTTGTTTGTTTTAATGGCCATCAGCATGTGGGGCGCTTTTGAGTTACAGGTGCCGGCCTTTATCAGAAACCGTTTCGGCACCGGCAAAAGCCAGGGTTATACCGGCGCGTTTTTTATGGGCATGGTGGCCGGTATTGTTGCCAGCCCTTGTGTCGGTCCGGTGTTAGTTTCGATTTTAAGTTTTGTCTCAACTACGCAGAACGCCGTTCTTGGTTTTAGTTTATTGTTTACTTACGCTCTTGGTTTAGGCTTAATTTTCATCGCCATCGGTGCTTCAAGCAATATCCTAAAAAAACTTCCGCGCTCGGGCCCGTGGATGGAATTTATAAAATTCACCTTAGGCCTGTTGATGATCGGTGTGGCGTTATACTATTTAAAATTCATTATCCCGATGGAGTACTGGATTATTGTTTTAGGATTAACTTTAATGGCGATTTCAGTCTGGCAGGGAGCGTTTCACTTTCAACGCAAGCACCCGTACCGCCAGGGCTTATTTATTTTAGTGTTTGTGGCTTCCATGACGTTAACCCTGATAGCGTTCTTTCAGCGTGATCAGGTGCGCCCGATTTTTACCAACCAGGTTGACGGCCAGGTCGGCGAAAAACTGATTAAGTGGATCCCCTACTCTGAAGCCGTGATCGCCCAGGCAAAGGCCGATGGAGTGCCTGTGATCCTGGATTTCTTTGCCGAATGGTGTGCGGCCTGCCACGAGCTAGAGGAAAAAACTTACACGCACCCTGAATTTGTCGAGCTGTCGAAGCAGTTTAAACTGGTTAAAATCGATGCCACCGAAGACCTGCCTGAGGTTAAACAAATTCTTGAAAAGTATAAAATCAAAGGCTTGCCAACGGTCATTTTTATCAATAAAAAAGGGGACATTCTTTCAGAGTTAACCTTTACCCAATTTCTCGATTGGAAAGACCTAAAGCCTAAAGTGCTTAAAGCTCTTGAATAGAATATTTCGCCAACCGGCGATTTATAACTGGCCCGTCGGGAGACGCGCAGAAAAGAGTATCACTATGTCCGAAAAAAATCTTATCCGATTAAATAAACTATTGGCTGAACGTGGCTTAGCTTCACGTCGTGGCGCTGACAAACTGATCGCTGACGGTCTGGTGACCGTTAACGGTAAAAAAGTCTACGAGCTGGGTGTTAAAGTCGATGAAGTTAACGACAAAGTTGTCGTTGATGGAAAACCTTTACGTAACAAAAACCAGATGTTCTACATCATGTTCAACAAACCAAAAGCGGTGATCACGTCAATGACAGATCCTTTAGACCGCCCGACCGTTGCTGACTATGTCGCTGAAGTTCCGGGCCGAGTATTTCCGATCGGCCGTCTTGACTGGGATTCAGAGGGTTTACTGCTAATGACAAATGACGGTGATTTTGCCAACTCGGTGATGCATCCAAAAACAGAAGTTACCAAAACTTACCACGTAAAAGTAAACGGCCAACCGGCAAAAGAAAAAATCGATAAACTTTTAAAAGGTGTAACGATTCCTGATGGCCGGGTGCGCGCTAAACACATCGAAAAATTAAAAATGAACAAGTCGAATTCAACAAAGACTTCAGAAAAATACGATTGGTATAAAATCGTGATTACTGAAGGCAAGAACCACCAGGTTCGTGAAATGTTCAAAAAAATCGGTTTTGATGTGATGAAACTTCAACGTGTGGCCATCGGTAAATTACGCCTGGGCGCACTTGAAACCGGCGACTACGTTTATATTAATGAAGCGGCCAAAGCCCGTATCTTTATGCCGGATCTACCGACTGAAACGCATGGCCGCCGAGATATGCGCACGTCTTCGAAGAAAAAAGATATTGTATCTGGAAACCGTAAAAGCTTTCAGAAAAAACTTAATTCTCTGAAGTAACCGCAAAAAATTTTAGCGTAAATCAAACTCCTTAAACTAATTTCGATGGTTGATAAAGATTCATGATCTGGACGTTTATCAACCTAAAGTCCTGCACAGTTTTGAGCCGGTCAAACCGATACAGTCAGTATGGGTAAGGTACATTTTTTAAAAATATTTGCTGCTTTATATATCGTATTCGGCGTGCTGTTCTCTAACGCCCTGGCTGCTGAAAATATCGAAGTCGTCGAAGTGAGACGCAATATTCAGCTGGCAGATACTGACCCGGTTTATAAAGACTTTTACCTTAACGCTTCTGAAAAATCCGGTTTAAAAAAGAACCTGGTTGTCAAAGCCACCCGTAAAATCACCATTAAAAACCAAGGCGCCAAAGTCATCGGCACTTTTAAAACGACCGTGGGCTTATTGAAAATTATTCAGGTTGATGGTGGTGTAGCTGTAGCCCGTTTAGTAGAGCTCACCCCTCGTGACGAGCACCCTATGCTCGAGCAAACCGGAATCATGATCGGTGATCAGATCGACATGGACGGAAGCTACATCGATAACAAGAAAAAATAGTGCCTTTTGCCTCTGACCGTGGCAGATTAACCTCCTGCTGAAAGCAGGGAAAATAATATCATGTCAGAGACAGCTCAATACTACCGTATCCGCCTAACTAATATTCCGCGCACGCAAGAAGATGAACTATCTGTCATTGCCTTTGGCCATGGAGCCTTAGGTGTCTCTGAGGCATTGAGTTTTACCCAACCCGACTTAACCTACGACCCATCGTTGATTCCAAAACGTTTTTTGGATGTCGATGTGTTTTTTGAAAACAAACCTCAACAGCAATTTTTCGATAGCATCAAAGAATTAAATCCGCTGATCCAGACTCAAACAATCACCGAAGACCAGAAAGACTGGCTCGAAGAATGGAAAAAAGGTTTTGTACCATTTAAACTAGTGGGTAACGTTTGGGTTGTACCTTCGTGGCTAGAAAAACCGCCTGAGGCTCAGTTCCAGGTGCGCATCGATCCGGGCATGGCCTTCGGTACCGGCACGCACGCTACCACTAAAATGGCTTCGTACTTTGTGCACAAACTGGCGCAGGAAAATACCGACAAAGTAAAAGACTGGACCGTACTTGATGTCGGTACCGGAACAGCTATTTTAGCCGTATTAGCCGAGCGCGTAGGTTATGGCATGATCACCGGCATTGAGATTGATCCTGAAGCACGCCGTAAAGCCCGCGAAAATTTAATCTTAAATGAAACCAAAGACTGCGTCGTCACCGACCAGCTACTAGAAGAAGTGCGCGAGCAGTTTGATGTGGTGATCGCTAATATCATCGATGGCGTGCTGATCAAATTGCGCAAAGACTTAATTCGCGTAGTAAAACCCGGCGGCTACCTGTTCTTAACCGGTGTTTTACAAGAGCGTGATAATTTATTTTTTGAAAAATTCATTGAAGCCTCTCCAGAACTGAAGGTAATCAAACGTATTCAAAAAGATGAATGGGTTGGTTACTGGGTACAAAGAACAAACTAATCCCCATGCGTAGATATTGGATTGAAAAAAGCCAGATATTTAACAACCAGGTCACCTTTCGCGGCGACCAACACCATCATATTTTCGATGTTTGCCGCCAGGAAGTGGGTCACCACTTTGAAGTGATCACCGAAGATTCAAAGGCGTACCTCGTCGAAGTTAAAGCCGTGACCAAAAAAGATGCCTTGGCCGAAATTATCGAAGAGCGCGTGATCGCCTCCCTGCCTAAACCGCATATTCATTTAGCGCTGTCGATTCCGCGCTATAACGTGATGGATTCAACCATCGAACGCGCCACCGAGATGGGGGTAAGCTCGATTTTACCGTTTGTATCTACCTACAGTTTTATCCGAAAAGAAAAAGAGTTACCGGCCGGTAAACAAGAACGTTGGCAAAAGATTGTGGTCTCTGCCACCCAGCAGTGTGGCCGTGGTGAATTAATGAAAATTCACCAGGTGACAAACTGGCAAAATATGCTGCAAATAATTAACCCTAATGCTCAAAATTGGTGTCTTTTTGCATATGAGGGGCAGTCAATTAAACCTATTGCTGATGAAATAAAATCACTTAGGGAACAATATCTGTCACCTGGCGTTCCAAACCCCGAAAATATCTGGATCATTGTGGGGTCAGAAGGTGGTTTTTCGTCAATGGAGGCCGAACAAATGCACAAACTAGGCCTTCATCCAGTGACCCTGGGATCACAAATTTTACGAGTTGAAACGGCTTGCCTGACCTTAGTCGCTGTCCTAAAGTATGAGTTCGGGCTGATGAAATAATCGTCTACCTGACACGGAGAAAACTTATGTCAAAGAAGACAGATATCATGAACGATCCATTTGATGAATTCGAGTTTAAGCCAC
The DNA here is from genome assembly GCF_056175625.1 of Bdellovibrio sp. SBM16. Classification (NCBI taxonomy): domain Bacteria; kingdom Pseudomonadati; phylum Bdellovibrionota; class Bdellovibrionia; order Bdellovibrionales; family Pseudobdellovibrionaceae; genus Bdellovibrio; species Bdellovibrio sp. SBM16. The sequence goes on along the minus strand of NZ_JBJKJG010000006.1, from coordinate 233,452 downwards.
TTACTTCGGGCTTAGGTTTTCATAAAGAATCAACTTCGGCAAAAGCTGCACCTCTGGCGGTATCTCCTAAGGTTGAATTTAAAAGTTCACACTTAACATTTGATACCCCAACAACTTCGACCTCAACAACAGCTGCGACTCCGGCTGGTTTTAACTTAAATTCTCCACTTCCAAGAGCCGCGGCACCTGCAGCAACCCCGGCTAGCAATACACAGCGTAAAGCGATGATCAATGTGCCAACGATCGAAGATGATTCGATCTCAAAAGCACAGACTGCGGTAAACGAAATTTTAAAAAATTTAAACCAAAAAAAACAACAAGAAGAGGCTTTAGCCCGCAACTCGCGCCGTCCTGAGTGGATCGCCGCTGTTCCTTCGGTTTCAGCCGGCTTCTTGGATACCATGTTAATTGCGGCGTTTTTCTTGTTAAGTTTAATTGCGATGCTGGCGATTACAAAAATCGACTTATTGGCCAATATCTCTAATCCAGATCCACAGTACTTAATCTACTGGGCAACGTTAAGCTTGCTTGGCAGTATTCAGATTATTTACTTTGTGGCCTGCCGTGCGTTCTTAGGCTGCACGCCGGGCGAATGGGCGTTTGATCAACGTTGCGGTAATGAATTACAGCAGGCTTCGTCAACGTACGTTCTACGAGTGGCTGCCCGTTCGATCATTAACGTGGCTACGGGTTTTGTGTTAATGACTTTAATCTCGATGATCTTACGCTTTGATGTGTTAGCTGCTGTGACCGGCACACAAATCCAAAGACAGAAAAATTCTTAAGCCTTATGTCTCTGCCGAGTACGTCCGCTCTACCTAAAGTTTTATCAGGAAATGATCTTGAAAAAGCCATCGCGGACTTTAAAAAATCCGGTAAAAAAATCGTCTTCACCAATGGTTGTTTCGATTTACTGCATATCGGCCATGTTCGCTATTTAGAACAAGCTAAAAGCTTAGGTGATATTCTGATTGTCGGCATCAACACCGATGCTTCTGTGCGCGAACTAAAGGGGCCTACCCGCCCGATTCAAAATGAAAATGACAGAGCCGAGATCTTAGCATCCTTAAAATCTGTGGATCACACAGTTTTATTCGGCGAACAAACACCGATTAACCTGATCAAATCAGTTAAGCCAGACATCTTGGTTAAAGGTGGAGACTGGAAGAAAGAACAGATCGTCGGTTGGGATTTCGTCGAAAGCTACGGCGGCGAAGTTAAATCGCTTCAGTTTGTCGACGGTAAATCGACCACCAATATCATCGCTAAATCTAAAACCTAGGTTCTAGTTAGCAGCAACGGCCGTGCTTGTATCCTGGATATCTGAGATTAGGTTTTTTAACAGCTCTAATGAAGCTGTTAACTCGTTATCCTGTGAAGCGGCCATGGCCTGAGTGATAACCGGCAGTAAACTTAAGTAGTTTTGTAAGCTAAAACCAGAAAAAGTCGTTTCACGGCGACCGCGGCTATCAACTAGCTGTGATACTGTACCGTTTTTGATGCTGTTGATACCGGCTTCGATTACACGTAAAGCCTTCATCACAACTACTTTATCGCCGGAGCGGATAACCGAACCAAGAACCGAGATCTGTGCTGATTGGTTGTAGCTTAATAACGCCTCTTCGATATAAACCTGGTAAGCCTGTTTAGCAGCCGGTTGGTATTGCGCCATCATGCTGAAGCTTTCAATCGCCGGAGTTAAACGTAAAGCGTATAAGGCGTGACCGATTAAAGCGTCGTTTTCTGATTCTAACAGCTCAGATTGTAACTGGTAAAAATCAGCTGCGTTCACTTCGTCTTTTTTATACGAAGAAACAACCGCCATCATCGCTTCACGTGATGGGTTAGTCATAAATTCAGTTCTGATTTGCTCTAATGTCTTTTTAACTTTTTTAGTTTGTTCATTAGGAGCCTGGGTAACTTCTTGGTTAGCCTGCTGTACCGTTGAAACCGCATAGCCAGAATTATTGTAATTTTTTGTCTCAGCCTGAGTCTCATTGTTAGCTGCTTGCGCAGTTTTTGCCGTTACCTGCGCCTGCACCGGTTTAGCAAAATCACCTTTAGGCATTTTTTTAGCTTGCGCTTGAGCCGCTGCTTTTTTAGCTGCGTCAGCTTTTTTAGCATCAGTTTTTTTGATTTCTTTTTTAAGACCTAAAGCTTCAGAAACTTTACGAACAGCTTTAGCCACTAAGCCCTCTTCTGGTTTAATCACCGTACGCTCGATTTCACGACCGTTTAAAGAGTAAGTTACGATTTCTTCAGTAGCCTTACCCATTTTATAATCGATCAAGTTTTCTACGACTTGGGTTGATTTCGAGATAAGTTGAAAGTTTGTAATGAAAGAGGCCACTCCAATACAGCAAACCAGTAAACCTGCTAAAACCAGCTTTTCTTGTTTTGTGAATGATTGAGTCATAATTGCCTCCTCGTTATACCAGATAACAGAGCAGCAATTACGCCAAGTTGGCACGCTGTAGGCCTCTACAATGGCTTATAAGCATGTCATTCTGGGATGAATGCAGAAAACGACATTTTTGGCTGTCACAGTTGTATAGCGGGCTGACAGTTGTCTCGGAGTGAGACGGCAATGCCCAATTCGTATAGAAATAGTATTCAGGATTTCCTCTTTCTGCCGATCAAGAAGGATGCAAATAAAACTGAAATCCTTTTTCTCAAAAATGCTTTCTGTCTTGTTATTAATTCTAACTTTTGTACTTTTTCAAAATTTTGCAGTCGCGCCCGATTCAGGTGTTGAATCGCCAATTGTGGCTACCAGCTTTCAGCCTCGCTATCCAAACAATTTAATCTATCCAGAAATGTTACCAACTAAGCCCGTTGGTAATGGCCTAGCTGATGATACAGCTGCTTTACAATTCGCTATCAACTATGCCCAAGCTCGCACTCCGGCCACTTTAGTTTTAAATCGTAATTACAGAATTTCGCGCTTATTAATTGTTAATGGCGCTAAGGATTTAGATATTGGTGGCGCAGGCACTATTCGCAATTCTGGGGCTATCAACGCCAACGGGACTGTTAGAGCAAGTGGCTCAGGAATTTTCATTATCAGAAACGGCAGCGAAAGAGTTCGTATCGCAAATTTACGCTTGACTGGTAGCTGGTCAGCAGCACAAGTTTCAACTGGCAGCGCTGACGGCCCAGGAATTATCTTAGGTAACTTCCCAAACACTGGTATGAAGACAAACAAAGTTATTGTGATCGAAAACAATATTTTAGAAAACTTCAACTACTCAGGTATTATGTTGCAAGGACAAACAACAGAACTTAATCCTAAGCTAGCCAATGAGTATGTGTTGATACGAAATAATAAGATTTCAAATAGCTCTAATGGTGTGTTTGTCTATAAAAACTCTAAAGGTATTACTGTCAGGAACAATCATGTCAGCAACATGGCCTATGATGGATTAGGTTTTGATACCGCAGCAGCTACGACTTCGGGTGTACCAGACAATATTCAAAGTATTTCAATCACTGATATTGACGTGAGTGGAAATTTATTAGAAAAAATTGGAACCAGACATTCTTCTATTGGTATTGTACTCAAAGGCTTAGTGACCAATGCCGTGGTTACAAAAAATATTATCCGTAAAGTTAAAGCTCCTTTAAATGCTTATGGCATGTCCGTAGCCTATGGAATTTCAATCGGAAAGGATGCCCATGGCATCAGTGGTTCAAATATCACTGTCAGCGCAAATGAGATCAGCAACATCGAATCTCTCATGACCAGAAATGCCTTAGTCATTGGCGGATTTCAAGACGTAATCGTACAAGGGAACAAGCTTAAAGATGTTGCTGACGGTTACTGTATGCGTTTTATCTATGCTACAAATTTAAAGTTCTACGGCAACGATCTTCAAAACTGCGAAGTTTCAGCAGCAAATAATGCATCGATCATTATCGTACAACGTAACGCTGATCAACCAGCCTTAGAATATTGGTCAAATAAATATAACGGCAATGCGTTAGCTGCGAATCAGAAGATCGATTTCAGAATTATTCCTTAGAATATAAATATGAATTAAATTTTAGCTAAAATATCTGAGAGCTTGATTTTGCTCAAGTAAGCCATCGAGCTCGATTCCATACCGTCAGCCACACCTTCGATGATTTCTTTCATCGAACACGAGACTTTGCAGGCTTTGATCGGCTCTGATTCCCGGCAGTTGATCAGCGACTTATCGGTAGAGGCTTTGTAGATATCTTTGAGAGTGATTTCTTTCGGTAACTTAGCGATACGCACGCCGCCCGCTTTACCTTTGAACGAATCAACAAGTCCTGCTTCGACAAGTTTTCCGAGCAATCGGCGCACGACCGTTGGGTTAGCGCGGATGTAGCCGGCCAGTAATTCCGATGTTTGCAGTTCATCGTTATGAACAGCTAACAAAGTCATAATGTGTACCGAAGCGGCAAAACGTTGATCTAACATAATTAGCATCTTAACCCAAAACCCAAAAAGAAACAATAATAAGCACATTTAACGCAGTTTAAGACGTTTTTACAGGCACTTGGCCTAATTGTAACTTTTATTGTTGCATTTAATGCCGATCACGTTCATATTGTAACCATAACAGTTACAATTAAACCTTTTTATAGGAGTTAAATAATGAATAACCAACAAATCCAAGAAGCCTTAGAGTGGAGATACGCAACCAAAAAATTCGATCCAACGAAAAAAATTTCTCCACAGGACTGGCAAACGCTGACCGAATCTTTAGCCCTCGCCCCTTCCTCTTACGGTCTGCAACCCTGGAAATTTTTGGTGATCGAAAACCCCACAGTCCGAGAAAAACTAAAACCGGTTTCGTGGGGACAAACACAGGTCACAGACGCCAGCCACTACGTGGTATTTCTGGCGCGTGAAAACGTCGATGAAAAGTTTATTACCGATTACATCAAACGTGTGGCCGAAGTGCGTAGTGCTCCGCTAGAAGCGCTTGATGGTTATAAAAATATGATGATTGAAAATATCGCCAAAGCCCCGGCTGAAAAAATCAGCCACTGGGCTAAACGCCAAACATACATTGCTTTAGGATTCATCCTGGAAACTGCGGCATTGTTAAAGGTCGACGCCACACCGATGGAAGGTTTTGATCCTGAAGCCTACGATAAAATCTTAGGTCTTGAGGGTACGGGCTGGAAATCGGTTGTGTCGGTGGCTTTAGGTTACCGCCACGCTGAAGACAGCATGCAGGCGATGAAGAAAGTGCGCTTTGAGCACAACGCCCTGATCGAATACGTAAAATAGTTATTTCCCCACGCGCGTTTTGATTGGCGTCAGACGCGCGTGCACCTTTTTTTACTTCTTCACGATTATTTTTTTTCCGCCGGACAAAATCCCACACGCGTTCCCTGCTTAGCGGGAAAATTGCGGCAGGTTTCCGGGCGCTTATCATAGACAGTGCAGAATCTGGTTTTTGAATCCATAAAAATACATTCGCTGTTGGCTTTTTGCTGCAGCATGAAGAACTCAGTGCCTTCGCGGTAACTCATGATAATGCCTTCTTTTTTAAGGCGCTTGGCGGTTTTTTTGATGGAGTTAGTGACCTCGTCGATATCGGTTACACCTAATCTGATTAAGTCGTCGACTTTAACTTCGACCGGCATACAGCAGCAGTTAGCACGGCAACTGGTGCAGAAACTTGCATCGTATTTTTTCCAGGTGGACGGTCGGTCCTTATCGACATAGGCCATAGTTTATTTTATACGGCCTACCCGTTTTGGTCTTTTGATTTAAAATTAAAACCCAATTTTTTGGTCTGGCCGTTTTCATGGTCCTGCTCTTCAAGTGAAGAGTGACGAAGTCTGAAACGGATTTTTGAATTTTCGATGATTACTCGCGGATCTAACGAATGGCTATCTAAGACCACCACATTGCGGGTCGATTCGGCCGTTACGATATTTGAGTTCCAGATCGCGCGTAAGTAAATGATTAAACTTCCCAGAACCTGCGACATGAGCACAGCTAAGAATAAAATAATTGATAACGACACTGCAGGGGCCACTTTATCAATGCGGGCGCGCTCCAACATTTCATACTTGTTGGCTGCAGCCAGTTTTAACGCTTCGACTTTAGCCAGATCTTCGGTTAACCCCTTAAAGCGGGTCATCTGAAGGTCGGCGCGCTTTCTTAATTCATCGTACATCTGTGCAGCATACGGCATACCTTTAGCTTCTGAGGAAGTACGGTCAAACGCTGCCTGTAGGTTACCTAGCTTTGCACGCAGTTGTTCGTTTTCTAACTGCAAAGCTTGAATACGGCCGCTATTACCGTACAACTGACTTTCACGGCGGCCTTGACTGCCAGCACTTAACGTCTGGATGAGTTTGTTGTTTTCAGCAAGCTTTAACAGCACTGCATTTTTTTCGATTTTCAGCGTTGATAAGTACTCACCGATTTTATCCATTGAAGTTAACGACATTAAATTCTCAGGTTTGTCGTTAAACTTCGCCATCTTGGTATTGAGCTCTAATAATTCGCTATCGACGGTGGCCTTTTCTTTATTCAAATACTCATTGATCGTCTGGATTTCTAAGGCTTCTTTTTGTTTCAACGTCTGTAACGCAATCGCCGAAGTCAGGTTCGCCACATAAAGAGCCAACTCACGCTGGTCATCAGTCGCAGCGATTTCGATCTCGTAGTCGTTTTTAATTTTATAAGAAAGCATACGATCAAGTTTTTGGTAGGCCTTTAACTTTTCGTCCTCACTAAGGCCTGTTTTATTGCCCATGACCTGGGTAAAAAATAAATTCTGGCCAGATTTTTCTGACAGGGTCAGCTGACCATTGGCGCTGGTCGTGTTGGCCGCATCTAAAACTTTTTGCAGGAACTCTGTAGTTTTAAAATATTCCAGAGTTTTTTGTGCAGCAGAGTTTGATTTTTTAGCTTCGTTGGTTTTGGCATTGCCGGCTAATGCCAGCGAAAACGATTGCAGCTGCGAGTTCTGATTATCATTGATGATAATTGAAGTTTTAGCGACATAAGGGTTTTTCCATTTGTGAAACGACAACCCGATCGCGGAGATGGCAACCAACAGCACCAGAAATAATGGCCAATTGCGAAGTGCAATGGTCGTGATCTCGCTTAAACTCAGCTCGCGGTGTAATTCCTGCGAACGGTTTTCGATTTCGATATGAGGATGAACTAAACCCTCGGGATTGGTATTACCGGTATTTTGATTGTCTGTTGCCATAGGGCTACGGTTTTACACCAACCGCCGGGGAAAAGAAAATTTCTGCGCTTTAGCTCTCAAAAATTGTGATTCTTTCCCCTATTTTCATGTAGAAACTTCACAGACCGTAACAAGCTTTGTCACCCTTGTTCAGGGGCATGGCCCGTCTCAGCCTGAGACGTTCTAAGTGCTTGATAAACCTCAATTAAATTGAATTTAAAATATTATTCAATTCGGGCCCCAGACCCGCCGATAGTCTAGGTAGTTATTAGATACTTTATACCCTAAGGAGGCTCCATGAGCGCGATTTATGACGGCAATCTATTACACAGTTTCTTAATTAACACCCCTGAGAGCGCATTACGTAAAATGTTAATTTCAGGACCGTTTACAGATGTGCATTTTAATATGTTGATGAAATTCGTCAGAACGAGCGAAAATGAATTCTGCGATCATTTTTATGCAGGCACATTTCCGAAATTGAAGTACAATGCAAAAGAGATCGTACTTAAAGAAAAATTCTGGGAGCTGTGTACAAACGCATTAAATCAACATGGATTATTATCACCAGCTCAAAAAGTCGCAGCTTAGTTTCAATGTTATAATTCCGTTTATTAAATTTGAGCAGGAGCTTGAAAAAGAGCTCTTGCTCAAAAAGATCAAAGTCTATTTAAAAAGCGAAAAATTATTTATCATTGCACCGACCGAAACTCAGATAATCTGGGCACAGGATCACTGGCGCGATTGTCATGCGGCGATTCCGAGTAAAGAGCTGCAACAAACCCTTAAAGACTTAAATCTTTTTGCTTACCATTACAAAACCGAAAAAAACAAAGCCAATGAGAGCCTGCTGGCGCGCTTAAAACACATTCCGGAAAAACGGATCAAGTTTCCGCCGACAAAGAGGTTTTCGTTTAAGTATTTTATCTGGACCAGCTTTCAGGACGTGGTGATCTATTCGCTTAAACCCGAAAAGTCTTACCCGGCTGGCTGGCATGAGTTTGAAGAAGACAAAGATTTTCCGCCTAACCGTGCTTACCTAAAACTCTGGGAAGTTTTTTCTACACAGGATTTTAACATCAACCCGGAAACCGATTGTGCCCTGGAAATCGGGGCAGCTCCCGGAGGCTGGAGTTGGGTGTTAAGCCAGTACTTTAAAAAAGTTTATACTTTCGATCGCGCCGATCTGGCTGCACAGGTTAAGAAAATTAAGAACATCACCCATGTTCAGGGGGATGCATTTAAGATAAACCCCGATGAGTACAAAGATGTGACCTGGTTTTTTTCGGATCTGATCTGCACTCCTGAAAAGATCTTAGAAACCATCGAGTTCTGGCTGGCCAATAGTCGGGTCAGAAACTTTGTTTGCACAATCAAGTTCAAAGGCGATACGCCCTTCGAAGTTATTGATAAATTGCTGAAAATACCTGATTCTAAAATAGTCAGGCTTTACCACAACAAAAATGAAGTGACTTGGGTGAAGGTCTCACGGGAGTAATACATGGACAGTAATATGGTGAACTACTTTACGCCTCTTGATTCGCAAGCGCATAAAGACATCATCAATTACATCTCCGAGAACAATGTCGAAGTCACATTCAAAGTTTACGACATTCACACAAAATCTTCGTTCGTCAAAGTTGATGGCTCTGACTTGGCGATTTTTAAAAAATATCCTTACGACTACGAAACCACCAACATCTTCTGCACATTTACCTGCGGCGGTGAACCACATTTTTTCCGTGCGAAGATGTCGACGTCAGACAATTACTACTTAGTTAAATTTCCTGAAAAAATATACAAGATCCAGCGCCGGGCCAATTTCAGATTTAACGTGCCGATGAATTTAGGACATGAATTTAAAATTCTGGATCATCCGCGCTTTAAATACGAACTGCGCGATATCAGCCTTGGCGGCTGCAAAGTGGCCATCAAAACCACCAGTGAAATTGATTTACCGCTGGAATCAGATATCCGTATCTGGGTGCAGCTTTTAGAGTTCGGTGGCGTAACCTTAGATGCAACCGTTGCGTTTACTAAATTTTACCAAGAGATCAATACCCAGATGGTCGGTATTAAGTTCGGTTACATCGAAGCGGGCTTACTATCAACTTTACATCAGACACTGATACAGGTTGACCGCATTGCCCGCAGCAAAGAAAGCGACGATTAAAACTATTGTTTCTTCTCTTTTGCTTTTTTCAGATCGTTAAATTTTGCCGTATATTCTTTTAATTCAGCATTGAAAATATCACTGCGTTCTTTGATATACTCTTCAAAGTCTTTTCTTTTTTGGCGGTAGTCGGCTTCAAAAGAATCACGATCTTCTCTGAGTTGTGCGTAAAAGTCCTTTCGCTTGCCATCAATCTTACCATAGGCTTCTGTGCGCTCTTCACGCGACATCTTCTGGTCTTTGATTTCAGCACGCTCTGCGGCCAGTTCTTTATTAAAGGCTTCTTTCTTTTTCGATTCGTATTTGTTGTATTCATCACGAATCTTGGTCATGTCTTTATTGAAGTTTTCGCGCTTTTTTGAAACTAACGACGAAAACTTAGAACGGATATCCGAAGGTTCACGCTGGTAGCCGGCCATCCATTCCATATAAAGGGCTTTTTCATCATTACGCGCCTTAGCTTCAGTGGGCACTTCTTTACGGAGCTCGTCGAACTTAGCGCGGTCTTCAGTCAGTGAGTAACGTTCATTCGTGCGCGGATCAGAAGCTTTTAGTTTGTCGTGCGCGCTTGCATCGGCGGGTAACGCCATGGCTTCAGGACTTTCGCCGCGCTCGGTTTTAATCTGGCAACCAAAAATGACACAACTAAAGAACAGAATATGAAAAAATTGTTTCATATATTAATTCTGGTAAATCATGGACTAGATGACAAGTAGTTTTACCTTAAACTTAAACTCATGCAGATTGGATTACACTTCGGAAAGCGCAAACCGCGCTGGAATTTCTTCTTGGAAAAGCACCAAACGCTGACTCAGCGCCATGGGACCACTCTGAAATACGCACTGATCGGTGTTGTACTGCAAGCCGTGGTTTTATCGCCTCTTTTGTTCTGGTCGCTGCAGAATTACAGTTTTTTTGAGAACAATATCCCACTGTCGTATAACCTGCGCAGTTATTTAGAATCTGAACGCAACTGGATCATCTTACTTTTTGTAGTTTGTACGGCACTGACCGCCGTGGTGAACTTCTTTATGTTTTCGCGGATATTAACCCGCCAGGCGCTGGATTATGCTAACGTGATCGAGCTTTCGCCTGACGAAGCTGTTGATCAACGTCACGTTTCTTAATCGACTCTCGTTTGTCATGCAGCTTTTTACCTTTGGCTAAACCGATCTCAAGCTTTACCCGGCCATCTTTAAAATAAATTTTTAATGGCACGCAGGTTAACCCCTGCTCGCGTAGCGAACCGTAGATTTTATCCAGCTCTTTGCGGCTTAATAACAGTTTTCGTAAACGCTCTGGTACATGGTTATTGTACGAGCTTGCGCGGTATTCGGCGATATGGGCATTTTGCAAAAACGCTTCATCTTTTATAAACGAAATATATGAATCTTTGAAGGTAATTTGCTTTAAGCGTAACGACTTAACTTCACTGCCGGTTAATACCAGGCCGGCTTCAAAGGTCTCAGTGATAAAATAATCAAAGCGGGCCTGTTTGTTTTCCTGGATTATTAAAATTCCCATAAATGCTTAGCCCCCTTTCAGATGAAAATATAAATCACGGATCTGTACTGTACTTAACTCTTCGACACGCACCTTATCTGATAGCTTGTTTTTTTCAACCCAGGCTAAGAACGGTTCATGCAATGACGGTTCAAGGTTAGATTTTAATATGCGACGACGCTGCTGAAAGCAAGTTTTAACAAATTTTAAATAGCCTTTGCGGTCAGTCACCGGGCTGTCTTTACGTTTAAACTTTAACACCCGGCTCGCCACTCGTGGCGGCGGGTTAAAATCACGCGGTCCGGCTTCTGAAACGGTAGTAATGTCCCAAAATTCCTGCGCAATCACGGTGAGTAAACCATACTCTTCGGTATGATGTTTGGCGCGGATTCGCTGTGCCACTTCTTTTTGAAACATCAGTATCATCGCACGGCACTGGTTCTGATCAATGCTGCGATCGATCACAATCGACGAAGAAATCTGATATGGCAAATTTGAAACCAAGACATCGTAGTCAACACTTTGCCAGTCGGCCTGGAGGGCATCACCTTCAAGCACCGGCATATTCTGGCTTTCCCAGAACTTTACTAAACTTGTATCAAGTTCCATCAGCTGGTAGCGGCCGTATTTTTCGATCAGTAAATCGGTCAGAGCGCCAAGACCCGGGCCGATCTCGAGTAATTTTTCCGGTTTTTCATCGGCAACCGCCTGAATAATACGGTCGATCACCACATCAGAAACCAAAAAATTCTGGCCTAGGGCTTTTTTCGTATAATGCGAAAGAGCTTCCATGCGGTTTTTTAGACGGTCCTTTGCTAATGGCAGGCTCACAATTGCTCCGCAATTAAATTCATATTTGTTCTCGCAGTCTTACGGTAAAATCAGTCTCATAAGAACTCGATGCCGGCCCCTGATCTAATGTCGACACTTCACCGGCATTTAAATGTAAGATACCGGCATAACCGATCATGCCGGCGTTATCAGTGCAATAACGGATCGGCGGGATCACGATCTGATAACCGCGCGAACTCATCTCAGCGGCCATTTCGCGCAAACGTGAATTTGCACTTACCCCACCGGTGATCACGATTTTTTTAGTTTTAAATAAAGCCGCTGCCAAAGTCATCTTACCAACCAAGGTTTCGACAACTGCCTCTTGAAACGAAGCACACAGATGCGATATTTCGGCTTTCATCTCTTCAGGCGACATCTTTGATAACAGCCGATGCGCAGCTGATTTCAAACCACTGAAACTCATCATTAAATTTTTTTCGTGCAACAGGCCGCGCGGAAAATCATATTTTTTCCGGTCACCGTTTTTACTTAAACGGTCAACATTAACTCCGCCCGGAAACGGCAATCCCAGCATCTTGGCGAACTTATCAAACGCTTCGCCGGCGGCATCATCTTTAGTTGTGCCGATGATGGTGTATTTATTAAACCCTTCGACCCAGTAAAGTGAACTGTGGCCACCACTCACGGCAAGAGCCACATAGGGATAATTAAAATCTGCCGGTGGCGCGTAATCCTGGTCTTTTAAAAATGGCGCCAGTAAATGCCCTTCAAGATGGTTAACACCGATAAAAGGTTTACCGTGCGCCTGTGACAGCGCTTTTACCGTCATCAGGCCCACGATCAGCGAACCGATCAGGCCCGGACGGTTCGTCACCGTAAAGCCATCGATCTGCTGCATGGTTAAATTCGCTTTTTTCAATGTTTCTTCGATTAACGGAAGTAAGGCGATCGTGTGATTACGGCTGGCCACTTCAGGAACCACACCACCAAATGGTGCGTGTTGCAGGTCCTGGCTGGCCGAACACTGGGCCAACACCAAACCCTCGTTATTTACAATGGCCACTGATGTGTCGTCACAACTGGTTTCAACTGATAAAATTTGTCGAAACATCAACAGCCCTATTTCTTATTTTTTTGTTTTTGTAACTTTAGCTTTGGCTTTTTTGCCAAACTCAGTGCTGCCGTGCTGGGCGGCTACTTCTTCATAGAAAGAATGGGCTTCATCTTTTAAGCCCAAAGCTTCAAAACAAAGACCGATCTTGTATTTAGCTTCCGGCACAAGTTTGTTTTTGGTTTTTGCATTGGCATCAACAAATTTCTGGTACTCTAAGATTGCATTTTTGAAATCTTTTTTCGCAAAAAAATCCTGCGCACTATCAAAAGCCGCGTTTTTCGTAGATTTGATCTCACCTTTTACCGGCGGAACTTTTGCATCCGAAGAATTCGGCGCCGGAGGGTTGGCATGGGTAGCCTGCGGAGGCTGGGCCTTAGCTGTGGCTAAATCACCTTCAAGTTTTGCCAGCTGCGCTTCCATCTTGATTAAAGATTCCTGCAATAACTGGATTTTCTGTCCGTCAGGGTTTTCCTGTTTTTCTTTGTTTAACTGTGCGATCTGGTTTTCTAACGTCTCAACCCGGCCGTTTAACGTTCTGATCAACTCGTCTTTTTCATCAATTTTTGCCACTTCGCTAGCAGCTTGCTGGGCCTGGTTATCGGCCTGTTTTTTTGAATAAACCTGAGATTGGTAGCCTTCGCCCAGTTCCGAACGTGTTTTCAAACACGACGATAAGACAACCACTGCAACCACTGATAAAGCAGCCTTTGTTGTAAAGCTAAATCTATTCATAGAACGTCCCCACTTTTTTGGCGCAACAGGCGCGCTGAATTTTCGGCTTTTTCGGCAGAACTTTTAGCACTTAAGAATAAGTACTTGGCTTCTTCGTATTCACGCTCATTATAAAGAATTTTGGCCTGACGGTAGAATTCTTCGGCCTGGTGCCAGAAACCCGGCGAATACCGGGCTGCCTGAACGGATTTGGCGGCTTCGATCGCCGCCTTAGCTAGCGTGTACTCTTCATTTGGTGGCGGTACGGTTACGCACCCCACGACAAAAATGACATACAAAGTCGCCAAAAAAACTCTGATCATTACTGAACCGGTACAAAGTTAGCGCGGCGGTTTTTCGCCATCGCTTCGTCAGAATCACCTTGAGCTAATAATTTTTCTTTACCGAAGCTGACAACAGTTACGCGATTACCTTTGATGCCGTTAGATACGAACACCTGGCGAACTGCATTGGCACGGCGCTCACCTAAAGCTAAGTTGTATTCTGCAGAACCACGTTGGTCGCAGTGACCTTCGATAGTTAATTTAGCATTCGGGTTTTTTTTCATCCATTCGATGTTACCCATTAATTTAGCTGACTCAGTTTCTGACAATGTTGATGAGTCGTAAGGGAAAAACACAGTTTGTAAACCTTCGATAGTGCCAGAGTCTGAGCCGGTCACACCCATATTGATTGGTGAATTATCTAGGGCTTCTGAAGAACCAGAAGCTGTAGTTTCGCTGCGGATTCCTGAACCATCGCCTGATGAACCATCACCACTTTTCTTTCTGAATAAAGAACAGCCTGATACCATAGATGCAATGACTACGGCTACCATTACGGTTGTAAGTGATTTTTTTAGATTCTGATTCATCGATTCCTCCTAGATGCTATACATTATGCGCGCGTTCAGCGCGACGTTCATATTTCAATTTAGACCATTGTAAAACCTTGTCAAACCCCGATTGGCATTCAACAATCAACCATGGTTAGATTTATCTCACGATTGTACCTAATTTTTGTTTTACTTGTCTCGCAATCTCAACCGGTTTTTGCCCAACGCATTGGAGATTCGCGCGAAAAGTGGCAAATGCTAATTACTCCGCACTTTGAGATCTTTTACACTGCTGAGCAGCAGGACTTAGGTCTGTATTATGCCCGCATTGCTGAGCAGTCATATGCCGAAATAATGACTATTTTCACGGTGGCCCCGAAAGAAAAAATCGTGGTGATCTTAAACGATTCAACCGATGCCCCGAATGGCTTTACCACTTTACTTCCTTACCCCTACATCATGATTTACCCGGTGCAGGCCGGTAAGGATGACGCCTTAGCCGAATCGGGCGAGTGGGCAAAAGAGCTTTTTATCCACGAACTGGCGCATGTGATGCAACTTTATCCGGCTGAAGATCTTTATAAAATCGCCAAACCACTTTTTGGCAACATCATCGCCCCAAACCTCTTGCTGCCACTGTGGTGGAAAGAGGGCATGGCCGTTGAAATCGAAAGCCGTTTTACCTACCAGGGACGCACCCGCTCGTATTTTCAGGATGCCGGCATTCGTGCCCTGGTTTTAGAGAAAAAACTTTTTCATTACACTCTTGCCGAAGCCAACGAAATGTTACCGACCTGGCCTTACGGAAGCCGCCCGTATCTGTTCGGCTCAATGTTAATGTCTGATATCGGCAACAAAGACCAGGGTAAAGCCATCAACGAACTTACTTTAGGCCACGCCTCGCGCCTACCCTACTGGGTCGAAGCACCACATGAAAGAATCTTTGGTTATAATTACGAAAGCCATTACTTGCTGACACTGGATTCTTATCACCGCCAGGGCGAACAACAGCTTAAAACTTTGCAGACCGTAACCCCGAGTAAAACGACGACCATCGATCCCAAACTGATCTCGGGCCGCCATCCCCGCTTTAACGCCAGCGGCGAAATACTGGCGATGGTTTCAACCGATAAAAAAGGCAAAAAAATCGCCTTCTACAAACACGACAAAGCCAATAACCAATGGAGCCGGCAAAAATTTAAAAAAGCTCCCAACGGCGATATTCAGACGTTTGAGTTTCACCCAAGCCAGGACAAAATCGTGTTTGCCAAGATCGATCTTGTCGATGCAAAAAAAAGTTTTTCCGACCTCTATGTCTTCGACCTAAACGATGACAAAGAAAAAAAATTAACCACCGCTGCCCGCGCCCGCAACCCGATCTGGAACCAAAACGGCAATATCATTTATTTTATCTCTACATTTAACGGTAAAACCCAGTTAAAAGCCTTAAACGTGGCCACCGAAAGTATCGACCAGTTACTTGAAGTGAGCTTCAGCGAGCGGATCCACGAAGTCTCGCTTTACAACGACAAAGACCTATTTGTGTCGATTAAAGACCGCAAAGGCGAGATTCATCCCAAACTATTCAACCTGAGCACACGAAAGCTTACGGATTTTAAGATCGCAGCCCCCGATGTCGAACATTTCAAATACCGCTTCGGAAAATTTTATTTTACTTCAGTTAAAAACGGCGTCGCCAATATTTACCAGTACCGCGGTTCAGGCGAAGCAATTGCGGTCAGTCACCTGCTGACCGGCGCACTGGATTTTGATGTAAACAACAATAACTACGCCATCGCCACAGTTTACACCGCCGGCGGTCTACAGGTGCAGGGTTTTGAACTTGTGCCGTACCAGGCCCTGCCGAAAATTTCGAATCAGTTCCGCGACCGATATAATTATATCGAAAAACCGATTGCTGATTTTAAATACAACATTGATCAGGCCAAAGCGCTGAAATATATGTATCCGCATTACTGGATTCCGTTTATTTCAACCAACAGCGGTAACGGCAGCGTGTTTTTTCAGGCGGTTACCGGAAGTCAGGATCCGCTGTTAATCCACCGCTACAACCTCTCGGTCGACTACGATTCTTACATCAAAAAAGTCGGCTATGATTTTGACTATGTTAACTCGGCTTTTACCTGGCCGTTTACTTTAAGTGCGACCCGAAACTTTAAACCCATCGGCAACACCGATATTTTTATCGATAGAAGTTTGGCAGCACTTGGTTTTATCCCGGACACTTTTAAACTCAGCGCCAAACTTGCCATAAATGCCGGCTTGCAGTTTTCTGAAGTCGAACAATCAGATATCCGCACCCAACACGCAGGACCGTACTTGCAGGTCAGTTACAAAAGTATAACCCAGACACTTTTTGACATTTACCCCACCAGCGGCTGGGGCGCTTATTTGCAGTTAGAAAACCAGAAGTCGACACAAAAAAATGCGCCACCGCTGTTATCTGATTACGATCAAGTAACCGGCTCGCTGGTTGGCTACAACTCCCGCTGGTTGCCTGAAGATCATTCGCTTTACGGCAAGGTAAGCTTTCTGCATACCGTACAAAAAGTTTCGACCCGATTCGGCACAAGCAATGCGATTTTTCCGACCTTGAGTGACAGCAATATGCCCGATTTTGTGTTGCGCGGTTACGGGGCCGGGCAGTTTTTCGGTTCGCGTATGGCCAGCTTAAACACAGAATATCGATTTCCGCTGCGCACCCTGAACAGCGGTTCGGGCACTTATATGTACTATCTAAAACGCGTCAACGGAGCCTTAGTGGTCGACGGCTTAACGGTTTCGGGCGGTGGTTTTGATAAAAACGACATCTTAAG
This sequence comes from Bdellovibrio sp. SBM16, assembly GCF_056175625.1. Classification (NCBI taxonomy): domain Bacteria; kingdom Pseudomonadati; phylum Bdellovibrionota; class Bdellovibrionia; order Bdellovibrionales; family Pseudobdellovibrionaceae; genus Bdellovibrio; species Bdellovibrio sp. SBM16. The sequence continues at coordinate 216,297 of NZ_JBJKJG010000006.1, read as the reverse complement.
AGCTGAAAACATGAGCCGTTCATTCTGGAGTGCCGGCGCAGAAGCCCGCTTAGAGACAACGATGGGCTACCTTCTTCCTGTAAATTTTATATTTGGCTACTATCACCCGCTTTCGCCCCGCTACGCTCAGGATGACCAGCAATTCGGGCTAAGTATCCAATTAGGCGGAGGTATTCCGGGCCGACAGACTCCTTCTGAAGCCGACATTAACCATTGACAAGGTCTAGGGTGTCCTTGAAAAATGAAGGCTGAGCCGCAGGAGTGTAAACATATGGATATTTTTAAAAACAAAATGCCTGAAATGAGTCCAAATACGGGTACCGGTCACGCTGGTGCTACGCACGCCACCCACGGCCAACCAAACCAAAACAGCTGGATCCGTGAATTAGTTTCTGCCGATGAACAACTTGAAAAATCAGTCATGATCGACATGAACTTAGGATTAGACACACAAAGAATCCTGGTTAACGAATCAATCCAGTTTTTATTACGTTTAAAAAACGACTTTGCTGAAGCTTCAGCAGCGTTCAACGAACTAAAGCCTTCGGTTTTAGGCCGCATTAAAGTTTACGGTATCGCAAAAACCCACGCCGATTTCATGTTATTCCGTAACGGCTATAAAATGATTTTCTCGATCAAAGCTGCCGGCGTTATCAGCATGCGCTTTCACTACGTAGGTAACACAGCGATCCCGCAGCCTCAGGCCAAAGAAAACGTAACTATCGTTATGGATGAAGAGATCTTCGAAGCAAAATGGGGCGCATTTGAAGAGGTGTTATGGTCATACAAAGGCCAGCCGTTTAAAACGCAGTACCTTGTTCGTCATTACATGACTCTTTTCATTAAAGACTCAGCCAGATAAGCTTGTTTTGATTTGCCTTTCGGCAAACCATTTCCTAAAGGTATTAAATTCAAAAATAAAAAAAGGGAGCCTTAAGCTCCCTTTTTTGTTTTCCATTACGGGCGTGGTGGGTTGGGAATTGGCGGCTGTGGTATATTGCCGATCGGGTCTCTATCACCATAGCCATACAGGTCATAGTGATAATCCTTTGCTGATGTGGTCACTTTAAGACGGCCATAGTGACCACCTTCGCGCGTAGCCCAGAACCAAATTTTTGCCTGGCAAGATTCACCCGCTTGTAAAACACGCGGACATTTACTTTTCATCGAAAAATCACCGCTGATTTTAGCAGAAATATCAGTAAGTGGTTCTTCGCTATTATTGGTTAAGGTTAAAATCTGGGTGCGTGAACCGCCGTGCGGAACCAAGCCAAAATCGATATAACCTTTTTCAACCGGCTTAGGTGCTGGAACGTCGGCCGCAAATAGAGTTAAACTTAACAGAGTCGTAGCTAATACTGTGATTAATTTCATAAAAAAATCCCTCGCTTTTGTTTATATACAAACTACAGCGAAGGATCTGAATGCCGTCAATGCATTACGCAGCCGATTAGTTTAACGGGCAATCGTAGCCCAGGTTAATTGTATGGCCTGCAGGAACTGTTGGGGCGAAGATCAACGTATTGTTCTCGATACGCGTCGACATACCGGCAACGGCAGGCGTTACGGTCACACTGACACTGCCAACCGGAGCACACTCTAACGGGATCGACGATAACGAGCTTACGATACGGTCGCGGAAGTAATTTAAGTTCTGTGAGTAATCATTATCACAAATACTTCCGGTAAAACCATTGGTTAAGCTTGAAAGCTCGGCATAGTACTTACCGTAATGAGATTTCGCACCACCGCTATCTTGTGCTGCCATACAGGCTGAATCACCCGGCTTAACGATAATAGAATTTACCGTAAAACGTTTATTAATTCCGAATTTTTGTTTGATTTTGCTTACGTAGGCCTGTGGCAGATCATCGGCCTCTAACGCTTTTAATTCGCCACCGTAATACACCTGCGCCTGATCACCGCCGACCGAACGCACATCTTCATCCGAAATAATAATCACAGAAATTGAAGCATCACTTCGGTAACAGTTGTTGCTTGAAGCGTATTCAGCATGCCAGTAAGCCGCTTTAATACCGCGCTCATCATCTGAATCAGCCCAACCAGCACCGATCGCGTCGATGGTTTTGGTAAAGATTGCGTACGGGTCACTCGCACCGGCTTTTAAGATCCATCTCGGTGTACCGACATAATCTGTCCAGTAACGTGAAGCTCCCCAGTAATAAACGCTGTTGATCTGCTGCGAGCGTGTCACCGTCGCACAGATCTGCCAATCAACACTTTGCGCTGACAGGTTATTTACAAAACCCTGTAAACGCTCAGCTAGTTTTCTGTTATCCGATAACATCGAGTTCGAATCATCGACGATCAGAATAATATCTACTTTATTGTCTGTTACCTGCACGTTCTTCGTTAAGGTCACACGGCGGGTTGGTGTCACCACATTAGCCACCGTCACTTCAAGCGGTGTCGGGATTGAATAGGCATTGTAGTTAGCTTGCTGTGCATTTAAATAGATGCGGTACGTACCAAGCCCTGCAGATAAGAAATCAGGGGTTGAAGTTGCACCGGCTAATCCATTAATGGCCACCGGATTTCCGTTTTTAGTCACCGACCAGGTTAAGGCCGCTGTATTCGGAACACAGTTTGATGAAACCGTCGGATTACCCGTAGCACTTGTGATTGTGACAGCCGTAGAATCCGCATTTAAACGCGGTGAACAGTCAATCGTCGGATTCGGAGTCACCGAGTTATCGACGGTAATTGTTAACGGCGTTGTGGTATTCCAAGTCGTGTAATTAGTTTTAGTCGCAGTTAAGTAAATTAAATAAGTGCCATTACCTAATGCCGAAAAATCCGGATTTGCGTTGGCATCGTTTAATGCCGGCACACTAACAGTGTTGCCGTTTTTAGTTACGCGCCAAGCGTAGTTAACATCAACCGGAATACAGTTGGCAGAAATCAGCGGATTACTAGTTGTTGTATTTACCGTGATTGTGTTGAGTGAACCGTTGATTTTCGGATTACATAAAATCGGTGTTTCAGGCGGTGGCGTGGCATTAACAGTTACGGTTAATGGAACCGAAGTTTGCCAGTGCGCAGAACCGCTGGCCGTTGCGTATAAAGAGATGCGGTAAGTACCGGCACCGTAACTTTTAATATTCGGAGCTGAGCTTGCGCCGCTTAGTCCGGCGATCGTGATGGCCGAACCATTCTTAGTGACAGTCCAGATGTACGAGCCGGCGGCCGGCGTACAATTTGCCGAAACCGTCGGATTGTTGTCTGCAGAATTTAAAGTGATCGAAGTTACGTTACCGTTTAATTTCGGATCACAGGTTAACGAATTACCCGTGCCCGCACCAGGAACCACTAATTCTAGCGGCGTCGTGGCCGTGAACGGAGCGATCGAACCCGCCGGGTCACGTGCAGTTAAGAAAATATAATAAGTACCTTCCCCTAACACCCGTAAATCGATGTTAGCTGGGTTGGCGCCGCTTAAACCGGCGATTGAAACACTGACCACCGACGTATCTGAGCGCTTAATCACCCACTCATAATTTAAATTCGAAGTTGTACAGTTTGACAGAAGGCTTGGGTTGCCTGTGGCTGCGTAAGTGTAAGTGCTAAGATTGGGAGAAATTTTTGGATTACAGGAAATTGATGAGCCTGTAACGGTGTCGTCTACTTTTTGCGTTTCTGATTTTGTGAACTTTACCGGCGCACATGCCACCGTACCTAACGCGAAAGCCGCGAGCACACCCAACAATAATTGTTTCATACTTACTGTCTCCCCAAGTTTCATATTAAGTCATAAATTGTATTTTAGTAATACGCCCAAGGTCCAAAATGTGAAATAATGAGTCATTGAAGTCTAGAACTGATCTGGACCACCTTGTGACGTTCTATTTCGAGACATAAACTTAAAGTATCAACACTGTCCATGGAGGGACTTTCCGTGAATATTTGGCTTTTGCTACTAACCTTCTTCAATATCGTTTTATTAGCCGGACTTTCATTCAGTTTATTCCTACGCGTAAGAGAGAAAAAAGAAGATCAGCGTTTAACCAAAGGCTTACAGTTATTACAGAATAAAATCTCCATTTTAGAAGACTTATCAGATAAAACCGACCAACAGGTTCGTAAACTTGTTCATATCTTAGATCAAAAAACCGGTGAAGTACGCCAGGTGATGGCTGCCAGCGATGAGCAGATTTCCCAGATCCAGGCTATGCTGAACAAAGGTCTAGAAATTTCTAAGATCTTTCAGGAATCAATCCCCAAGGGCGAAATGCAAAACCGCCAGAAAACTACTTTATATGTCACCGCAGCCAAAATGGCCCACCAGGGTTACACTTTAGAACAAATCTTAGCGCAGGTCGATCTTACCCCGGCCGAAGTGCAAATGATCATTAAAGTTAACAAAGACAACTTACAATTTGCCGAAGATCAGTTGCCTGCATGGGCACAAGGCACCACAGCTCAGGCCGGCAACGCCGCTCAGACCGCAGAAAACGAGTTAAACGAGTTCACCCAGGCTTTAACCAATCAGAACTCATTATATTCAACATCTAAATTAAATACGAAAATTACGTCGACAGCATTTGAAGCTGTTCAACAGGACATGAGCACGCAGACTGCGTTAAGCGCTGAATTCAAAAAGACGATTCAACATATGCCTCAAACGTTCACTGCCGATACGGCAACGACGAAAACAGCCGACGGTAAAATCGTCAAGCCGTTCGAATTTAAACGCATTGTTAAGTCTACGTAGAAGCACTAGGACGACTGCGAAGTCGGCCCTTTAGAGTAAGGTCTGCCGATGGCAGATCAAAACAAGCTTACGACATCTGATCGATCATTTTTTGCATGCGGTCCATGGCTTCGTTAAACTTTGCAGTTTCAGTCGCAAAACTTAAACGCATGTAGCCCGGCTCACCGAACTCTTCGCCAGGAACAGTCGCCACATGAAAATCTTCTAAATAGATTTTTCCGAACTGCGCTGACGACTGCACGACTTCGCCCTTGTATTTACGGCCCAAAAATTTTTCAACATTGATCCATAAATAAAACGCGCCGTCTGGTTTGTACACTTGCAGATCTTTGATCTGGCCCATGCGTTTAATGGCTGCCTCTAAACGGGTCTTTAGTAATTCGACGGTGTTTTTGATATCCGTTTCTGAATGTAATAACGCTTTTTCAGCCGCCGCCTGCGCAATCGAAGACGGCGCCCCGGTTGATTGAGATGCGTAATCACCGATCGCTTTTAAAACCTTCTCAGGCCCCATGGCCCAGCCAATTCTCCAGCCAGTCATTGAATAGGCTTTTGAACCGCCGTTGATTAAAATCGTGCGGTCACGAAGCTCGGGCGCTACTTGCAACAAGTGAGGCGCGATCGCTGTTCCATCCAGCATTAATCGGTTATACATATCATCAGAGATCACCACCACGCGCGGATGTTTTTTAAGAACATCGGCCATGGCTTTTAACTCTTCTTTTGAATACACAAAGCCTGTCGGATTTGACGGCGAACAGAATAAAAATACTTTGGTTTTTGGCGTGATTGCCTGCTCTAGGCGAGCTGCGGAAAGCTTGAAATTATGTTCAGCTTTGCAGTCGACAATTTTAGGAACCGCGTCGGCAAGCTCTGCCATGGCCGGGTAGCTAACCCAGTACGGCGAGTGAATGATCACTTCGTCTCCTGGATCGCACAGCACCTGAAGGGCCGTGAAGATCGCATACTTTGCACCGCTCGTAACGGCGACTTCTTTTGCAGGATTATAAGTTAAGCCAAGATCAGCTTCAGTGCGCATCGCGATCGCTTTACGCAACTCGATGGTGCCGTTAGCAGCCGTGTATTTGGTAAAACCGGTTTGGATCGCGTTGATACCGGCTTCGGCGGCCACTTTGTAAGTTGGCCAGTCAGGCTCACCCACTGTTAACGAAATCACATTGTGACCCTGCGCCTGTAATTCTTTTGCTTTAGCTACAAGAGCCAGAGTCGGAGATGATTTAAGGCTTAACGCTTTTTTTGATAACATAACAACCGATCCTTTTTAAAAAATTACTTCTTAAGCTTTTTAACTAATTCGGGAATAACAATATCCGGCACCAAACCGGTTAAATTACCGCCATTTTTAGCCAACTCTTTTACTCCGCGCGAAGAAATAAAATAATACTCTGGTTTTGAGAAAATCATGAACGTCTCAATCTCTGGAGCAATTTTTTTATTAATATTGGCCAAAGTGCCCTCATATTCAAAGTCAGCTACCGCACGCAAACCGCGCACGATAACTTTAGCGCCTTTGGTTTTCATGTAATCAACGGTCAGGCCTTGGAAGATATCAACCTGAATATTTTTTTTATGCGAAAACTGTTTACGGACGAATTCGGCGCGCTCTTCCGCTTTGAACATGTAGGTTTTATCGCCGGATTGGGCAACCAAGACGATCACCTGGTCAAAAATCTCAGACAGGCGATGGATGATATCCACGTGGCCCGATGTAATAGGATCAAAACTTCCCGGATAAACGGCTATCTGTGACATGAAAGGAGATTAAGCTTTTTTCTGAAACAGGGAAAGACTTTTGTCGCCATAATCTTGTTTGTCATAGCATATCAAATCACCGTACTCGGTTCCGATCTTTTCCTGCTTAATGGCCTCGATGGCAATCAGGGTGTTTTGATGAAAACATTGGCTACTTGCCAGCGCCGTCATCACATCGTCAGCCAGTTTTTCGGTAAATGGCGGGTCAATAAAGATAATATCGAAGCCCTCGCCCTGATAAGACTTAATAAAAGAGAATACATCCTTAGGAATCACCACATGCTCGTCTTTGGCGATCTTTAACAATTCTACATTTTTACGGATAATATCCACAGACTTGGCATTCTTTTCCACAAAAGTGACGTGCTTGGCTCCGCGCGAAAGAGCCTCCAGGCCCAGATTTCCGGTACCGGCAAACAAATCTAAGGCGCGGGCTTCATCCACATACCCCATCCACTTATTGAATAAAGTTTCCTTGACTCGATCCATGGTCGGTCGGATGTGGTCGGCCTTAAAGCTGACAAGGTTTCTGCCTTTATATTTTCCGGATATAATTCTCATAAATACTGGTCATTTCTTGTATCACAACGCTTAAGTGGTCAAAAGGTTTTTTAATAAATCCCACCACCTGAGGATAATCTTCAGCATGAAAATGCCCCTGGCTCTGGCCGGAGAAGGCCGAAATAATAATCACAGGCTTAACCACGTTCATCTCAGCCAACACATCAAAGCCGTTTTTTTCGGGCATCAACAGATCGAGCACCAGTAAATCAATATCATGACTCTTTAAAAGCTCCAGAGCCACAGCACCGTTTTCGGCCTCGATCACATCATGGCCCTGGGCACGAAACGCCCGGGCCAGTGATTTACGGATTAAATCTTCATCGTCACAAATTAATAATCTCATTTAAAGAACCTTAGAATAAATCGTGTGCCGTTTTTATATCCGGCATCGTGCAACAGATCGGCAAACATCCGCTTCGCTAAACTTTTTGAAATATACAAACCAAGGCCGGTGCCCTCGCCGCTTTGTTTGGTGGTGGCAAACGGTTCGAACAGGTTGTTTTTAATACTCTCCGGAAGGCCACTGCCGTTGTCCTCAAAAATCACATCGTAATGGGCCGGTGTATCTATATCATAAATTTTAATCGAGCCTTTGGCCGGCATCGCCTGACAAGAATTTTTAATCAGGTTAAAAATAATCTGCTGTAACTGCCCGGCATTCATGCGCACCGGCACATTTTTAACGTCGATAAAAACATTAAATGCGCGCGTGATCGACTTTAACAGCGGCATCGTCTTTTTAATCACTTCGTCGACGCTGCCAACGGTCAGGTTCGGGCTCTGGTCAGAGCTGAATTCCAGTAAATCAGTAATAATATTTTTGCAGCGGTCGATGCCCTTTAACACTTCGTTAAAATCGTTCTTAACGGTGGTTTCTAGCTGCGGCTGCTGCAAAATGAACTCCGTAGCTAACTTTAATCCTGTCAGCGGGTTATTTAATTCGTGCGCCAGGTGATTGGCCAGCTGGCCGATCACGTTCATTTTTTCATTCTGAATCATGTTTGATTTGATCAGATCTGATTCACTCTGGTTTTCGTAGAATACAAAAAAATAGTCGCTATCGGTCGAAAACTTCGTCGCGTATGATTTGTATTTACGGTTGTTAATCGTAACCGGACTTACATTTTTCTGCTCCGTCACCGGACAGTTCTCACAAGGAGAACTTCGCCCTGCCAGCTTCTCAAAGCATTTGAGCGGCTGGCTCTGGTCGTAAAAGTTAGACTGCACCAGCGTATAATCTGCACTGATCACATGCATCGGCTGCTGATAGGCCTTACCGAAGACGTTCCATTTATTGAGTAAATAACTGGTTTGCAACTGAGAAATATGGCGCTGGATCATCAGCACCATTAAATCAATACGCTCAGAGATATAAGAATCCAGACTTTCCGGTGCGGCAATGGCTCCGCGGTTTTCTAAAAAGAAAAAACTCTTTAAGCCATTTTTCTCACTGGTCCAAAACTTGGTCGCGGCAATCGGGCGCTGGAGAATATCTGCCAACTGCACGGCATACTGTTTTTCATCAGTCCCGGCAAAACGGATGTTGTAATTAAATTTAGCCTGCTTACCGTCAAAGATCATAAAAGCATTTTCTTGCTTGGAAAGAGTAACGATAAACCCCAATAGATGGAACGAGCCGAGTTTTTTTAAATCAGCCCACAATAAATCGCACAGGTTTTCCATGAAATCCGGTGTGTCCTGCTCGGCATTTAAAAAATCGAGAAAATATAACAGCTTTTTTTCTTTTTGCTTTTTTAAATTTTCTTCATTGACGAAATATTTTAAGGATTCTGACTTTTCCTGTAGTTCTTTTTTTAAACTTTCGATCTGTCCGCTCTCATCGACCGCCACGAGATCAGCCGCTTTAAAAACCGAACTGTTCTGCCGTTGCAGTAACTGAATCAGCTGCGTCAACTGCGCAAGCTCTGCCGTGGTTAGTACTAAACGCGGGTTGACCAGCTGAAGTAACCGAAAATCGGCACCCGTCTGATCGACGATCAATACTTTTTCTTTAAATTTTTCAAGCTGCGACTGGCTCGGAATGTGGCGGCTGTCAAAAACCGCCAGATCAGCAGGCTGTTCGAGATTTTCGGACAAACCAACACCTAAACTTTGAACAGTGTGTTTAACTTGGTCTAAGTATTGGTGTTGGACATAAACGTTCACCTAAAAAGGCTAGCATGAACTCAATTAATTTCCAAAATAATAAGTAAGCTTATCGATTTCTAATTTAGCTAGGTCAGCTTGACCTTTTTTAATCAACAGATTGGCATGACAACCTGAGATTTCTTCGTCGAAGTTAAACTTTTGTAAATAATAATTTACTTTCTCTAACGTCGCGTTTAATTCATCCGGCTGTGAGTCATCAACCCAGTTTGAAATATGTTTCAAAGCCGTCGTATTTGACGGATTGATATCCAATGCTTTTTCTAAATTAGCTTTGGCCAACTCGATATCACCCTTTTTATAATGGTACAAACCCAGTGCGGCCCACCCGGTATCAAACGTAGGGTTATCGACAACAGCCTGACGTAAATGTTCAATCGCCTGGTCTAATTCACCTTTTGCAGCTTCAACTAATGCATGCGAATAGCTGACTTCGGCATCAGCAACACCTAAGGTCTGCAGCTCGCGACAAACATCTTCAAGACCTTCAAAGTCATTTTCTACCGAATAGATTCTGATCAAAGCTTTAAAAACGAAAACCTTTTCACTTTTTGCAAGCGGCATAGTCAAAAGCTTTAAGGCTTCATCTAAAGATTCATTACGCTTGCCTTGCGCAAGCAAGGCCATCATGTATTTAACTTTATCTTCGATGGCCTGACTTCTGTCAGACAGCACCTGCAGGGTTTTTAACTGACCCGTAAAATCTTTTAAAGACATCTGCACTTGCGACAGCAATCTTAAAAATTCAGGCTCGTTAGAATATTCAGTTGAGATTTTGATCAAATTTAAAAATGATTTTTTGTATTGACCGTTTTTGAAAAGATCCTGAGCCGCTTTAAACTGGCTGTTCGTATGTAGCATTCATTGCCTCCGCGCAGTTGACTGGACCGCCCTTCCTGAGCGGTTTCTACAAGATTTTATAAAGCAAGGTGAATGCCATCGGTTTAAATCAAATAAAACGGGAGCTTTCGCTCCCGTTTTATTTCAGCAATCGCTATTCTATGACAAGCAAGTCAATTTACTGACTTGGCTAACAAAAGACTAGGCAGTTTTGAACTACGCAGACTTATAGCCGGCCATGGCCTTTTTGGCTAATCTTACGTCCTGTAGCTCGCGGATGATCTTGGTTTTAGCTTGATCGATTAAGGCTAAGACCTGCATATCCTGATCCAAGATACGGCTTACAAACATTTCTTTTGCACGCATGCACTCGCGTAACGCACGCTTGTCTGTTTCGGCAAACACGCCATTAATGTCTTTATGTTGCATGTGGGCTTTGTTGATTTCTGAATCAATATATTTAAGGATATTGATTAAATCTTCGCGTTTATTGTAGAACGCTTCGATTTCTTCATAATGACCGCTTTCAAGTTTAATGATCTGTTGTTCATTCAAAGTGTAAAACTTCTCAAGAAAGTGGTTTTTCTCTGTCATTAATTGAACTAAGCGGATCATGCTGTGCCCCCTTTGGCGTCTTGCTCTTTTTTATATTTTTCTACGGCTACTTTCCAGCCTTCGTATAGGTTTTCAATTACTTTTAATGCATTCTTCATGGCTTCAATATCACCCTTAATGTTAGCTTTAGTGTATTGATCCAGGATATACGTATACAACTGATCGAGTTGTTTTGCGATATCGCCCCCAACTTTGTGGTCCAGCGACACTTGTAATTCCATGATGATATCGTAAGCCCGCATCAGGTTATGCCCGCGGTCTGCGATCTTTTTTTGTTCGGCGGCCAGAATTGCAAGTTTGGTAAACTTGATTGCGCCCTCATATAACATCAATAAGATCTGCTCACGAGGTGCACTCGTTATCGATGTCTGTTTATACTTTTGATATGGATTTGCTGCCATACTCTTCTACCTTACCCCTTCCCGATTGCTGCGCCCTGCGAGTTAAGCTTCGACATCGCCTCTTCCATTTTGGAGAATTGACGTCGTAAAGACTCTTCACGCTTTTCGAGCTGTTTTTCTTTTCTATCTATTTTTTGATCTATATTTGAAACCTGACGCTGCATGCTCGTTTTACGAGTGCCCACTGCGCCGGTCGACGGATCTGTGATCTCACGGATACGCTTACGCATGTTCGTGATAAATCCGGTGTTGACTAAATCTCCGCGTAAAAATTCGATCACATCGCGCGGATCTTCTGCGACGGCTTTTTTAAATTTTTCAGCTTTGTAATCTAATGTACCGTTACGGTTAAACTCAATGCCAAGCTCTAAAATCCGTTCGTACGAGCTGTTTGTCTCCTGTACGTTCTGGATAATACTGCGCAGGCGGCCTTCCGTCATACGAAGCATACTGTCGCCACCTAATGGGCCCAGGCGCTGCATACCATCTTTGGTTTCTGTCAGCTTGTTCTGGCTCTGGATAAAACTTAAGGCTCCGTTATAGGCATCAACGAATGATTTAACTTTTTCACCGATCACATCAAAATTTTCTGTAACCGTTAATTTAACCGGCGTGCCTTCGCGCGCCTGCTTAAGATCTAAAGTTACGCCGGGAATCGCGTCCGTAATTTTATTCTCGGCCGCTTCGAACTCGTGGCCGTTTAATTTATATTTGGCATTTTTGGCTGCCAGTTGGTGGTCGAATTCAAAATCGAAATCACCATCAACCATGTACACGGTCGGAAACTCTACCGAGTGATCATTACCGGTTTTGGCACCGGTTAACTGTAAACGGTAGCTATCAACCGAATCTTTTCTATCGTTAATGACGGTGGCTTTTACCCCGACATCGGCTTCATTAATTTTAGCAGCTACTTTTTCCAGGGTAGAGTTATCTTCATCGATGTAAACTTCCTGTATGCCTTCCGGTGTATCAAACTTGATATAACCAACACCGATAGACGACTGATCCTTATCAGGGGCACCGTTAGAAACGATCGAAGGTTTGGTCGCCAATTGGATAACCTCAAGTGTCCAGTCACCAGAATCTGCAATCGCCGGATCCACTGTGCCGTCGACGATATCAGGAAACCCCGACATAAATTTCATATCGCTGAAACCTCGGGCGCCGACGATTGAATTTAAGTTTTTTAAGATGTCATTAATTTTGGTTTCGAATTCGGTAACTAGTTTTACTTTGTCTTCAACTTTGGCTTTGTCAGCTTCCATTTTCTTTAACGGCATACGTTCTGCTTCGATCACTTGATCGACCAGATTCGGGGGCAATCCTCCTGATAAACCGCTAATGCGTACTGGCACTGTATTTCCTCCATGAAAGACAATTGCAACAAGATCAGTATGACAGAGTTAGTCTAAATTTTGTGAGTCAATGGTTTGTCATTGGACCAAGTTTGGCCCTCTGACGAGTGGGCAAATTTGACCCACAGACTTTACTCTGGATAGAGGCAGCAAAGCTGGACGAAGACAGCGTTTTTTCAGTATTATCTAGACCTATGGAAAATAAAACCGCGCTCAAACAACACTTTGGTAAGCTGGGTGAATACCTGAAAGAAAAGCGTGAGAGTCAAAATCTCACGCAAATCGACGTGGCAAAGGCCTGTCAGTGCAAATCGCAGTTTGTTTCTAACTGGGAGCGCGGCAAGTGCTCACCGCCTTGGGATATCTTAAAGAAGCTTATTAAGCTCTACGACATTCCGGAAAGACAGATGTTTAATTTTCTGATGAAAGAATACGAAAAGTTAATTATTACAAATCTGGGGATCAAGTCCAAACGCTAACGCTCTGGTTTTGATTTGCCGTTATGCCGTGCGCTTAAGTAAGTTGCCTTTTTGAGATGTTTCGTGGGTGGGTGTTTCGAACACTTCCCATAAATCGCGCTCCGCAATTTTACGGATCAGGCTTTCGCTCTGATCTTTTACTTCAGCATAAAAATAGCCGTTATCTTCAGTCAAAACGGCAACCCATTTCATATCCAACATAAAATGTTTGGCATTCAGATTCTCGACGGCTTTTTCAGCCTGCTCACGAGTCATCTTTTCTTTCTTTTTTTGCTGTTGCTGATACTGCTGCTGTCCGTTGGCATCACGGTCATGCGTATTCTCAGATTTAATAGCCTTTGTTTCAGGCGCTTGCTGAGTAGATGGTAATGTATTAATTATGGCGTTACCGGCAAGATTTTTTACATTCATGCTCTGCTTATCGGTAACTATTATAAAATCTTGAATTGCGACAAGGTTAAGACCTAGGTCGTACTAGTTCTGCTCGATCCGGATAATTACATCACCCATCGTCTGTGCACTGACTTCGTCGTGGGTCACAATCACGGCCGTAAGTTTTCTTTCGCGGATAATCGACAGACACTGCTGTTCGACCTGGACACGCAGATTCTGGTCTAAACTTGAAAATGGCTCATCCATTAACAACAGCCGTGGTTCTGAGGCAATGGCGCGCGCCACCGCCACCCGCTGGGCTTCGCCGCCCGAAATCTCGTGCGGGTATTTATCTTTGTGTAAACTGATTTTAAATTCTTCCAGCAGCTGATTTAAAAACTCTTTACGCTCAGCTCTTGGTCTGCGGCAGCCGTACAGAATATTTTCGCTCACCGTCATATGCGGAAAAAGCGCATGCTGTTGAAAGACGATCCCGACTTCACGTTTTTGCACCGGCACTATATTCTTACTGCTGCTGGCAACTTTTTTGTCGTGAATAAAAACTTCGCCACTATCTGGCGTTACAAAACCCGCGAGAATTTTTAACAGTGTCGATTTGCCGGCTCCCGATGGCCCTAGCAAACAAGCCACCTGGCCGCTGGCCAGATTAAAAGAAACAGGATTTACGCCGCGATTGGCGTTAGGATATTTATAAGTGACGTTTGTTAATTTTAAACTCATCGGTACACCTTTAATTTTTCATACAAGCGAAACAACACAATGACTGCCACCGTACTTAACCCGATCAGGATTAAAGAATACGGAGCAGCCTCAACATGGCGATCATCACTGGCAAATTCAAACGCCACGATCGCTAAATTTTTTACGTCAAACGGACGCAGGATTAATGTGGCCGACAATTCTTTGACCGTATCTAAGAACACCACCACAAAAGCCACACCCAGCGGCAGTTTTAACAGCGGTAACTGCACGCGCACAAACGTGATAAATTTATTTTTACCCATAGCCGCCGAAGCCTGATCGTACTCGCGCGGAATGCGCGTAAGCCCGCTGTGCAGCGGATGATAGGCGGTGGCCACAAAGCGCACCACATAGGCAATCAGTAAGGCGGCGATAGTTCCGGTGATAACCAAATCCGGAAAATAATTTTTCTGCAGCCCGCCGAACAGCAACATCAAACCTACAGCTAAAATAGCGCCCGGCACGGCATAGCCCACGTTGGCCAGAGCCGTAAAATATCTAAGCCACCCTTTCGGGTAAAACCGTCCGGCCATAGCCAGCACTAAAGCCACGGCCGCCACAAGTAACCCGCTCAACCCACCCAGGCGCAGGGTCTGCCAGATAAAATCAGGATTTAACTGACTCAGTGAGAACACCTGATTATAGGTTAACAGGCGAAGCAAGACCAGAACCGGGATAATGAAGCCAATGAGTACCGGCAGCAGACACACTATAAAAGCCAAAAAGTTTTTTAACGGCGGTAATTTTATTTTTTTTACTTCAGTATTTTGCACAATGGCGGCAAACCGTTGACGGCGGCGGTTAAATGCCTCAACAACCATTAAGAAAAATACAAAAACTAACAACACCGTAGCCAGACGAGCCGCCACTAATGGCTCACCCAGGTAAAACCAGCTGCGGTAGATGCCGGCTCCGAAACTCTGCACACCCATAATGGCGACTGTGCCGATATCAGCCAACGCTTCCATTAAGGCCATTAACCCGCCGGCAAAAACAAAAGGGCGCGCAGCCGGCAGGGCCACCCGCCAGAAAAAATGCCGAGGCTGTGAACCCATTGACGAGGCTGCCTGCCACCATTCTAACGGCTGCGTTAAAAAAGCTGTACGTGCCAGCAGATAAACATAGGGAACCGTTGAAAAACCAATGACCAGAATAGCTCCGCCCAGAGTTCTAAACTGCGGAAAATAATAATCGCCTTTTTGCCAACCGGTGATTTCGCGGATAAAAGTTTGGATCGGACCTGCGTACTCGAACAACCACCCATAAGCGTAAGCCGAAATATAGGCCGGCACGGCCAAAGGCAGAATCATGGCAAACTGTAAAACAGACTGTCCGAAAAAAGAAAAGCGTGCAGCAAGCCACGCGGTTGTAACTCCCACAGCCACCGCTGTGAAAGCCACACCGAATCCCAGCAACAAAGTATCAATAATATGATCGGTCAGTAAATACTGAACCACATGTTGCCAGGCCGAAGCCGTCTCCGGAGATAACTTAATCAGCCAAGCGGCTGCGATCACCAGAAACGGCGCTATACATAAAGCGGCAAAAGCCAGCGCCGCAGCTCGTAACACAAAATTACTTCCAGCCCACTTGGTCAGAGATCAAAGTAGCTTGTTTTGATTTCGGCGCCCAAGAGTGCAGCTGGGTTTTATCTTCTTTAAACGGACCCCAGGCAGCTAAGACAGTATCAGATTTAGCTGTCGTTAATACCGGAAATTCTTTGTTTAAGCTGGCGTAGAGGTCTTGAGCTTCAGCAGAGCTTAAAAATTCTAAAAGTTTTTGTGCATTTTTTGTGTTCTTAGAAGTTTTTAACACCGCACCGCCGCTGATGTTTACGTGCACGCCATTTAACTCACCTTTAGCCGATTTTTGATTCGGAAAAAAGATCCCAACTTTTTCAGCAACTAATTTATCTTCAGGTAAATTTGAAGTTAACATTTTACCGTAGTAGTAGCTGTTTGAAATAGCTAATTTCGCTTCGCCAGAAGCCACTGCACGCAACTGGTCTGAGTCGCCACCTTGCGGTGAACGAGCTAAGTTAGCGACGAAACCTTTGGCCCAGTCAGTGGCAAATTTATCGCCGTGCACTTTAATGATGTGAGCAAACAGAGATTGGTTATATGGGTGCGAAGATGACCGGGCAACGATGCTGCCTTTCCATTTTTCGTTAGCTAAATCTTCGTAAGTTGATAACTCTTCAGGTTTAACTTTTTCTTTGTTGTAAAACACAGCGCGGATACGTTTACTGAGACCAAACCACTCACCGTCTTTGTCTCGGTATAAAGCCGGAACGTTATTGTTTAAAGTTTTTGAGTTTAATTTGGCAAACAAACCTTTATCTTTAGCAAGCGTTAGGTTGGCCACATCTACGGTAATTAAGACGTCGGCCGGAGATTGCGCGCCTTCAGATTCAATACGGGCCAATAATTTTGGAGCCTCATCGGATAACATTTTCACTGGAATGCCTGTTTTTTGGGTAAATTGATCTAAAAGTGGTTTAATCAACTCTTCTTTACGGGCCGAGTAGATCACTAATTCCTTCTCAGGCGGTTTGATTGCAGCAATTTTAGGAGCCGCAGTTTCAGCAGCGAATGCAGATACACAGGAAGCAACTAGAGCAAGAAGTAAAAAAGTTGTTTTGAACATGATTATTCCTTTCATTTTCAAGAAGGGCCAACATAGCCACTTTTGCCTTGCAGCAACAAGCCTTCACGGTTGCACAGAGGTAAATGAAAAGAATTTGAGAGTAATCGGTAAGAAAAAGCGCAGCGCAGGGGGGTGGGCGGGGGCCCAAAACAAAAAAAGACGGACTTGGTGATTCCCCCGTCCGTCTTAAACTATATTTAAATTGTTGAGCAGGGCGAGGTCACACCCCGCCCAACCATTTAATCAATTCTAAATTAACCGATCAATTTAAGAGCCATTTGTGGCGATTGGTTAGCTTGTGCTAATACAGAAGTAGTACCTTGTAATAACACTTGGTTACGAGCTAGCTCAGAAGTCGTGTTAGCGATATCAGCATCACGTAGACGCGAATTTGCTGCACTCATCGACTCAGACATAGTTCCGATAACATCCACAGTTGAAGTTAGTCGATTTTGTAATGCACCTAAATTAGCGCGTGAACCGTTTACTGTTAATTGCGCTGAATCTAATTGTGCTAAACCTTCACGAGCACCCTCTTTATTTGAAAAATCTAAACCAGCGATACCTAAGGCATCAACAGATACGTTAGTTTTTGCTGCATCATAACCGATCCAGTCAGTTGCCGCATTTGCAGAAGTACCTACGTGGATATCATAAATACCACCAGTACCATCTAATAATTTTTTTGAACCGAAAGTTGTAGATTCAGCCACACGTTGAACCTCAGCTTTAAGAGCATCAACCTCAGATTGAATAAAGTTACGCTCTTGGTCACCGATCGTATCAGAAGAAGCTTGGATACCTAATTCACGGATACGAGTTAACACGTTTGAAACCTCACCCATTGACTGCTCAGCAGTTTGGATCATCGAGATACCGTCATTAGCATTTCTTGATGCTTGACCGTATGAACGAATAGTTGATTTTAAATTTTCAGAAATTGCTAAACCGGCAGCATCATCACCGGCTTTAGTGATACGTGAACCAGTAGATAATTGAGCCATTGATTTTTGCATTTCACGAGTGTTACCGCTCATTACTCTTTGTGCATTAATCGCTGCTACGTTTGTTGAAATTCTTAATCCCATGTTAGACCTCTTTTTGTTTTTTTAAAACCGGACCACACTATGTAGCCCGGTTTTCTTGTACGTTTTGGTGACCTGCACTCTTCTCTACAGCCCTTCGTCAATACATAATGTCAGTCACTACATTAAGTATCTCCAGACCATCCAGTCGAGTCTCGATCGCTTGCTTGATATACCTTTCGGCGAGTCTGTGATGCTCTTTAGTCGCGTCCTGTAAATCTGGACCAAAGACATAGGCAAACTGGACTAACGTTTTGAAAAACAGACCAAAAACAAGCGATTTTCAAAACAAAAGTCCAGCTAAAAACTGGTCCGCACATGGTCTTAGCTAGTCTGTACCCGACCAATAAATGACAGACTTGGGTCGCCGTAGACCTATGGGCTATCTAGTCCGTAGCTGTAAGTCTTAAGGTTTAACGTCGAGGGTATAATTTAAATAAATTTTATTTAAACTCAGAGGAGAAAACACTTTCAACATCCGGCAAAAAAGTAAACTTAAAGTCTGGCCAGAACAATGTGTTTTTAACTGCTGTGCCACAGATCAAGTTGGCAACAGCTTCGCATTTAGATTTATAGCGGCTCACTCTGGCTTTCAGAGTGAATTTAGGCGGTCTATACCGGCTATGGATGTCGTTCTCTTAAACACGAGAACACTTTTTGTCGCTTTTCGCTTTAAAGGAGTTGTCATGAAACCACTATTAATGCTGTTTACGGTGATCATAGGCTTTTCGGCCGTTACCCAGGCCGACCCGGGCCGCAGCTTAGCTAATCCTTCAGACACCTTGCAAGAAAACGACTGCGTTTTTAAAAACAAAGGCGTTATCCCTTTAAAAGATTACGAATTTATCGTTGATAAGTGTGACCGCCGCTATACTCCGCAGCTAATGATCGTCGCCGATCACTTACCGCAAGGTGGCTGCGTTTATGATCTTGTGCAAAAAATGACCGGTCACACGTTGGCCAAAGTCGTGAGTAAATGCCCGACAAATGAAATTAACCAAAAAATCCAGGGCATTATCCCAGACGCACCATTAGAACAGATCGAAGAACAAGAACACATGCCACCAATGCCTGGCGAAACTGGGTTAAAAAAATCACCGGCGAAAAAAACTAAACCACAACAACAGGATGAAGCTTTCGAAAAGCCGGCAGCAGCGAAGAATAAAGAAGAAGCCAAACCTAAAACCAACGAACAAATCGAAAAAGGCAACGACGGCTACTACATCAACCCAGACGAAATCGAATTCTAGCCCTAGCTCCGCACACGCATCAGGGCACCGCCCCGAATAAGCATATTCAGATCGTAAAGTTACATGCATTGGCTTTTTGATATTCAGTGATCTGCGACTACGACGTTTACCAATAGATAAATCTCCACCATGCGCTTTTCTAATTCTGCTTTTTATAAATGTTAGTTGATTCATAAAAAGCATCTATTGCTATTTTTGGGGCGGTGCCCGGCTCGCACACGCGGCATAACAGGGCTCAACGAAAAAAAGCTCTGACGAACAACCGTCAGAGCCCGGGTTTAAGAAGCTATCAATAGGGTGATAACTTCAAAACTTTTAAAATTTAAAATTTTAACTTATAAGAGGAGCCGATATTTACGACTCGTCTTAAAACTTAAAATCCCATGGACTTTAAGCTGGTGAGGCCCGCTGTTACGCAGGCCCCACTTTCAGTCACGATTAACCGATTAGTTTCATCGCTTGGTAAGGCTGTTGATTTGCTTGTGATAACACGCTGATCGAAGCTTGTTGTAACATCGAAGATGAAGCTAAGTCCGCAGATTCTTTTGCTACGTCCGCATCCATTAAGCGTGAACGCGCTGACTGTAAATTTTCTTGTTTAACATCTAGACCGTTAACTGTTGATTCTAAACGCGATTGAACCGCACCGAATCCCGAACGCATTCTTGATACTTTTTCTAAGGCACCATCAAGAGTACTTAACATGTCACGCGCCCCCTCTTTTTCTGAAATATCCACACCACCTAAACCTAAACCATCGATCGTTGCATCGGCTTCAGACGTAAACGTGATCACGTTTTCTTTCGCCGCATCCGAACCGACATGGAAGTCGTATGATGGATTGGTACCATTTAATAAAAATTTATCACCGAATTTTGTCGTTTTAGAAATACGGTCAATCTCTTCTGTGATCGATACCGCCTCTTGTTGTAAATAGTAGCGTTCCGCTTCACCGACCGTATCCGATGCCGCCTGTACACCTAACTCACGAAGACGTGCAATTAAGTTGGCCTGCTCAGAAAGACCACCCTCTGCGACCTGAATCGTCGAAATCGCATTGAAGGCATTCGAGCGCGCTTGCACCGTACCGCGAATTTCCATTTTCATGTTCTCGGCGATCGCAAGACCGGCAGAATCATCGGCGGCTTTGGTAATACGATTACCGGTCGCTAATGAAGCTGAAGCTTTTTCTAAACGCTTCGTCTGTT
The DNA here is from genome assembly GCF_056175625.1 of Bdellovibrio sp. SBM16. NCBI lineage: Bacteria > Pseudomonadati > Bdellovibrionota > Bdellovibrionia > Bdellovibrionales > Pseudobdellovibrionaceae > Bdellovibrio > Bdellovibrio sp. SBM16. The sequence continues at coordinate 196,046 of NZ_JBJKJG010000006.1, read as the reverse complement.
GCGACATCGCACGTTGCGCTGAAATTGACGCCATGTTTGTTGAAATTCTTAAACCCATACTGATATCCCCCTATTTTCCCTAAATAGTTGTTAGTTATTTTTTGGTTAAACCCCAAAAATTTAAAAACATATTCAAATTTGCTATTTGTAGGATGTTGAACCCATGAAGGGCCTATGGTGACTGCCAAGGTTTTCCTTCATGAGTTCTCTAAGAGGATTTTTGAAGACCGGTAAGTTTGACTATCGAACTGGTCTATCGCGCTTCTTCTCAGATCACCTTACGTACAACAACTATTTCGGACCATGGTCTAGGAGACTTTAGCCCTTGGTCTAGCTTTTCTTTGACGCGGCACATCAAGTGCATGATATAACTAGTTAATATTTTTAAACTTTTTTTTGAAGACCCCTGGCTTTTGGTCCAGTATCACCCAGACCAAAGCCAAAGATTAGTGAAAGATTGTGAAAAAGATCACTTAGGCAATTAATCTTAAAGCGTTGCCGACTTGATCGTTTGCAGTCGCTAAAAGTGTGCTTTGATATTGCTGCAAGATCTGATTTTTACGTAAGTTTGAAACTTCTTTTGCTACATCTGTATCTGCGATTTTTGAATTCGCACCAGACACATTTTCAATCGAAGCCGATAAAAAATTAGATGCAGATTCCAAACGTGATTGCAGCGCCCCGTACTTTGATCTCTGCATCGAGATACGGTCTAAACCGCCATCTAAAGCTTCGAGAGTATCGCGTGCATTGGATTTATCATCGACAGTTAAACCGCTGATACCCAAGCCAGATAACGTTGTGTCTGTGTCGGCATTAAAGGTAATCCGTGAATTGACATCACTGCCTGTACCTACCTGGATATCGATTTCCTGTGAAGTGCCATCAAGCAGTTTGCGCGAACCAAAGGCGCTGGTCTGCGCGATTCGTTCGACCTCTTGTTGCAGCTTTTCGAATTCGTTCTGCATAAATGAACGTTCGGTATCTGAATAAGTATCACTGGCCGCCTGTACCGCAAGCTCGCGCATACGGATAATTAAATTTGATTGTTCGGCCATCCCACCCTCGGCAATGGCCGCAAAACTTCCGGCCTGTTCGGCATTTCGGCGCGCGACTTCCATACCCGAGATATCACTCTTTAAATCTTCTGAAATGGCCTTATCGGCGGGGTCGGTACTGATATTGGCAAAACGTGATCCTGACGACAGACTTTTCATGGAGTTCTCGATTTCGCGTTCACTTTTAACCATAGCGTTTTGGACGCCGAAGGCGGCCACATTCGTGTTTATCCGAAGCGACATACGTGTGTTCCTTTTAATGTTGGAACTAGCTTTGGCCAACCCGGCAAGCCTTTAGTCCAGTTCGATAGTCACACATAATATCGACGCTTTGCGTTAAAACTTTAATATTTAAGGGGATTTTTAAGAATTAATTTACAGAATATAGATAAATTCGAGCTCAACGTATGAGCTTGAGACAATAGGAATTCATTTGAAAAATAAGGAGGACCGAGAGGTCCGACCTTTAGAATAAGGTCAGCCAGAGGCTGATCAACACAGAGGCCGGCCTGCTCTAAGCAGCTTCGCCGTTATTTGACGAGCTCGGCGGAAGTTTCTTGCCGGCCGTAGCCGCTTCGATTTCAGCTAACTCTGGATCTTGCTGTAGATTTTTTTGTCTATTTAATTTTTTGGCGGCTTTGCCCGCTTTGGCTTTTTCTTGCTCGCGGTCAACAATCGCGCGCAAACCTTCAAACGAATCAATTTCGATCAGCTCAGGAACCCGAATATGCAATTCCTTATTATCCTGCTCGCGATTATAAGTTTCGATTTTAGTCTTTAAATCTTCAGTGGTCTCAACGATCTCTTTAATAATGAACATATTGCCTTTGTCGTATTTAAGCAATTGCTGCCAACGATCATACTGGGGCATTTGACTGTTCACTTCTTGTTTTTTCTTCGACTCAATTTCGTCAGCAGATTTTGCGGCACCGGTTTCATCGGTTTTCGTAACCTCTACACCGGTCTGGGCTAAAATCGTTTCGCGCTCTTTTGCGATCTGCTCCTGCTGGGCCGTATATAGAGCGGGATTGGTTCTTACCGTTTGCAGATCAATCGCCTCTGAAATTGAAGATAATATATCTAACACATCTTCAAAATCAGAACTGCGGTTAAAGTTAAACGTGGTGAGTAAATCCAGTTTAGAAACGATAGAAGCATAAAATTCTTTATCGTCTTTGTACTGATCCTGCATCTGTGAACCTTTACGTTTTAATTTTGCTTTTAACAGCATACGTAAAACTGCAGTGCGTGCTTCAAGCCGGTTGATATCTTCTTTTTTCTTGCGGTAGTAATACAGCACGAAAAAATACTTAGCGACCCAGGTAAAAAGGGCTAAGCCAAGAATCGATAAAAAGATTTGCGACATTGCATCTAATTGCACAGACTATTTTTCGGTGTTTCATAAAGGAAAATAAAGGTACTGAACGTAACTAATAAGTCCAGTCCGCCTTCACAAAATTAAGCAAATTTTAATTTATTTTTTAAGTAGCGGAAACGCTCGCTGCTCGCGTATAGCTTGAGCTTCCGTGCCAGAGACAATGAAGTACTCAAAATTGGCCTCACCACCAAGACCTAGGTCGTAAAACGGGTTGCCTGCGTTAAGACCTACGTCGCCGGTAAAGAAGTCAAAGCGGCCACGGCCATCAATATTACCGCCTGAATCGCGCACGATTAAATATCCATCATGAGTTGAGCCATCCGGAAGCTTCACACCACGCAAGCGCGGGATTGAAATCACCGTTCCCAGCGGATGAATCGCAGTATCGGCAGCAACTGAATAAAACGGATCTAAACACATCGTCTTAAATTTCTGACTGGGATCACTCGAATCGCCTAAGCCGTACTTACACACCGACTGATCCACCAACATGAACTGCACGCCCCCGCTGATTTTTTTATGATAGTTAATCAGTGTTTTTTTACCTTCGAAAGTAATGAAGCAGCTTCCCTGCAGCGTGCAGCTTTTTAAGGCCTTACGGCACAACGGCACTTTTACGATATTGTTTTTGCTTTTCCGCAGGCTTAGCTCTGACATCGCCGCACAGGTCATGGCTTCACTGAAGTCAGTGATATGATAAATTGTCGGCGTTATAAATCTGGCTCTTTCAGCTTCTGATAAAACTTTTTTCGGCGCACGTGAATAACGCTTCGGGCTTTTTGCCGACTTACTGTCACCACCGCCACCGCAACCGGCCAACAGAAAAATATTCATAATCAAAAGAATCGAAATAAGTTTTTTCACAACCCGGCTGTTATAGCAGATTTCGCTCTTAATTGCTCTGTTAACGCAAACAGCTTTACCTTCTTACCCGATTGTCAAAACTTTGGTCACACTTTAAAGAAGTCGATATTTAAACAGGCCAACTCTTCTGCCGATGAGGCCTTCACCGTGCTGTACATTGATTTAATTAATTGTAAGATTTCTTCTCTTAACTTTTGAAAATCGGCACGGCTTAAAGTCATCGGTGCTGTAAACACTAATTCATCCTCGGGGATCTGATCGAATTTTTGAATCGCCTTGTGCCGCCAGTTCATATGGTGGCGGGCTAATTGCGGCGAGCTGTGCTCTAAATGGGTACTGGCCGGCCCCATCAAAAGCTTTCCTTTTTGCTCTACACATAGCCCCGTGCTTAAGAGAAAATTCATGATCTCTCCGATTTTAGCCCGGTCATACCCCAACTTTTCACTGATACTTTCAATAGTCGCGTATTCTTGTTTTTCCATCGAAGTCAGCAGGCGGACCGCCTGATATAACCAGCTCGAATAGAAAATAGATTTTTCGACTTCATTAAGTTTACGTTCGGTCGAAATAACTGTTCTCACATCCAGAGCTTCTTTTTTTAAACTGTCGCGCTGTTTGATAAAATATTTTTTTAAAGTTTGCCGGCCAGCCCGCTCAATCTGCACCAGTGTAAATAAATACGCTTTTTCTTTGTCGGCAAACTGCAGATACTCACTGAGTAAATCGGCCTGTTCGAGATTAAGTCCTTTAACCCCTCCGATAATCTGACTCATGAGTGGCTGAGCGATTTGTAATGCAGTGGCCATCTTTGAAATTTCACCGCGACCCTGTTTTGGCAGGGCTACGATGTATTTTTTAAGAAAATCACGATAATCAGTAAATTCAAAAATTCTCATAATATTAATAGGTTAACTATTATTTATATCTAATAATATATAATATCCATTAATTTATAAATATTAAACAATGGATAGGTCCAGGCCAATCGCTTATTTTATGAGCACAACGAGCCGCTTTAGAGATCGCCGTCAACAATCATGCGCCTGTGTAAAGTTCATAGACGGCCTTTCTGAAGCGAAACCCCAACCAATTAACCCTAGACTGGCGCGCTTGTCGCAAGTCTAAAAGCAAAGGACCATTTATGAAAAAAGCCGTAACTCTACTTTTAACGTTAACCATCGTATTATCCTCTTTGGCTAGTTTTGCTGAAGCCAATGGTGGCGTCGATTCTGGCGGAGGTGGTGCACTTAACTGCAATGGCCAAACTGAACTATTAGACCTCTGGGAAGGTGAAGCCATCTACGATCTAAACATTGTACGCAGTAATGAAAATGCATTTGAGCAGTTCACCCGTGCAGCTGCTAAACTGGCACAGATCGACAGCGCCTTGCCTGCAGAAGTTACTGCTATCGCACAAAAATTATTTAACGAAAAAGTTTCATTAAAAGCCGGCATGGAGCTTGAGCCGCCACGTGATGCAAACTCAAATTACAAAAAGAAAAACTGCTCACTTGTCGGAATGATGTTTTACGACCGTTTAAAGCAAAAATTAGTCATCGACGAGTCGCAATTTTCAAAACTTAAATCAAACACAGACGTTGCTGCCGGCATGATGCACGAAGCCTGGTACTATCTGGTCCGTAAAAATCAAAGTAAGACTTTTTCGGTAAAAGACTCTGTAAATTCACGCAAACTTGTAGCTTGCTTGTTTTCAGACAGCTCAACTTGTTTAGTCAGCGAAAGATTAAAATTACAGCGCGCCCCGTTTTATGCCTGTAAGAGCGAAACAAGCGAAATTGAAATCGGTAATGATTTCGGCAAATACTACTACCGTATTAAAAAGTTGCAGGGCCGCACATTTACTGACTTAGTAGCCCTTAAAACGCCTGCAAGCCGCCACAACGTTATCAACTTGGGTGAACACGAAGCTTACAAAAAATCACCGCTTGCAGGTTTTGACTTACAAAAGCACACAGCGATGCCGGTTATTTCTTACGATTCAAGTTTAGCTACCATGACTATTCATAAAGAAAATGACCAGTTTGCCCACGTTGATTTTTTAGACTGCGAAGAGCTACCTTAAAAAAACGGCCTCAATTAAAGTCTGAGCTTTTATAGCTCAGACTTTTTTTACTTGTCCGCGTTCTAATCTGATCAAATCAGGCCCGAAGTAGACTGCGTCTTCAGGATCGTGGCTGATCAACAAAGTTGTCGTTCTGGCTTCTGCCAAAACCGACTTTACCAGTTTACGGGCCTCATCTTTATTCTGCACATCCAGCGCTGAAAACGGCTCATCCAAAAGTAACAGACGCGGCTTCGCCATCAGAGCCCGCAAAATTGAAACACGTTGTTTTTCGCCGCCCGAAAGCACATCGGCTTTAGTGTTCCAGCACGAGCTCAACTGCAACAGACCTTTGTATTTTTCTAACTGCGCTTTAGCTTCCGCAGAGGTGTTGTCTCTGGCCTGCATCACGATTTCGACGTTCTCTCTGGCCGTTAAGTGCGGAAACAACTCATGCCCCTGAAAAACCACCCCGATGTTGCGCTCTTCAATCTTAAGCTTAGCCAGATCCACACCAGCGGCTACAAAACTCCAGTCCTGATGACTGATAAAGCCGGTCAATAAATTAAACAGTGTCGTTTTACCGGAGCCGGATGGGCCCATCACCACGGTGACACCGCCATCTTTAATCTCGAGCTCAGAAACTGTTAAACTAAAATTTCCGATTTTATAATTAAGATTTTTTATGTACGCCAAGCAATGCCCCCAGAATAAAAGTATTCATCATCCAGACCGCTAAAATTACCAGACTTAAGACAAACGCCCCTTCAATGCGGTAACTTGAAAGGTAGCTGGCCATCTGCGTGCCGAGAGTTTTTATTTCTGCACCAGAAGCTTTGACTAAACCGAATTCTGAAATACAGAACATAAAAAGCAGCGACGCCGCATAATGCAGACGTTTTTTGATCTGCGGAAAATAGATCGTAAAAATAAACGTAAAAAAGCTTATTCCGAAAACCCGGGCCACCAACATCTGTTTCTCAAAGAGTTTAAGCTGGCTTTCAAACACTGATTTTATAAACGATACAAAACCAACAACCGTAAAAACCAAAGTCAGCTTCCATAAATCAAATGCAAACTGATTGGCCGGAAGCAATAGGTATAAGGCAAATCCGACTAACACCGAAGACGGGTTTAAAAAGAAGTTTAAAAATCCATGACTGCTTAAATGAAACCGTAAAAACAAAACCGCGCAGAACAGGGCAAAAAACAACAGCCCAACACATACAAAAAAGACATACGACTGCCAGAGTGCCTGATAAAAATCAGTATTAAATATTTCTTCAAAATAATAGATATTGGGCATCTGCCAGGCCAGCTTTAAATAGCTGAAAAAATACAGCCCCAGATACAACACTAAACCAATCAAACCGAATTTAGAACTTACCAACGGACCCGGCACAAAAGCAGAAATCGTAACATCTTTACGGTTACGCAGGCCTAAGGCAACAACCGCCACTAACGCCAATTGCAAAAGCGACAACCCGACCGCTAACGACCAGTTCTGTTCGATAAAGATTTTTTCATAAATTAAAACTTCTAAGTTAGTGCCTTTACCGCCGCCAACCAGTAAAGGTATCGTAAAGGCAGTTAAGGCATTTATAAAAACCGTAGCAAAAACATAAACAGCCGAACGCCCGACCAGCGGCAATAAAACACGGAACTGAAAAGTAAACCGTGATAATCCGTACACCTGCCCTACGAAGCCCAGTCGCCCAAGCCTTGCCATCACCTCTTCACTTAGCACTGAAGCTGCAAAGCCGATATAAACCAAAGATAAAATGTAAATAACCCCGAAACTGCCGCGCGGAAATGCCGGCACCAAAGCCATACCGATTAAAACCGTAAACAGCGCCGGTAAAAAAACCGGCACTAACGCCAACAGCTTTAATCCGCGCTGTAAGATGCCTCTGGAGCCCGCAATGGCCAGTGCCCCGAAGTAACCGAAAAAAACTGAAATCAGCGCCGTCGCAAAACTTTGAATAAATGAATTTTTCAGCGCCCAGGTAATTTCCCTGACGTCGTAACTAAAATCGATTCTGAAAAAATAAACCAGAACTAATAACGGAAAAAGAAAGAATAAAGCTAGTAATAACTTAACCGCATTAACCTTCATTTTTTCTTAGCTCAGTCCACGTGCCTAACCATTTTTGCAATTGCTCTTTCATTTCGATTTTAAAAGGCAATAATTTAAAATTTTTAACACCGTCAAAAGCCGTACCTTCCTGAACCGATTTGAGCATCGGAAACATGTAGTTCTTTTCCATAATGATTTTTTGTGCTTCAGGCGTCTGTAAAAACTGAACAAAACGAACTCCGGCATCGCAATTTAAACACGTCTCCGGCACACCGGCGAATTCAACCTGGATCGGATGCCCTTCTCTGAATTCAAGGGCTGTGTAGTGCGAATCTTTTTCTTCGACAAGGTGATAAACCGGAGACGTTGCATACGACAACACTATATCGGCCTGCTTATTTTTAAAAATGCCGTAAGCTCCCGACCAGCTCGGTGAAAAGCTGTGGGCCTGTGACATCAGTTGTTTTACAAAATTGTCGGCTTCAGACTCAGGTTTTACTTTGTAAATCCAGGACAAGAAATTTAACCCCGGCGACGAAGTGCGCGGATCTTCTAAAGCAATGCGGCCTTTAAGTTCCGGCTTTAACAGGTCATCGAGTTTTTCGATTGTGACATTTAAATCATCACGTGCGACAAAAGCAATCGGAGCCCAGTCATAAGCTTTGAACTGCTCCATTTTCTCAAGTTCCCGTAAATTTTCAGGAAGAGAAAATGCAGTTTTTGACTCAATATTTTTCCAGGTCAGCTTATCTGCCGAGCGCGAGATATCGTACTGGTCTAAACTTAAAATCACATCGCCTACGGCTTGATTGCCTTCAAAAGAAATTTTCTGAAAAACCAGCGCAGGATCTGACATTTCTAAATAGGTCACTTTAATACCAGTCTGCTTTTCAAAGATTTCTTTAAGCTTTGGTCCCGGCCCCCAAGAGCCGATAAACGAACCCGAACCGTAAACTTTTAAACTCGTGTAATCAGCGTTATTCTGCCCGTCATCGCGGTAAAAATAAAACACAGTCAGACAAGAAAAGATAACGACAACAAAACCTATAAAATGTTTCATGAAAACCTACCACCAGATACCGCGATAACGTTTATAAAAATAATAATCCAGACCTAAACAGCGACCGGCACCGACCCATGCAAGCAGAACGTGGCACGCGATCAGCAGTTTAAAATAAAATTCCTGGGTATTATTAGACACCGCCAGAAAATTTAAACATAAAAGCAAACCCAAGACCGAAGCCGGACGGACCACATAGCCAACCAGGTAAGAAAAACCGATGACGACCTGAATCCCGACAAGAACAAATGCATAAAATGGCCAGTGGCTCATAAGATGTTCGGTCAGAAAAAAACGGTACCAAAACGGCATCTGCGTTTTATTAAGTGCTTCAACTAACAAGTCACTCACCATCGAATTGCCGATGACATGGACCTTCCAGTCTTTAATAGCTTGTTGAATATAATAATAACCTAAGAAAATTCTTAAAAAAGAAATCGGAAGCAAATGCCCCACATATTTTAAACTTTCAAAGTAAGCTTGTAGCATGTGTACTAGCTTAGACCTTTACGTGGGCAGCGGGTAGCTAAAAAACAATTCTCACAGTCCGGAGATCTAGCTTTACAGATAGCCCGACCATGCGAGATGAGATAATGCGAAAGCATAATCCATTCTTCCTGGGCAAACATAGAATTGAGTTTTTGTTCAATTTTAACGGCATCCTGAGTCTTAACCCAGCCAAAGCGGTTTGCCAGCCTGGTCACATGGGTATCGACCACGACCCCGGTCGCAATACCGAAGGCATTACCTAACACCACGTTTGCAGTTTTTCGCCCGATCCCCGGAAGCGCCACTAACTCATCGAGCGTTTGCGGGACTTGGTCAGCGTATTTCTCTTTTAGGATCTGGCAGTTGGCTTTGATATTTTTGGCTTTGTTTTTATAAAAACCGGTGGAACGGATTGCCGCCTCGATGACTTCAATTTTTTCTCCGGCCAGATCACTTGGTTTTTTATAAGTTTTAAAAAGGTCTTTGGTTACGATATTAACCCGCTCATCTGTGCACTGCGCGGATAAGATCGTGGCAATCATCAACTGAAATGGGTTGGTAAAATTAAGCGCACAGTGGGCGTCAGGATAATTTTTTTTCAGCAGGTTCAGACACCAACTAACGTCGAGCGAACCCGCCTTTGGTTGAGTGACTTTTTTAGTCTTTGTCACCGAAATCGCCGATAGCTTCTACAGGACAACCTTCCATCGCTTCTTTACAAGCTGCTTCTTCTTCAGGAGTCTCCGGTTGTTTGGCGACAAAGGCATGGCCATCTTCTTCATGCATGCTAAAGTTTTTAGGAGCCGTTAATACACAGGCATCACAGGCAATGCAGGATTGGTCGACAAACATTTTGCCTTCTTTATTTTCTTTCCATTTTTGACCTAAATCAGCCATACGCTCTCCTATTCTCGGCAATGTAGTTAATATCTGGGCTTAAGTCAATTTCATAGAACTGGCCCATCACAGACCCGGGTTTCGGGGCTATAATAGTTCTATTAGTCCGAAGGAGTATTTTATTATGTTAAAGCCTAGATCTCCCGAGCAGCATGAATTTGATCATGTTGTCGAATTTTTGAATCATAACTTAAGAGCCGATTCCACTTGGCCAATTAACAGCGAGTACCCTACTGCTCTGAATCCCTCGAATATCCACAACATGAGCATTATCACCGAAGAAGGTGGCTCAATTATTTCTCATGCGTTGATTAAGCCTATTATAACAAAAACGCCATACGCAATCTACAAATTAGGTGCTATTGGCTCGGTGGTCACCGATCCGTCGCACCGCCAGCAGGGATTAAGCACCCTGAACATGCAAAATTGTTTAGCAAAGGCTACAGCGCAAGATTGCGATTTAGTTATTCTGTGGACCGACAAAACTGAATTTTATCAAAAATTTGGCTTTGAATTGGCGGGCCATGAAAACACTTACGTTTTTGACCAACCGCTGCCTCACCGCTGCGAAAATATCCGCATTGTAAAAGGTACACAAATTGACCCGCAAGCCATCTTAAAACTCTATGCCCAGCACAGTGTGGGCTCGGTTCGCTCTCTGGATGATTTGCAACAGTACTTAAAAATTCCAAACGCCAATGTTTACACTGCCTGGAGCAGTAACAACCAGTTATTGGCCTACGCCGTTGATGGCAAAGGTGCTGACCTACAAACATTTATCCACGAATGGGGCGGACAAGTAGATGCACTTATCGACTTAGTCAGCCATATGGTTAAAACCGAAAATAAAACTTATCACTTAATGGTTCCGCAGCACTCAACAAACTTACGCAAAGTCTTAGATGGTTTAGAAATTCTCTGTCACCGCGGGTTTTTAGCGATGGTGCGTATCCATAATTTCGAAGCGGTGGCGATGAAAGTCAAAAAAGCTTTCCGCAGTGAGGGTTACGACCAGATCGTATTAGAAAAACAACATGGCCAGATCGTGTTCGGTTACGGCCAGGATCTTTATACTTTGGATGAAGAAGCTGATTTGGCAAAAATTTTATTCGGACCGACAACGATCGATGAAATGACGTTTATCAAGCCGGAAACCCGCAAAATCTTAGCAACTATTTTACCATTACCACTTTGGGTGTGGGGTTGGGATTCTATATGAATTTTTCGAAAGTATTCATCATTTCAATTTTGGCAGTAACCTCACTTATACAAACTTCCTGCCTGAAAAAGCAAAATTTAGAGGACGCTAATCTTGGCCCGGCGGTTTCAGCAGACGAAGTTGAAACTAAAATGGCTGAAGGCATCGGCTATCTTGATCCGGCCGATATCAACACCAATGAATCAAGCGTTATCACCGCGATTACGACTTATGAAGATTCACAGTCAGTAAAACTATTCAGTCAGTCGTTAATTGTAAATTCGATCGTCAGCGACGCGACAAAAACGCGAATTAATCTGGATTACTCAAAAACTGATTACCTGAATTCAAATCAGTCTTTTAATAATCTGGCCTACCCGCTTGATTTCAGTCACGCAGCTGATGTCGAGTCACAAAGCGCACAGATCCGTTCGCAGTTAACGGCAAAAAATGCGGATAAAGTTCCGTTTTTTATGTACCGAGCGTTTATCGTCATGGCCGCCTTTGCCTGCCGCGAGGATAAAGTAACATGTCATAATTTATCGGTGGTCGATAGCCAACTGGCGTTATCACCGGAAATGGCTGACCCACGCATCTGTCCTGACAGCCTTCACTGCAAAATTCCAGTGCGCAAAGTCGAATACGACTTGGTCGACAATAAAGACATCCAGTCAGACGGCCAACCGGCACGTATGCATTACACGTTTTTAACGTCACCAAATTTACCTTTCTTCTCAAAAGTTCTGCAATACTGCGTCCGTGGTCTGGTGGATTTGCAAGACCGTAAAGTTCTGGCTGAAGATTGCGTCAGCATCAATGGATTTTCTGTAGGCGACTAGTTCGTTTTAGTTTATATTCTTCTCGAGGTCCTTTAAGGCCTCGAGAGGTTATCATGAGAAAAATAGCTGTCTTAGCCGTGGGCTTTGCCCCAGGCCAATCCGAAATCACTGAGACAATCAGTTTATTAATTTCATTGTCTGAATTAAAAGCGCAATTTCAAATTTTTGCTTACGACCGATCAGTACCGCTGAATCATCATGAACTGCATCCGCTAGAAGAATTAAATCCCGATAAGTTCGATGCTTTGGTTTTACCGGGCGGCATTGGCAATGCGACGCAGATCTCGACGTGGTCGACCGATAAAGTAAAAATGACAGTTAACCCAACCGTCGAAAAAATCATCACAAAATTCTACAACGACAGCAAACCGATCGGCGCTATCTGCATGGCCCCGATCGTCGTGGCGAAAGTTTTGAGCAAACACAAACCCAATATTACTTTAGGCGAGGATTTCCCTGAGACCTCAATCGTCGAAAAATGGAATGTGAGTGTTGAAAAATGTCCGTCAACGGATTACATCACCGACCGCGATACAAAAGTGATCACGACTCCGGCGTACATGAATGATGCCACGCCATTTCAGGTCTATACCGGTATCCGTGCTTTTACCAAAGAGCTTGTCGAGATGGCGTAAGTCACTTTAAACTAATTGGGTATGAAGAATATCGCAATTATTTTTGGTGGCCACTCGTCAGAGCATGAAGTTTCAATCAATTCAGCTCGTAATATTTTTAAAGCGTTAGATAAAACAAAATTTAAACCGGTTTTGCTCGGTGTTTCAAAACAGGGTACCTGGTATTCAGTTAACGAAAAAGATTTTGAGACTTTAGAATCAATCAACGATGCTAAAATGGCGCAGGATCAAACCGTAACTTTAATCCGCGCGCAATCTAAAGTTTATGCCTTAAATTTACAAAACCAGCAACGCCAGGAACTGGATTGTGCCTTTGCCATCATTCACGGAACCAACGGCGAAGACGGAACAATGCAGGGTCATCTTAAAATTTTAGGTCTGCCGTTTGTCGGCTGCGGCGTCATGTCGTCGGCGATCGCCATGGATAAAGAAGTGATGAAGATCATCATGACGGCGGCAGGAATTCCAAATTCTAAATGGGCCGTACTAAAAAGCCATGAAACTCCTGACTTCGATAAGATTGTTAAACAGCTTGGATTACCGTTTTTTATCAAACCGGCCAATGCAGGCTCTTCGGTGGGTGTTCATAAAATCAAATCAAAAGACGATTTCGCAGTTAAAATCAAAGACGCGTTCAAATACGACCATAAGGTTTTGGCTGAAGAATTTATCGAAGGCCGCGAAGTTGAGTGCTCCGTGATGGGATTAAACCAGAAACCAGAAGCGGCAATGCCCGGCGAATTAGTGGTTAAACACGAATTTTATTCTTATGAAGCCAAGTACTTGGATCCAAACGGTGCCGAAATCGTGATTCCCGCGAAAATTACGGCGGAACAGATCGAACAAGTTAGACAACTGGCCGTTAAAACATACCAGGCTTTATACTGCGATGGATTAACGCGCGTGGATTTTTTCTTGAAAAAAGACGGCTCGTTAATGGTGAATGAGATTAACACGTTGCCGGGTTTTACCAAAATTTCGATGTACCCGATGATGTGGCAAGCCAAAGGCGTGCCGTACAGTGATTTGATTACTAAATTAATTCAACTTGCATTTGATAAAAACGATTTTGATAACCAATTAAATTTGGACTTTAGATCATAACCGGATGAGAAAATTATTCCGTCGTATCAGAAAGCGAAGGAATAATACCGCGTTCACAGACTGGATGTTGGTCTGTGAACAGAACTTGCAAGTGAATTGGGTATATGAAAGCCAGACTCATAGGATGTGATGACGGCTCTCGAACGAACATCGGGAAAACAGTTTTCGAGTTGCACTCGAAACAGGCTCAGGAGGAGCAACATGAGATCGCAAGATTCGGCGAATAGCCATCTAAAATTATCTGATCTACCTCGTTACGAAAAAACCGAAAACACATTTCAAAAGGCGTTTATTGCATTACAGTGCAATTGTGTGCTGTGCGCGACGCAATTAGAGCTAAAAGTAACGGCTACAGACGACGCCGCCGAAGTTAAAGAAGAGGCGTTTTGTCCGCAATGTAATATCCGCATGCGTTCAAAAAGCCATAAGCTGCAGTAACTACGTCAATTTTTTAACGTTACTATAAAAGTCGCCAAATATCTGACTGTTCATATTCCCAAATGATGATTGTTTGACACCTTCAACGACATCTACCGAATAAATGCCCCACTGATTTTGACTAACTAGACCAACATCCAAGGCCTGGATAACCTTTTGGTTTTTTCCGGCTTCGCTCCACACCGAAGCAGAGTGCCCGTAATAAGAAACGTTGCTGTACTTCGGAATATCAAAAGCATACTTAGCGGTTGATAAGATAAATGCCGGCCCATGCACCTGATCCTGTTGCAACACCGAACAGTTCGACATGTCTTTGGTAAAAAACGGTTTTACATATTTATTTGAAGGTAAACTGCCGTCTGCCGATATGATTTTAGCCTGATCAGTCTTGGCCTGCATCATTAACGAGGCGAACTGATCCACCGATTTCATCTTCATCAGCGGCGTCCACGGCGAAAGATCATGGATACTTTCAGAAGGTTTTAAACTTTGTAGCTTATGCGCTACAAAATCAGTCCACTGCTTTTCATGCTTGTCTATGATAAAAAGCCTAGATGAATTCCACGCCAGCTGCCCCTGCCCCAGTAAGAATGAATTTAAGATTTCATTCATTTCTGCCTCGTTGGGTTCATTAAGAGCCGCAGCGGTGTTCTTCGAACCCGAGTGAATCTGAAGTTTTTTAAACTGATGTGTCGTCATTTGCGCTACAGTTTTAATAATCTCGCTGGTATTTTCTAAATTGCCAGTCACCAGTAAAGCTTTAATTCCGGGATGGGTAATAAATAACTTCTTAAATCCGGCGTCCTGGCTGTGCAGAATCTGCACTAAGCCCGCAGTTAAGCCGACCGCCTTGAACAGCTCTCCCCAAAGTTTACCTGTAACCGGTGAGTAACTTGAAGCCTTCACAATCACTGAGTTTCCGGCAAAAATGGCCGGCAATACTTTTTCAACAAACAGGCGCGTCGACAAATTCCACGAAAGCACCACCCCAACCACGCCAACGGGTAAAAACCCGAAACCTTGCGGCTGGCCTTTTTGCAGTTCGGCTTTTTGCGCTTTTAATTTCTCAAGGGCCACTTCAATATTGGCCTTTATCGAAAATTGCAGATTCAAACCCTGATCCCAGGCTTCGCTTTCAGCGAACTGGGCTTTATGGCTATCCAGGTAGGTTGAGATTTTATCCAGCAGTGTGATGCGGTCTGCAAGTGAAGACTCTTTCCAGGTGTTAAACGCCGCATGCGAGCCTTGAATCGCCTTAACCAGGTCTAGTGCGGATGAACTGGCAATCTGTACTGATTTATCGTTATAGGGGCGCTCTTGGGTGAAAGAACCGTTTTGTGCGGGTTTGGCAAAATCACCATCGATAAAATTCAAAATATCCATGGCTTAAGCTATACCTTAAAAAAGGAACAGCCGGAAGATCTTATTCATTCCGGCTGTTTGAATCTAATAATTTAGTCGGCACTGCCGATATTTTTAAGATTCGAAATGACATTTCTTCGGCGGAGGTTCGGCTTTAGAGGCCTAACTCAGCAGCCAAAGGCTACTTAAGTACTACCTTTAGATTTCTCTAAGAAGTAGTCACCTCCGCCTTAGTTATGTCTAGTTGATTAACCATAAGACCACCTCCTTTCGAACCGTTAGAACGGTTAAGTAAAGAATATCGAAGGTGGTCTAAAATCACAAAATTAAAAAATTTGGGTGTTCTATAACAAGAACTTATATGCATTCTGAGACGAAAAAGTCTAGAATTCTCAGTCTAGTTTCTCAATCATCTCGAATTAAAGCGATACAGATTTAGACAAGTCTAAACATCTGCATTTTTATATCCAGATTTTTATTTATAATTAAGTGCTTCGACGATTTTTTTCTGAATCGCCACCATCTGATCCGGCGATAACTTTTGCGCGCGTTTAAAATCTAATTCCGGAATACTCGAAGCCGGAATCAAGTGCATGTGGTAGTGCGGCACTTCAAAACCCGCAACCATCACACCCACACGCGGGCAACCGGTTGCAATTTTTATCGCTTTAGCGATCATCTGTGCGTTGTGGCCGACACGGTTGTAGATTTCAGGTGGCACATCAAACCAGTGGTTTACTTCTTGTTTTGGAATCACCAGCACATGCCCCGGGTTTACCTGATCTAACGCTAAAAACGAAAGTGTAAGATCATCTTCATGAATTTTATAGGCCGGCAATTCACCGTTAATGATTTTCGTAAATACTGTAGGCATAGTGTTTCTCCTAGACGCGTTTGTGATATTTTTCTAACAATTGCGGGCAAGCTAAAAGCTTCGCGGATTTAACATCATCACGTTGGCTTTTTTTACGGGCACGCATCGCTTGGTATAAATCTAAAACTGTTACCTCGCTTTGTACACGTTTAACCAGTTTTAACTCATCGCCGGGTCTGACCCTACCCTCTTTGATGACTTCAAAATAAATACCACACCAGTCACGCGCTTCGAATTCACGCTGTAAGCGTTTATCGCCCGATGAGTAATTTAATTTGTTGCAAGGGTAACGTGGCCCGGTGGCGCGCAGAAGTGCTGTACCAACTTGGTACTCATCGCCTAAGAAAAAATCTTCCTCGCGTAATTTGTCGATCGAAAGATTTTCGCCCAATTGGCCTAAGGGAAATGCTTTATTTAAGAATTTTTCCCATTCGGGATAGCGATCTGCAGAGAGAGCGTAAACTACGGCGTCGAAAGTTCCGTGAAACTCGGGATTAGCAAACTCATCCCCTTCAACACGTAATTTATTGATTTGAATCTCAGGAACCGGGTGACGGACCATCGACGTCGCGATGGTCACATCATCCAGAGTGTAGTTTTGAGGTTTGCCTACGTTGGTAGAAACAACCTTCATCACAATTATCTAGCGTCGACTGGCTTCCAGGTAAGGCCTTCTTTGCCCTGCCATTTGCCACGTGGACGGTAGATACGGTTTTTCTCGTATTGTTCGTTCGCGTGGGCAATCCAACCAGCGATACGTGAAGTCGCAAAAATCGGTGTGAAGATATCTGTCGGGATACCCATAGCGTGATAAACCGTTGCAGAATAGAAGTCTACGTTTGGCATTAAACCTTTTTCTTTATACATCGTCTCGTCGATTAATACAGACATTTCGTATAATTCAGGTTTACCTATTTTTTTAGTTAAGCTTTGTGAGAATTTACGTAAGATCGCCGCACGTGGGTCGCCATCTTTGTAAACGCGGTGACCGATACCCATTACTTTTTCTTTGGCCGCTAGAGCATCTTTTACGAATTGTTGGGCTTTTTCCATAGTGCCGATTTTAGCCAACATCACCATAACCTGTTCGTTAGCGCCACCGTGTAAAGGCCCTTTTAAAGCACCGATCGCAGATACGATCGCCGAGTGCATGTCTGATAATGAAGAAGCCGTTACACGAGTTGCGAAAGCAGAACAGTTTAACTCATGGTCAGCGTGTAAAATTAAACATTTATCCATGATCGATACCAATTCAGCATCTGGCTCGGTGCCTTTTAACATGTACATGAAGTTCCATGCGATTGATTTACCGGCTTTAGGTTGAACGATCTCACGCTTGTTACGGATCGATTCAAACGCCGTTACTAACGCGCCCATTTTTGCTGTTAAGCGAACCGCTTTACGCGCGTTAGCTTCAACAGACATGTCATTGGCATCAGCATCGTAGTGGGCTAATAAAGAAACCGCCGTACGTAACCAGCCCATTGGGTGAACGTTTGTCGGTAATGTTTTAAGCACAGAAATAAAACCGGCATCAAGAGCCATGTTTTTATTTAACTCTTCAGAAATTTGTGCCAGCTCGGTTTTATTTGGTAAACGGCCGTTCCATAATAAGTAAACAACTTCTTCGAAGGTTGAGTTATTAGCTAGATCGTCGATCGTGTAACCACGGTAATTTAAATTGTTTCCAACGATAAAAGAAACCGAAGTTGTACAAGCAACAACGCCCTCTAAACCCTTATCTAATGCGCCTTCGTAAATAGTAATATCTGCCATGGTCTTTCCTTTTCGATTTGTGTGATTAACACTCTAGAAATACCAAAGAACGAATTACTTGGCTAGTTTTATCACTCTGTCTTTGACCTCGATCACGACAACAGTCTGATCGCGTAACGGCGTATCGGCGCCACTGACAAGCTGGCTTTGCAATAAGATTTCATTACGGACGTCATGGACCTGTGACGAGCCGCCTAGTCTTTGCAAACATTGGCTGATTTGATCGGTCGATAAAACCTCTAAAATACCATCACTCACCAACACCAGCCGCGATTTTGGCTCAAGTTCGACACTGGCTGATTTAAAAACAGGCGATGTTGCAGCACCTAAAGCCGGCGAGTCAGAAGACAGCATCTGTAACGGCTTACCTGGTGCCTGAATGAAGCCTTTGATTCGGCCTACCGCACAAAAATTAAGAGTCAGATCACGGCGGTCAATCACCCCGTAAAAAGCCTGTGTCTCATCGTTGGTGTTTGCCGTGCTTTTAAGCTCTGAGCCAATCTGCTCCAGCACCTTCTCCGGCGACAGACCCTTTTTAGCTTCCATAAGATGGCTGACTTTAAGAATTAACGACAAAAACAGCGCTGACATCGCATAACCAGACGACGACGACAGCAGAACGCCGAATTTCATCTTGTCTTCGTGTTCAAAAATATCAAAGTAATCACCGCCGTAGCGCGAGCCATAGACAAATTTGCGGCTAAACTCAAAGCCCGGGATACTCGGAATCTCTGTGGGTGTTATAACTTTCTGGATTTTTTTAAGCAGATCAACATCACTGGCGATCTGAATCATCACGTTGTCTAGCTGATGCGAAAACTTCAAGAGTTCTTGTTTATACAACATGAGCTCTTGATCCTTCATTTGAATAATCGCTTTTAAGCGGGCTATTTCGTCAGCAGACATTCCTCTATGTTAAAGAGGAAACGGCCTGAGTCAAAAAGGTTTCTTCTTTACGATGCAGTTCGACCAGGCGCTTAGGCAAAAGGTCCAGATCGGCATTTTCATAAACACGTTGATTGTTCTTTATCACAATCACTTGGTCTTTTAGATCTTCTTTAAAACCTTTGCTTAATGAAAGCTTCTTAAGAAGGCGGCTGCTTGAATACTTAACCGAAAAATCCGATGGCTCCGGATTTTTCAGGGTATAGAAATGCCCCCACACCGAAAGAATGAGCAGCTCCAAAGCGTAGTAAATGCAAACCGCCAGGATAAAAACTTCTAAGCGGTTGGCGTACATCGAGTGCGAGAAAAAACCGGCCTGCAACAGACGGCGGTACACTTCAAAAGAAAAATGCACCGACAGCGCCCACGAAATAAAACTTAACGCCGAAGTGATCAGCCACACCGATTTAGAATAGCTCTCTAAATGACGGATCCAGCGGATATTGGTAAATACGCGCGCTAGAATAATACACGCCGCAAGCGATAGGCCTAAGAACAAATGCATATCACCCTGTGAAATCATAAAACCGACCAAACCCAGCAGAATAAATTCTTTACGGGTTAAAAAGCTGACCGTAAAAACGATGGCCGAAAAAAATGCAGCATACAACCAATCAGTACCTAACAGCGTCTGCACGATCACGTTTTCCATACCTAGCATCGCGGTCAGAGAAAAATGGTATCTCAGCGGGTTAATGATAAAAAACAACAACACCACAAACAACGGCCAGGCGGCCAACGGCGAAAAACACAGGCGCATCAAAGCCTCACGGCGCTGTGATTTATCAAAATCAAGCGTAACCAAAGCTTCGTGCTGGTTTTTGATAATCGAAAAACTTTTTAGCGTTAGTTTAAGCTGTTCAATGACCATAGATATCATAGCGAATTATCTTTCCTTCAATGCGGCCCGATGGCTTTTTAAATGCTTCTGCAGCCAGTGGACGTTTGACAACAAAACGTTTGAATAATTTTTGCTCGGTCGCGAAATTTACGATGTTTGCTGCATCGTCATCGGCACCGACCAGGTTTTTAAAAAAGACCATTTCCTGCTTTGGTAAGGCTGATTTTTTCTTTTCCGGAAACATCGGATCGAAATAGGCCACATCATAATCATCCGGCTTTAACTTTTCTAAAAACGTCCGCGAGTCAGAGAAAATAACCGAAAGCGCCGGCAGCTGTTCAGACGCAATCTTTAACGCCATATACACCAGTGGGTTGCGCTCAACCGCAGTCACGGTAAAACCGAGCTGCAGTAAAAACACCGCATCTACACCTAAGCCCGCCGAAAGATCTAAAAGCTTTAAACCTTTTGCTCCGCTGCCAAGGGCTTTGGCCAGCGGTTCTTTATGGATCGAACTTTTGACCTTGTTGTAGCTACTGTTGTCGCCCAAAAAATCGATTTTAAATTTACGGCCGTCCTGATCAAAGATCGTCGGTACCGGGCCATCAAATTGGATTTTATAATTATCTTCGGACTTAAAATTTTCCCGCAGAAAATTTTTCCAGTGAGCATATTTAGTTTCTAAGTCTTGATTGGCAAAAACGAATTCGACCATTTAGACAAACCAATCGTTTTTATTTCCCAAATACCAAGCAAACTCGATAACGATTAAAAAGCACATCAATAAAAAATTACGGTAACCGACTTGTCTTAAATCACCTAACTCTGAACCTGCCGGTGACTGGATTTCAGAAATTTTGATAAACGTCGGGATCGACCAGAAGATCAGAATCAACGTTGTCAGATATGACCAAAACACACTGGCATAGTGATAGTGATACAGCACCCACAGGGCGATGAAAATAACCCACCAACCAATTAAAATCTTTTTGGCTTTATCAAAGCCGGCATTCGTCATGGTGTTTTTGATCCCGGCCTGCGAACTGGTCAGGATATGGCTGAAATTATTCAAATGAAGCAGAAACTGAATAGCCCAGGCCCACAAAATTCCAAAGCCTAAACATTCTGTATCAATGCCCGCCCCCAGCGCTACTTGATACCCCGAAATAACCCCTGGCCCGGCAAGGATAAAAAAAATCACTTCGCCCCAGCGCTGATTTTTGTACGAGTTTTTGGTCAATAACCGACCGGCCATCATCAGCACCGCCGACACCGCGATCACCCGCGCCTCTTCCGGTTGGCGCATCATGACCGGTAAAGACAGGAGCATGGCAATCAACGTTAAAATCGAGCTGAGTTTTGAAGCCTGGGTTGCGGTAATCCAGCCCAGATGAATCGGTTTGCCGTAAGCCCCACGCTGGGCCACGTTGACCCGGTCATAACCGGAGATATGGTCGTTTACGTCATTACGGATATTAAACGCAGCAAACATAAACAACATCGCAACCGCAGCCATTGCCAGCGATAACGGATCGAAAAAGCGGTTATCAACATAGTTCTTCACGCACACATAGAACAGCGGCAGTAAAATAAAATATAAGTTCTGAAACTTAATTAAAGCAAAAAACACGTGCAAGCCCGCAGGCTTTTGAATTGATTTTTTATCGACGATTTCAAAAGTCACGGTTTCTTCTGGCGAATCTAAATTTAAAGTAGCCTGCGGCAGGGCACGCTGAGATGATGAAAATTTACCCCAAAGATAACTTTGAAATTGAGTGTCAGACTTTTTCAGCGTGATAAAAGAACTCACGACGATTTAGGCTTTCTGCGCCAGTAAAGAATTTCAGTTAAAGGCTTGAGCGATTTAATCAACTCCGGCTTTTGTACTTTCTTTTCAAGTTGCACTAAGTGATGCTCGTAGAGCTGAATCATCTTTTCATTAGTCGCATCAAAACTTTGCACATAAGACTGAAACTCTTTTTCGCCGCCGGCAAAACACTGATAGTACTCTTGTAAGCTGCTGGATTTAACCATCTGATCAATCTGGGCACGGGTCATGTTACGGGTAACATAGGCACCGAACGAATTTAAATAGCCGGATTTGAGATCACCCAGAATTGCTTTACCTTCATCATTGCGGATATCGTAATCCAGCAAATCATCCGAACGCTGGAACAACTGGCCTAGAATAGTACCCATTTCGTCCAGGGTGCGGTGTAACTCTTCATCGTTGTTGTTTGCAGCGATAAACGGGGCGCGCAGACACCATTTAAATAACGAGGCCGTTTTTAAATTATGAATACGGTCTAACTGCTCCAGAGAAACAAAAAAATCTCCGACGACAGAGTCCTGCAACCATTCACCTTCTAAAAGATCAGAGATTGTTTCTGAAGTGAATTGCACCAGTTTAATGTTGCCAAAACCTGAAAGGTTCACCATCACACGCGCCAGCAAATAATCTCCGGCCAAGACCGCATACTCGGGTGTGTACTTCGTCCATGCGGCCGGTTTTCCCCGGCGTAACTGCGAACGGTCGATTAAATCATCATGTAAAAGCGAAGCGTTGTGGATGAATTCGATGGTTTGACATAGAAGCTGCTGGGTTTCTGGCGGCAATCCCAGCGGATTGCCAACCATCTGCACAAGTTTTGATCTAAAGCCTTTGCCGCCAGCAAACAAATCGTCATAAAGCGAGTTCAATTTAGGTAAATAAGCTGGAAAGTCTTTTGGACTGAAAATCTTCAAATTCATATGTTCAAATGAACGGTATAGACATAGACTAGATTCATGTCAATAAAACGCCCTTTTTACGAAGATGGTTTAAAGTTTCAATGTCAGGGATCAGGCAACTGCTGCACATCGCACGGCGAATTCGGTTTTGTCTTTTTAACCCTGGAAGACCGCCGCCGTTTTGCAAAACATCTGAACATTTCTACAGCGGCTTTTACCCGCCAGTACTGCGATATGAAAGATGGCGTTTGGCACCTTAAAGAAGACCCGAAAAACCCTGATTGCATGTTCCTAAAAAACAAGCGCTGCTCAACCTACGAAGCCCGCCCAACCCAATGCCGCACATGGCCTTTTTGGCCCGAAGTTTTAAACCCAAAAGCGTGGAAGAGCGAAGTGGCTTCTTTCTGCCCAGGTATCGGCAAGGGTCAGCTTTGGACTAAAGAACAAATTGAAACTATCGCCGCCGAAGATGCCGAAAACGCATCTAGATTTGGCACGTAAGCTACGCTTACTGCTGATTTTGATTTGCCTCCGGCAAACCTTATTCTAAAGGTTATATTTTGGTTTTGATATAGTTAAAAATATCGCTCTTGGCGGTTTTAAAATCGTCGGATGTGGTTAACATTTCCATTTCGCCGTAGTTGGGATAATACGCGAAAGTCTGTTCATCTTTTTCACATAGACCTAAACAGCCGCTGGTCATCACACGGATTTTTTTGTGCGCATCGATTTCTTTTAGGTCAGATCGTAATTCAGATTTTAATTTTTCGGCGCGCTCAGGTTTCGGGTCAGAAAAATCTTTACCGCACTTCGTACAGATAAAAAGGCTGCCTTTAGTAAATTTAGGAGAGTAATTTTTTAACATTAAGATCCTTTATTGCGTCTTTTAACTGAGTGTATTTGATTTTTCCCAGATCCGTTACAGGAAATTCATTAACCTCGATATAATTATAGATTTTTTCGTAAGGACGCACCTGCTCATTAAACTTGAGCAAGATTGCAGAGGCATTGACCCCGGCCAGAACCACTAAAACCAGATTTGCACCATCGCGTGCATCCGGTAAATCACAAATTGTTGCCTGGTGCACGTGAACAGTTTGCTGGAGAATCTGACGCAATTCGTTTAACGATACGCCTTCACCTTTGATTTTTACATAATCTGAATCGCGCTGTAAAAATTTAAACTTACGGCCGCTGATTTCAACCTGATCATTGGTTAACACCCAATCAGAAAGCTGCTCGCTGACTAAGTTTTGCGTTTCTAAATCCAATTTTAAAATGTAACTGGCATTTGCATCTGATTTGATTTTTAAGTGACCGGTTGATTTACCAGTGTCTGACTGGATTTCAACTCCCGGCAAAGTTTCAAAATACTCATCGTAAATATTTTTCTTTACTGCGATCATTGAAGCGGTTTCAGTCATCCCGAAAGTCTGCACCAGCGGCCAACCTAAGGCTTCAGCTTTTTTTGCCAACTCAAGATCAAGCGCAGCACCGCCGACAAAGACCGTCTGCAGGTAGCTGGGCGCAGGCCAGCTTTTCTGTACGATTTCGTAAATCTGGGTCGGCACCAGCGACAGGTGAGTGATTTTATTTTCATGCAGCCAATCGGGTGAAAATTTATCCCACGAAGTATAATAGGTCGTAGCGCCGACCGAGTTGGCACGCAGAAAAATACCTAAGCCGCCGACATGAAACAGCGGTAACACACAACCCCAGATAGAGTTTTCAGTGACATGAAATTCTTTATTCACACGTTTGGCAGAATTGATTAACGCCTGTTCACTAAGGGCAATAACTTTAACTGATTCCCGGGCGCTTTGGGTTGAACCGCTGCTTGGAATCAGGATAAAGTTTTTAGCGGCAATTTTTTCACTGAATTGTTTTTTTATTTTAAACAGGTCTTTTTTCTCGAATAGGCCGGCGCGGTGATTACAGAGCAGAAAATTATCTCCGGTAAATACCGGAATCCAGTTCAGCTTGCTTAACAGAGTGGTAAAACCGATGCCATAGCCGTCGCTCTGATAAGTCAGTAAGTCACCGTTTACCTGAAAGGCCTGGGTAAATTCTGAATCTTCATAATGCGACAGTGTTAAAAAGCCGTGGGTTTTCTGCGGGTAAGCCTGAGCATGATGTAATCCGTGCACCAATCCCACCGGGTGCTCCATGCTTGAGGTTATTGAATAATCCTGACAAGGCATTTTTTCTTCGCGCGAAGGCTTCCAGATGCGGTTTGGCCAGTTCTGCTCTTCGGCCTGTTTCCAGTCCAACATAAGCTTTACTTTGCCCGAATACTGGTGCCACAGGTCGCGGTGAAAGAAAAACGGATCTTCAATGTACTCGATTTTTTTTAAAACTTCTGCGCTTAACAGATTAATAAACTCTGAAAAAAGAAACTCACTGATGCAGTTATTAAAATCAATGCGGATTTTCTGAAAACGATTTACATTTTCAACCAGAAATTTGGCAAAATCGTAGACATGCTCATTGCCTTTGATTTTTACCGTAACCTTAGAAAAATCAAACTCTCCCTTTAAATCGCGGAAGTCAGAAATCAGAATATTGTTCTTAACAGGTGCATCGCTGACCAAAACTTTTTTATTTTTTCTTGCTTCAAGATCGACTAACGCCAGATCGATGGCGCGCTGAAAAAGCGGCCCCTGCGACGCGAGCTCCTCATCTAGGGTTTGATCACCTAAGTTAGGCCACGGGCACAGATCCGAAAATCCTTCATTGCCATCGCTGTCCTGAATTTTTATTAAAGCCCCGCGCTGGGCTTCACTGGCTGAAGTCATGGCATTGGGCTTTACTTTGCGTTTAAGCGCATAATAATAAACCCAAAGCTGAAGCGACTGGCCGTTTCGTACCATTAAATAAATGATCCTATTAAAAAGCCAATGCTAAAGATCATACCGTAGCCGGCTGAGCGGGCCAAAAACCGGTTGTATTCAGCCGATGGGTTGGTCGCGATAATTTTTTTAATCACCGATAGTCCAAGCGGTAACGCCAGCGTCGGTAGGATATACAGCCAGTATTTTTGCTGGTTTAACCAGTAGTAACCCATTAAAAACGGCGCCACGATTAAAAACACAATCCATACTTTGGCACCGGTCACACCCAGACGCACCGCTAAAGTTTTTTTGTTCACTTCTTTGTCAGTGTGAATATCACGAAGATTATTAATCGCAATAAGAATGGTACTTAAAAATCCGATCTGCAAACCCAAGACAGCTGCATCCAGAGTGTAAGTGCCGGTTAACAGATAGAATAATCCACCGACGGCAACTAAACCAAAAAAGATAATTACAAACAGATCCCCTAAACCGTAGTAAGCCAGAGGCACCGGACCCGAAGTATACGCGTACCCCATCAACACCGATAACACACCGATGATCACAATCGGCAACCCTCCGTGAATCACCAGCGGAATACCAAAAATCATGGCCAAGGCAAAAAATCCCGTGGCCATCCACATCACTTGTTTAAAAGTAAAAATCTTTTGCTGGGTGACACGCATCGGACCTAAACGTTTTTCATTATCCGCACCTTTTTTAAAATCCATGGCATCGTTGACGAAATTCGTTCCAATCTGGATACAGAAACTTGATAACAGCGCGCAGACGATAATCCACCACTGTACGGGAATTTTTAAACTCTGAACTAAGCCGATCGTTGCGATAACCGGCACTACCGCTGCCGATAAGGTTTTCGGACGCGCAGCTAAAACCCAGGCTTTTAAGTTAGACTGTGCCATTAGTTTGCAACCTCTTTACAGGTCGGCGTTGCCCCGTCCGGACAAGCCACTGAACTATTCATACCGGGAGACGGCATGGTGTTCGACGGAATCGGCTGTCCCATTGGGCACGAGCACTCCTGACAGACCATTTTATCAGCTACCGGTGAACAAATTTTACGCGTATTTGAAGTATTTTGTTTAACAAAATATCCTAAAATCACCACAATCAGTAACCCGATAACACCTAGAGCTATTTTCTTTAAATTCATAGGCTTAACTTAAAAAAAATGCAGATTTTTAGCAATGAAATAACTTATATTGTTGAGGGTCAAAGTTAGATCTATCTGAGGGGGCCATATGAACTACCTTATTCCAGTAATTGCATTTATCGCCGGTGGCGCGGTGATCGGTTTTGCGGTTTATTCCAAAATGCGTGCACAAGCAGATATCTGGCGCAACAAGTACGACGTTGAAAAAGCTTTAAGCGAACAACAAAAAGCCCTTTATGATCAGCAAAAAATCTCAGCGCAAGAGCTACAAAACCGCATGACCATGCAGTTTGAAAATCTGGCACAAAAAATCTTTGACGAAAAATCAGGTAAGCTGACTGATCAGAACCACAAACAGTTGGCAACATTGTTAGACCCGTTAAAAGAACGCATCAAAGACTTCGAGAAAAAAGTTGAAGACACTTACTCGCAAGAGCGTTCTGAACGCGGCCACTTACGTGGTGAAATTTCAAAACTGATTGAGCTTAACAACTCGATGTCAAAAGAAGCGCAGAACTTAGTAACAGCCCTGAAAGGTGAAAACAAAACCCAGGGTAACTGGGGCGAGTTAATTTTAGAAAATATTTTAGAGCGCTCGGGCTTACGTAAAGGTGAAGAGTACATCGTGCAAGAAACCGTGCGCGGCTCTGAGGGCGAAATCTTACGCCCTGATGTGATCGTAAAACTTCCAGACGGCAAACACTTAATCATCGATTCAAAAGTGACCTTATCGGCCTACGAAGGCTACAGTTCGGCCGCTGATGAAACTGCCCGCCAAAAGCACGCTGATCTGCATATCGAATCGTTAAAACGCCACATCACGGGTCTTTCTGATAAGAAATACCACTTAGCCAACGAAATTGTTTCACCGGATTTTGTCATGTTATTTATGCCGCTTGAGCCGGCCTTTGCCCTGGCGTTTAAATTAAAACCCGAGTTATTCGAACAGGCATGGACAAAAAACGTGGCCATCGTAAGCCCTACGACTTTACTGGCCACGCTAAGAACCGTTGCGGCACTATGGAAACAGGATAAACAGCAGCGTAACGCCCTTGATATCGCCAAACGTGGTGGCGAGCTTTATGATAAGTTTGCCGGTATCGTTAAAGATCTGGAAACACTGGGCGAGCGTTTAAACTCAACCCAAAAAGTGCACGCCGATATCATGGGAAAAATTTTTACCGGCCGCGGAAATTTAATCTCGCAGGTTGAAAAACTTAAAGAGCTGGGAGCAAAAGCCGATAAAACTTTACCAGCTCCGCTGGATTAAAACTATTCGCAGCCTTTTTCAGGAACCGCACCCGCTAAAGTTAAACAGATTTTTCCGGGAACGGCGTCTGCACCCTGAACCGGCTGCGCCGGACAGGCATCCTGACTTAGATTAAACTTTGGGTAATCCGGCTCGGTCACAGCATTAAACTTGGGACCGACCTTTCCCCCTGTGTTAATTACCTCCTGCTGATACAATCTAAAATTAGCCACCTGTTTTACTTTTACAAACAGATCGCCGTTGCGACCAGCCGCCTGGCCGTGACCACCGTTGGGACACATCAGATTACTTAAACAAATACTGCCGGCAGCCTTCGAGCACTCCCATGTCCCTTTAAAGCCATCACCACCGGCTTCTGAATTTAAGGTAATATCTAAATCTCCTTCCGCCGATTCAGCTTCGATACGGATTTCACCGCCGCTGCGGCCGGCATGTTTTACTTTTGCTTTAGTATTGTCAGCAAAACCCCGGATGTAAGACGTCTCTAGCACGATTAGTTTTTTTGTTTTGATATGCAGATTAAAGTTTTGAGTGGTGATCGTCGACGCACGCATAAAAACACGCTCATGGCTGATACTTAGATGATTGGTTAATACAAATTCTTTCGGAAATATATAATCACGCGGCACTTCAAATTCACGGGTTTCAGACGTAATGATGTGGTATTTCTCGTCTAGGATTTCGACTAATACGTTCACCTTGCGGCCACCCTGTAAGTTAACCACACTTTCGGTGGCGCGCTCTGCCGTGTTGACCGCAAACATCACTTGCCCGTCGACACTGATACGCACGCGATCGCGGGTTTCCGGCCAGGTAAAAATCATATCATAGATGTTCGGCTGCACCTGCCCTTCGAATTCAACCATAACATCGTCTAAACGCAGTTCTCGGCTTACCGCCTGTTTAGGCTGGGCTTTTGGTGCTTTAGCCTGGGTTTGTTTGGTAGCGACTTCAGATTTTTTTTCGACTTTAAAACAGCCTGTCATTGCTGCTGCCACAGCCAGATATAAGAAAAAAGTGTTATGTTGCATGGTGATCTACCCCTTTGTTTTGTATGTTCGCGGTTAAGCCAAAGCAAAGGGGCTGGCAGAATGAAAGTCAGGATATGGCTATTACAAATCCGTACTGCGGAGGGCGCCGGATCTGACCACTTGGCCGTTTTGCAGTTCAATGATCTGATCGTAATCTTTAAGCGTCGAAAGACGGTGTGCGATGGTTACCAGCGTAATGCCTTCTAACGACGTGCGAATTACTTTTTGAATCAACGCATCGGTTTCCAGATCTACGCTGGCGGTAGCTTCATCTAAGAAAATAACTTTTACCTTCATTAATAAAGCACGCGCCAAACAGATCAACTGACGCTGGCCTTGCGATAGATTCGAACCACTCTCGGTGACATGGTAATTTAACTGGCCCGGCAACCCCTGTACGAAATTTTTTAGACCGACTTTTTCTAAAACGGCCCAGACTTCGACATCAGTTTTTTGCGCATAGCGATCGATATTGCCGCGCAGACTTCCCATAAACAAAGACGGATCCTGCGGGATCACCGCTAAATTCTGGCGCAGTAAATCCAGTGGCACGGCATTGACGGAAATACCATCGATTAAAATATCACCTTTATAAATATTTACAAAGCGATACACGGCCTGAAACATCGTGGATTTTCCCGAGCCGGTACGTCCGACAATTCCGGCGCGCGCTCCGGACGGAATCACAAACGATACCCCTTTTAATACATCCGGTAAGTGATCGGCGTATCTGACAAACACGTCTTTAAACTCTAACGTGCCTGAAGCCGGCCACTTAGGATGCTCAGCTTGAAAGCGTGTCTGTTCGACATCGTCTTTTTCGGCAGGTAGGTTGGTGTAAAATTCCAAACGTTCAACTGAAGTCATACGCGATTCTAAATCAGAAAAAATCCTCACGCCCCAGTTTAAATGGCGCCAGAACTCAAGCGCATACAGCGTCACAAGGCCGGCTAAACCTGCGTTTAACCATCCCTTAGAGCTGGCAAAGATCACCGCAATGGCCGTGGTCATCGAAATCGTCGCCCCGATTAACGGTAAACGCGACGAGAACCAGCGGTTAACCATATAATGGGTGTAAAACATCTCTGTCGAAAAATTTAGTTTCTGTAAAAACTCTTTCATAAACCACTGCTGTGAATTGAAAGAGCGGATCACGGTTAAGCCCTGCAGTGTTTCTTTAAAATGGGCATAACGCGGTGAACGTGCGGTAGAATCCAAACGTTTAACTTCGCGCGCGACACGGCGGTAGCGGTTCTGAATCGAGTAATACACCACAAACACCGGCAGTAACACGATTAAACTTACCGGTAACGCCACTACGATTAAGAAGAACGCCGAGATCACGTGAAACAACGAGTGAATGGCATTATCAAAGGTCCACTGTAAGTGAATATCCACCGATTCGATATCGCGCGAAAAACGCTGTAAAATTCGCCCGATCGGCGTGCTGTCAAAAAAGCGGATCTGGCTGCGTAAAACTGACTTTAACATTTTATCATGCAGCAAGCGTCCGGCGTTAACCCCGCGGTAAGTCCATTGGTAGTTATTTAAAAACGTCAGTATCATGGTAAATAAACCGAAGGCGCCGTAACCTAGCACCAGCAACATCGCATCGACCTGACCGCTCATTTGGGTGAGCCACGCTCTTTGCATCATCGGTGCCGAAACATGCACGATCGCGCCGGTAAACAACAGGGCGATAAAGAAATTTCGTTTCGGGCTGTCGCCGCCTAGGGCTTTTATATAATTCCAGTACAGACCGGCTTTAACTGAGCCCACTTCGCGGTCTTCATCGACCGTGACTCGCCCATCACTGTCAGATTTAGATTCGCCGTCACTGGTCACCTGACCGGATTTTTGAATTTCTAATTCATGCTTCTGGTTTTGTTGTTCGATCTCAAGATAGTTTCTAAACTCTGCCGACTTTTCATAGAGTTCTGTATAGCTGCCGATCTGATATTTGCCGTCGATTAAAAATAAAATTTTATCAAAACGGTTTAAGTGGGCAATCCGGTGGGTAGCCATAATGCGGGTCTTATCTTTCCATTCGCCGAAGATAAGCTGGTCACACAATAATTTTTCAGTGTGCGGGTCTACCGCTGACAACGGATCATCCAGTAAAATCAAATCCGGTTTTGCGATCACGGCCCGCGCAAGACTTACCCGTTGTTTTTGCCCGCCGGAAAGATTTACGCCTTTTTCACCGATTTCGGTCTCGGTGCCTTTAGGTAACAGGCTGATATCGGCACGTAGACATGACAAATGCACAGCCCGGTCTAACAGCGCCTGATCCGGTTCTTCACCGAAAAAAAGATTTTCTTTTAACGTTGAGTTGACGATATACGCTTCTTGCGGGATATAAGCGCGACGTAAATTCGCAGCCAACTGCAAGCGGCCCTGGTTAGGCGCAATTTCATTTAAAAAAAGTTGTAATAACGTCGATTTACCCGAGCCGACGGCACCGATGATCGCCAGCGACTCACCTGGTTTAAGCGAAAATGACAGATCTTTAAATAACGGCACTTTATCGTCATAGCCAAAATGTAAATCTTTGACGACAACATGTTCACCGGCCAGATCTTCAGTTACAGGTGGCGGCGAAAATGCCTCTACGGTTTCTGATTTTAAAAAGTCGGTAATACGGCGGCCAGAGACAAACACGTTCATCAAGCGGCTGATAAAGCGCGATAGACCGCCGAAGTGATCTTCCATCAGGGCAAAAATCGAAATACAGGTTAACACCAGCGCCAGGTCAATTTTTTCGCCGCGGTAATAGTGAATCGTTAACGCGACAAACAGCACGACCGTTGAAATCGAGGCGTACAGTAAGCCCCATAGTATTTCTGATTTTGCCAAACGAAAGCGGGCCGAAATTTCTTTATTGCGGACACTTCCTACTTCCTGCTGAACAGATTTTTCCCACGAGAAGTATTTGACCACACGGATCGAATTTAAGATCTGAGTCATCAGCGTCATGCGGTTATCCCGCTGAGCCATCATCTCTTCTTCCATGTGCACGAATTTTTTAGCTAACTTTTGCGTAAGTGGAACCAGAATCGCCATGACCGCCACCGCACCGATGGCCGACCAGCCGATATAATAAAATAATAACGACGAACAGCCGATCAGCAGCAGCACCGCATTGGATAAATCAATCGTAACGATCGCTGCATCACCGATGGCATCAGAATCAGCCGACATAAAGTTGACGATATCGCCGACCTGATATTTTTGTTTCGCACGCGATGAAAGCTTTAAAGCGTGCGTGAAAATCTTTTTATTAATGATGTTCGTTGTAACCTGAAAAAAATTTAACGTATGAAAAAAGTAATGCTGGATCGCAATCCCGTTACCGGCCCCGCATAAACCAAAACCTACCGCATACGCCAGTAACAACCACATATTTTCTGCCGACCAGTTGTTCTGCTGCAGACCTGAAATAAACTGATGAATTAAAACCGGCGTAGCGAAAGAAAATAAACTGCCGATCACCTGAAACAAAACCGATTTCGTCAGAATACTTTTATTAACCCGGAATAAACTTTTATAAAGGGATTTATTTGATGACCAATCAATCTTGGCATTATCAATATCAGGATTGTAGGCGCTAAGTAATTGAGGAAGCTCCAGCTTATCCTTAGCATCAACAAGACGTTTAGCCCCAAGGTCGATTAACCCAGAGGCTTGAGAAAAGATCAGTTTTCGTAGTGGCATCTGACAAGAATGGCAGTGCCACCATACTTTGTCTAGTTCTTAAGATAGTAGTCTTTGACGACGTTTTCAGTTTGTTCTTTACCTACCGGCGAAAAACCGTTGTCATTTGGACCTTGTTTAGTCCCGTCTACAGCGATGTCCCAAAAGCTAATACCTTTAAACCATGGCCACTGCGGCGCCCAATAAGACTCAAAAACCGCCTGAAATGAAGCCGCCTGATGCGGAATGTTCACCACACCCGTGCCGGCATAAGCAAAAGGATCAATAAAACCTAAATCCACGGAACGAAAGCCAATTTCTTTAATCGCGGCTTTTTTATGATGGTCCAGTGTTAACTCGATCTGCATAAAACCAGTATCCAGCTGAGTGGCGTAAGAATCAGAACGTAATTTTAACGTCGCAACTAAATCATTGTAGTCAGTCGGTAAAGTCTGCCCCCGTGATGCCAATGAACGATAGATATCCAAACCAATATAATCCAATTCTTTCCAGAAGCTGACCAGATCGTTCCAGATTTTAAATTCTTCCGGGTTACTTGGGTTAGCCAGATCAACTAAACGGTAGCGCCATCTTTCGAACTCACCGCCCGAAGCCGCAATACCGTTTGAATTTACTGAATCGTCGGTGAAGTTAATATCGTACATCAACTTTGCAGTCGGCAATTTAGCACGTGTATAGCGTAGTAGCTCCAACCAGCGGCCGGGAAAACCGTATGGAAATTCTTTCCACTGATCTTCAATACCAACTGTCATTGAATATAACTCTGCACCGATTGTAAACTCGTTCACTTTGGCAAGTTTAGCAATAGTAATATAAAGATCTAAATACACTCGGAACGATTCGAACCAACGGTTAGGATCCTGAGGCTGGATATTACCATGCCACCAAGTTTTAACAGAACCGTCTGGCTGTTTTTCAAAATACGGGAATTCGCCGTTTGGACCAACGACAAAGAATATCGGACGCAAGCCTACCGTCATACCTTGCGACTGAATGTACTTAATTAAACGAACCATACGCTTAGCTTCAGCAGCTCTTTCTGCAGGGGGCGTAACCGGAATAATTTCGGTCGAATACGGGCCCTTCATGATTGCTCGCACGTTTAAGATAATATGGTTTGCACCTAACCGTTTAGCGTGGTCAACAGAGAGCTGCGCTGGTGTTTGCGGCTCGACTGATGTTGCTGACGCATCGTAAACAAATCCTTCTGACTCTGTTAAATTAAAACCGGCAATGTAACTGGCCCAGGTGACGCTTGAGAAAGCCAAGATTACAAAACTGTTTAATAGTGATATTTTTTTCATTTTTCTTCCCTTTAATCATTAATACGTTTTAAAAAACTAATTTTAGGCGCAACGATACGTCCGCCGACAACAACCTGAGCTTTGTACCCTTCAGGTGTCAGGTAACCGCGCAATTGAAACCATGAAGCTCCGTTTGCGCTACGGCCAGAGGTTAAGACCAGAATTCCATCCGTCGCTTTAGTGCCGATGTTAAATTCGATAGTCAGGCCTGATGGACTATCCAGGCGACCAATCGTATAACCACCAAAACTCGTCACAATCACTTTAACCGGCATCGAGTCGCCGTCGGCCATTGTCATTGTACCAACATAAGCACCATCAACCTGAATCCCCTCGGTTACCGGAGGAGTCGCCCATAAATCGGCATAGGCAATTGTTTTCTGACCTTTATAGATTTGTGAACCTTTGCGGATGTACGGGTCGATCAGTTTAAGCTGGCCTTTTTCATTTACAGAAAACTTAACCGGAGGATTCATCGCATCGTCGGTATCAGGCTCACGCTCAGAAGCGACGAACATCGCCTGTTCGGCGCTGAAAGCGATATTATAGAATTTTTTGTATAACACGCCGTCTGCCGACCCTAACGAAGCCACCAACATGTTTTCTCGGGCATGCATGATCGTAAAGTACCACTTCTCTCCTGCTTCGTTAACCAAAGTATACGTGCCTTCGACTTTTAATTTACGGCTCATCAGCGGTCCGGTCGCGCGCCCTAACCATCTAGAAAATTCATCGACTTCACGGCCCATTCCTAATGAACGTGCATGGGCAATGATAATGTTCGAATAATTCATATAGGTGTCTGCATAATTTTGTGATGGCATTTTTTCTTGCGCTGACCACTGCTGCATCAAGCCCAGGGTTGAACGAATTTTTAAAACCGATACTCCCTGAAAAAACAGCTTTTGCTCAATGACCAGCTCGAAACGAACACTGCGAATCAACAATTCAACAATCGCATCACCAACGCCGTTAACCAACCAACCCGGAGCTGTTTGGCTTAGCTTATCGACTTGTACATTCAACAAGAGTAAACGATTCAGATATTCACGGCCGTATTCTTTATTTTCGCTATTTAGGCTGTACACGTCCTGATTGATAATATCTAAATACTCAGACATCGAAGCCGGAATTACTAACTTACCGATCCAGAAATGAACTTCATCCGCTGGTAAGTCTTTATTATTGCGTAAAATCGCGATGGCTGCATCGGCGATAACACGACGGAATCCTAACGGCAGATACACCTGCCCCTGTGCTCGTTCATCAACTAAAGGCAAAAATGATTCTACGTTTTTTGCCATTACAGCTAATAACGCACGATCTTTAATAAAAGCGACCTGGTAGCTGATCGTATCTAAAAAGCGGCTTAATACGCCGACATCCATCCACTTAACATAGTACTGCAATTTGTCAGATGAGTCTTTCGTCACATCTAACCAACGCATTCCAACACCGGACATTTTTAGACCTAAGCGCTCCGTCATTTTCGGATAAATTTCGTCTAACTTCAGATTGACTGCCAATACCGACAATTCATCTAATATGAAAAAATATTTTTCAAAGGTCGGCTGATCACGCATTTCTGAAATATTCAATTCGATATCCAGCAAGACTTCGCGCAAAGAAATTCTGTCTTGTTGAGCTTTTTGCATCAATACTGCAGGCTCAGCTAAATTCAGCCCCGCGGTAGCCAATGTAGGCGCCAACAACAAAGCAAATATCATTAATAATTTCATGGTGTTTTTTCCTTATAAATAGGTTCAGGTCTTTTTACATTCGAATTTTTGTTTATAAAATCATCCAGATTAATAAAGGTGTAGCCCAGCTTTTTAAGCTCGCGCACAATATACTTAAGCTCTTCCGGGTCTCCCGGAAACTCGCCACGCCCGCCGTTTTCGTAAGTTGAAAGTAAGAATGGATGATAGAAAAAAGAAGCCCAGACATCACGCAGTATCAAGTTACGTTTAGCGTCGGCGACGATCTCTTCTTTTGATCTCGGGGTAACAACATGTGCATTAATGAACGGCTGCGAGTTACCCAGATTTTCAGGAATCAATCTTTGCCCGTGAACATCACCGTAAATTTCGTACGGATACATTTGTCCGCTCCAGACTTGCGACTCATACATAACCTCTAGATTCTTAAAGTACTCCATGCGAAGATTATATCCGTTCGCTAAACGGCTTGAAAATAACAGGTCAGTGTTTTCATTTTTCGGAAAAAGACCTTGCGCTGAATGGTTGTAATAAATCATGCGTCCTATATTCCACTCAAATACACTGCCAAAAATAATATTATCCAGCGCACTGGCCTGATAGTGCGGCGTCAGCCAAGCTCGTGGCGTAATACCCGCTTTTTGTAATGTATAAAAACCTTCCTCTAAGCGGTTAACCACATAACCCGGACTATCTTCATACACAGGACCATTCGTAACCGTATTGAAAAATTCAAAATCGCTGCCGCTAAGGCCATCATGCGGATTTTTTTGCGCACGGTACTGGTGAGTAACCCCATGCCAAATGAAAAAAGCTTTTTCCTTTTTCATTTCCTCAATAAAACTCATAAACGGAAGTTTTCTATCCATGGTAATAAAATCACCTAGTGGATCATGTAAACCACGGTGTAATGGATCAAAATAGATCGGAATTAGCGAAATATTCACCGGAATATTTTCGCTTTTTAAGGC
Source organism: Bdellovibrio sp. SBM16 (assembly GCF_056175625.1). Lineage (NCBI taxonomy): Bacteria > Pseudomonadati > Bdellovibrionota > Bdellovibrionia > Bdellovibrionales > Pseudobdellovibrionaceae > Bdellovibrio > Bdellovibrio sp. SBM16. The sequence continues at coordinate 159,406 of NZ_JBJKJG010000006.1, read as the reverse complement.
TGCCGTTGTTTTATATAATTCGGCAAGCGGCGTTAATGGATGCACATCTTCAATGCGCACAAGTGCATATTTACCATTATGACGAGGCTGTTCTTCAAGGATATCAAACAACAGATCAGCCATAACAAAATAGCGGTCGGCTTCATGCATAAAACTAAACGGCACATCAGCTATATAAAAATGATTTTTAGCCTGTAGTACGTACGGAATCTTTTCTTTTGAAACATTATGTTCTGATTGCGCCAGTACCTGTGATTTAGCCGGATCGGTGGCGAGTAAGATAGCCTGCTCAAACGGCGCAAGAAAAATACTTGCATCTGTTTTGCTCCAGTCACCATACTTACGAAACACTTCGCCCTTATAATGAATAAATTTAAAGTAGCTCGGACGGCCAGTCGTATCTAAACGCTCACGATCAAGAGTTGTAAGACGTGAATATTTGTAACCGAATATTTTTTCAAAAGTTTCACCTAGCTGCCAGATGCTGTAACCCATCCAAGCTACTCGTTTTTTAGTCACCGCGTAGTCTGATAAAAAAATCGCCGGAATCTGGTTGTTAAAATAGCTACCGATGTAAAAAGTTGCATGGCATTTTTCAATGTCGCCTTTTTGATATAGTTCAATCGGGCTTACGATCTGCTGATACTTCGGAAAGTGCCCTAGAATATTCTGCAGAAAATTCGCGTAGGTTTTACCCATCCAGTAGGTTTTATCATTTGAACGGTCGAAATACACATTCACACACGGTGTAGTAGCTTGGGCCACGGTGGCAAACAACAGCGGTAAAAGTAAGAACATTAATTTATTCATGAAACACCCACTTCAACATCGCGACCAAAATCCTTGGGCATACGATGTTCTGTCTTAATCCAAACAGGACGTTTTCCTGTTCTTTGACTTTCTTTAAACTGACGAAAAGCTTTCCAGGTCGCACCGAAATTGACGACATTGGCCAGCAACCAGCGCACTGGCACTAAAGCCACCTGTATTCTCGCATTGGTTATAGCGACGGCGCGCATTCTCTGCGCCAGGCGCACGATCATGCTGAACAGATTCAGCGTTAGTAATGACTGAAATAACGAATTTTGCAGGACAGTAAATTCATAGCCGCTGATTCTCAGAGCGACAAAACCAATGAGCATCAGTACAGATAATAAAACCAGTACACTGTTAAACGGACTGCGGCGGTCACGCCACATAAAGTATTTATCAACCAAACTTCCGCCCCATTGCAGATTTTGGGTGCCCTGAAAGGCAATACCCAAAGTCCAGCGCGATTTCTGGCGTATCGAGGCAGCAATGGTTGCCGGAAAATATTCGCGAGTGGCGATAAATTCTCGCTGCCCGTTTTCTTTTTCGTATTCTACACAGGCAAATTTAGATTTAAAACCAAGCTTTTTGCTCATCATTCCCAGATGATAATCTTCAGTCAGCGTATCTTCTTTTAAAAAACAGCCGTCCTGCTCAAGGATAAGAGACATGACGAGCTTACGGCTCAGCATTGTGCCCACCCCGGCTGACGGGATGGCTGCGCCCATTGCTTCGCGCACCAACAGATCTTTGGTGTGTGATTCGGCAAATTCATCAATATATACACCGGCAATCAGATCGCGAGTCGGCACATCAAATGAAAAAACCGGAATCTGCACGAAGTCTGCCGTGCGACTGGCTTCATTTAGCAACGTCAGTGAATGCGGATGTAACACATCTTCTGAATCCTGCATTAAAAACAGATCAAATCTTTTGTTCAGACGGCGTTCAAAATTAAAAATCTCGCGCGCCACTTCATTTAACATCTGTCCCTTTGAAGTGGGGCCTTCGGCCGAGTTAACAATGACCTGAACTTTATTAGGATATGCGGCCTGTAAATTCTGAGCGGCAATTATAGTGGCCGCATCGTTCGGGTATACACCTAGAAAGAATACGTAATTGTTATAGTCGATGGCTCTTAGATTGCCGCGGATCATCGGCGCAATCACTTCATGCTCGCGCCAGTTAGCAATCAGGATCGCAATCTGTTTTTCAGGCTGTCGTTTAATCTTGGCAATGTAATCCACTGTGACCCGCAGTGGCTTAAGTCGACGCAGCAAGGCCTGCAGGTCGATAAACAGATCGTCTAAAGTAAAAATCAACGCCCCGAAAACCGTAAACACTGCTATGGCGGTAAAAATGAATTCAAAAGTAGTCATTAGAATTCACCGCCGATAACCAAGATCGCTTCTTCATGGTCACGCTGGTGTTTTTCAAAACTTTGATACACCAGCAACTGTGCCGACCAAGATGTTGCAAACAAATAAATACCGCGCACGCCAAGGCGCACTTGCTCGGTATCGCGTCCCAGATCCGGTGTCGGACTACGGCGCAGATAAAGTTCTGCATACGGATCAACAATAAATTTTTCTGTTAACCGATTACGTAAACCCTGCTTAAACCAAACTGTTGTGACCGGACTACGGTGAAACGATGGCAGCGCCACAGTCTCGGCATACACCTCAGAAAACAGAGGCATCTCTTTAAATTGATATTCAAAAATATTACCGGCGTATAAACCGTAACGACTGCGGCGTTCACTGCGGTATTCGGCAAAGGCCGTCAGAGTTTTCCAGATCGTGATCCGGCCACCGACGACAGCTAAAGTGCGATTTTTTTTCGAATACAGTATTTCATCATCGCTGTTGATTTTATCCTGACGTTGCAAAGCTGCACCAACATAGATAGCCGAAACTTCAGACTGATAAAGTTTAACACGCACCTGCGCATCACTCAGTAAACCAAACTGCGGAACAAAGTTCGTTTCTGAATACACTTCAGCAATAGCAGCAGAGGCTTTTGGCAGAACGGTGACACTGAATAAGAGAAAAACGACTAATACGCGCATAAAAGGCTGCATTTTGTATCTTAGTTTCAAGTCATACACAATGCCCCTAAACAGGGTATGTAGATAAATACACACCTAGTTCCAGAGTAGCACCAGCTGTTCTCGATTGAATTAGCCCTAAGCCACTAAACAAAAAAGCCTGCATTAAGCAGGCTTTTTGTTAACATTTTCAAGTTATTTTTAGTTTATAAAGACTGATCAATTTCAGTTTTATTGTTCAGTTTCACCGCACAGGCAAGACCTTGCGATAAAGCTTTGATCGAAACATTTGGATTTTGAACAACACGGCTTTGTAATTTAACAAAGATCGGTTCACGGATCGCTAAGTTGTTATCCTGCAGAACACACTGACGGGCAATACGCGCTTCTGGATTGATAACAATCGGCGCTTTCACATTGGCTGTCATTTGGGTTGGATCATCAGGAATCGTGATGATGTTCATGAAGGTTGGCTTTTGCTCGCCTTTGATTTTTAATAATTCTAATTCGTTCTTAGTTAGATTTACCGAGTAGTACTGACCGAAGATTTCTGGCTCTAAAACTGGAAATGCGATTGAGGGTAACTCACAAGATTGTAACCAAGCAAAGATATCGTCGTTCGGATCATCAAGAAGTACGAAGTTACGTAAATCTTGAAAGCCCAATAGGCCTTCTGGAAAAGTGATGATGTCATCTTGTTGTAAATTTACCTGACCGAAACGAGTCGTATTAATAATCACGACATCCCCCCATGCTTAATTTTTAAGACACTCGATCATCCTTAACCGGTTAATCAAAATATTGGCCTTAAATGCCCGGAGCATCAATTTTTTTATGCGTTTAACGCTATAAGTTATTAAATTTCCTTAAAAAACTGAGACAGACTATATTTGACTTAAAAACAACCAAAATAGCTTATGGACTAAAACGCTACTCTGGTTTTAATAACTTCGAAATATTCTTAACTTTATCAGACGAGACCTGAACACTTTGCTGGTTTTGGTCTTGGATGGCTAAATAAACTTCTTCACGATGGATTTTGGTGTCCTTCGGAGCTTCGATACCTAAACGAACTTGTTTACCTTTGATTTGAACTACGCGGATCTTGATGTGGTCATCAATCGCAATGCTTTCGCCTAACTTCCTTGTAAGTACTAGCATAAAAAAGAACTCCCTGTTCCTTATGAATTGCCTAAGGGCAAAACCTCATTCTGATATAACCTTCTCGGCTTATATCTCTCTAAACATAACTCAGCGGAAGTCTAGTTAATGTGTCTATCTTAAGAAGTCAAGCAGGCTTTGGCTCATAAACTTCTGTGAAGTCGATAGCGTAGCCTCTAGAGTCTGGTTGGATCTTTGAATTTCTGTCATAACCTGAAATACATCTGCATCTTCAATTTGCGAATTATACGCTTTATTATCCACAATGCCGCGCTGGATGCTTTCACTGGTAGCATTTAATTGATTGATACGACCACCCACCTCGGCACGCGCCAGGTTAACCTGGTTCATGGCTAGGTCTAAGGCATCTAATGACTGCTGGATACCCAGCTTGTCATCCGTACGCAGAGCGGCTTCCAGCCCCATCACAGTCTGAAAGATATTTACGCCGCGGGCCTCGGTAACCGGGTCACGTTCGTTGATTCTTTGCACTGATCCCACATTGGCAGGACCACGGGTTTCTAATTGATGAACCTGCGCTTCTTCCTTTTGGAATTCAGCTTCGATCTGATCGATTTTAAATTTTTGCAATTCTTCAACAGATTTAGGAATGTTCTGCTCACGCGAAACGTTACCACCGTAAGAAAGATCTTCACCCAAGAATACCTGTGAACCGACAAGATTCATCGGCATAAACTGGCCATCTAAAGTTTGGATCTGGATCTGTCCGTTATCACCTGAGTATTTACCGTCTTTAGTAAACGGCGGCTCTGTCGTTTTGTGGCCGGCAAAGATAAAACGCTCACCGAAGCGACGGTTACCCATTTCAACCACTGAATTATACAACTGCTCAACTTCAGAAGCGATCATCTCACGCGGAATACCCTGGTTAGTGTCGTTGGCTGCCTGCAAAGCCAACTCTTTCGCGCGCACAATCACATCGCTCATTTGTGCCAGAGTTGTCTCCGTGGTTTCTAAAAACGATCTGCCTAAGAAAATATTTTTATCGAACTGGGTCATATTATTCGAATCAGTTCGGTTTTGCATAATGCGGGAAACACCGGTCGGATCATCTGACGGCTTGGTTACACGCTTAAGACTTGATGCTTGGTTTTGCAAATTAGACAGCTCTGACCTGTTTTTATTCAGGTTATTCAGAAGTTGATGCTGTTGCATTTTATCCGAGACTCTCATCGCCTATCACCTATAACCTTTTCAGGTTCAAGATTGTATCAAACATTTCGTCTGCGGTTTTTACCAAGCGCGCCGATGCCTCGTATGATTTCTGGTACTCGATCAGCTTCGCTGCTTCTTCATCTAAACTTACACCGCTGATGCTTTCGCGGATGTTTGTTAACTGCTCTAACGTATTTCTCTGGCTATCCAACTCAGAAGTTGCACGCTGGGTAAGGAGACCGATCTCGCTCACTTTTGAATTGTAATAATCATCAAAGCTGTACTTTCCACCTTCCATCAAACGATGGCTCTGTAAACTGTGGATCAGGTTGGCTACCGTGTTATCGCCGGGTGCATTCGGTTTAGAAGCGGCGGCGATACGGCTTACATCTCTGACGATGTCTTTAGCGACGATTAAATTACCGATATCAAACGGTTGGGTCGGATCAGCTAATTCGAAAAAGTTTTGGCCGCTGATATCCTGACGATCATAACCCTCACGGTGTGCACGGTTAACTTCGTTAGCGATGTTAAAAGCTAACTCATTTAGATTGTTCAACATGTTCTGCGTGGTCTCATCACGCACTTCGATGGCTGCGCCGACTTGGCCGGCTTTAAACCGGTCAGTGATATCTACGGTGCTGCCGCCCGGGCTCAGTTCGTGCAAAATCATTGTTGTTCCGCCGGGAGCTGCTGCCGTTTTTAATTGCGAGAACATTGTACCCGCAACCAGTACCGCGGCTTTACCGGCAGTCACATTCACCATGCCGGTCTTTGGATCTTCGGCATAGGTGATATCTACTTTTTCAGATAATCTTTTTAATAAAGCATCACGGTGATCACGCTCGTCATTGGCTGTGTCAGAACCATTGATCTCGATCTGCTGGATTTTTTCATTGGTAACAGATAATTCGCGGGCGATCTCGTTAACCTCAGCGATAGCGTACTCGATATTTTTGTTCATATCAGTCTGCGCATCCAAGATCTGGTGGTGGGCATCCTGAAATTGTTTAACTAAACCGATACCGGCCTCACGTACCTGAGTACGTGCTACTGCCGATTCCGGGGTATTGGCTAATTCACGGAAAGAATTAAAGAAGTTACTGATTGCAGTATTAATCCCTTTAACGTTCTGTTCATTTAACGCTGACTCAAGACGGCTTAATGACTGAGTCTTTTGGTCCAAGCGGCTGAAATTTGAATTCTGGGTTTCTAATTGTTTTTCGATCCAAGGGTTGTTCACACGCGAAATATTGGCCATGCGAACACCGGTACCGATCTGGAAACGGCCCTCACCAACTGACGGATTTGTTACGAAGTCAACTTTCTGGCGAGAATAACCTTCAGTGGATTTGTTCGTGATATTGTGCGAAGTCGTTTGGATCGCTGATTGATTCAGCGCCATCGCTCTTCTTCCGATATCCATCATTCCATGAATCTTGGCCATCCGTTGCCCCTTAAAGCTTAAGCCATCCGTTGCTTAAGCAAAAAAGCTAGTTCTTCATGAACTAAGCTTTACGCGTAACTAAGTGTCCTGATTGCTCAGGCTGTTTGTATTTCCCTTTTTGTTGGTAGGTTTTTTGCGGTCCTATTAAAGCATCTTTAAAATTTTCCAGAGCTGAGTTTACCGTCTGTAAGGCTGACTCTGCGTAAACCACATTGTTTTTGTTGATTTCGCTCAGGCGTTTAATAACGATCTCAAGTGCTGAGTGCATAGTTCTTAATTTTTCTGCCTCAGCGCCACCGATCTTCTGGGCAATCTCTAACAGTCTCGGCTGCGCCGTATCGGCACCAACCAAGTGCGCTAACTCCGTAGCGTAAGTCATACGGACTGCATCTAAGGCTTTGATTTTGATAATCACTTGTTCCTTAGTGTTATTGTTTTCGTTTAATTGATCGATGTTAGATACAATCAACAGATCTTTTTCTTTACGGACGATATCTAACAACTGACGGTAGTTTTTCAACATCTCATCCAGGTTAGAGATCATTTTTTCATATGCTAATTTTCTTAAAGCAGCGACTTCCATGCGCAAACCTTTTCTTTATCCTTTAAGGATTAATCTTCCGACGTTCTACCGGTCATTAAATGCTCTTCAACCATTCTCTCGGCCACGGCTTTAGCATCTACTTTGTATTTGCCTTCATCGATTAATTTCTGAAATTTTTCAACTTTAGCGTGATCAACATCCGGAGAAGCCATCGCCACTTCTTTCGCGCGGGAAATATCTTTAGCCCGCGCTGAAAGATCGACTTTTGCTGAACCCATGTCTGAAGCAAACGGAAGACCGTTAGCTTGTTGTGATTTTGCAGACGAGGTGGCTGAAGATGTCGCGTCGGATTTTTTAGATTTATCGGCACGGGCTGAATCCGTTAAGTTCAAATTTTGTCCGACTTTGTTATGTGTAATTTTCATCTAAAACCTCCTAGGGTATCTGTATCATAGTGTATCATAATTGCACGTCCCAACCAAATCATTCTGAGACAGAAGATTTGACAGTCCATACTAAAGGGCTGGCACTACTGGCCAGACCTAAGGACTGTCCCGCCTCTAATTTGTCTCCGGGTGACAAATGACGGGTCTCAAGAGAGGGGGCCCCTTGTGTCATAATGAGACTTTCTAGGCCATTGTCGTGTTTAATCGTGTACGACGTTTTATCGCCCTCGTGCATTTTTTTATTCTGCAAAGTACCAGCCCATGGGGTCTGGACGGTTACATTCTTTTCATTCGCCGCCTGATCCGGTTGCAACAGATAGGTTTGTTGTTGCGGCGTATTCATCAGCTCCTGAAATTTTATTTTTTTATCCACCGGAATCGGCCCCACCGGTTTTTCAATCTGGCCTGATTTATTGGTTAAACCTAACTGTGCCCCGTAGCGTTCAGTTAGCTGCTGGTAAATTAAATCTGAAACACCAAAGCCGCCGCGGTTATTGGCCTGAGTTGAATATTCATCATCTAATTGTTCTTGAAAGATCTTTTCCGCATTGTTGGCTTTTAAAAAGCCGCCTTCTTGGATGGTTCCGCGCATATTGCGCATCATCTCTTTCATGAAATACTTTTCATACATATCCGCCACTTCGCGGATTTTCGCGTCAGCTTCTTTGTTCTGGGCATTTCCTTCATTTTTTGCCGCATTACCCTGAAGGTGTCCGATCAGGCGTGATGAGCTTAATTTGGAAATATCGGACATTAGAAGGTCTCCAATTCACCGTGAAGTGCACCGGCTGCTTTAATCGACTGTAAGATCGAAATTAAATCTTTGGGTGTAACGCCTAGTTTATTTAACGCCTGCACCAAATCACCAACGTTGGCGCCGGTGTCAAGCAATGCCACTTTATCTTCTGATGGCGTAAGTTTTTTCGTTTTTTCATCAACAACTTTTAACGTGATGTTGCCGTGACTCAGTCCAACTTTAGAAATTTTAACTTTTTCACCGATGACAATCGTGCCGGTTTTTTCATTGATTACCACTTTGGCTTTCTGATCCGGGTTAATTTCAATGGCTTCGATGGTCGCCATTAATTCAACCCCACGGTTTTCATAAGCCGCTGGCGTGATGATATCAATCGTACCCGCATCTTTAGCCGAAGCGTACTGGCCACCTAATTCTTTATTGATTGTTAAAATCGTGCGGGCTGCAGTTGTGAAATCCGGGTTGTGTAAAGTCATGCGGTACATCTTGCGGGAAGCAAAATCCGCCTGAATATCGCGCTCAATCATCGCCCCGTTCGGAACGCGTCCGACGGTTGTATGAACTTCTTTACCATCGCCAAGAACAGAGATCGCCCCCTGGGCAACGGCAAAAATTTCGTCGTTACCGGCGCGAAGCGGTGCTTGCAGCAAAGTACCCCCTACTAACGAAGTTGCATCGCCAACCGCACTGACCGTGATATCCAAAGGGTTACCGGCTTTGGCAAATGGCGGAAGTGTCGCTGTGATAATTACGGCAGCAACGTTTTTAGAAGTTAAATCTTTATTGTCTAACTGCACACCTAATTTTTCGATAAGGCGGCCGAAAGATTTTGAGGTAAATTCAGCCTGTGTATCACCAGTGCCTTTAAGACCAACCACCAAACCGTAACCGATCAGCTGGTTTTCACGTACGCCGCGGATGCTGGCCACATCTTTTAAACGGGCAGCTTCTGCGTTCAATGATAACAATAAAAATGCTAAAGCTATTTTCTTCATATTGATTACTCAGCTTTCTTTAAGTGGATCAGGTCTAACTGCTGTTCAAACAATTTATCAGAACTTACCATTTGATCAGAAAAGTCATCGCCACGCACCACTCCGGCCACGATTAATTTATACGGACGGTTGCGGATCGTGATAAACTGCTGACCGGCAATGCGGTACTGGTTATCCGGCAGACGCTCAGTGATCTTAACTGGAATTCGTTCAATTTCTTTAAAGTTAATTTTATCAGCTGCCGGATCTTTCGGTGCCTCGGCAACTACAGGAACAGACGCAGGCTTACGGCCATCTACACGCTGTTCGGCTAAAAGCTGGGCTGCATCTTCGTTGTCAGCTTCATTTTTGGCTAAGATTGATTTTTTTTCTTTTTCAATATCAGCCAAGCGTAATTTAGCATCTTCTTCTTTTTTCTTTTTGGCCTCGGCTTCTTTTTTCTGGTTCTCCAGCTCAATCAATAGATCTTTGATAGCGTAGGCCTTCATTTCGACATCTTTCATGGCCATGCCTTGCAACATTAACGTCGACGGATCACCCTCACGGCGCTTTTTATTCTGTGCAAACAGATAACTTGTCTGACCTTCCATCACCCAAAGTGATCCGGCACCGGCATGCAATTCAGAATCTTCTTCGAATTTCTGGCGAGTCATACGCTTATAGTTACGGTCAGAAGTCGGCTCATAATTATTGATATCAGAGTATTTTGTTAACGGCTCTTTAACGACTTCTTCTTTTACCACGACCTCTTGTTTAGGGCCGTCAAAACCGAAAAAGTCGTACATCGTTGCACAACTGCTGAAAGAGAAAAAAGTTAATAAAATGACTACGTATTTCATTCAATCCTCACTACACCGCGATCGATAATTTTAGCCGCAAACATCTTGTTTGAGTCTATATTTTTAACTTTAATGACATCACCAACAGCGCCACCTTCTTCAGCCTGGGCTGTGATAGAAATTTCTAAGGCTTCAGCGCCGAAGATAGCTTTGACCATCTGGCCTTTTTTTAAAATTGTTTCGCGTTTTAAATCGCGCGAAGTCAACATCTGCCCGGTTGTTAAAAAACGCGTCGCCTGCATACCCACCACAGACTTCATGTCAGTGATCGCATCCTGATAGCTCTGTAACAGACGCATTTCTGTTGTGACCGCATCTTCAGTAATGACATCGCCGACTTTTATCGGACGGGTTAACACCGGAACCTTGGCATATTTTTTAAGTTCAATTACAACATAGCCTTTTTTCTCAGGTGTTGATGATGAATAAACCGGAATCATCACAGTCGATTTGTTAAAATCAACATTCATATCCAGTTCCCAGTCAGTTAACAGGTTTTGCGGTACAGAATTGATCTGTAAGCGGTATTCGCAGCTTCCGCACTTGGCCAGCAAGTGATTCATGATTTTACGTTCGATTTCTAAACGCGAAACATTTGATTTTGAACGTAGAATTTTGACTTCTGATGGTAGTCTGAAATTAGAATTTAAACCCTGAAATTTTTTGATAATTGTAAGCTTGCTGATTGTCTTTGTTTGGGCATTACCTAACTCGATGTCTTTTAAATCGGCCAGAGTCGATTCGCTTAAGTTACGGCCCTCAACAATATCGTAAGCCGTGATCACTTCGCGCGGCGACACTTCAATCGCCGAAGATAAAGTAATTTCACCTTTGGCGAAAGCAAACTTAGAACTTAACAGTAATGAAAGCAGAACTAATTTTTTCATTATTTCACATTTACCGCTGTTTGTAACATTTGATCAGAGGTCTGAACGACTTTTGAATTGGTCTCGTAAGCACGTTGCGCCGTGATCATATTAATCATTTCATCAACGATGTTGACGTTACTGGTTTCTAATTGGTTCTGCGCCAGAAAACCGATACCTTGGGTTCCTGGGCGTGCCGTTGCAGGCTGGCCGCTGGCCGCAGTTGGAGAGAATAAATTTTTACCCATGCTTTTTAAGCCGGCCGGATTAATAAAAGATGCTAACTCGATCTGACCGATCGTTTCAGGTTCAGCACCGGCCTGATGAATCACTCGAATTTCTCCGGATGGTGTAGCTTCTAAAACTGTTGCTGTATCCGGAACAACCAGTTCAGGGATCAGCGTGTTTCCGTTTTTATCAACCACTTTACCCGATGGATCTTTTCTGAAAGCCCCATCACGAGTGTAGGCGATTTCACCGTCCGGAGTACGTACCTGGAAAAAACCGCCGCCTTCGATCTGGAAGTCCAGCGGGTTATTAGTTACTTTTGTCTGACCGGTCGTAAAATCTTTTTGAATAGCAGCTGTACGCACCCCTAAACCAGTCTGCACACCGGTCGGCGTGATCGAGTTAAGGCCTGAAGCCTGACCCGGATCTTTTTGGTTGCTGTAGATAAGGTCTTCAAACTCAGCACGAGATCTTTTAAAACCTGCAGTATCAACGTTGGCAATATTGTTGGCCACTACATCGATATTACTTTGTTGTGCGATCATTCCCGTAGCTGCTGTATTTAAACTTTTAAACATGTTTACCCCTTAGTCCTTAATTAACCTTTTGTATTACCTACTTGATTGATCAGCTTATCACTCATGTTGTCATAAGCACTGATCGCTTTTTGTGTACCTTCAAACACACGTTGCGCCATGATCATATCTGTCATTTCATTGATGATATTGACGTTACTGGTTTCCAAGAAACCCTGTTTTAACGAAGGATTTTTAACCGCTGTGATTTCAGCGTTCATATTTTCTTTAATCGTGTAGTAGTTGTTACCTACTTTTTGTAAGGCGTCGGTGTTGGCCGCATTAACCAGAGATAGTTTGCCTAGTTTTGTTTCGCCTTCAAAAACTTCGCCGGCATCAGAGATATGAATCGGCGCTGTGCCACTGACTTTAACCGTACGGTTATCAAAATTATCGCCTGAGATTAAACCGTCTTCAGATTCGCCGCCGTCTAATAACACCGGGTAACCATCTTTCGTCACTAGCTGGCCGTTGCCATCAATCGTAAAGTTTCCGGCACGGGTAAATTTAACGCCGGTCGGGGTTCCAACTTCGAAAAAACCCTGACCTTCAATAGCAACGTCTAATTTTCCGCCGGTTGATTTAAGACTTCCCTGTTCAAAATTAGTATAGGTTCCGGCCGCATCAACAAAAGCTTTATCGCCGCCGTTTAATTCATAAAAACTGTCAATTGACGCCGGCATTCTCGGTACTTTCATAACGTCTTGTTCTTTTTCTAACGCCGTCAAATATTCGCTGAAGGTCTGCTGGTCTTTTTTAAAACCGGTCGTGTTCACGTTGGCAATGTTATTCGCAATCGTGTCCATTTTTAGAGTCTGGGCAATAGCCCCACTTAGGGCTGTATAAACACCTTTTAAACTCATTGTTTAACTCCTTCACTACAAAAAATCCGTTGCACAGGGATTCTCAGTATTAATGAAAGAGCAACGCCAATGCCAAAATCCCGCGGTTTGTCTTTGGTCTGGCTGCCAGAAATTTACCTGCACCAGCGCCATTACAATGACATTACAGCAGAATTTGTCGACTCGACTTACACCTAGTCTAGGAAAAGGATGTCATTAATTTGTCAGCTGTACTTACCTCGACTGTCAAAAATGCTCTCTCGACCTTTTTGCAAGTTCACTGGATAATTAAGCGATGCTTCTACGTCCATTTTTCGCTGCGATCATTGTTTTGAATTTAGCCGCTGGCTTGCCTTCGGCGCGTGCTGCTGTTGCAGCTCAAGCAAATGGTGCTGTTGGAACAAAAGCCGTCGATAAAAAATTAAAGACGCTTTCTCTTAAAGATAAATTAAAAATCTTAGAGCAAAAGCAAAACGGAAAAAACGAACATTTCATCTTTGATTTACCTGTCACGTACAATCACAAAGTCAGCTACTGGATTTCTTTCTTTCAGACCAAAGGAAAAAACTTTTTCCGTAACTGGCTCGAAAAATCTTCAAAGTATATGCCTTACATCCAAGCCGAACTGAAAAAAGCAGGCCTGCCGGGTGATTTAGGTTATATGGTAATGATTGAAAGCGGATTTTCGGCAACGGCGACAAGCTCTGCTGCAGCTGTCGGTCCGTGGCAGTTTATCCCGTCAACCGGCAAACATTACGGTCTTACCCAGAACTACTGGATTGATGAACGCCGGGATCTGCAAAAAAGCACGAAAGCAGCCATTCGTTACATGAAAGATCTGTATGCCGAATTCGGCTCATGGTATTTAGTGGCTGCCAGCTACAACATGGGTGAAGGTGGTCTGCGCAGCCGTATAAAAAAATACGGCACCAAAGATTACTGGGAATTAGTCCGCTTAGGGGCGTTACCGCAGGAAACTCAGGATTATGTTCCGAAAATTTTAGCAGCACTGATGATTGCCAAAGCCCCAAATCTTTATGGCTTTCGCAACTTAGACCATGAGTTTCCTTTAAGTTACGAGTTTGTCAAAGCTCCGGCGGGAACTGATATTGAATTGTTGGCTGATTATTTAAGTGTAACACGTAAATCTTTGAAAGATCTGAATGCTGAATTATTATTAGGCTATATCCCGAAAACAACGAAACAGCACTGGATTCGTGTGCCTACGGGTTCACTCGCTGTGGCACAACAATTTTTTCGTGATCAAAACAAAAAATTTGCGTTAGATTAACGGAGGCGTAGGATGTGCAACTGGACTACGCGGAGACAAGCATGTTAATCGTACAAAAATATGGTGGCGCTACCCTGGCTGATCCTGAAAAAATTAAATCTGCGGCCCAACGTATTTCTGAACTTAAAAAGAAAAAGATCAAGATCGTTGCAGTTGTTTCTGCCATGGGGCAGACCACTAACCAACTGATCGATTTGGCCCATAATGTAAGCAACTCTCCGAATCTGCGCGAGCTTGATATGCTATTATCAGTTGGTGAGCGCATCAGCATGTCTCTGGTAAGTATTGCACTCAATGACCTCGGCCATCAGGCGATCAGCTTCACCGGAAGCCAAGCCGGAATTTTCACCGATGAATCGCATCTGGGCGCGATGATCAAAGACGTTAAAGGCCACCGTGTGCAAGAAGCCCTGGATCAGAATAAAATCGTTATTTTGGCGGGCTTTCAGGGTGTATCACCGGTGACCAAAGAAATCACCACGTTAGGGCGTGGCGGGTCCGACACCTCTGCAGTGGCCATGGCTGCATTTTTAAATGCTGACCGTTGTGAGATTCTTAAAGATGTGAGCAGCATCTACAGTGCCGATCCGAAACTTGTGCCGCAGGCGAAAAAAATCACACAGCTTAATTACAATCATCTCTTAGAAATGACATATTGGGGCGCTAAAGTGCTTCATTACCGTTCGGTCGAACTGGCAAAAATCAAAAAAGTAAAACTCTACGTGGGCCCGGCGCATAACCACCAGCATGGTGAAAGCAGCGAAGGCACTATTATTCACGAGGACATTATGTTTGAATCTTCAAAACCGTTAGCCGTAAACTCACACGCCAAGATTTTAGAACTCAGCATTCAATGTGATTCATCGGCGCAGGCCTTCGACACGTTCTTTCAGGCCCTGCAAAAGTCAAATATCGCTGTGCCGCAGATTTTAAATGGGTTCATCATTGAAAAAAAAATGCATGTGTTAATCACAGCACCTTCTGAACAGCTGGCAGCCATCGAAGCTATGGATTTTAAAAAATTCCCGCAAATTAAGCTGGCCAACAACCAGCTGTGTTCTGTAAGCCTGACCTGCACGGGTTCAACTTTAAATGACACGTTAGTTGCTGTTACCAAAAAACTGGCAGACAACCGTATTGAACCGGCGTACTTTATCCAGTCGGCAATGAGTTTAAATTATATCGTGGCCCAGGAACACAAAGATAAGACGATTCAGGCTTTACATAGCCTGATTGATTAAAGTCTGCAGTTTAACTAACTGCTTTTGTTCTGTTTCCTGAAAGGTGTCATTACCTACGTATAACACCAGGAATAATGAAACCCAGTTAACGATTTCGATATCTTCGACCTGACCATTGCGGTTTTTCAGCTGATATTCATTGGTGAAACGCGACGGGATAAGACCTAACGATAAATAAGTTGCTCCCAAGTTCAACTTTTCGCCGATCGAAAGCTCACTTTTTTTGTTTGTGAACAAAACACAGTGACCTTCGCAGGTTTCAACTCTTTCGCTGCGAACCAGCAGCACTTCCGAGAACATGTTTTTTGCTAAAATCAATTCACGAAAAAGCTCAACATTCTGCAAGTCTGATTCGGACTTATTTGAAAAATATATTTTTAATTTATCAGCTTTGAATTTATCAGAAACTACCGCTTTGGAATCGTGACTTACATTTTTCATGTAAGTCACGCATGATGAAAAGTTAAACGCCAGAAGTAATACTAAGATGAATTGTTTTAACATAGCCCTCTATTAACCAGTCCTATTTTTAACCAGTCCTATTTTTAACCAGTTCTATTTTGACGGATTCTCCACCGTAATAAATGTGTGGTACTGGTCTGTATAACGTTCGTTCATAATTTTCCAGATGTCACGGTTTTTACTGCCGAACTCATTCGAGTTCGCCATACCGCGCACCGCCGCCTTAGGACGGAAACCATTCACATCGTTTTTATAGGCTTTGTTATTACCCTTTTTAGCTGCAGCTCCGCGATCACCGGTACTGCCACCGAACATATTGGCGATTGAACCTTTGGCATTTTGGAAAAACGCCGATAACCCGCCCTTACCATCGCCTTCACCATCTCCGCCGCCGCCTTCACCATCTCCGCCGCCGCCACCGCCGCCGCCGCCAGCGCCGCCAGCACCAACCGACTGTGCCGCACCAAAAGGTGAACCCGCATCTGCTGTTGCCGTTGCCGAAGCCGATGGACGAGTATCGTCGTATAGACCATCTAAACCACTGGTATCAATAGTTGCTTTACCGGAAGCCAAACCACCAGAACCACCCGATCCAATGCCAGGGCTCGCAAAACCAGAAATTGGCGCTCTAACACCCGAGCCAGCAACCTGAGTCGGATTGGCATTTAACTTACAACCGCCGATTGTTGAGTTCGGAGCACAACCGACCGTACTCATTGAACAACCTTTGGCATTCGGGTTTTCAATACAGGTAAGTGGTGTAACAATACTTTCACAAGTTTCTGGATTAATACTTGCCGCCGTTAACTGACAACGGCAGATATCTGCTTTTTGCACGCTGGTTGCCAACTTATCGAGAAAATCTCCGAACTGTGAATCAGCAAATTCCACGTTACTTTTACAAAAGTCATCAGCGCCGCCGGTCTGTTGTTTTTCAACAGCTAGCGTAGAGATTAGCAAAGATCTGTGCTCGGAGCTGAATCTTTTTTCAGAAGCTGCAAATTTGGCTTCACATTCTTTAATGTAATCCTCATCTGACTTTTCGACTAACGACTTAACATCTTCACAACCCTGCTTACAGGCATTCAGTTGTTTTTGACAATTTTGTTTTAAAAAACTTAACGCTTCGAGCACGCCCGTACCTAAAGTACTCATTCTAGTACATGCATCCAGGGCGCCTGTACCGGCATTTTTAGCAATCAAGGCATCTAAACCGATACCGAGCACACGTTGCGCTTCGGTGACACTTTTATTTACCTCAGGTGCCTCTTTACTAC
This sequence comes from Bdellovibrio sp. SBM16, assembly GCF_056175625.1. Classification (NCBI taxonomy): domain Bacteria; kingdom Pseudomonadati; phylum Bdellovibrionota; class Bdellovibrionia; order Bdellovibrionales; family Pseudobdellovibrionaceae; genus Bdellovibrio; species Bdellovibrio sp. SBM16. The sequence goes on along the minus strand of NZ_JBJKJG010000006.1, from coordinate 142,402 downwards.
ATTTATTAATGGCATCCTGACCTTTTGAAGAACATAGTTCTTTGGCCGCACGTAGATCCGCGACACACTCATCAATTTCGTCAGCGCTTACTGTAGCGGTTGCCGATACCACAGGTTCAGCTTTGGTAGGACATACCGTTGCAGTCCCTGTCACTGTGATGCTTTTATCATTTTGACAGACGCATTTTCCGCCTTCCATGACAGACCCTGGCACCGGACAATTATTCGCGACTTTTACGTCTGAAGAGTTTGCCGGGCATTCAATTTCTTCTGATTGAGATGAACCTGTTGGCTTACATAAACAATCACCTTTATTGCGAGATCCAACGGGGCCAGTATATCTCACATCAACTCCGGGAATCTTTCCCTTCATGTGATTACACATGGCTTCTTTATTGAAATTCATACAGAAGTAATAACCAATCTTATTGGTACCTGTCGTGCCGTAACCGGCATTTTTTCCGGTGTACTGCGGGTTACCCGGATTGATAGCTGCGTACTTACATTTGGCATTAGCTGCGTTATCTGTGTTTACCCCATCAATCACTGTACAACCGGCAATCACATCTCTCCTGCCGATTTCAGAAAGCAGGTCAACAACTGGCTTATCTAAAAACTTCATCGTCGAAAGTTTTACCGGACTGGTGTCTTCACAGCTCTTGGCTTGTGCCAGCTGATACGAGAACAAAGAGAGTATGACTATAAGATATGACATGATGTTTTTCATATTAATTCTTCTCTCCAAAAATAAATTTATCTTTTTGATCCTGAACTTTGTACTGCCTATTCATGACTTTCCAGATATCTTCAAACTTACCGGCCATGACCTGATCTTCACTGTCGGCACCGCTCGCTAAGCCACGCAGCGCTCCGCGAGGTCGCCATCTTTTGGTATCGACGCCGTCCTGACCCAAACCACCGGCACCGCTGCCGCGACCGTATGATGTCGTAGCTTCATTGTTAGAACCTGAACCTTTTTTATTAAACATATTGCTTAGACCGGATTTTGCGGTGTTAAAAAAACTTTTAATGCCGCTGCCGATTCCGCCTTCGCCTTCACCTGCTGCTGCATTTAAATCATCGCCCGCACCGGCACCACCACCACTACCGCCTCCGGAAGCACCGCCTATAGACTGCGCTGAACCAAACGGCGCGCCGTCAGCAGCACCAGTTGCAGTACCTGAAGTACTACCTAAAGGAACGATTTCACTGTCTTCTTTTAATCCGGTTAAATCACCTGGATCAATTTTACCACCTGCATTTTGCGAAGCCCCGCCGCCACCGGCACCATTAATAGCTGCTACCGGCTTGGCCGCAGTGCCGCCGGCAAAACCACTCACATTAGAGCCGTTCTGCGGAATCATCGGTAAATTAGCTACATCTAAACACGCATCGCTGGTTGGATTTCTAAAACATATACACTGTGGCGAGTTATTCGTACTGTCTAAGCAGTTGATCTTTGCCGTCGCACAACCGGCCAGGGTCGGATCTGCAGCACAGTCTTTCGGGCCAACCTGGTTGGCACAGTTAGCATTGTTTGAACCTAACTGACATTCACACTGGGCCGCACTCTTAAAGGCGCTATCCATATCATCCATAAAATCGGTCATTTTATCGCGGTTGGCTAAAGCGGTCCCTGAAGTTTCGCATTTGGCATTTTCAGTCGAAACTTTTGTTAACATTTCCTGAATTTTTTGATCGAACAGAGCACGGTTGTTTTGATCCCAGGCTGCGTAAAATTCACTTTCTCTGCCTATCGTAGCCAACTCACCGTATTGGGGATTCGCTAGACATGAGTCATCTTCGAAAGCTTTTTGACGACATTTCTCGTAAGCTTTTTCTTTATTGGCATTAATAAAAGATTCTGAATCAGAGCACGATGTTTTACATGAACTGATATCATCATCACATTTGTTACGTACGGCTTCGACCGCATAATAACCAGTAGTCCCCGCAATCGCAGCTCGACCGCAGTTGGCCGCAGCGCCACCGACTAATGAAGACCCGCCTTGCAATAATTCCTGTAAGGCGTCGATACTATCGCCGCCTTCTTTACGTTTCGGATCACAACGGTCGACGGCCACATCAGCAGCTGTTCCGCACGCGTCGACCTTAGCTTGCAGCTCCTGTAAACACGCTTCGACGTTTGGCGTAGGTGTTCTTCTTGCCTGACAGGCGCCCGTACCACGCCCAGATGGATCAATATAACCGGCCGAACAGACACAGCTTTTTTGCATTACGCTATATTCCCTGTGTTCTTCGGCTTTACACGAACTTGCACAAACTTCTGAGGTGCCACGTCTCACAGTTACATTTTCGCCGTCACATTTACACATGTTGGTTCCACTTTGTGCGGTTGTGCCTGGTGGACATGGGGCTGCCGCACAGGCATTCGAACTCGCATCCCACACACCGTTTTTGGCTCTGCAGGTTGCTTCGCTTGTACATAAATGCGGATTTACTTCCGTGCAGCCACCTCGAGTTGGCGCTGCTGCGGTTTCAGTTCTTCTTTCTTCGGTTCTTCTTGGCGTAGACTTGGGTCTGCTGTCTGCTGCCTGTTTTGCGTTAATACATTCGGTAACTTTTGTTCTAAATGTTTGTGAATCGCCAGAAGCATATCTATCAATACATTCTCTACACACTGGATTAGCGCGATTACAAACTCGCGCATCCGTTTGCGAAGCATCATCGCTGTTAATGTTACGATTTACTCTAACAATACCATTGCTGCGAAGACATCTTTGATAAGCATCACCATAGCCGCCGGTTGAGCGATGACAATCCTGCTTAATTTTTTCTTCTCCGGATACAGGTCTTGAAGCCGTTTGGCGCTGCTGTGTTGTTTTACTTGCTTGATCAATACAATTCGGACTACTTGCTTTACAAGGGATTTGCACCGGTTGCGATTTCGGGCCGACCTTCGATTGCGGAAATCCGCCGATGCCGAAACCTGGCGTTTTCGCCGTATTAACCTTTTTGTTACTATTGGCGAAAGCGTTAATGGAAATAAAACCTATCAAACTGATAAGCAATATGAGTTTATTCATTGGTATTCCCTCATTGGGGCTTATCGGCCAAAGATGATACAGACTTGAGTCAGTGTCTCATATTAATACACAACTTTTTGTAACGATAATATAGCCGTTTTAACGGGGCTATTTCAGAGCTAAAAGAGCCTTTTCCAGATCAGTCTCAGAATTAAAAGCATGTGGCGTAAACCGTAAGCCCGGCCCGCGAACCGCATGAAAAATTTTGCGCGCATTTAATTTTTCTGACAGTTCTTTGGTGGTCATCGACCCTTTAGGTTTAAAGTTAATAAAAGGTGTCGAATGAATTTTTTCACCCTGATAAGGCGTGACGACTTCATAACCTAAATCGACAATCCCGTTACGCAATAGTTTAGCTAAACGTAGTGATTCAGTTTCTAAAACACTTACACCGGTTTTTTGAATCACGTCGATCGACGCACCCAGGGCGGTGATTTCCAAAACCTGTTTTGAACCCGGTTCAAACTTTAGGGCATCACGTTTAGGTTCGCAGGCAAAATCAGATGGATCATCACAGGTGCCGTACGTGTACATGCCGATTATGTGCGGTTTGAATTTTGGAATATGGTCTTTACGCAAAGCTAAAAAACCAACGCCGACCGGTGCAGATAACCACTTATGGCTGCCACCCATCACGGCATCAGCCCCCCAGCTCCAGACATCACACGGGTGTAAGCCGAAGCCCTGAATCACATCCACCGCTACAAAAATTCCCTGCTGTTTTGCGGTAGCAATTACGTGCTTTACATCTTCCATCTGGCTTCCCGCCATAAACTGTACCCAACTAAAAGCGACGACTTTGGTTTTAGCTGTAATCGCTTTGAGATACTTTTCCATCGGCGTGGCCAGATTTTTTTCTGATTCAACAATGACAAGCTTTGCCCCAACCAAATCACAGGCGGCTTTCCACGGGTACAAGTGGCTTCCGTACTCCTGATCCCACATCACCACTTCATCACCGGCTTTAAGGCCCACCGAAAAAGCGGTTTGATTGATGGCACCGGCCGTTGAAACAAAAAAGGCAACCTCACCAGCTTCACAGCCGATCATAGCGGCAAGACTTGCGCGGGTGTTAGTGACGTCTTGTGCGTAGTCTTTGTCAGTATTAAAACCTTCTTCCCAGAAACGGCGTGACCAATAATCAATTTTTTCACGGGCTGCTCGTGTAATCGGCTGTAAGCCCGCATTATTTAAATGCACTAATTCATTTCTGTTAAACTGGGCCTTATACGCTTCGAGATTAGACATGTAATCCTTCTTTAATTAACTGGATAAGCTCTTGCACCTGGGCAAAATGTAAACGGTAACCTAACAGACAAACGCGGATCGAATAACAGCCGTTAATTTCACAGCCACTTAAGAATAGTTTATTCTGCGCATTGATCCACGCCAATAATTTTTTGGTTTTTTCTGAGTTACCCAAATTAAATGCCTGGATCGTCAAATGCGGTTCTGAAATAACTTTGACCAGTTCAATTTTTTTAAGTTCGCTGTTTAAGTATTCTGAAAGTTTGATTTTTTCTTCTAAGTTCAGCTTAAAAGGCCCGATGCCAAACGTCTTTAACGGCAACCAAACGCGTAAGCCACGCGGATCACGCGATAACTCCGGAGAAATATCGGCAAAATCGATTAGGTTAAACTGCTCTTCCTGAAAGCCCGGTGATGGTGGCATGTATGAACTGCTTCCTGCATACTGGGTCTGCAAATCACTTTTGTTTTTGATCAGCAGGCAGCCAACCCCGTACGGGATCTGCAGTGCTTTGTGCGGGTCAAGCGCCACCGACTGGGAGCGCTCGATGCCTTTTAGAGCTTTTTGCCCTTTATCGGTCAACATGAATAACGCCCCATAAGCACCGTCGACGTGAAACCAGATATTATTTTTTTCGCAAATATCGGCGATCACATTTAGGGGGTCAACAGCTCCGGTGTTGGTGGTGCCCGCTGTCCCGATAACAGCGACCGCAGTTAAACCTTTATTTTTATCTTCGCTGATCGCTTTTTCTAATTCAGCCGTGATCAAAGAAAATTTCTGATCAACCGGAATCAGCCTTAAACACTCCTTCGGAAACCCCAGAAATGCCAGGGCTTTACCGATGCAGTGATGCACTTGTGCCGAGGCATAAAAGCGCGCCTTCGACAGGTCATTTTGTTTTGCAAAAAATTTATTTCTGGCCGCAACCAACGCCATCATATTAGCCTGACTGCCGCCACCGGTTAAGATGCCGGTCGCTGTATTGTCAGGATAATTCATCATCGTGGTAAACCAACGGATAACTTCCATTTCGATGGTGACCAAGCCCGGCGCCAAACTGAAGTGCCCGGTAAATTGATTCATTGTTAATGCCATGGCCTGTGCCGGCGCACTTATTGGATTGGCGGCCCCCGCCACGTAGGCCATATAACCCGGGTGCCCCGGTTGCTGTCCCAGTGGGGCTATATCGTTAGCTAAAAACTGCGCCAGCTTTTCAAAGCTTTCCGGATTAGCCGGAAAGTTTTTTGTTGTCTGGTACGGCCTGCGGTAATCTTTTTTAATATCATTTGTCTCCGGATCAAGTGCTGATCCCATCGGACTGACTGATTTTCGGTTTTGTTCAAACCGGCTCACAAAAGCTTCGACAACTTGATAAGTTTTTTGAATTTCTTCAGCTGATAACTCCATGGGTTGTTGAACCTGTTGCCACCAGTTTTCCTCCAGCATCTGATCAAGAATGTTTTCGCGGCGGGTATGCACATACTCACCGGTGGCCTTTAAGCGAACCGCAGAATTGTCATTTGAGCCATCTAAGGTCGCGGCGATACGAAACCCGGCATGCTGAAAAAAATGCGGGCGAAAATGAAAACGTGCGTTGATGCTGGCTTCGTGTCCGCAACTGATAAAGCTACCGCCTAAGATCATCTGGTGTTTGCCATCAAAACACGGCGTTGAAAAATCATCATAAAGTTTATTAATTTTAAAACCTTCAAGCGGGTTAAACTGATCTTCAGCCCACTGCCAGACATTGCCGAATAAATCGTAAACCCCGTTTTGTGCTGCACCGGTATTGACCGGGCGCGGAGATGAGTGATGATAATTAAAATTAAATTTTTCTGAGGTCGGAGCTTCAGATTTTTGAAATTCTTTTCTTTGCAGAACCTCATCATTTGTTAGTTTTAGTTTTAAAGAAACGAATTCAGCTTCGGTAATCAAGCGGTAATGCAGCTTCGATTTATCCTGCTCCTGTTTCCAGCGGCAATAGGCCTGCGCTTCATGAAAATTTACTTCTACCGGCCAATCCCATGGCATATCAATAATCTCGAATATAGTTCTTAATTTATAATCGTGTAAACCCTCAGGACCGTTGGCCACCCAAAATGTCGGGCGTTTGGTATTACGGAACCTGCGCCACATTAAACCTTCGGCCTGCCAGTACTTATCTTCGCTATAAGCCCCGCTGGCGACAAAGTCATAATACTCGCCGTTGCTGATTAAACTCTGAGTCCACTGAAAATCTTTGATTGCCGATTTGCGCAGACCGTATTCGTTGTCCCAGCCGAAACTCGGTGCTGATTCATGTTTGCCGTACTCGATAGAACCGCCCTCATGTTTACTCCAGGAATTGAGCGGATAATTTTTTCCGGCCACCGGCTTTGCGGCCGCGGGCGATAGTGATTTATACAGCGGCGCCCAGTACTTTGGTGTTTCGACCAATTCGAGCGGAAGTTCGCGCATTAATACACTGCTGGTTTCAAAATGAATTTTTTCGTGCTCAAACCCCATAAACAAAGCCCAAAGCGGGTGCTGTGGCCCCAGTTTAATGTTTTTGCGTTGGCGCGTTTCTCGATCCAGATCCGGATGTGTCTGAATGATATTTTTAATCAGATTATAAATTTTCTGGCGGTATTCATGGATTGTCGCAACTGATGGCCACTCCATCTCATTCTTCGACATATCATCCCAGCTCATTTCATCTACGCCGGTTTCAAGTACTTTTTCGAGATATAAATCCACAGGATTTTCCACAATACCGGCCAACCGGAGCTTATTTAGAAACAAAACTGCCGGATGGCCATAATAAAAGGCCAGCGGATGCCGTAGCTGATGGTACGGCGGGCGGATGTAGGTCGATTCATGTTTTAGGCTGGCAAACAGGATTTCTGTCAGCGTCCAGGTATTATCAAAATAATCCTGCACATCCTGACGGGTGCAAATATCCAGATTAATCAACGGTAAAGCAGACAGATATTTTTTTTCCGGATCAAAACCGACACATTTCTCAGGATGAACACCGGTCCACCACCGTGAGCCGAATTTTTGCTGCACTTCATTGGCTGAACTACGATCGACTTTGGGAGCAGAAAGATTCGGGTTACGAGTTACAGATACGGTTTGGGGTGTGTTGCTCAGTGACATATTCTTCTCTCTGTAAAATTACTATGTCATCGTAGCGTAAAACTGCTATGATCGGTAGCTGCAATAGCTACAAACTATCAGGAGATTGAATGAAGAAAAGTTTTTTTGACTTCACCGTGAAGAACGCCCAGGCCAAAGACTATGACTTAGCACAACATAAAGATAAAGTTGTTTTGGTGGTGAATGTTGCGAGTAAATGTGGTTTCACCCCGCAGTACAAAGGGCTGGAAGCATTGTATCAAGAGCATAAAGACGCAGCCTTTACTATCCTCGGTTTTCCGTGCAATCAGTTTGGTTCACAGGAACCGGGCTCAAATGAAGAGATTCAATCGTTCTGCGAAATGAACTACGGCGTAACGTTTCCGGTGTTAGGCAAGGTCGACGTCAACGGCTCAGGCGCTGATCCGATCTATAAACACCTTAAAGCTGAAGCTCCAGGTATTTTTGGCACCGAAGCGATTAAGTGGAATTTCACAAAATTCTTAATCGGTAAAGATGGCAAGGTGATCGAGCGTTTCGCACCAAACACTGAACCAGCCGACATCAACGAAGCGATTAAAAAAGCGTTAGGAAAGTAGTTATGAGAAATTTAGCAAAAACTTTGTGTGTTGTCTGTCTGATGGCTGCGCCGGTTTTTGCTAAATCGCCCGCGGATTTGGCAGCAACCTCGCCCAATTCGCACACTCAACAACCTGATAACTGCTCGTATGATTTTGCCAATGCCAAATCGGCCCTGGATGCAAAATCAAAAGTCTATGCTTCGGTCAAAAAAGCCGTTAAAAACGCTAAACAAAAAATATTGACCCAGAAAGCCGTTTTTAAAAAAAATAAAGCCACGGTTGAATTCACCACCGGCGGCTGTGCACATTACGGCTATAGCTTTACCTATGCCCGATTAGGCCAAGCTGAATTTACTTCAGATCAGGCTTTTGCAAAAGCCATCGAAATGCTAAAAGCCACCGCGACGACAGTTGAAGGCCAAGCTTTGACAAAAACGCTGATTGAAAATTTACAACAGGCAGCGATGAATAAAATCTTTAGACCGCCGAATGAAAATTACGACGTACCGTGCGGCGATGCCCAGTGCAGCTTAGATGCATCCACTAAAGGCCAACTTAAGGTTTCTTACAGTTTTACTTTATAGAAATCAGACGTAAAAAAATCAATTGGCCTGATCAAAGATAAACTTATCTTTCTGATCCTGAACTTTGTACTGTTTGCTCATCACTTTCCAGATATCGTCATGTTTTCCGGCCAGCGTTTGATCGCTGGCAATACCACGAACGGTACCACGCGGACGGAATCTTCTGACATCAATCTGCTGGGCGGGTTGTCCAACGTCACGATAGGTCTCGCCGGCTGAATTTTCTTTATCCGTAACTTTTTTGAAAACTCCGCCGATGGCCATTTTGGCATTATTAAAAAAACCGGTGAGTTTTTTTGCGATGGTCGCATCACCGGCTGGTGCTTGCGGCAACGCCCGTTTACCTGCGCCACCACTACCCGCGGCTGCAGACGGTGCGGCTCCAGCGCCGGCACTGCCCGCTGAACTAGACGGCGATTCACTTGCGCCAGGCACAGAGACTGTTGAGACTTCAGCTTCTTTTATTCCATCGCCAACATTGATTTTACCGATCCCCGTCGTCTCAACCCCACCCGTGCCGCTCTCGCCAGTCACGCCACCAGTTACTTCAGTGCCTTTGCGGCCCCCGGCAAAGCCGCTCTGATTGCCGCTATCTTTAAAATTTACACCGGCAGCCATATTTGACGGAAATTTTCCCTTGCACTCTGCGCTGCCTGGGTCACGAAAACAAATACATTTTAAAGAGTTATTTGATTTATCAAAGCAGTTATCGGCGATGCTCTTACAGCCGGCCAATGAAGGATCTTTTACGCAATCGAGCGGCCCGACAACTTGCTTCGAGCAATCTGCACTGTTCGGATTTAACTGACACGCACATTGAGCTGCCGCTTTCGATGTGTTGCTGAGATCATTCATGCTATCGGATAACTTATTTCTATTCTTGGCCGCTTCACCGGTTTCGCAGGTCGTGCGCGAACCATTAGCCCGGCTCAATAACGCCTGAAACTGACTTTCAACCTGAGAACGGTGTTCAGCATCCCACATCGGGTTAAAACGGTCAGCCGGAAGTGGTGGACCTTCATTAACCTGCGCCTGCATCGCTCGTTCCCGACAGGCATTATATAAACGCTCTTTATTATCATTCATGTATTTTGCAGCGTCAGTACAATTGGTTCTACAGGTATTGATGGTCTCATCACACTTGGCCCGCGCACTGTCAGTGGTGTGATATCCAGAAGTGCTTGCGGTGGCAGCTTTTTCGCAGTTTTGCGAAGCGCCGCTATTTGAGCTAAATAATAACTTTTCCATTAAAGCCAAAGAATCAGAATCACCACCATCTGGGTCACATTGGTTGGTGGCACCGCTTGCTGCTGATTCACAACTTGATACTTTGGCCTCTAATTCGCCCCAACAGTTTGGCGAATTGTCATTAGCAGCCACGCCGCGCTGGGTGGTTCCGGATGCTGCCGTAATTTGATTGGCCACACACTTGCCGTTCACATCGCGGGTAAAACCTTCTTCACAGACACAGGCGCGGGCATACAGCGAATAAATTTCATTCTCAGCTGACCTACACGAACTCGGACAACTTTGTAAATAATCACCACGATCCACATAAAAACTATTATCCAAATTAAACACACTGGACGCACCAAGCGAACTGGTGCAGCGGCAGCGCCCGGGATTGGTGACATCTTCGATTGTACCAATATGACAATCGGCCCGCGAACATGTGTTGGCGATGAAATCCCAATAGCCGTTGACGCGGCGGCATGCTGCATAATAAAGACAGCGATTTGGAGTTTGAAACGAACAGGTTGGTAAACCAAAGATTAGTGTTTGCGAAGCGCCAGTACCTTGCATTGACCAGACACTCTTAGTCTCTAAACCATTTGAAAGGTCGCCGTTCATGCGTTCAAGGGTTTGCGTGTAGCTATCGCTTGGATTAAAAAGATCTTTGCTGTCCGGATCAAGATTCAACTTAATACTGTCATTTGACGAGGGCTGCGCCTGAGTCGCAGTGATTTCCTGCGCGTCGGGCTGCGCCCAAAGCACTTGATTGAAAAATAGAATGTACAATAGAAAACAGCATTTAACGACATTCAACCCCACCAGACTTTTATCGGTGGTAAACAAAAAAACCTGAACATGTCGTCTCACTGTGAAACAGCGTATATTGCAGTTAACAAAATAAATTTTTCGGGCTGTTAAAGTGCAAACAACTTTTTCCAGCTCTGAAACAACAAAGCCCCGGTTTATCACCGAGGCTTTGCAGTTTGTAAGCAAGATTTTAATTCTAACCTGAACTAGTTCATTTTTTCTTTAGCCGCTTTAGCTTCTTTAGCTGGGGCTTCTGCTTCGGCAGCAGCGCCTTTGGCTTTTTTGGCTTTTTTCGGAGATTCCATTTCAACTGAATCTTCGCCGGCTACAGCATCAGACATATCGTTAGTTAATAATAACTCGCCGATACCGTTTTTTGCTAAAATCGCGTTACGTAATTCAGTTTTAACTGCTGGATTTGCTTTTAAGTATTCTTTAGCTTGATCACGGCCTTGGCCTAAACGTTCACCTTTATAAGAGTACCATGCGCCTGATTTTTCAACCATATTTGCAGTTACCGCTAAATCTAATACGTCGCCTTCTTCAGAAATACCTTCACCGTACATTAAGTCGAATTCAACTTTAGTAAACGGAGGAGCCATTTTGTTTTTCACAACTTTAACAGCCGTTCTGTTACCAGTTACATCTTCACCGTTTTTGATTGCACCCACACGGCGTACATCTAAACGAACAGAAGCGTAGAACTTAAGAGCGTTACCACCCGTAGTTGTTTCTGGGTTACCGAACATAACACCGATCTTCATACGGATTTGGTTAATAAAGATAACTAAAGTGTTTGAACGAGAGATCGCCGCTGTTAATTTACGTAAAGCTTGTGACATTAAACGGGCTTGCAGACCCATATGTGAGTCACCCATTTCGCCTTCGATCTCTGCGCGTGGAACTAAAGCCGCTACTGAGTCGACAACTAATACGTCAACGGCGCCAGAGCGAACTAAAGTTTCGGTGATTTCTAAAGCTTGCTCACCAGTGTCTGGTTGAGAGATTAATAAATCAGAAACGTTAACACCTAGTTTACGAGCGTAATTTGTATCCAATGCGTGTTCAGCATCTACGAAAGCCACCACGCCACCTTTTTTCTGAGCTTGGGCGATAGTAGATAAGGCTAAAGTTGTTTTACCAGAAGATTCTGGGCCGAAAACTTCAATAATACGGCCTTTAGGAAGACCACCGATACCAAGAGCTACGTCTAATGATAATGAACCGGTAGAAATAACTTCTACGTCTTTGTGTAACGAATCACCGTTACCTAAACGCATGATCGAACCTTTACCGAATTGTTTTTCGATAGTTGATACTGCTAAGTCTAATGCTTTTAGTTTGTCGCTTGCTGCTCTGTTATCTTGTGGATTTGCCATGTGTTACCTCTCTTATATATGTATAAAAATATCTTTTTAAAAAATTTATTTTAATGTTTCGTTTAGATGCTCAAGAGCTACCGCGGCCGCGGCAGCTTGAATATCCTCGCGAGACAAAGTTTTATTGTCAGTATTTACGAATTCGTGATGAAAAATCTGAGTTGCTAGCTTCGTACCAGCCACCGCGAAAAACACAGTACCTACAGGCTTTAATTCTGTTCCGCCTGTCGGACCTGCGATCCCCGTGACCGCCACCGTAACCACATCTTTCGATGTTGTTCTTTTGATTTGTGCGGCCAATCCCTCAGCCATCTGTTTCGCACACTCAGAACTTACTGCTCCGAACTGTTTGAACACTGATTCTTGCACACCCAAAAAAGCACTTTTACTTTCATTCGCGTAGCTTACAACCGAGCCCCAGAAAATATCTGAGACCCCGGCTTTTTGACTTAAGCGACTTGATAAAAGTCCCCCGGTACAGCTCTCAGCAAACCCCACTAGTAAACTCTTGTCACGAATAACCTGAATAGCTTTTTCGAGGGCATTTTCCACTCGAGAATTCAGATTTTCTGTTTGCACATTTACTAGTGTCTTCATGCTTAATCCGTAATTACTTTCATATAACTTACATATGAACTTACATATCACTTACATATATGTAAAGAGGTTTTTTAAACAAAACTATTATAAAGTCTGGGTTTGCGCCCCAAGCCATGGTGTATAGGTATAAACCATCTGAAGAATAATATTGCACACAATACCAGCAGCAATATCATCGATCACCACACCAACACCACCTTTTACTTTGCGATCAAGTTGTCTGATCGGCGGCGGTTTTACAATATCAACGATTCGAAACAGAATAAATCCCGCAACCAAACTTTGCCAGGTAGGCGGAAGCCACGTCATGGTAATTAAAAATCCAACGACTTCATCGATGACAATTTCTTTTGAATCATGCGTGCTTGTCAAATTTTCGTAAGCCTGTGCAATCAAGATGGCCGCCACACAAAGTAACAGCACCACAATCATGTACGGAACCGCGTGCAACTGCGCGAGCAAATACCAAAGCGGGATTGTCGCTAACGTTCCCCAGGTCCCTGGAGATTTTGGCAATCTTCCAGCTCCGAAGAAGGTAGCTAATTGAATAATGACTTTTGCGTTCATGAGCTAGAGTGTTGCCTATCTCAGCCATTACGTCCAGCGATTACCCGATGAGTTTAACTGATCCTGTGCGCTTGTCTGAAATGGGTTTGTTTAAATTAAGCTTCTGCCCCTGAGAAACGCCGTGATTATAGTCACTGCTTGAGATGTGGCGAGAAGATGAGCGCAGGCTCCGTAAACGCGGAAAATAATCATGCACATAGTCCTCAAGCTCGGCCTCAGCCCGCACCATTAAAGATTTCTCCTGAGGCCGGTGATTTACGGCTTGGCCTTTAAGTTTTTGTGCAAATCCGTCTAACAAACCCAGCTTCATCGACGTGCCTGAATACGACTTACAGGCACGCAGTAAAAAATGATAAACATATTCGGCCATCAAGGCATTTTCTTTAAGGCCGATCACCTCTAAAGCCTGATAATGCCCTAGGGTCTTAGCGTCAAATTCGTGAACCACAATCACCTGCACAAAGTAAAACTCAACCAGCATCGAAATAATTTTCTTTTCGATCAGCGACAGTCTTTTTTTACCGGTTGAAATCAGAATATGCGCCACATCACTTTTTTGCCCGCCCACCCCCGCAAGATCGGCTTGCTCAAGGTTGTATTTTAAATACAGTTCGCGCACTTTAGTCGCCGCAAGGCTGGCCTCATGTTCATTCGACGAAGTGGCCAGCGACATCAGCTTTTTTACTTTTTCAATTAAGGGATTGGCCATTTCTTCAATGGTAAAATCGGGATTATCTGACGCCAACTCCACTTTTGCAGAACAGTATTGCACTTGTAATTTTAATTTCTCACAAGCTTTATGAAATTCTTTTCCGTGGGCTGAAACATCCGACTCGGGATAGTTCTCATAAACCCATTGATGAGCCATTTCATGTTTTAAAACACCCAGAACATGGGCCCAAGAAAACTTCTGCACAAGGTTTCTCGAAATCGAGATCATACGGGCCAAATGGTCGTACTCTCCCCACTTGGTGAGCGAATCAAAAAGTTGAATATTTACTAACTGAAAATTCATTTTGCGGGCTTTTGCAATTTCAAGAAACTCGCGGCGAAGCTCTAGCAGAATGATTTTTTCGGAGTCTAAATGATTACGCATCTTCGTTAAGTATACTGATTCTGCCAGCCCAAGGTCCAGCCCGAAGAGCGTATTGCTGGACGAAAAAGTGATAAGAAATCATACTGGATCAAGTTTAAATTGCTCAGTAAAGTGTTTATTTGCTTTGGGCAAAACAGATATTTTAACAACAAGGAAGTCGTGCTCTTTGAGGTACGCAAAAGGAAAAACCATGAAACTATTAATCGCTGCTTTAGCATTAGCAACTTTAGCTGGATGTGCTTCAACTCAACCTGTTGGTGGATTTATCTACTCTGATGTTCACGGTCCAGTGGCAACTACTCACTTACCTAAAGGTCCTTTACGCGGTGAAGCTTGTGCAACGAGCTGGTTAGGCGCTTGGGCAACTGGTGATGCATCTGTTGCTGAAGCTGCAAAAGCTGGCGGTATGACCATCGTTTCTCACATCGATCAACACAGCTCAAGCTTACTATTCATCAAAAACACTTGGTGTACAGTGGCTTACGGCTACAAAGGCGGAGCTAAAGCTCAGTAATTCTTTTTGATTTTCATGAGCGGGCGGTCAAGTAAACTTCAAACGACTGCCCGGCTCGATTTTTTGTGTTTTCTTGATTATTTTTTCTTAGATCTTTCAGTCATCATTCCGAATTCTTTATATCTCTGGCAAGCGGCCTTCATATCCATATCTGAAATATCAATACACTGGCCGTCTGAAACTACGCCCCAAACGCGATCATTTTCAACCTGAACCAGCTTATCACAATCGGTATTGCCATCGACTGCCGCCAATAACTCAGATGGCTCGCAACGATCACTGTGATAAAAGAATGTCGCATCCAAAGAGCCTGCCGCTTTGTACTTTACACAGGCTTTGGGTGTATCTTCGTCAGAAATATCTGAACAGACGCCGCGCACTTTCACACCCCAGGTTCTTGGAGCTGAGCTGATCACGCTGCTTGAGCAATCAGTTGTTGAACGTAGGTTAACGATTAACTCACTCTCTTTGCATGAATCTGAATGGTAAAGCGCCGTCTTTGACGGAGGTGGTGTTACCGGTGGAGGAGTGACTCCACCGCAGTTTACAAGAATTTGCTGAGCTGCGCGAATACACTCTGCCGAGCAGCTGTTCATACAGTTTTGCTGAGCCGACACAAGATTAGCCCAAAATAATAACAAAATAGCGATAGAAAATGATTTCATAGATCCCCCCAATGGTCGTTATGACACTTATATCACTGGGTTAAGCAAGGATCAGACCAGATAGGATGCGAGCAGTTAAATACACCGCTCGCAAAAAAAGAAACTAAGCTCTTCCGGTTTTTACATTCGATAAGCTAGTCATCTGCTTCATGGTTTTTTCTAAACCCTCTGTCGAACCATCTAAGAAGATCGTGTTACCCTTGCCGTTTTCAGCAAAGTGTTTGATCGCATCTGTCCACATCGAAAATAAAATAAATGAGCTATCCAGGCCTGCGTTTTTCATTTCATCTGCAGCTTTGGCCATACCTCTTGCCACTTCTTCTCTGAATAAAGCGATACCTTCACCGCGAAGTTTAGAAGCTTCTTTTTCGGCTTCGGCAGAAATTTTAATTGCCATACCGTCCGCTTCGGCGGCTTTGGTTTTTTTGATTAATAACGCTAACGCTTCATTTTCGGCAGCGGCACGTAAGTTTGACGAGGCCACAACCTGCGCCATCGACTGCATGATCGTTTCATCGAAAGTGATGTCGTTTAACTGCATATCGATCAGGTGGTAACCCCAGGATTTTAAATCTTCGTCTAACTGTGCTTTAACCGCGTTAACGATATCTTTGCGCAGACCTAAGATTTCGTTCTGACGTTTGGTCGCGACAAACCCGCGCACTGAACCTTCAACGGTTCTATTTAAGGTCTGCATTAAAGAGCCAAAGTCGATAAATTTAAACGCCACATCTTTAATGGTGGCTTCTGTCTGATCAACCACCGAGTAAAGTAATAGGGCTTTAAAATTTACATTGGCCTGATCCTGGGTGATCGCCTGAAACTGCAATTCAACTGATTGGTTTTGTACCGATACGCGGCGGAAGATCACTTCAAAGAACGGAATTTTAAAATTTAAACCCGGGTACATAATACGGCGGTATTTACCGAACATGGTAACGACAGAGACCGTTCCTTGGTTAACGGTCACAATCAGTCCGCCAAGAACTGAAATTACAACGATCGCAATTAAAATTGTTGAGAAGCCTAAAGTTTCAAACATAGCCACACTCCGTGTTAGTGCGGATATGTTAGCTAAGGTTTAATTATTCAGGCAAGTACTTCTCGATAAACTCTAAGTACTCCCAGGACATGCGCTTTACACCCTCGAAGATTTCGTTGTTTTTATCATTTTGCAGTGCTTTTAAATAGGGTTCAGCATTTTTTTGCTGGCTAATCATGCGCCCTTTGTACCACGCATTATAAAGTGTCAGTGATGCGAACTCTTCGTGCTGACTCATCGTTTTAGCTTTATTCGCATAGTCATAGAAATACAGCGGCTTCGGTCGCAGCACAAAACGTTTATCTCCGTCGATATTCACATTAACTTCCTGAAAATTGCGATCGTTTTTGCCAACATGAAAATCCAGGATTTCCTGTAGCGATACATCCTGCGGACGGTAATTTTCTATTCCTGATTCGCCATCTTGTTTTAATTCATAAAGTGTGTTGCGTCCGTCTTTACCTTTAACCAAGGCGATAAAACGAAGTGCACCGCCTTCACCATTGACCGAGCCAGAACCACCGCCTTCTTTTTCGCGGCCACCAACATCCAGCACCACCAGGTCTTGCGGCAGATGGCGGCGAAAAACTTCAACGACCAGATCATGAGTCTTTTTATCGGTAATTTTTGATGATCGTTCGCCATCGTTAATCAGACGGTCACCCTTGGAAAACTTCAGTGCTTTTTTGATCTCCATATTGCGGAACTCTGCCGCCGACATCTCTAATAATTCAGAGATACGCTTGGGCGGATTTTTATAGTCTCTACCTTCAAGTCCCAACTGGTACTGCTTCCACAGGTCGGATGCTTTTACTTTTTTAACACTGTCGACCGCTTTGGTGGCGATCAGGAATTTAGCAAAATCCAAGATATACGGGCCGCGGCCGGCATCATCATAATCGAGCGAACGCCACTTGACCTTGCCGTTTACAACTGTCGGACCGTAGTTTCCGTTATGCGGGTCACCCTCGATCATTCCTTCAAATTTAATTATACTTTCGGGTAAAAAATTGTCCGCATACTTTTTAAACCAGGCCCACGACT
Organism: Bdellovibrio sp. SBM16; assembly: GCF_056175625.1. NCBI lineage: Bacteria > Pseudomonadati > Bdellovibrionota > Bdellovibrionia > Bdellovibrionales > Pseudobdellovibrionaceae > Bdellovibrio > Bdellovibrio sp. SBM16. Next base: position 124,874 of record NZ_JBJKJG010000006.1, on the reverse strand, counting down.
GGGGGGCATTACTGCGGGCCAATTTAGTGAGTTTGTCTGAACTGATCGCCACCTTGACCTGTTCGTAGGCAATAGGCGGATTTTTGGTACCGAATAAGCTTCCACACGTCAGTTGTGCCTGAGCAGCCTGACCCATAAACAATACAGCCAGGATAGAATGTCTCATTGTGATACGCTTGCTGTAGTTCATAAATTCACCTCTTCTACAGACTAGTATTTGCAGCTTTCAGACCAAGCAGGTACGATCTTAAACCATGCGACGCCTGCCACCCCGAAAACTTGATCCCAACTACGTAGCTCCGATGCTGACCCTGAACCAGGGTAAAGACCGCGTCGTGGAGATGTTCGGGGCCCGCGATTACACTCTTAAAGAGATCGAAAAAAAGCTAAAAAAACGCCTCGAGCCTGAACTGATGAAGCAGCTGCTTGAGTGGGTGGCGGTGCAGTCGTGGTTTCCGACAGAAGAGAATATGACCGAGCAGTTCGTGCGCGCCTTAGGCCGTCGAAAAAAAGGGCAAAACTACATTAACCAAAAGCTCAAAGCCGCAGGTTTAAAATCAGTTAAAATTTCGGCCGAAGTCGAGCTCGAAAAAGCCCTCGAATTGCTTAAAGTTAAGTGGGATCGGACCGAATTTCTGGGTTTAGGCTTTAAAGAGCTGCAAAAACAGAAAGCCAAGGTCATTAGATTCCTGGCTGGACGTGGATTTAACCTTTCCACAGCAAGTCAGGCCTACAAAGACTATTTTAAAACAGGTAAGCTATCGTCTTTAGAAAATGGTGAAAATTATGATGAAGAATTCTGAAATTAGAAACGCATTTATTAACTACTTTAAAAAGAACGGTCACACAGCGGTCGCCAGTTCGAGCTTAATTCCAGAAAATGATCCGACATTGCTTTTCACGAACGCCGGCATGAATCAGTTCAAAAACTGTTTCTTAGGTTTAGAAAAACGTGATTACACAAAAGCCGTCACTTCACAAAAATGTGTGCGCGCCGGCGGTAAACATAATGACCTGGACAATGTCGGGTTTACGGCCCGCCACCACACGTTCTTTGAAATGTTAGGTAACTTCTCGTTCGGCGATTACTTCAAAAAAGATGCAATTCACTACGCCTGGGAGTTTTTAACGGTTGAATTAAAAATCCCTAAAGAAAAATTATACGTCACTGTTTTTTTAGATGACGATGAAGCCGCTGATATCTGGCACAAACAAGAAGGTGTACCTAAAGATCGCATCTTCCGTTTAGGCGAAAAAGATAACTTCTGGAGAATGGGCGATGTAGGCCCGTGCGGCCCATGTTCTGAAATTTTCTACGATCATGGCCCAGACTTTGGAAAAATCGCTGATCCATTTGAATCCATCAAAGCCGGTGAAGACCGTTACGTTGAAATCTGGAATTTAGTCTTCATGCAGTTTGAAGAAACAGCCCCGGGTCAAATGACAAAACTTCCGAAACCTTCGGTTGATACGGGTTCTGGTTTTGAACGCTTAACAGCGGCAGTTCAAGATTGCTGGAACAACTACAACACGGATTTATTTCAGGAAATCATCACTGCCGGTTTAGTTAAAGCCGGCACTAAGTTAGATTATCAGGAAATGATGAAATGGGAGCGCGCCAACATCAAAACTTTAAATTCCGGCGCTGCCTTATCTGCTGAACAAAAACAAAAATTTGAAGAATTAACAGCAGTCCGCGTACTGGCGGATCACTGCCGTTCGACTTCATTTTTATTAGCTGACGGAGCACTGCCATCAAACGAAGGCCGTGGCTACGTATTACGCCGTATCATGCGTCGTGCAATCCGTTACGGTCGTAAAATTTCAACTGATAAATCTTTATTACTTCCGATGTCTGAAGCCTTAATCGGTGCCATGGGTGATTTCTACCCTGAATTAAAAGCGCGTAAAGATGTGATACTAACAACGATCCGTGATGAGGAAGCGCGTTTTTTACAAACACTAGATAACGGAACCGCGATTTTCCACGAAGAAATCAAAAAGTTACAGGCCTCTAAGAGCAAAACCATCACTGGCGAAACTATCTTTAAACTTTACGACACCTACGGGTTTCCGGTGGATTTAACCGCGTTAATGGCGGCTGAACTTGGTTTTGCAGTCGATGAAGCCGGTTTTGAAAAAGTGATGCAGGCTTCAAAAGAAAAAGCCAAATCATCTTGGAAAGCTAAATCATTACAAGCCGATGAAAAACACGTGATTGAATTCGGCCAGAAGCACTCAACAACCCCAACGAAGTTTATCGGTTACGATCATTTAGTCGCTAAATCAAAAGTGATCGCACTTTCAAACGGCTCTAAAGAGGTTTCTTCTTTAAAGGCCGGTGAAACCGGTTATGTGATTCTGGACATCACACCGTTCTACGCTGAAGGCGGCGGCCAGGTCGGCGATCACGGTTTAATCTTGTCAACAAATGTTGATGCCAAAGTACACGACTGCGTAAAGCAGGGTTCAGTGTTCTTACACCAGATCGAAGTTATGACTGGCGAATTAAAATTAAACGAAGCCGTCAATGCACACGTTGAATCCAAAGAGCGCCGGCAAACAGCGAGCAACCACTCAGCAACCCATTTATTACACTCGGCTTTAAGAATTGTATTAGGCACACACGTAACCCAAGCCGGTTCGTTAGTTGATGCTTCTAAAACCCGATTCGACTTTACTCACAACAAACCACTGACTGCTGATGAGATCAAAAAAATCGAAGAGCTGGTGAACACTGAGATTTCTCATGCGCACACAGTTAAAGTTGAAAACATGGGCCACAAAGCGGCGATTGAAAAAGGCGCAATGGCTTTATTCGGCGAAAAATACGGTGATGAAGTGCGCGTCTTAACCATGGGACAACCGGTACTGGCGGCCAATGAAAAGCCGTTTTCGATCGAACTCTGCGGCGGAACACACGTACACAACACCGCTGAAATCAGAGCTTTCAAAATCACGTCTGAATCTGGCGTAAGCGCCGGCGTTCGCCGTATTGAAGCCATCACTGGCGATGCGGTGATCGAATTATTTATGAAGAATACCGAAGAAGTAAAACAAGCGCGTCTTGCGACAGGTTTGGCCTCTGATAAATCAATTGTTGAGTGGATTGAAGCGAAGAAAGAAGAAATCAAAGATTTACAAAAACAGATCAAAAAAGCGCAATCGGGCCAAATCAATGTGGATGAAATTGCAAAATCAGCGCAAACGTTTGCCGGTGATGCTAAATACGTGTTTGCTGATTTAGCCTTAGATGATCGCGAAGTGCTTTCACAAATCAATGACCAATTAAAAAACAAAATTCAAAAAGGCGTTGTCATCGTGATGGGCGCTGGCGAAGCTTCTCACCCGGTTATTATTTCGGTAACCAAAGACTTAACTTCACAATTTCAGGCCGGAACCCTGCTAAAAGATTTCGCGCAAGTATTGGGTGGTAAAGGCGGCGGTCGTCCGGATTTTGCTCAAGGAGCGGTGCCGGATCGTTCTAAAATCAAAGAAGCTAACCAAGTTGTCCACACGAAGCTTGGTATTAAGTAACTAGTTGGGACTTAGGTTTACCGCCTAAGTCCGTAAATTCCCCGTTTTTCATCTACTCTCGTATGGGATGAGCATTACTCTTGGCACAAAGCTGGCACTTACGAAGCATTTTGCCGCAAGGAAAGGAAAAATGCCCATGCCATCATTTAGTCATAACATAGCAACGGTTCTTTTTTTTACTTTAACCTCAGCTGTAGCCTTCGCCGCAGACACAGGCTCAGTGCAAGGGTATGTGTTTCACGATGCCAACAGCAACGGCGTAGACGATGCAGAAACGCGCCTCCCGGGCTTTACCATCGTTCTTAAAAATCTTGATGGCGCAACAGTGCGCATGTCTGACTTAAGCGGCGTTGCCGGAAGTTTTGCTTTTGATGATCTGCCGTTTCAGAAATACCTGCTGTGCGAAGTTTTTCCTGCTGATTCAAAATGGGTTACGACAACCCCGCAATGCCAGGACATCGAAGTCAATCAAATGAATGCCAGCGTGATCATTGCCATTGGCAACCGTGCTCGCTTAACCACAGATATCGGCTGCGTCCGCTCATACGCCAGATGGACCGCAACCGCACAGGGGCAGCTGCTATTCAGATTTTTATTGCAAGACCCAGCGACGATGACGTTGGGGACATCTAGTTATAATTCACGCCAGTTAATTTCGCTGTTAAATATGCAGGCGAATGGTAACGCGCTTCTTATCTTAGGCCATCAGCTGATCATCGCAAAAACCAATATCATGGCCACCGCCAGCGGCAGCGTTATCACGAACACAATCACAACAGCCGACGCCACTCTAGCAAACCAAACGATGCCAGTGGCAAATAATAATTTTGTTGATAGTTCAACCCCGGAAGGCAGAAAAATGGTTAACCTGGCCAATGAACTTAACCGCTACAACGACGGCAAATCAGGTGTACCTATCTGTAATTAATTACTGACCGCAAGTAAGACTCGGTAATTGACTGCGAACGGATTCAATCCAGTTTTTCAGCACGCTGGATTGATCTTCGCAAAGATCGATCTTATTCGAACCACAGGCATCCGAAGCCGATCCTAATTCGATGATATCATTTTCGGTAACAAGCTCTGCATAGGGCTCTTGGATAACCTGCGCACACATCACCCCTTCAGGCGCTGCAGGTCCGCCACGACAAACTGACGATTGCATCACGATAGCACGAACTTCACTTAACAATTCATTGCTTAAACAGTAAGTTGCTAAATCACCGGTTGCCTGATCGTGCTCGGCCAGCACACCCGAATCAGGATCTAAGACATAATTTTTTTTCGTTTTGACATAAAATTTCTGCGTACCTTTTTGCACTTCAGAATTTTGCTCAGTGAAAAACTTCAGTTGCTGAACCTGAAGGTCAGCCAGACTCTGCGCTTCGCTTTGACTTTGCGATTTTTGAAGAGCGACCTCATCGAAATTTTGCCGCGAACAATTTTGGTAGGAAAAGAACAAAACAATAATTAAAAGTGTAACTTTAAATTTCATGAACTTCGCCCCTTTTACCATATCTACCTATCGGCAGAATCACATTGTTTCTATATGGGAATCTTAAAGGGATACACAAAAAGCAAACTCCCTCAATTTTCCGGTTTAAACCTGCGATTGAGGGAGTTTAAAATGTACGATAGAGAAATTTGCGATACTGAGGCCCGGACTGAGGTCCGGTCCCAGTTATCGTGACCACTGCCAGAGGCAGATATTAACTGCCGTGTGAAGCGTCTGTACCCGTGCTAGCCGTGGCATAGAATTTCTTTTTAAGATCAACTTCAACCTGAGCTACAGTCGCCTTTAAAAGGACTTCAAACATCTCTTCTGGATTGATCTTATAGAGCTGAGACAAGCTTCTCAGAGTATTTAACGGTGGGTGAGAAATACCTCTTTCCCAGTTTGAAATAAATTGAGAAGTTGAGTAGCCTAATTTTTCAGCAACATCCTTTTGCGATAAGCCGGATTGTACGCGTTTTTCTTTTAAGAACTTTGCAAGGATCTCTATCTGATTTGTTCGTTCTGTTGTTAGCATTGCGCTCTCCTTCAAGTAACAATTCCTTTAAATAAATCCTCACGCATAGAAAATTTCTGAGGTTTATATCTGTTACTTGAAGACAGTTTAGCAACAAAGACTCATTTAATAAAGCAAAATTGTCAAAAACCTGTTAAGTTTTCTATACAGGCTTTTGTTGATTTCTCGGCTTAAGAAATGCTGAATATTTCCGCAAGGTTACCGCAGGACGCATTTAATTGAATTACGCCGAAAACAGCCAGCCGATTACGTCAAAACCAGACCTTTGACTGGCTAGATCTCAATCTGACACGCCAAATATTATGTTAAAGACTGTTAAGAACACACAAAAAGTCGATCAAGTTCTTAACAGCCAACCCCCGCTCCCCCACCCCGATAAATGCAGTAAACAAAGACTTTAAAAAAAATTTTATTTAGTTAAGATTCTGTAAATACGAAGCCCTAAGGGCACAGGCCCAAGCCAAAAAAAAACCCACTCTTTTGGAGTGGGTTTTGAGAAAACATATCTTTGGAATGATTCGTTTTCTGTATAAAACGGTTGGTCGGCCTTGCGGCCGATCCTTGAGTAACTCGTAACGATTAACGTTTTGAGTATTGACCACGGCGACGAGCACCACGGATACCGTATTTTTTACGCTCAACCATACGAGGGTCACGCGTAACGAAGCCAGCTTTTTTAAGCTCGCCTTTGAATTCTGGGTTAAAAGCGATTAATGCGCGAGTAACACCGTGACGGATAGCACCTGCTTGACCAGACTCACCGCCGCCAGAAACCATAACGCGTAAATCGAATTTACCAGCTTGGTTTAAAGCTTCGATTGGTTGCATGATAACCATACGAGATTGTAAACGAGTTAAGTAAGCATCAGATGCTTTACCGTTGATTGTTACTTTGCCTTTACCTGGTTTAAGGTAAACACGAGCTGAGCTCGTTTTTCTTCTTCCAGTTGCGTAAAATAATTTTTCAGCTGCTGCCATATTCATTTACCTTCTTATTTGTTCTTAACTTTTACAGTGTAAGCTTGAGGTTTTTGAGCAGCATGAGGATGCTCAGCACCTGGGTATACTTTTAGTTTAGTAATTAAAGTTTTAGAAAGTTTGTTAACTGGTAACATACCTTTTACTGCGTCTTCGATGATGAACTGAGAGTTATCTTGTCTCATCACTTCTGCAGTTTTTTCTTTTAATGAACCAAAAAAGCGAGAGTGTCTGTAGTACTTTTTTGTGTTCCATTTGTTACCTGTCATTTCAATTTTGTCAGAGTTGATAACAACAACAAAACCACCAGCGTCTTGATTTGGTGTGAATGTAGGTAAGTTTTTACCACGTAAGATATTAGCTACGTGAGTCGCTAAGCGACCTAGTCTTAAACCAGATGCGTCTACGATGAACCATTGACGGTCTGTTTCTTCAGTTTTTGCGTTCCAAGTTTTCATTTTTTCTCCAAAGATAGAATGAGTGTTTTAAAGTTGGCGGCACCTGTTGTCAAGGTCTTGGGGATAATAAACTCGCATTAAATATAGACCCCGGGCTTCAGCAGGTGGGCCGGCCTTGCGGCGGTCCTGCGCCATGAGTATTTCCTGCATAGTTTCTGGCTTCCAATCCTTGCGAAATGCCAATAATTGCGTTCCTACGATATTTCTGACCATTTGTTTAAGAAATCCCGACCCGGTGACTGTAAATTGTGCAACCTTAGGGGTGCGCCAATCCCAATGGGCAGAGTAGATCGTTCGCACGGTATGAGCGACCTCAGTGCCTACAGATTGGAAGCTTTTAAAGTCATGCTCGCCGATAAAGTAGTGCGAACACTTATTTAAATAGTCCAAATCCAGGGGTTTTCTCATCCAACTCATTGTACGGGCGTGGATCGCACTCGGTTGTGGCTGGTTCAGAATTAAATATCGGTAGGTTTTTTTATCAGCCGAGATGGTCGCATGAAAATCATCGGGCGCAAGCCACGCTTTTTTCACGACAATCGACTCTGGAAGTTTGTGCTCAACCGCGCGCGCCAGGTTAAAATTTTGCAATTTCTCCTCTGACCAGGTCGTATCGAAATGACAGACCTGATTTAGCGCGTGAACACCGGCATCGGTTCTACCTGAAGCATTTAAGTAGACCTCATGGCAAAACACCTTCTCTAACGCATGGGTGATCGTCTGAGAAACACTGGGTTTCGTGTTGTTTTCATGAGTGGCCGTCTGACGTTGCCAACCACAAAAGTCGGTCCCGTCATAGCTTACAGTAAATCGAATTCTCGGCATGGCGAGGGTTTATTACAGATAAGCTTAAAAATCAAAGCCCATTCCACCCTGAACGTAGCCATTCTCCAGAGAAAAAGCTTCCGAACTGACGCTGATGAACTTAAATTCAGCACTTAACCAGAGATTTTTGATATCGTATTCGGTGGCAAACTCTGAGCCCAGATCACGATCTAAGGCCGAAAGATTTAACAAAGCCCCACCGAAGCCGTAAAATCCCGGAGCACCGATCCCGTTGATTTGTGATTTATCTTCACGCTTTTCGGCTAACACCGCGTACACACCGCCACCGCCGAAGTACGGTACAAAAATCTGACGATCACGGTACTCAAAGCGGTAAATACCGCCGGCAAACAGTGGCACCGTTAAAAATGAAAATGACTCGACGGATTCAGTATTTAAATCCGACACTAACCGGCCGTTCCCTTGGGCGTAACTTAACGATAAACCTAGTTGGTAACCCAGTTTACCGAAATTAGTCCCACTGTCGGTAAATAAAAAATTCTCGTACACATACTCAAAACCCATACCTGAGGCCCCCGAGTATATATCGTCAAACGAAATAACCTGGCAGTTTTGTTCATTCTCGTCGCAGATTTCTGATTCCACATCCGGAGTCGACACCATACCAATACGCACATGGCTTGCGTGCTGTACATTTTGCGGTTCGGGCTTATAAATATACACCCCGTCCTTGTCGATCTTTACCAGACCGTCGGCGGCACCCTGGTGTTGCACCTTTTTCTCATCCGGAAAAAACTGCGCGTACACTTTGTTTTGCACAAGCATTAATAGCGTAAATAAGACGAACATGATTTTGATACGGCTGCGATGGCTCACGCCTAAGGTTTTCCAGTACTGAATGACTAATTTATATTTACGTAAGAAAAAAATCATCACAAGCAAACCAAGCAAGGCGTACACAAAGCCAAAGTGCAGGCTCAGTAGCGAGAACAAATACAATGGGTACAGCATCAGACGCGCAATAAAACGTAAGACCTCTGATTGGGCGATGAACTCTGCCGCTGGCGGACTGTAATTGTAGTACGCTTTGATAAACGAACGGCCAAAGTCATGCGGGATTAAAAAGTGATTGCGAAATTGCCTGAAAGTTTCGACTTCGGCAGCCATATCAGAACCAAAAGCCGCCGTTGAAATAAAACAGCTTTTATCATCGAGCAGACCCACAACCTCTGAAGGAGTCCCGCAGTTTTCGGCAGGAGCTCCGCCAGTGGTAATATAAAAAATATTCTGTGCTTTATTGATATTACCCATGATCAGACAGTAGTTCTGATAATTGGTAAATCCTGTTAAAGTCGCATCGATACTGTAATCGTTGGTATCATAAGCCTTAATGATCGGGCTGTTCTGACCGGTTGAAACATTGGCCGGATTTAATGTCTGCCCGGTTTGATCCTGGAAGAAAAACGCAACTCCGTACCATGCAGGCGCTGTTGATGGCGTTAACGGTGTTGATGATGATAAAATCAGATCACGTAAAAATAATTTCTCATCGCCGCCAACATCTAACTGAAAACCACAGGCCCCAAATTTAGAGCTATCTTGCGAGGCACAAACAGCCTGGTTAGAAATCAGCGGATCAGCGACATTAATATGGTGAAGATAAATCGGAAAAGAAGTTGCTTCGTCTTCTTCAATGCCATCAGTGCCGTCTGCATCTATACCGACAAAAAGGCGACGACCTGACTGAAACGATAAACCTGTGGTTGGAGTAGATATCGGGTTGCAGGCATCAGAACCGAAGTTTGTGTCTTCGGCACAAACGTCACCCCAATCCACTGTTACCGGAACGATAACCGTGGTGCTGGCCGCAGCCGTGATCGTGCCGGTTGAGCCGATCTCGACCGCGTTACTGAAATCAGTGCCAACGCCGGTATAAACGCGGATCGAACGGTTACTTACGGCTGCACCGGTCGTGATGGTGATACCGATTTGCAATGTCGAGTGAACGCTGGCCGGGTTACAGGCCACCGGAGGTGTAGCCGTACTGGTGCAGGTGTTACAGGTGCTGCCAGATGAGGGGCTTGCGCAAGTACCGGCGATGCCGCCGTAGAGCGAGATATTACCCGACGCATCGGTTTCAACGTAACTTCCACCGCTGGCGCCGATGATGGTAAAATCAGCGGCATTGGCTGATGAAAAAAATAACAAGATTGATAGGATTAAACTTTGCTGCAACATCACTCAAATATTGCAGCACTAAAGCTTAGGCTTTGCTAGGAAAAAATGCGTTCTGCAATCTGTAAACCGTTCAGAGCCGCACCTTTTTTAAGGTTGTCCGAAACGACCCACATTAACCAGCGATTGGGATTGTGGCGATCTTGGTGAATACGACCGACAAACACCGGATCTTCACCCGATACATCTATAGCCGTTGGGTAATCGTCTTGCATAACCGCTAAACCTTCAAACGAACCTAAAGTGTTAATCACTTCTTCTTTGCTCGCTTGCTTGTTTAACGTAACCCAAACAGCTTCTGAGTGACCATTTAATGCCGGGATACGCACGGTAAATGCCGATACTTTAATATTGTTATCACCCATGATTTTGCAGGTTTCATTCATGATTTTAGATTCTTCGGTACAGAATCCATCAGCTCCGAAGCCACCGATTTGCGGGATACAATTGAATAAAATTTGCTTTGGAAAAATCTTTGCCGCGTGATCCGGAGTCTGAAAGTTTTTAGTTTGGTCTAACAACTCGTCAAAACCAGGAAGACCTGCACCGCTCACGGCTTGGTAGCTTGATACAGTCACATCAGAAATACCGAATTTATCGTATAAAGGCTTCAGCGCCACCACTAACTGAATCGTTGAACAGTTTGGATTGGCGATGATCTGAGGTTTCGAATTTTCATTTAACAAATGACCGTTCACTTCAGGTACAACTAAGTTGATACCTTGATCCATCCGGAACGCGTTTGAGTTATCAATCGCGAAGGCTCCGGCTTTTACTGCCTGAGGTGCCCATTCTTTTGAAATGTCATCACCTGAAGAGAAAAACACCATATCAAGGCCATCAAAACAGCCTGGTTTTAACACCTGACAGGCCCACTCTTTACCAGCTAATTCTAACTTAACACCTAATGATTTATCAGATGCAAACGGACGTAATTCAGCGATCGGAAAAGCATACTCTTCCAACAGGTTGATAAAGGTTTCACCGACAACGCCAGTTGCCCCCACTAATCCAACTTTTAAAGCCTTTTTCCATGGTTTCATTAGTCGACCTCTTCTTGTAAATCGTTTTCATTAGTGTTTGCCGGAGCATAAACGCTGGCCGGTAATTGTTTGCGGTTTTTTCCCCAACGGAAAATACCGAATACCGCACCTAATGCCGCATAACCGAAGAATAATACAAACAGCATCATTTCAGGGCGAAGGGCCACGACAAACAACACGCCCACGCCTAAGATTAAATATCTAAACGGTAAACGTTGTTTTAAATCGATATCTTTAAATGAACGGTATCTGAAGTTTGAAACCATCACAAACGCCAGTAACATTGTCACCACTAACAGCGCGACGTTACCTTCAGCTGTCCAACCCATATCTTCAAATGCCAGGAAAGCTGAAGCGATGATACCTGCCGCCATCGGAATCGGTAAACCCTGAAAGTAGTTTTTCTCAACCACGCCAACTTGCACGTTAAAGCGCGCCAAACGCAGAACACCGCACGCCGCGAATAAAAACGAAGCCATGTACCCCAAGCGGCCAAACGGCTGCAGGGCCCAGAAATACATTAACATACCGGGTGCTACACCGAAGCTGACAGCGTCACATAAAGAATCAAGCTCCGCACCGAATTTTGAAGTGGCACGGGTTAAACGTGCTAAACGTCCGTCTAATTGGTCGAAGATCGCCGCCACAACAATCGCAATTGCCGCAGTTTTGTAATCTTTTTCGAATGTTTTAATAATCGAGAAAAAACCGCAGAATAAATTACCGATCGTTACCAGATTTGGCAAAATGTAAACGTACATTCCCAGACGTTTACCTGATGGTGTTTTTTCTTCAAGTTCATCGAATTGATCAACCATAATTAATCCTAAAGTTTTAAGTTTATTTTAAGTGCTGAAAAATATTAAAAAAAGTAAAAACGAAATATAACCCGACGCTGCTTAGAACCGGCATGGTGAAGTTGTCATCAATCTTTGCCACTGGGATCAGTTCCGCTAAAGCTCCGATTAGCCCCGCGATCAGGCTAACCACCAAAATATAGTCACTGATGTTTTTAAAATATAAAAAGGCAAAGGTGGCCACAAAACAAACGACAAATGCGGCCACAAAACCCTGTACCGACTTGTGCCCGAAGATTTTATCACGGCCATATCTGATACCGACGTAGCTGGCGATTGGATCGGCAAAAGCTAAGAACAATAAACTTAAACCCACGATATCTGACGGAAATAATAAGCCGATAAAAATAACACCGGTGAGTAAATACGACGTCCCGGCTGGACGATCGAGTTCATTTTTACGCATAATCGGACGAAACCAACGAGTAATAACACGATTTAACTGAGGATTATACAAACGGATCAAATCTGGTGGCACAAACAGGAACCAACCCAAGGTCAACAGAGTCATGCTGACCCAATACGGTAAAAGAGTCCATCCCAAGAATAAGATACCAACACCAGTCATGTGCCAAATTTTACGCGCGATATGGACATCGGAGCGTTTTTTAAATTCACCATCGTAACTGTTTAAATTTTGAGAACTTTGAGTGTCATTCACAACCGGATAAAACTATGAAAAGGCAGCGGTTGTGTCACCCAAATAGTTACTGAATTCGCTGAATTTTGAAGATTTGTAGTTTTTTTTGCCCGTCGTTTAGGCTGATTTCAAATTCAAGCTGATTTAAACCTTTATCTAACTGGATAAAGTCTGAATTAAGTTCTGCCTTATTGAGCTTAAACAACTGCGCATTGTAGCCATTGGTTTTATTCACCAGTTCGATTTTTTTAACCTGTGCCAAGGCGTTGCTACACTGTGAAAACTTTAAGATCACATGATCTGACGAAACACTTGCCGAAGTAAGCTTGGTATTATCAACCAACAGATCATGGCAATCAAGTTTCAACGTTGTTTCAAACGGCACTGGCTTTTTAATTTCTTCAAGCGCAAAAAACCTTGGTTCTTCGTCTTGAACAATTTCTGCCGGCTTGATCGAGGCCGGAGCACGTTGAGATAGACTGACCGGCGACGGTTTAAATAAATAATAACCGCTAACAACTGATGTCACCATAAGGCACAGCATAGCCACGATTATACTTTTATGTCGGCGTCGAAGTTTTTTGATCACGAGTACTTATCGGTGGTGGTCTGGTTGAAATTGAACTGAGTTTGAGGAATTGTTCTTTGCGCACCGTCTCGAAATAAAACAAAACACGAATGAAAATGCCCCATTCTGGGACATTTGACTCGGCACTTCGATTTGCTCCTATAAGTTCGGTTACCTAGATCAAATACAAGGAGGAGTTTATGAAAACGTTATTAATACTGGCGTTATCGTTTTTTACCTACACAGCTAATGCAGCTGATGAGGACAGCGGTTTGGTCAGTATGAAAAAACCGAATATGTTTACTTCAGAATATAGACCATCAATTGGTCTTCTCGCTGGGGTCACTACACCGGAAGGTGATAACGACGGTAAAGCCGAGCTCGGTATCGACTTAGCTTATGCTCCAAACAAAGGAGCTACACGCTTAGGTGCTGAATTCAGTTATGCCCGTTTTAACGATGAAGTCGCCAACGATGAAATCGACCGCAACACATTATTGCTTAAAGCCGTCTACGACTTTAAGACCGATGTTGTGTTTTTCAGAGATAGCTGGATTGGCTTAGGGGCCGGTGCAGTTTTTACCGATGACGACACCGTCGGCGTTGCCGCTCCGATGGTAGGTTTTGATATTCCAGTGACAAGTACAGACACTGAATACCTAACTCTGGGAGCCAATGCCCGTTACAATTTTGTCGAAGCTGATGCTGAAGATACAATGACAGTAAACGGCGCAGTAAAATACTGGTACTAGAGTTGATCTGTCTTCGCCAGATCTTATTCTAAAGGGACGACCGAAAGGTCGTCCTTCTCGTTTTTTACGAAATTATTTTTTGTCGATGCTGATGGCGAATTTTTTTACGCCGGCACCTTTTACGATATCCAGTACCGAAACAACACGGCCGTGCGGCACATCTTTATCGGCAGCGATAATCGCCTGAATCTCTGGATTTTTAGAAACTTCTTCCTGCGCTTTGGCCTGCACCTGAGCGTCTTCAACTATTTCACCGTCTAAATTTAATTTACCGTCGTTACCGATTGTAATGTTTAACTTAGATGGTGTAGTTGCCTCACCTGAGGCGGCTTTCGGAAGATTCACGTTGATCGACGGCTTCATGATCATCGGAGCCGTCACCATAAAAATAATCAAAACCACCAGGATAACGTCGACTAACGGTACGACGTTGATCTCTGACATGATTTCATCTGATTGGTCAGCTTTAAAAGCCATACATCACCTATTTCGCTGAAGAAGATTTTTTAGCGTAAGCCATACCTAATTCTTTAACTGATTCAACACTCACCAAGATCGAACGCACTTTACGTGTGTAATAGTTAAAGAACATACCGGCAGGAATTGCCACGAATAGACCCGCAGCAGTTGCCACTAGGGCGACCGAGATACCGGCCATAACAGTTTGTTGACCCGCTTCTGGCGCCATTGCCAGGTCGTTAAACGCTTTCATAATACCTAATACCGTACCGAACAACCCGATAAATGGCGCGTTTGATGCAATCGTTGCCAAAACCGGTAAGAACTTTTCTAAATCCGGTTTTTCGGTTAACACGAACGAGTTAAACACTTCCGAAAAGCCGGCCTCACCGTGGGCTTTGTAGTGTTTCATCGCCTGACTTGCAGCGCGGCCTTCGATTGAAGTCGGGTCTTTAGCGATATCTTCAAAATCATTAACTGACCCTGATTGTAACGCTAAACGGATACGGGCACGCACACGCTCACTTTCAGTGGCTACTTTTTTTAAAGTCATAAATCTTTCAAAAATCATAGCGATTGAAATAACGCTCATTAACACTAAGACGAATAAAACAAATTGATCCGCATAATGAGCTACAGCAAATATTTTTTCAGTGAACATGGATGGCTCCTTTAACCTTTACATTTAGTACTTAGTCATTATGATGTTAGTTCATGAGCCGGTCAAAAAATCTGAATTTTACACATTACACCAAAGTCTGGGCACGTCCATTTTTTGTCACTGCTTTGTTTATTATGTTGTTTCTTGTCCAGACTTCCTGCCAAACCGAAACAAAAAAATCCGTGTTAATCCTGGCATTTGACCAGCTTGATAACGAACAACTGAACTGCTCTGAAGAAAAGAATGATGAGAACTCTGGCATAGCGTTGATTTGTAAAGAGTTCATGCGCTTTACCCACGCGTACACAACGGCCCTGCAACCGGCAGCGGCGATGGGCTCAATCTTAACCGGACAATACCCGCTGATTCACGGTGTTCACCGCAGCTACGATTCATTATCCTCACCAACCACAACAGTGCAGGAAGCGGCTTACCGCAAAGGCTATCGCACCGCTTTTTTTGCCGGCAATCCGCATATCCTGAAAAAAACCGGCTTATCCCGCTACTTTGACATCTTTGATGATTCGGCTGCCGCCCAGTATTCAAACCAGATTATTAAAGATTTTAAAATCACCTCCGACAGTTTTTTAGAGTGGCAGCAAGAAAACAACACCCCGTTTTTTGCGGTCATCACGAATTCTGAAAACGAAGCCTTAAACGAACAGGACACATCGACTACAAACATCGAACGACTTGATGAAAAGCTATATAATTTTATCCACGAACTGAAAGACCGCGGCCTGTGGGATAAAACTTATGTTTATGTCGTGGGCTTACGCGGCGGCAACAACTATAACCGTTTAAATGAAACACCGTTTTTAAATTTACACTCCGAAAACACGCTGGTGTCACTATTGATCAAACCACCGCGTATGTCAGGCGATGAAGGCATTTCTTGGAAAAACGATACGCCGATTTCGCTGGCCGATATCGGTTACACGCTGAAAAATTTTTTCGGTATCAACGAACCATCAGCACTTGATGGTTTTCCGCTGTTAGATCTTAGCCCGTTTCACAACGATGCCTCAGCCGACAGTTCAATGGCCCCACGTTATTTGCTGATCGAAGCCGCCAACGCCTGGCTTAGAACACCATTGCAGCTGAATTTTGCCCTGATCACCCCGACGCTGTTAATTATCGATCGCAAAGAAGAAACCGAAGTTTTCAGTCTTGCAACCGATCGTTTTGAAGTAGTAAACCTTTACAAAAAAAACAGCGAACAGGATATTCCAAGCCCGCGCCGTTTGTTTATGGCCAGCATTACCCCACCGGCCGATAACGGCATGACCATTGCCAAAAACTATTTAAAAAATACGTTGCCGGCGGCAGAATTTTTCTCGTTAAAAATTGCTGAAACACACCCGCTTTATCTGTATTGGCTTAACCAGCAGCTTAAATCCAAGCAAATCGAAAAACTCGATTTAACCAAGCTAGATATGGCCTACACCGGCTGCCTGAACCTGATCAGCAAACCACCGGTAACTATTTCGCAGCTTAAATCATGTAACGATGATCTGTTTGTTGATTATCTGAAATTCAAACATGCAGCCCAGTTTGATCTTAATGCCGAAAAAGCAAAATTGAACTACGAGCTAAACCGTAAAAAGTATTTTGAAGAAATTAAAATCGGCATCTGGAACTTAGCGCTGGAAAATATCTGGGGCCTGCATGACCCACACAAAAACTGGTATCACCCGCTGATTTTCGTTGATGCGAACTTCGTGCAGTAGCTAATCAAACTGATTGATTTTTGCTGACCAGAAGGTGTTTTGATCGTATTTCGAGCTAAGCTGAATCGCTACGAGATCGCGCATCGAAACCGACGCACATTTGATTTCAATTTCGCGCTCAATCCCTAACAGATCTGTCGGCAATAACACTAAATCATCGAGAAACCCGCCAGATTCGAACACGACAAAGCTCTTATCTTTTTTCTCGGCGGTAAAGGCAAAACGGCCCACCGAGCCGATAGTGATTTCTTTGTTGTGTTTATAACAAACAGCTATTTCAAATCCCTGCGAATACTTTTCTTTGTTATCGACGTACAGGGCTTCATTGGCCAGTAGCAGTGCCACCCGCACTTTATTCGATAACGAAGATAAACTCTCGATATAATCAAACGGTGTCGTCACTTCCAGGTCGGCATCGGCCGCAGACAGATAACGTAAAACTTCATCAATTACTTTTTGCTCGGCTTCGGGGCCACTCCACAGACGCAGGCAAACAAGTAAATTATCATTTAACAGGCTGTGCACATGTGTCTGTGGGAACTTTTGCTGGCCGTTATGTGAGCTGACTTTAAACTTCATAATTAGAAAACCCCATAACGTCTGAGCTTGATAAAGGCCTTACGGTAATAATCACCATCTTCAAGATCGATCTCGATAATTTTTTTCCACTTATCTTTGGCCCCTGGACGGCTTTCTGAACCATCCACATATCCGAAATTTTCATCAATAATTGATTCTTGATACATCACTTTAACCTGATTGCGTAAATCATTCGAGTAGCGCTCGATCTTATCTTTGATCGTCTGGTTGTCCGGATCAAATAACAATGCCGCCCGCAAGGCCATAATACCTTCTTTGAGCTTTCCTTCTTTTAGGTAGACTTCGGCATTAGCGATATTGTTCTGATTGCGCTCTTCTAATTTTTTTTCAATAAATTTAATACGATTTGCCGAAGTGTCTTTTAAACCTTCAGGGTCCGGTAAATCACTGGCGATAACTTCTTTATAAGCCTTAATCGCTTTTTTCGGAAAACCGGTTTCATGCACTTTTTCAGCACGTTCAAAGATTTCGCGTAATTCTTCGCGCTGCTGTTTCGCCATACGCTCAGCCAGCTCTTTGGCTTCGCGGTCACTAATGGTTTTTCTGACCTGACTTAACATTCTTTCTGCTTCAGCGTTGGTCGGGTCATTGATGGTCACCGGCGCTAAACACTCCTGTAACCCTTCGGGCGTGGTTTCCGGCACAATGGATTTTTCACACTTTTCCAGTGTTGCTTTGATCAACGCCTGCATCTCCTGCTGTTCTTTTTCGCGGCGTTCTGTTTCTTGCTGGGTTAACAATGTCTGTTCACCGTTTAACGCCTCGGCCTCATAAAGTTTTGAATCCTTATAACCGAGCGGTAAAAGTTTATGGATATTTTCTAAGTTTTCTTTGGCGATCGAAAACGCCTGCTGACGTAGCGCTTTTTCTGCGTTGTTGTACCATAAATTGATGTTCTCGCGCTCTTCGGGTTTTAACCGTGATAGCGGATTATCCGGATTAAACGCCTGTTGCGTTCCGGTTTTTTGCACGACCGTTGGCGCGTTAATCATCTCACTTAAAAAATACATCCCGACTAAAAATAATGCGACGACAGAATAAAAAACCGGTTTGTTATTTTTAAAGCTTTCCCAGGCCTGCTTAGCCGGGCTCGGCGGCGGACCCTGCTGTTCAGCGGCTGCCGCACCGGCTCCGCCCTGCATACTGTAGTAATCACCCTGCATCTGATCGGCAGGCATGCCGGTAAAAGGTGAACCATCCGGATTTAACTGATCCTGGTAATACCCCTGATCTATTTCCTGCGGATAATTCATATCCTGATTTGGGTCGTACTCTTCCTCAAAAGGAACTTCTTCAAGCGGGATTTCTTCGACCTCATCGACACCGCTACCGGCGGCCATCTGTAAGGGCGGCACTTCAATACGTTCCATACGGTACTGAAAGTTCGGGTCATGAAGTTCGAAGTACATGGTGTTATCAAGTGCGGTGATCGCGTCGCCGGATTTAAGCGGCTGCGGATCGGTACTCGAAATCGGTGAACCATTTAAAAATGTTCCGTTAACACTGGTTAAATCAATGATCGTGTAAATGCCGTTGATTTTTCTGACTTCGAACTGACGGCGGCTGACACGTTGATCGGGAATAATAATCTGGCACGACGGATCGCGGCCCGCAACCCACACATCGCCCACTTCAAGGCGAAGCATCTCGCGCACCTGGCCGTCAGAATTCATCATTTTAATATACGGCACCTGTTGCGCAACACCGATAACAGTGCGTTCGTTTTCTCCGGCCTCAGGCATTTCGCTGGCATTGACCGAATCGCCGGCTGAATCCGGAACATCACTCAAAGTAAACTCGTACGGCGGAATCTGAAAAACCTGACCGTGCTCTAAAGGAATAGACTCTACACGCTGGCCCAATGAAAATATTTCGCCAAAACGCGAAAGTGACGTTAAAATCCAGCGGCCTTCTTCAAATTTTAATTTAAAATGTTCGCGCGAGATGCCTTTTTCAGGTTGTAAACGGATATCACAACTTTCCTTACGCCCACCCACGTATTCACGGTCCGGGCTAAGGTTTAAGTCACTGATCTGTGCTCCCCTTAGTAAAACTTTTAATCTCGACATCTAACGAATTCCCTCAGCGGCCAGTCCACATTTCTCTGACATGCTTTGGGCAATTTGATAACTTTGATCGTTGTTTTTTCCCTGAAGCATAATCAAGACCTGCTCGTACATAGCCTTGCACATTTTAAAATTATGCTTCTGATAATAGCTTTCTCCAAGTGCTAATTTTGTCTTTACGATCTCATCGTAACGGATTTTAGCCAGATATAAATGGCGACGGGCCATCACATGTGTTGGATCGAGATTCAGCACCACCTGAAAAAAGTCCAGGGCACGAGTGTAATTCCCAAGCTGGAAGTCACGCATACCCTTCTGAAAATTCTCTTCGATACGTAAATTCGTCGGCGAGTTCTTTTGGTCCTTTTTAGACTTACGCTTTTGGTCCAGCTCTTTCTCGCTCACTGAATTCAGCTTAACAAGATATTCGTCTTCATACTTCAGAGTTGATTTGATTTCTGTCGACTGGGCTTTTTTCGGTTCTTCCATGTTTAACCAATAAACTAGACCTAAGACCGCTACACCTAAGATTAAATAAAAGCGCGCTTTCGGATTTGCCAGTAAACCGCCGCCGGAATTCACAGCTTTTGCCGGCGCACCACGCGGTACACCCATCTGCATTTCCGGAATAAATTGCGGCCCCATTGGCTGGTTCGGCCTTGGCATCATCTGACCCTGCGGACCCGGCCGGCCCGGTTGCATCGGACCGCGGGCCTGCACCTGACCTTGGCGCTGCGCCGGCACTTGCTGGCGATTGGCCGGAGGCATTGGCCGCTTAAGCGGGGCCTTTTTCGCCTGAGCTGGCGCTGCCGGATCTGGCGAACCCGGTGACGGCGGAGCATCGATGCGCACTAATTGCGGTAGTGGCGCAATGGGTGTGATTTTTTCAATTTCAAAAGCAATTTGTAATTCAGTATCACCTAAAACGAAGGTTGAATCATTGACGAGTTTCCACTTCTGAATTTCTTCAGAGCCAACCATCACTTTGTTTTTCTTCGATAAATTGATGATCTCGATATCCTGGCCAACAACGGTTAAACGTGCATGCTGACGGCTGATCTGCGGGTCGTTAATTAATACGACCTCATTCTCTGGTCCACGCCCCACCGTAAACGAGCTCTTTGCAAGGTGAAAAGTCTGCCCTTCGTGCGGTCCTTTCAGCACTTTCAATTTAATCTGAACTGCGGGGTGTAGCTTTTCAGCCGTTGACATTACTTAACCTTACTCCTGATTCATCTTAGCTAAACTTACAAAGAAATACTCTGGTGCGCCCGAACTGTCTAAAAACGCCTGTAAGAAAATTTCGCACTCAAACTGTGAGAACGGGATTTTATCTTTATGAGTTTCGTAGACCGATTCTTTCGCACGCGCGATTAACGCTTCAATATTCTGCACCATTGCCGGGTCGACGATAGTATTATAATTCTGAGCAACCAGCGCTTCCGGCACTGACTGCACCAGCGTCGCAAACTGGTGATTACAAGCGACCACTGAATTATTGGCGCCGATCACGGCCGCCGGCTGCGTTAACATATTAACCATCTGCGAAAACTCGACATCGCGGTTTTGGCTCGGCTTCAGGTTTTCCGAATCACTGAGCCCGTTCCACACGCGGTTTAAAAGTAAGTTTACATTGGCTACCGTTTTTTGTAATTCAGGGTAATCAAATGCCACTTCGGTACGGTCAGATTTTTCGCGTAAAGCCGTATCAATCTGTCTATTTAAGGTACGCAGCGGGTATTCGATTAAACGGGCAAACAACAAGTACAGTGCAATACCGAATAACGCTGAGATAACCAGAGTCTGCATGAATAAACTGATCACGCGTCCATCGTCGACATTGAGCGAGCTCACGTCGTAAAACACTATCGCGATATATTTCACTGCAGTTTCGCCTGATAACGGGTCATAAGCTGCAATCGGATGGCTCGCACCGATCAAATCCCCTTCGACATTAGCTGCCATCGCACGCGGTTCTTTACGTGCCTGGATGACAAAAGCTTTTGAAGTATCGCGGCCGACTTTTTCAGTCGGAGCCACGATCGCACCGTCTGACTGCTGGACGATGATCGCTTCTTTGATACCATCTTCTTTTAACGCCTCACTCACATTTAACATATTTAACTGACCAGACAGTAACGCCTGCTCGTTAATACGGGCCATAGCACGGGCCACACTTTTGGCACGTTTCGAAGCTTCGTTAAAATTTGATTCTTTAATAATAGTCGTTAACGGAAAAATCGAAGCTAAGGTTACAAACACCACAAATAAAATCATCATTCCCAATAAGACTTGCTTAAACGGAAACACCACCGCCATTTTATAAAATACCGGCATCACGACATTTTCCATGTAGTCGTCAATGCGCTCGCCCAGAGTTTTTTGCGGTTCTACAGCGGCAGCAAAATTATTCTGTTGCGGCGGCACACCTTGCATCGGCATCTGTTGCTGATACATCTGCGCCTGCATCGCGGCCCCACCCTGCATCGGAAATGCCGGCGGTTGCTGGTACATTTGCGGCGGCATTTGCCGTGGCTGCGGCGGCGGACGCTGTGGGCGCGGCTGCAACGCACGTGGAGCCGGTGCTGCTGCTTTCGGGCGGATATCCGGAGACGGAATAACGTCCATAATTACGTCAAATACGCTGACTTTATCACCTAACTTAATAATTGAATTCTGAATTTTAACGCCGTTGACGAAAGTTCCGTTACTTGATTTTAAGTCGACAACGATCACTTTGTCTTTATAGACGTGAATCTCGCAGTGCTCTTTAGAAATACCACCAGAGGTAATCTTAAAATCACAGCTCATTCCCCGGCCTAGCAGGTTTTTTCCCATCTTTAAATCAAAGATCTGGCCGGTTTGCGGGCCGGACAATACTCTAACTGACCACATACAACTGATCTCCTACCTGTAGGTTCCATTTTTCTGCTGTGCCCGCTGCGGCTTCAACCACCGAAGAGGCTTTCCAGAAAGGTCCGATAATCTTATAGGGCTTTACACCCGACACAATCTTTTCGATTTCCATTTTTTTATTCACAAAAATACAATCAATAGCGAAATTCATAAAAAATGTATGAATGTTATTACACGGCTTGATCCACAGTGCGGTGTCAGCCGCTAAGTGTTTACGGCCCAGCAATCCTTTACCACGGGCAAAAAATGACTCGGCCAGCTCCAGATTTTCAATCAGCAGCTCAGCTTTATTGCCATGTTTAATTTTGTAAAGTTTTGCCATTTTTTCCTTGTTCCTATTTGCCGCCGTAGACGAAACCCAATACCACCGGTCCGAAAACCATGATAAATACGGCTGGTAAAATAAATGTCATCAACGGAAGTAAAATTAATTGCGATGCACGCGCACCGGCTTTTTCTGCCCGCACAAAACGCTCTAAACGCATTTGCACTGACTGGTCTTTTAGAACCTGTGAAATCGATGCACCAGTTGCTTCGGCGTCGATCAGAACCGCCACAAATGACGTGATTTCCGGCATATCTAAACGAGCGGCCATTTCTTTTAAGGCATCAGTTTTTGACGAACCGATTTTGATATCTTTTAGCACTGTTTTAAATTCTTCAGCCAATACCGAATTTTCATCAGCGACTTTGTCGACGATCTTTTGGATCGCCCCGAAGAAATCAAGACCTGCCTCAACTGATAACGCCAGTAAGTCGATGAAAAACGGCATATCAGCCTGAACACTTAAAGTTCTGGCGTTCTTCTGCGCCCTACAGTGCATCTGCGGCATGAACCAACCGACCACGCCCAACATACAAAGCACAACTGGCGAAAATCCTAAATCTAGCGAAAAGTTCATGATATTGATAAAGATCGGAAACGCGATTCCCAAAAAGATCTGGTAACCGATAAATTCGTCTTCGTTCATTTCCGAAGTCATACCGCCGGTTTTGATCAGATGACGGATCTTTTTACGGTAATTTTCATTTTTAAATTTTGCCGCATGCTGCAGGGTAAACTGATGCACCATCGGACGACAAAGATTGATGATTCCATTTTTTGATTTTACAGGTTCGGTACCGCTTGCCCATTGCAGCTGCGCTTCGCCAGGTTTCCCTGCCAAAATTGAAGTCATGAAAAGATAAACCGCCACACCTGCTAAGATGAGACCGGTAAATAACATGAGTTCTGCACTACCCATAGATCCTCTTTTGGTTTAAATTTAATTCGAATGAAAAAAATTGTCCTAGCTTCGCAATCTCCGCGACGCGCTGAAATCTTAAAAAAAGCCGGTTATTATTTTGTCTCATTCCCAGTCTTCATATCGGAAATCCCGAATGAAAACCTAAGCTTAGACGAGCAAATAATCGACATCGCCAAGAGGAAAGCCCTGGCCTGTCTGGACCAATGTCCTGACAAAAATCCGGACAATATTATTTTGGCGTCGGACACGATGGTTTGTTTAGACAATTCGGCCATCGGTAAGCCTGAAAACGAACAGGATGCATTTGATACATTGAAGAAACTTTCGGGAAAAATGCACGAGGTAAAGACCGCAGTGGTCCTCCTCGACCAAGGTACTAACGAGATCACGTCTCATATCGAGACTTCACAGGTTTTTTTCAAAAATCTGCCGGATGAAGACATCTGGAACTACATCAAAACCGGCGAACCGCTGGATAAAGCCGGCAGCTACGCCATTCAAGGTTTAGGTGGAAAGTTTGTGGAAAAGTTTGTCGGCGACTACCAGAACGTGGTTGGCCTTCCCCTTACCGCTTTGGAAAAAATTTTTGCCGGCAAAAACTGGCAATTTGAAAAATCAGCGTTATCAGCAATCAAAGCCAAGTTAAAACCAGGCCAGAACCTTTTGGCCGTAAGCAAACTACAGCCGGTTGAAAAAATCCGCGAACTTGTCCTAATGGACCAAAATGCGTTTGGCGAAAATTACATTCAGGAAGCTCTTGAAAAAATCGAAGCTTTAAAAGATTTAAATTTAGAGTGGCATTTAATAGGGCCGATTCAGAAAAATAAAGTTAAATATTTAAAAAACCATTTTGCCTACTTGCACGCCATCGATTCACTGGAACTGGCCGAGTTAGTTTCGAAAAAAGCTTCTGAAATTGGTCATGTGCAAAAGGTTTTTATTCAGGTAAATCTTGCCAACGAAGCCACCAAGGCGGGTTTTGACGAGGCCACAGCACTGGCCGCCTGGCCAAAGTTGACACAGCTTTCTAATATAAAAATCGTGGGGCTAATGACCATGCCGCCGCTGCAAAACGACGCTCAAGACAACCAAATTCATTTTAAAAAATTAAAAGCCATGGCGGAGCGCTTGCAACAATCGGGCGAACCGCTCGAGCTGTCGATGGGAACAAGCCATGACTTTGAAATCGCCCTCAAAGAAGGTGCGACATGGATTCGAATCGGCACGGTTTTGTTTGGCGAACGTCAAAAAGTAAAGTAATATTTTCTGTATGACTCATCCTTTACTTAAGACGTACAAAGTTGGCTTCATCGGCGCAGGACACATGGCTCAGGCTCTTATCAAAGGGATTATGGAGTCTAAATTACTTCGACCGGATCAGATTTTGGTTTCTAACCGCACTCCGGGCAAGCCTCTTAAGTTAAAAGAACTCTATCAAATCCAGGTGCGTGATCATAACGAACAAATCGTTGAAGAGTGTGATATCGTGATCTTAGCGATGAAGCCGCAGGATCTGCCACAAGCCATGGCAAACCTGGCTTCGGCATTTAACGAAAATCAAATCGTTATTTCATTAGCGGCCGGAATCACCATGCGCTCATTACAAAAAATGATTCCGCAACCCCGATTGGTTCGCTTAATGCCAAATACACCGTCATTAATCGGCCGCGGTGTTTTGGGTGTCTTAGCCAATAAGAAAGATGAAGTCGTAACTGAAATTACCAAAGATCTTTTTTCTGGTTTAGGTGTAATCTTAGAATTAGAAACCGAAGATCAGTTCGATGCTTTAATGATCTCATGCTCAAGCGGTACGGGGTTTGTCTTCGAAATGATGATGTACTGGCAGGATTGGATTATCGAACACGGATTTACTCCGGAACAAGCCAAGATGATGACCATTGAAACTTTTGTCGGTGCTTCACTGCTGGCTGCGCAGTCTGCCGGTGTTGATATTGAAGAACTACAGCAACGGGTCACTTCAAAAAAAGGCGTGACCGCCGCTGGTTTAAATTCAATGCGCGAACTTGAAATCGAGCGCGCATTACGTATTAGTTTCGAAAAAGCGGCTTTACGCTCACAAGAAATCTCACGCCAGACGTAAGTCTGGCTCCCTCACAAAGCATTACGACCAAGGTCGCTCAACCGAAAGTACAGGTTATAGGCACATCCTTGGACTCGACTTTTTTTTAGGGCAAGTATTACCTATACTAAAATAGTGAACCACGGGTTTCGTTAATTTGATTCATGGAGGAATTAAATGAAATTTTACCCTACTGAAATAGCTAATAAGACCTTTGATCGTAAGATGATGGGCTTTGATCCTGAGCAAGTAGTTAATTTTCTAACTGTTATCGCAGCACAAACAGAAAATTTGGCCCAACAGATTCAATCTTTGACTGAAGAATTAAAAGAAAAAGAATTACAGCTTCACGAATTTCGTGACCGCGACAATGTATTACGTAGCGCGATTACGCAAGCTACTAAAATGACTGATCAAATGAAAACTGAAGCTGAGCACGAAGTTAAATTGATCATCGCCGATGCCCAACAAAAGGCTGAGACGATCACTCGTGATGCAAAAGACTCATTACGCAAAATCTATCAGGAAATTTCTGATCTTAAAAAATCCAGAATGCAATTCGAAGCCAATCTAAAAGCCATGGCGCAAGCTCACTTATCTTTAATTGAGCAAGCCGAAGCTTACATGCCAAAAATGCGCATGCAGCACATGGATCTTGAGTAGCTCTACTTAAAATAACTATCCAAAACCAAATCGCCCCTCCCAACGACGATTTACAACATGATGAGAGAGAAAAAATCAGAACTGGTATTAGTTACGATACCAGTTCTGATTGTGTGCGAAGCTGCCGTTGATTTCTTCCGGCAACTTTCCTAATTCGTGATGTTTTACCAAATAATTGGCGTTTAATAAAAACCCGATCGCTAATTTCACAACAGCGTGAAGGCAGTAAGCGATCAGGTTAATACACTTGAGAACGCTTTTCCAAAGGCGCCAAAGCTCCTCCGCGTTTACGTTTTCCCAGTTTTCATAGTGTGCTAAATAACTTTTAGCGTTTTTCATAAATAGTCCTTTTTGTGCTCGTCTCCGGGCACGGTTAATTAAAAATTATTGATTGGTTCTGATTTGCGAATGAAAAACCACAACGGTTGTTGTTGATAATTATTATTATCAATCAGTTCATTCTTTTGTTTTTTTTGGTTCTTTGCTAGAAGCGCTCTAACTTGAGAAAAAATATCTACTGCTAGAATTGCTGCGACTTAGGAGAACCGGTCATATCCGACACTGTATTAGCTGCTTCGACGTCGTTAAATCCTAAGGCGACAGTAGCTGCTAACATCTTTTTAATATATGTAATCATATGCGATTCTCCTTTCATAAGAATAAAGACAAGTTATCTGAAGCCAGAAAACTTGTCTAGATTTATTTTGTTATGATTGTAATAAGAAGGACTACTGGGGCAGTTTTACTGCTAACTACTCGGTAGTTTTTTTCTTTTTCTTTTTAAGCTTCTTTAATTTGATCGTATAGCCGAGCTGATCAAGATCTTGCTGCGTTGCTGGATCCATACTGGTTCCATTTTGGGGTTGCGGTTGCGGCTGTTGCTCTTCTTCGATCGGCTGCACGTAATCATCGCTGCCTGGATTGATCGATTTAAAATAATTCTGGTCTACACCGTCATCAGTGTTTTCACGAAAGCTGTTATCAACCGGTTTAGCCTTTTTCTTTGCCGGGCGCACACGGCGAACCGAAGCTGCATCATCATCTTCGCCAACGCTGTGATCATTACGGCCATAGTCCAGAGTTAATGTTAAAGCGGCTCCGACAAAAAATCCCGATGAATAATTTGAACCTGTAACATCCGCTCCGCCATAGGCTTTGAATTTAATAAAATCTGTCATCGCAAAATTTAAAAACAATTCGGCTGCTAATGAATTTGGATTAATCGAATAAAACTTTTTGCTGCCACCGTTAACCCGTGTCGTGACCAAATCACGGCGTGAAGCCGAATTTGTGTACTGATCATCTTTAACCGAGCTGAAACCTTCAATCGCAGCACCGATACCTAATTCTGAAAACCGAAATTCTCCGCCGGCACCGTAAGTTAGAAGCGTTGATAACCCCTCAGAGCGGATATTACCGCCTAAATACGCATACGGATAAAAGCTGCCTAAATCCATGCGCATCAAAACCGTTGGTTTGATTTCAGTGGCCCCGTTATTATTTAAAACATCATCACCGGTTTCGCTGACTTTTTCTAATGGGTGCGAGTATTCAAAATCCAAGATCGTCTGAAAGCTGTCGTAGTTAAGCAACTGGTAGTCGACCCCGACATCAAGACGGTTAAAAGTCGAATTGCTGCGTGTATCAATCGGGTCAACAGATTCAGCCGTGCCGATATTACCTCCGGCACGCACCCCGAAATCACGAAACATCCCCCAGCGTAATTGCGGGTTAACATCAATGATCTGGTAGCTGTTTTCGAAGGCAAGATCCTGCTTTTCGCCGCCAGAATCAAAATTGGCCGTTGTTTTATAAAACTGCGTATCAATAGCCAAATCAAAACGTTGTGAGCGGTACACCTGGTACGGATCAAAAAATGCCTTTGCTTGGGCAGTTGAAAAAAGAGCCAATCCTAGAATGGTCAATTTCACCTTAAAACGCGCTGTAGTTGATGTTTTTTTCATAGCCACACCAGTGTAACCGAGTTTATATACTAAGAGCAGAAGACTAAGGTCTAGATCGGCTTAAATGAAAGATTCAAATACCAAACCACTTATCGTAATTTTTTTCACTGTTTTCATTTACCTTTTAGGTTTCGGCATGATCATTCCGGTATTGCCGCTGTTAAGCACCCACTACGGTGCAACACCATGGATTGCCGGCCTTCTGATGTCGTGTTATTCGCTGATGCAATTTCTCTTTGCCCCGTTCTGGGGAAAACTCTCTGACCGCTACGGCCGCCGCCCGATTTTAATGTGGTGCTTACTCGGCGAAATGATTTCTTATTTGGTGCTGGCTTATTCGCGCTCGTTAGAGATGTTGTTCGTCGCGCGTATCTTAACCGGATTTTTCGGTGCTTCAATTTCAACAGCATCGGCTTATGTATCTGATGTGACGACTCCGGAAAACCGCTCAAAAGGCATGGCGGTCATCGGCGTGGCCTTTGGGTTAGGATTTTTATTCGGCCCTGCCATCGGCGGTGGTCTAACTGTGTGGGCCGAAACCATGTCGACGGATATGGGATTTATCGCAAGCTTTTCATCTTACGGCGTGGCCTTACTTTGCTTATTCACGTTTATCTATGCTTTTTTTAATTTAAAAGAATCCATCAGCGCTGAAGTGCGCGCCAAGAACAGTGCCGACAAACAAAAAAAGTTCTCGCAGCTTATGCGATACTTCAATATGAAAACCGTAGGACCTCTGATCACCGGCTTTGCACTGGCGACCCTATCAATGGCCCTGATGGAGTCGACATTAGTGCTTTACATGAAAGAGCACTTTAAATGGAACATCAAAGAGGTCAGTTTTGGTTTTGCTTACATCGGTGTGATCATTGTTTTTACCCAAGGCTTTTTAGTGCGCCGTCTGTTACCTAAAATCGGCGAAAAGAAAATCTTATGCACCGGTTTATTTCTATTGGGCCTAGGCCTGATCGGAATCGCCTTTGCGCCAACTATCCCGATGATGGGTGTCGTGATGACGTTACTTTCACTGGGACACGGCCTCACTAACCCGGCTTTCATGGGCAGCGTATCACTGTTAGTTCCGGCCGAAGAACAGGGTGTCGCCTTAGGCACCACCCAGAGTTTATCGGCGCTAGGGCGTGTGATCGGCCCTGCGATCGGTGGCTTTTTGCTGCAAAATGCATTTAAGGGTTCGCCGTTTGTGTTAGCGGGTGGTTTAACGATGCTGGCACTGGCCATTGTTTTTATGATTTATAAAGATTTGCCTGATCACGGCAAAAAGGTGGCGTCATGAGTTTTAATAAAATTGGCTATTACCAGCTGAACAATCTGATCGAAAACCGTGTGCCGTTTTTATTTTTAAATTATGGGACAGATTTGTCCCCGTGGTACCAATCCCTTCAAAAGCTGCATGTTGAAGCCTGGCAGGTCATACTGACCGAAGCTCAGACCCAAAGCGAATTAGATAGCCGTAAAATCCCTAAAGACTTCGCGATTCTGCTACTTTGCCCTGATGGCAAGCAATCTGAGCGCATAGCCAAAGATTTAGAAAAAAAGGGTTATACAAACGTCTATCTGATTGATGGCGGTTACCAGCAAATGGTGACTGATCGGGGCTAATTTGCTAGGCTAATCGCCTATGACAAATCCAACTACTTCCACCTCAGGTGGAGCCGCTAACCTCGCAGACCGTTACAATCCACAAGATGTTGAAGCTACTGTTTACAAACAGTGGGAAGATAAGGGCTATTTCAAAGCTCAGGATCAATCAACAAAACCTCCGTTTTCAATTATCTTGCCCCCACCGAACGTCACAGGCTTTTTACACTTAGGTCACGCACTTGATCACACCATCCAGGATTTATTAATCCGCTGGAAACGTATGTCTGGCTTTAATGCCATGTGGTTACCGGGTACGGATCACGCCGGCATCGCCACTCAAACTGTCGTTGAAAAAGAATTAAAGAAAAACGGCGGCGTTACCCGTCATGATTTAGGACGCGAAAAATTCGTTGAAAAAGTCTGGGAGTGGAAGCACGAATACGGTGACCGGATTTACCGTCAAATGCGCCGTTTAGGAGATTCATGTGACTGGGACCGCGCCACATTTACTTTAGATGAAGGTGTTTCAAAAGCAGTTCGCAAAGTTTTCGTTTCATTATACAAAAAGAATTTAATCTACAAAGGTCAGCGTTTAGTTAACTGGTCAGGGCCGCTTGAATCAGCGATCTCTGATCTTGAAGTTGAGCACAAACAAGTTAAAGGTACACTCTACCACATCAACTACCCGGTTGATGGCACTGGTGAGCTTTTAACAGTAGCGACAACTCGTCCAGAAACTATGTTAGGTGATACCGCACTTTGCGTTCACCCAGATGATGAGCGCTACAAACACTTAATCGGAAAAACGGTTACGGTTCCGTTAATCAACCGTAAAATCAAAATCATCGCAGATACTTATGTTGATCTTAATTTCGGATCTGGTGTGGTTAAAATTACCCCGGCCCATGATTTTAACGATTACAAAATCGGTAAAACGCACAAATTAGATTTTATTAATATCTTAACTAAAAAAGCGACGATGAATGAAAACGCCGGTCCGTACCAGGGTTTAAAAGTTCAGGAAGCGCGCAAAAAAGTTCGTGAAGATTTATTGGCCCTTGGCTTACTGGTAAAAGAAGAGCCGCACATGATGTCGGTGGGCCACTGCTCGCGCACTGATGCGGTGGTTGAGCCATACCTTTCTGAACAATGGTTTCTAAAAATGGATGAACTTGCAATCCCGGCTAAGCGCGTGGTTGAGTCAGGCACCATCCGTTTTGAACCGGAGTCGTGGACTAAAGTTTACCTTCACTGGATGAACATTATCGAAGACTGGTGTATCTCGCGCCAGTTATGGTGGGGCCACAGAATTCCGGCCTGGCACTGTAACGACTGTGAAAAACACACGGTCGCCGAAGTCACTCCCGAAAAATGTGAACACTGCGGAAGCACCAAAGTAAACCAGGAAGAAGACGTCTTAGATACCTGGTTTTCTTCGGCGCTTTGGCCGTTTTCTACAATGGGTTGGCCTTCTGAGGATCAGCACTCTGTTGAAACACAAAAAACTTTCTACCCGACAAATTACTTAGTGACCGGTCATGATATTATTTTCTTCTGGGTAGCCAGAATGATCGTGATGGGCGTTGAATTTAAAAAGGACGTACCGTTTAGAACCGTGTACGTGCACGGACTCGTGCGCGATGCCCAGGGCCGTAAGATGTCAAAATCACTTGGTAACTCGATTGATCCGATCGATATGATCGATAAATACGGCGCTGATGCTTTAAGATTCAGTTTCTTGGCCCACTTGTTTAGCGGTAAGGATTTTAAATTCTCAGAACAGCGTTTAGAAGGTTACCGAAATTTTATGAACAAAGTTTGGAATGCATCTCGCTTTGTGCTTTCTAATATTGCCGATATGCCAATCCCGGCTGAGGGTTTAAAGGCTCTGCCGAATAAAGCCAATATCAGTGTGTTTGACCAGTGGATTATTTCAAAACTGGGCGAAGTCGAGAAAAAAGTGCAGGAGTCTTTAGAAGCAGAAAAATTTTCTGAAGCTGCTTTAGAGCTTTACCACTTTATCTGGAACGAGTTCTGTGACTGGTACATCGAGTTTTCAAAACCGATCATGCAATCAACCAACGCAGAAGAAAAACGCGCAACCCAATTAGTGATGGCGCAGGTCTTAAACCGCATGATCAGATTACTTCACCCGTTCTGCCCGTTTATCACTGAAGAAATCTACGCCAAACTTCCGCTAAAAGGCGAAGCTTGTATCATTGATCAGTATCCGACCGTTACTAATGATAAAGACCTACTGGCTTTAGGCAGTAAAAAATCTGAGCATGAGATCGATATCGTTAAAGAAGTGATCACGGCGATCCGCAATATCCGCGGTGAGAACCGTATCAGCCCGGCAACAAAACTCAATGTACGTTTAGGTGTAAATGAAGCTTCAGTTCAAAAGACATTAAGCGAAAACCGTACGGCCATTATGACCATCGGCCGCTTAGAGAACTTAGATATCGGCACAGAAGGTAACTTAATGAAATGCGCCGTAGCCCCGGTATCGGTGCGTGAAGCGCAGGTTAAGGTCATTATCCCGCTAGAAGGTTTAGTGGATTTTGGTGAAGAGTTAAAACGTATCCAAAAAACAATCGAAAAGCTGGATAAAGATATTAACTTACTGACCAATAAACTTTCGAACGAGAAATTCGTCGCTAATGCAGATGAAGACGTCATCGCCGCTGACCGCCAGTTACTGGCGCAATCAAAAGTGCAAGTGGCTTCACTTAAAGAAGCCTTGACGCGTTTTCAGTAGGAACTTGCAACAATCTGAAATTAAAAAGGGGCTTTATAAGCCCCTTTTTTTATTCGAACATGTAGCCCACGCCCCACTCATACAGATATGCAGTTTTGGGAAATACCGTACGCGAGTAGTGCTTCCACAGTGATTTTGGTTTATCCGAAAATCGATGTTCTTTAGCCGGAATTCGCTTGCCTAAGTGATCCTGTGGAACGATCAGATAAAACAACCTCTCAGTGCGCACCTGTATTTTATCCTCGTAGTTAAGTTCTAAAGGTGCAGCTTTATCTAACTGGGCATTGACCTGCGGAAAGACGCAGTATCTTGCCGCCTGCGGAATTTTTTTGGAGTAGTCGACAAAATCAATTCTCGCTTCGTTCGGAAACTGGTATTTGACCATGCCTTCTAACATAAACTGATGAATCTCTTTTCTATTGCCGCAAAAGCCCATCGCACTTTGCAGAAACTCATCACTGGCACGCGCATCAAAAGATAGCTTCGGGTACCAGATATTATCTGAATAAATACTGCCTTTACGTAACTCGCCGGAAAGCTCTTTATCTTTAAACGCCGGCATGGCCGCTAAAAAATTATAACTCTCGCCGGTGAATCTTAACGTGAACCTACCTTCATCTTTACCTGCAAGATAAATACTCTGCCTGTTCATGGCGATATTACCACCATGGGCATAGTTATTTCCGTCGCAGCCGAAATTTCCCCAACGGCAAGGATAGCTCGCTGCTGTAACTGATTCGGCTTCAGTTGGTTTACGTGTTGATTTTTCTAATTTCACAGAAATAACTTTATTCGGCAGATCAGAAATCTGAATCACATCCTGAAAGCTACAGCCGGCTTTATTCTTGGCCTCAATCTGAAAAGTACCGGTGAGTAAATGCACTTGCCCCGTGCCTGAGCTTGGCGCATCCATCTGATATAACAGAGTTTTATCCTGACTGATCACCACTTGTGACGGGCCTTTGCAGGCCGCATCCCCGGATTGTAATTTAAATTCGACGATTTCAGCATTGGCGGCAAATGCGATTAAACTCAACGTAAAAACTATCAACGTATTCATGACTTCTAGTTTAGCGAAGTCGTGAGCCAACACACAGGTTAGGTCAAAGAATCTGGACCTTAGTTCATTCCTTTATAGGTATGGATTTCGCTCTGTGCCTCAGCTTCAGTCTGATCTAAATCAAACGGCTTATAAACATCGCCGTACGTCGGACAAAAAGCCGCAAAATCAGATTGGTTACCCTGACGTCCGCCCCAGCGGCCAAAGACATCTTCGTTCGGATTTGATGATAAATATCCTCGAAATACACGGCGCTTGATCTCGGCCATATCTAATTCTTCTTTGCCGATTTTTACGCGGCAAATAGATAACTCACTCGGTGCTATCGCATTTTTAGCGTCAGCTGATTCGTTTTTTGCCGACAACTCCGGAGATGCGAATATACGTTTAAACTGTTTTAGACGTAACTCGGTGAAACCTTTTGGACCAAGTGTCTGCATACCATGCACGAAATACGCCCGCGCTAACATGATAGCATCAAATAGACGGCGGTCACGGCTCGGGGTTGATAATAAATCATACTGTTTGGCAATCAGGCACTGCGCATGCGGCAATGCTTTTTGCTCGGCTCTGAAATCACTGATCATATCAATAAAGTCTTCTTCTTGCTGGGTCAGCGGGCTTGCGCTGACTTTCTTCTGAAGAATTTGATACTCAGAAGCCAGGGCAATCTTTAATTGCTTTTTATAGTGTTCGGCCTCATCAACTGCAGTGATCCGCTGTTTTACGTCATCACAGGCATCTTTTAACAGGCGTTCAACAATTTCCTGCAGGGATTCTTTCTTTTTGGCTAACCTGCTCTGTATTGTCTGCTTCCACGAATTTAAATTAAGTTCGTACTGGTCATTACTGTACTCAGGCAATGATTTTGGGTTATCCAAAATTTTATCCACCGGAATCCAGTAACGAAAGCCTGCATAGCTGTCGGCAACGTAAACCGGAATTTTAATTTTTGCTGAAAGCGGATTATTCGGGTCCGACAGTTTTTCATCCGGCTGAAAAACCCAGAACGGGTTTGGCCAGCTTGAACGTTGCTGCAGTTTAGAACCAGAAGCTTTACCGACGACCGAGTTGTACACCAAACGCGGGTTACCTAAGGCGTCGATATCCGCAATGGTCCACGAATGGTGATTGATCTTAGAGGTTAAGATAATCACGCCTGAGCCGATTTTATTTAACGAAACCGGGTAAGTGTCATGCTGTAAACTTGTGGTACTTACGATACTGAATAACATCAGTAAAAATGCGCGTAAACGCGGTACACCTTCAGGAAAATTATCAAAGCGCTTGAGCGATTGATCGATGGTTTTTTTAGTGTTCGAAGGATTTTTAATGGCCCATGGTAAGCCGTGTTCAAAAGAGAAAATCACGCGTAAGGCATAAACGGTATCAGCACAGTCAGCAGTAATACCGAAGTAAGGATTTTTTTTCGTCTTTTTGGCATCTAAATACTCACGTGAAAACATGTCGACTTTGGCGTTTTTCTTGACCCATTCCTGATAGCGGGTTTCCATGGCTGGCGACCACTGTTGGGTTACCGTCCAGACATCAGCCATGACTGATGTGGCCTGCACCAGGAGTGTTAAGAATAACGATATGGCCAGCTTTTTCACGATAACGTCCTCACTCGCCCAAGTCAGGGCGCTAGAGCCTTTTACAGCAGATTCGTGGCCAAAATAGGCTTAAATTTAGGGGGGATAGAACGGCAATCGTCTAATCAGATGACATAGTTTTTTCGATATTTGTCACTTCATGAAGTTAATGCCTGTCAGAAATATGACAGTGGAAATGCGGTTATTTTCGTTCTATGAATAGCCTAACGAAAAAGATTCGGCTTTGCCAATCAGAAAGGAAAACACTATGAACAACTTAAATATGTCTTTAATCGTTGTACTGGCTGCACTTATCGTAACTCACATCGTGATCGCGTAAGATCACGATGTTAAATCAAAGTCTGCAGGCTACAGACACTGACAGTTTGAGTTCACCGCATCTAAAGATGTGCAACTGACAGTTTTTCCGTTTTTAGTCAGAGAAAAAGATTCGATATTTCCGGATCTTTCGACAAGAATCATCTCTTCGCCCTCTTGAAAATAAACGCGGCTTCCGCGCTCATCTACGATCAAGTTGGCTCCTCCGCGCAAATAATTAATATAATCATCGGTAGGATTTCGCGCTTTCTCGGCATCGACCGGCTGAAGCTCAGGAAACCCCTGTTCATTGATATTGTATAACTGCACATATTTAACCGGCTCATTCGGATTTTCGTAGTTTACTTCGGTGCGGATACGGCGGCGAGTACCATCAGGATTCTGCAGATCCAGCTGCGTCCAATCATCCATCTGCACCACTAACTCGCCAATGGCCGGACGAAGACTTACCAGCAGATTATCGTAAGTTGGTTCAATTGACGTGTGATCAATGGCCGGATTGATTTTTAAACAGGTTCCGACCGCCTTTAAATGTTCGACAAAGTTCTTTGCGACCTGCTCGCGCACTTCAGGTGTTTTTTGCGCAGCGACCGGTGCTGATACCGCCGGTTGTGCAGCTTCTTCTTGCGCCTGATTGACGATCTTTGTGGTCGGTACGCTGTAATCCGTTTCAGAGTCGATTTTATTTTTTTTGATATTTAACGGGGTCGTCGGGTTATCCGCGTAATAAAAAAGGGCCATCGCGATGATGGTGGCCACTATTCCCAGCAGCAAGTCTTTTCTCATGGGATCAGTAACCTAACGCTTTCTGCATCCTGAGGCGTGCCTCAGGATCCTCATTACCTAACTGGTAGCCTGCTTCGATGATCGCCTGGCGCACTTCGGGTTTTACCCCGTTCTTGCCCCAGAGCTTGTTCACGATCGTTAAGGCATTATTAGAGCTGCAGCCCGAAAACGCCAACAGCATACCGAATACGCTTGGCCCACGGTGCATTTGTCCGTTGCAGCCCATCGCTAAGTAGCGTTGGTTTTCCAAACACGAAAGAAAACTTAAGTTAGCTTTGGCAAACTGATCCTTTAAAACTTCACGGTATTCTTTGGCTCCGTTTTCGGCTGTCAGCTTTTGCGGATTCGTTACATAGTGATGACTAAATAAGGTTGAGGCAAAATCATTTCCTTCGTTGTAATACCAGGTACAGTACTTCTCTGCCGAAGTTGCCGTTGAATTTTCTTCGGCAAACTCAGTCACTTTAAACGGAAGACTATAACCGATTGCCCCGCCCGTTACGAGCACATCACCGAACCTAAAAGTGCGTGCACGCCAGATTCCACTGCGTGTTTCGATTTCTTTGGTATAAAAAGTTTCAGGATTACAGTATTCCGGCTCGTTGGCGAAAGTACTCTGCGAAATAAAAAGTAACGACAAAGTTAATACTAAGAATGATTTCATATCTTTATGAAACCATTCCTGGGCAGCAAAAGCAAAACAACGCCTGGACCTTCGCTCGGCCCTGCGTTATTTCACTGCTGAATCACGTTTAAAACTACTTGATTAAACCGATCTCGCGCAGACGCTGCATTAAGAACTCGTGCGCTGTGATATCGGGGTATTTCGCACCGGCACCACGGCAAGATGGTAAACAGCTTAATAAGCTTTCCGGATGCGGATGCATAAAGAACGGCATCGAGTAACGAGACTGGTTTGTGCCATCTTGCGGGTTAATCACTCGGTGGGTTGTTGACGGGATCACTTCGTTCGTTAGACGCGCCAACATATCGCCGGCATCAACGATTAACGTACCGTAGTCAGATTCGATATCCAACCAAGTGCCATCGCGGTCTTTTAACTGAAGACCTGATTGCGTAGCCGCAGGTAAGATCGTGATAAAGTTAATATCTTCGTGAGCCGCTGCGCGGATGCAACGTGGGTCAGTACCTTCAGGAATTGGTGGATAGTGAAGTAAACGTAAAATCGAGTTACCTTCTTGCACCATGTTTTTAAAATAAGTTTTTTCAACTTCTAACGGGTAAGTTAAGGCCTCCATCATCTGGATGCCGGCTTCTTCTAATTTAGAAAATAATTTTTCAAATACAGGACGAAACTCAGGAAGAGTATCATCTGGCCAGATATTTTTAGGGTAGTATTTTGAAAACTGGTGATTGTCAGGAACTTCGCGGCCCACGTGCCAGAATTCTTTTAAATCTTTTACCTCAGCACCTTTTGCGTGCTCAGTACCAAACGCCGTGTAACCGCGCTGACCGCCGCCCATTGAGGAAATGTAAGAACGTTTAGTGGCTTCTGGTAAAGCGAAGAATTTTTCTAAGATCTGATAAGATTCTTTCAGAAGAGACTGCTCAACATCGTGATCTTTTAAAATGATAAAGCCGTAATCCTTAATGCCGGTAAAAAGCTGTTCGACGAACTTTACTTTGTCGGCTTCAGAACCTTTCGTGTAACTACCAAGGCTTAAGGTCGGCACTTTACGTAACGTGGATTGCGCTTTGTTATCCTGTGTTTGCATGCGAGTCTCCCCTACTTAAGTTTTTAATCAACCTGACCAATAAACCATATTTTAGGCAGAATCTCTAGAAAATGGCGACGTGTTAAGCACGTTTATGGCGATTTTTCAGGGGTGTACAGGGGTTAGACAGGGGTTAGACTGGAGGATAATTCTTTCTAATTGGGAGAGAAATAGTAATTTCGGTAAATTCGTTTACGGTTGAGTTAATCTCTAACTTACCATCAATTCGCTTTAAATATTCACCTGCGCTGTAAAGCCCTATACCCGAACCGGATGTACTATGATTTTCCTTACCGTGCGAAAGCTTTTCTGTACCTAGAGCTTTTAATATAAAAACAGGAATACCTGGGCCGTTATCTACTATTTTTAGAATGCAAACCTGACCATTACTGATCGTACTGATTTTGATTACTTTATCAATTCGCTGTATGCTTTCCAGCGCTTCTACTGAATTGTTTATAAGATTACTTAAGATTCTACCTAATTCCGTTGGGTCAATTACGCAAACAATTGCGCTATTCTCCAACTCAAGATGAATTTTGATATTTTTTTTCTTAATTAATGCTTCTTTCTCCATAACTATTTTAGTTATTGTACTATTAACGTCACTAATATGTTTTTTAATAGTTGGAGCTAATAGATCATTAGCAATATCCGATATCCTACTTACAGCTTGAGCAAACAAATCATTTACTTCTTGGTCAGGTGATCGCAAATGAGAAGAAACTAGGTTTATCACAGACAAAGGTGAGCGAATATCATGCGCTAACTTTAAAGAAATTAGTTCTTTAGCATCAGCAATTTCCTGCAACCTACTTAATTCAAGCTTCTTCCTTTTTTCATTAACATTGAAGATTAAACTAATCATTGCAATAATAATTACACCAACAAACCTCATAAGCCACAAAGCTATTAGAAAATAATTTGTATTCGTGATTTGAAAAGATAGGGCATATTCTGTGCCACTTAATGATTTAATTACTACGTCTCTATTTACATGATTTAATGTTAAAAAACTGTGAAGACTTCCGCAGTTTTCTTGAATAGAAGTAAAGTCGATAATCACTCTTTGCTGGTCCAACCTAGTTAACTTACTACATCGAATATAATCAGAACGAGTGATGTCAGCCACCATATTAGATAGTTTTTGATAATTGTCCGAATAAAATTCACTCCTAAATTGATTAATTAAAGAAACTGTAATTTTTTCTGCATAGTGAGTTTGGATCACATAAAACACACCTTGGCAAAGTAAGAGCCATGCAAGAATTGAGCTAATAATTATAATCTGAATTGTAAAGCTTCTGTTTAACATATTTACGGTTATAACATTATTTCACGGGTTATTGTAATCTAGGAGTTTTAAATCTATAAATAAGTCCTTATTGGAGTCGCCATGAAAAACAAACCGTTCCTACTTACAGTTTCAATTCTAAATTTTATCACCACTAAGGCTTTTGGTCAGGTCCAAGCACAACCCAAATATGTTGATGGTGACGCTATCGTCAGAGTAAAATCTGTGACAGAGCAAGACATACAAAAACTACTCTCTAAGAACGGAGTTTATGTCGATGAATTTAGCCAAGTGGTTACACACCAAGAACAAAGTTATATTGATATTAAGTGTTTTAACTGTATTATTAATACTAAGCACTTTACTGACAAAATCCAACACTCGGACAATGACATCGTTACAACTAAGAAATATGACAAAAACTCTAAAGTATTTAACAATTCGGGGCAGTGATCCAAAAGAATTAGGCTCATTATCTTTAAGTCCAAAGACTTCAGATCAAGTTGATAATCAAGTAGTTTTAAATGCTTTGATTGCTACATTGGTCAAATATGGGCAAACTGGAAAAATTGAACCGTACTTAGCTAGCTCTTGGGATGTTACAGACGATGGCCTAGAGTGGTCTTTCCATATCCGCCAAGGATTCACTTGCGAAACCGGAGAACCAATTTCAGCTGAACTATTCGCGGCAAGCTTAAAGAGAAGCTTTAAAGGAAATATAGGAAAATCTGATAAAACCGAGTTTAATAAACTCCTAGGGTGGTCACAATTCATCGGTGGCTCTGAAGAGCTAACTGGCATGACGTTCGATGAGAAAACACTTAAACTAAAATTTTCTTCTAAACCAAAAGATATCCTTAATTTCTTAAGGATGCCTTATTTTGGATTATGGTGTAACAATGAAACAGTAAAGTCGGAATTTGATGTTTCTGGCTTTCGATCGTCGGGCGCGTATAAGCTAAAACAAATCATCAATTCACATTTATTTCAGTTAGAAATTCGGACAGATCAGCCAACTTATAGCATTGAAGCACCTCAAGAAGTGGTAGTAGGTACAATTACACCTAAGGATTTAGATTCAGGAAAAACACCTACTATCTATAAATTAATTCACGATGGTATAGACATGAAGATGGAAGGCTTTAATTCGATGTCTTCTCCTCCAGCTATATTTCAAGGTATCGTACTCCATCCAAACACTGATTTCTTTAACAAACTACAGAATCGCCGAATATTCGCTGCCAGATTAAACACTTTCCTATCCGAACAGAACAAAATGAAAATCTCTCCTGGAATGTATTTTGACTCTCAAAAAGTACCTCCACGCAAAAATCAGGATGTATTCGACAAACCTTCAAGGCCTCTAAGAATTGCATTTCAATATAAATCACCGTTCAATGAATCTAATATTTTTTGGCAAAACATGTTTGCAAAAATTCTTCACGATGTGCCGTATGAAATTATCTACCCAGATCCAGCAGATCCTATGTGGGTGAAACATATGCTCAACAGCCCAGATTTTGATATTAGAACAGCACACGTATACGCTGGCACTACCTACAATCTAAGCACCATCAAAATGATGTTTTGCACTGACATGGGCATTTCATTCCCAGACGTAAATAAAAGCATGTGTCGCTTGGTAGAGAAATACGAAAAGCAGGCCAAAG
Source organism: Bdellovibrio sp. SBM16 (assembly GCF_056175625.1). NCBI lineage: Bacteria > Pseudomonadati > Bdellovibrionota > Bdellovibrionia > Bdellovibrionales > Pseudobdellovibrionaceae > Bdellovibrio > Bdellovibrio sp. SBM16. Next base: position 83,764 of record NZ_JBJKJG010000006.1, on the reverse strand, counting down.
AAATCGACGAGGACTTCAAAAACTCGTTCGAAAAAAATCTCGAAGAAGATGCGATACTGTTTCCAATTTACCATGCCAACGATCAGTGGTTAATTTCAAATCAAATTTCTATGGAATCAATGCCAACTTCAATAATCTATCCCCTATTCGAAAATATTAGGTTTAAGCAATGAATCTTCTAGATAAGTTGGTTTCTCTAAATCCAACTATCACCGGTATCAACCTTCAGGAAATTCGTACTGAAAATGGGATATTGTTAGGTTGGAATGCAGTCGTAGAAACCACAAGCAGCTTTGCGTTTTCAGGAGGTACAAGTACTGATAAGGATACTGCTATTCGAATTGCTATAGCAGAATGTTTCGAAAGATCATTATTTTTAAAAATCTATAACTCAAGGAGCCCACTTTTTTCAGAATTATTGTTAGATAAACACCCTAGCTCATCTGGATTCGCTTGTGGGTTTCAAAAATCTTCAACTAAGTTTCGTTCAATATGTGAAGGAATAGAGCGATGGGCTTGGTCACAATGGATTGATAGCGGGTATCTGATGCCCAAAATAGCCGAAGTGGATCTGGACTCTCCGTTAACTGCGTTTTTAGCTAGTAAATTCGACAAATACAGCTCATTTTCTAAAGAAATTTATTTCGAAGGAAACAAGTATAGATTTGTAGTTTTTCTAGGTGAATCTGAAAACGGGATTTTTGCCGGATCACGAGTCAGCTCATTTCAAGATTCTAACATTTGGGAACATGCGCTAATCGAAGCTTACAGAAATTTTGAAAATTTTAAACTTTTTCAAATCAATGGCAACACTGAATTCTATGATAAATTAGATATAATTGGAAAGCGCTCTCGATATTTCGGTTCGCACGCAAATGAAGCTTGGACGCAAATCAACGCTGCTGAAAAAGAATTTTGGAAAACTCCGGTTGCTGAGGTTTCAAAATTTATTGAAACTGAAATTTCTGACATCTACCTACATCGTTGCATAATGAAAGACTATATAGGCTGGCACGAGGGTGAAACGAATAGATTCGTATATTAATATTTAAAGATGTGTAGTCTAATTCTTAAAACCTTAGCGAACAACCCAAACAGCTCCGTCCCTGTGATACTGCACACACAAGGATTTTAAATCCCCTGTCCATTATCACAGGACAATGGTGTTGATGACAAATCAAGATCTAATAACAAATGTGCAATAGGCTCGGATCGACTAAATCCGAAAGCTGGATGTCAGATATCACTAAAAGCTGCTGGGTAATTCACCTTGCAGCTTTTTCATTTTTTATACCTTTTTAAAACTTAATCGCGAAAACTTCGGCGCGACCGGCCGACACAAACCTAAAATGCACATCACCGTCATACAAACGAAACGCGTGCTCGTTGCGGTAAGGCGCATCGCTCTGACCTTCAAAGCCGCGATAAATCACCGGACGCGGGTCTTGCTTGATCACTTCGATAATCACAGCTTCGATTTCTGGCTTGTGTAAACGGGTAATCCATTGATCCAACACCACCTGCGCTTCAGCAGTAAAACTTACTTCAATCGCAGCCACATCGTTTTCTTCTTTGGTGGCCCAGCCGCCGCGGGCATTGGGTAAAGATTCAAATTGCGGAAGGTACGGCTTAATATCTAACACCGGCGTGCCATCGACTAAATCCAGGCCGCCCAAATAGATTTTTCCGCCTTCGATTTTTTCAACCGTGGCCAGTGACAACCCCAGCGGGTTCGGCCGGTGCGGTGAACGCGTTGCAAACACCCCGATGGTTTCGCCTTTTAAGCGTGGAGGATGAATTTTTGGATGATACTTCGTGTTGGTGTTTAAGTGGAAAACCCAGGTCACCCAGACGTGCGAGTAGTCTTCTAGGCCCTGCAGCGCATACTCGGGCTGCCACTCTGGCAGGATCGCCAACTCAGACACTGTCTGCTTAACCAGACCCGATTGCCTTGGCACCCCGAACTTTTCAGGGTAGGCGCTTTTTATGAAGCCAATCGGTTTAAATGAGAAAGAATTTAAAGAGTCTGCCACGCCTGTTTTATAAGGGAAAACTCGGCTATGCGCAACACGTAAGCATTAATAAAAAAATAACTTGATCGTTATCAAGGCGCAAAGCCAAACTGGCCGCTAAAGTCGTCAGGAAAGGACTTGTTTATATGTCATTTAAACTATTTACCTCTATTACCGCTATGGGTTTAGCGTTGAGTGCCCAAAATGCCATGGCCTGGGGCCACCGCGGTCACCACACGATCTGCGAAGCAGCAGTGCATCTCGTGCAGTCACAGCCCTTGAAAGATTTTTTATTGCAGCGCCAACATGTGATGGGTCACCTGTGCAATGTGCCAGATATTTACTGGAAATCATTATCCGCTGACGCCCGCAAACACGGCGATGCCGCCCACTATGTCGATGTTGAAGTGTTAGGTATTCAGATGAAAGATGTGCCCACTGATTATAAATCGATCGTTGAAAAATACACCGGTAAAGAAAACATGTTTAAACGTAACTCGCGCATTCACTCTGTACCGCAGGATTTCGGTTCGAACTGGTGGCGAGCCGATCAGTTTTACCGTTTAGCTTTAAAAGAAGCCGAAGAAGCAGCGATGCAACCGACTCCGTCTGGCAACAAAGAAGAACAAAACGAAGAGTTACCGTTTAACAAAGCCACCTACGGCATGATCGTGAACATGGGGTTAATCGGCCACTTCGTAGGCGACAATGCGCAACCATTTCACACGACAACGGACTACGATGGTTACCAAGCCAATCACGGCGGTATTCACTCGTACTATGAAGAACAAACTGTGCAGTTCTTCGGACCTGATATGGCCAACCGAATTGTTCAGAGGGCTAAAACGATGAAAGGCGCAAGCTTCATGAAAGACAAGCTTACCGTTATTGAAAGAATGCGCGCCTTAGCTGAGTTATCATTTAAGGATATCAAAACTGTTTTAAAACTTGATCCGATGACAGCCCCTTCGACCTTCAAACAGGAAAAAGGCATCAGCTTAAAATCAGCAGCAAAACGTGCCCCGGCAGAAGAAGGTTTTAAGAAATTTGAAAAACTACAAATCGAGCACATGGCCAGAGCCGCTGCACTTCTTGCATCGATCTGGGATAAAATTTACCGCGAGGCCGGAAGCCCTGAACTCAAAGCTTACAAGAGCTACCGATACCCGTTCACACCTGATTTTGTAATGCCTGACTACTACGACATCAAAGCCGAAGATGCAAAAAAAGAATCGAAGTAATTAAAAAGTAAATTTCAAGAATAGACAAATCCTCAATAGTAACTCTACTGGGGATTTTTATGAGAAAACTTTTAACAATAAGTGGATTCCCCGGCAGCTCCCGTCCCTGTTTAGTCTGAACACACAAGGATTTTAAATCCCCTGTCCGTAGGATGCCATCGCCACGGGACGATGGTCTTGATTTTAAATCAAGATCTAAGAACAAACGTGCTACAAGCTAGATCACTAAATACTTCGAATAATTATAATGATTCCAAGAACCATCAAAAATAATCTTAGGACTTCTTTAGAAATACTAAGTAAGCGCCGATACTTTAAGTATGATACTTTTCGCATAGGACACTCTCCTCTCCGGATCTACATAATCCGAAAGCTGGATGTCAGATGTCACAAAGAGCTGCTGGGTTATCCACCTAGCAGCTCTCTCAATTTTTGTACCTAACTATGCAAGATATAACCATCAGAAGCCCTCAGCTGGCCCGCTAAAGAGCTAAAAAATAACTCCTCACACGAATAATGTCTAAAAATAAAGATAGCATGATGAGGCGATTAAGAAGAATAAGTACAGACTACGTACTCCATCATTAAAAATAAAAAAGGCCCGGTTTGCACCGAGCCTCTTTAGTTAAGTTACAATTTCTAACTTATAATTAGAAAGCGTAAGATAAACCAACAGTACCTAGCAAGTTAGCTGAGTTAACTGTTTGAGTGTTGTTAGCTAAGATAGAACCATCTAAAGCTAATTTGCCAAGTTTTAAACCCGCGCCAGCAGCAAAAGTAGTGCTGTTTTCGCCTGGAGAAAACTCAGTAGTCGTAGCTGCAGGAGTCTCTTCTTTTTCGTTTTGGATAAGAACGTTTTGAGTTACAGATCCACGTAGAGTTAACCAAGAAGCTGCATTAGCTTCAACACCGATGATAAGTGGTAAAGATAATGAAGATTTTTTCTCAACAGTTGGAGCTACCGCTTTGCTGTCTTTGAAAGAAGTTGAAGTTAAACCAGCACCCCAGAAAAATTCGTTGCCTTCAGATTTAACTGTGTTGATAGCACCGATAGAGATCTCTGTAGTTTTAACTTCAGAAGCAACAGCGCCACCAGTAGTAACTTCGTAACCACCCATGTCTACGTCACCGTATACATACATGTCAGAAGCAACCCAGAAACCGCCACGTACTGCTACGTTTGATTTACCTTTGAATTCGTCATCAGTAGTAGCTGTAGCGCTAGTGATTTTGTTAACTAAGCCTAAATCGATAGTAGCATCCCAAGTAGAAGTAGCTGCACCGAATTTTAAACCCATAGTGTTTTCTTTAAGCTCTGCACCAGTTAATTTGTCGTTATAGTTTGAGTAAGCTAAAGTACCTGCCCAAGCCATATCGCCAGATTTCATACCGTAAGAGATTTCAAATGGGTTTTGTTGGCCTAAAGTCGCACCAGCATCAGCACGTTGACCGTAAACTTTTGCATCGTCATGACCTAAAGATAAAGCCCATTTAGCATCGCCGTGTGAACGGATTAATAAAGCTTCAGCACCTTGAGCTGCTGAATCAGTACCTGGGACCACGTTTTGCTTACCTGATTCGATTGTTAATGAATCAGATACTGTGAACATGTCAGCAGGTCTGTTTGAAACAGTTGATGAATCCACGATGTGTGGAGCACCTTGTAAAGCAGTTACTCTTGCGCGAGTTGCGAAAGCAGAAGTCGAAGCTAATACGATCGCTAAAGTTAATAATGATTTCATGTTAGAAATTCCTTTCAAATTACATGTTCAATTAGAACATGTAAGTTAAACCAACAGTTGATAATAATTCAGTTCCGTTTACGTTTTGAGAAGCACCAGCACCAGTTAAGCCTTCTAAAGAACCATCAACAGTGATTTTGTTGAATTTTAAGCCTGCACCGATAGCTGCAACTGTAGAGTTAGCACCTGGAGCAAATTCTTCAGCTGTAGTAGCACCTGTAGTGTCTTTTTCGTTTTGGATTAAAACGTTTTGAGTTAAAGAACCACGTAGAGTTAACCAAGAAGTTGCTTCACCTTCTAAACCAACGATAACTGGTAACATTAAAGTAGTAACTTTGTTGTCGTTTGTTTTATTTTTTTGTTCGAAGCTAGCTAATTTAACACCGTAGAAAAATTCGTTGCCATCTTTTTTATGAGATGAAACAGCGCCTAAAGCGATACGAGTAGCATCAACTTTTGCTAATTCAGCGCCAGTTGTTTGGTTTTCCATTTTCGCACCAACTAATGCTAAGTCACCGTATACGTATAGGTTTTCCATAGTGTAACCAGCAGCAACTGAGTAAGAACCAGTTCCTTTGAAGTCAACACCAGCACCACCGGCAGCAGTTTTATCTTTAACATTTGAAGATAAACCAACACCTAAAGCGATATCCCAAGCGCCAGTTAACATACCGAAACGTACGCCAGCTGAATCTTCTTTAATTTCAGCAACTTTATCGTTGAAGCTTGAGTAAACTAAAGTAGCTGCCCAAGTCATGTCGCCAGATTTCATACCGTATGAGAATTCTACTGGATTTTGTTGCTCAGTAACGTTAGTTGCAGGAACTGCATCTAAAATTCTTCTTAAGCCGTAAGCTGAAGTATTTTCAGATTTGTGACCTAAAGCTAAAGCCCATTTAGCATCGCCCATAGAACGTACTAATAAACCTTCAGCATTGTCTTGTGGGTTAACAGTTGAAGAAACTGTGTTTGTAGCTGTTTTACCAGACTCTAAAGATACGAAATCGCCCATTAAGAACATTTTCGCTGGGTTAGAGTAGATAGACTGAGTGTCTATGATGTGTGCTGAGTTACCTAAAGAAGTTACTCTCGCGCGAGATGCAAATGCTGTAGTCGATGCTAAAGCGATTGCAATTACTAATAGTTGTTTCATTGTTGTGTCCCTTTCGTTAAATCGTTTCGTTACAAAACGCTAATTTGGTTTAAACTTTATAAGACAATGGTATTGAGGTCATAAGTCCTGCGCAACGGGAAAAATGCTTTCAGCCTTTTCAACGACCTATACCGGTGATTAATTTCTAATCCTTTGTGGTTTTGTTGCATCAATTGTAATCCACGGGTCAAAATTAATTTTTTCAGATTTTGCTGCGAATTTTAGTCTGTGTTTTTTCACAATCGACACCGACTTTTGTCTCTGAAAAACCCCTTTTCACAATAATTTTTATTGTAGAGCGAAAGCTCTCATTTTGACGACTAAGAACTGCCGACATCTTCAACAATTATGTTTCGTTTAAACTTTTGCGAGCCGCGGCAATTGCGGCGTGTTAATTTCGGGACCATGGTCTAGGAATTTTATCTGAATTCAGTAATTACACGGTGCTCACATCGCCGCATCACAGAAGAAACAAACACAGATGAATAGAGATTGAAGTGGGATTTGCTTAACTTGCTTCCAGAATTTTGTTTGGAGCTATCTATATATAGATGCATGATAATCCTAATGAAAAGTAAATCAGTTCCCCGTCTTCTACACGGTACAATCAAACGACATCCAGATGGCTTTGGCTTTTTTATTCCTGAAGACGTTGAACATCCCGACGTCTTTATTCCAGCGCCTGCGATGAAAACCGCAATGACCAACGATAAAGTCTCAATTACCGCTGAAAAAGAGCGTGATGGTCGCTATCGCGGCGAGATCATGAATATTATCGAACGTTCTCAGAAAAAAATCGCCGGCGCCTTCTCGATCTGGAATGAGCGCTACGGAATAATTAAAGACGAAGGCAAAGGCTGGGGTAAAGATCTAAAAATCCCGTTAGATAAATCTTTAAAGGCCAAAAAAGGTGAGTTAGTCGTGGCCCGCATCACCGAATATCCTGACCAGGGTGAATTTACCGGCGAAGTCGTCGAGATCATCGGCGATATTCAAGATGCCTTAAACGATATTAAACGTGTCGTGGTGGCCAACAATATTCCCGAAGAATTCGCGCCTGCGACTTTAGCCGAAGCCGAAAAATACGACGCTAATCCGAGTGAGCGGGATTTTGCAAACCGCAAAGATTTACGCCATATCAATCTTATTACGATCGACGGCGCAACCGCGAAAGATTTTGACGATGCCGTCTGGGTAGAGATGACTCCGCATGGCTTTCATCTGATCGTGGCGATCGCCGATGTGAGCCACTATGTTAAACCAGGCACCTCGATGGATAAAGACGCTTACGAACGCGGAACTTCGGTTTACTTCCCGAATTTCGTGATTCCGATGTTACCGGAAGCACTTTCAAACGGTTTATGTTCGTTAAACCCGCATGTTCCGCGTTTGGCCTTAGTGGCCGATATGCACTTTGATTTTACCGGCGTGATGACCGAATCGTTCTTCTACGAAGCTGTCATCGAGAGTAAAGCCCGGGTCATCTATGGCGAAGCGCAAGAAATTATCGAAAATCCTGAAGGCACCGGCCCTACTCACAAAAGACTAGAGCACGTGCGTGAAACCATCTTGCGCTGCGCGGATTTGGCCAAAATTTTAATGGCCAAACGTTTTAAAGAAGGCTCGCTCGATCTGGAAGTGCCAGAGACCAACTTGATTATCGACGGTGCCGGCGAACCGGTAGACGTGATCAAATCTGAACGTTTATTTGCTCACCGCCTGATTGAAGAGATGATGTTAGCGGCCAACGTAGCTGTCGCAAAAGAGTTTGCCAAAAAAGATATTCCGGCAATTTTCAGAACCCACGAACCACCGGATCCATTAAAGATCGCGATGTTGGAAAAGTTTATGAAAAGCTTCGGTGGCCATATTCATTTATCCGGCGAACGTTTGCAGAAAAAATTAACCAAGGCCTTGCATGAATTTACCAATGAAGTGCAGGCTCAAGTCATTCATATGTTAACTTTACGTTCGATGAGCCAGGCTAAATACACATTAGAAAATATCGGCCACTTCGGACTTGGATTTGATTATTACACCCACTTTACTTCACCGATTCGCCGTTACCCCGATTTAATCGTGCACCGCTTGCTCAAAAATATTTGCGGCGTACAGTCTTACCATTTAATGGCCGATGATGATATTGCCACTGCGGGTACCTGGTTATCAGCCTGCGAACAGCGCTCGGCAAAAGCTGAACGCCAGATTCAGGCGATCAAAAAAGCCCGCTTTATGAAACGTCTAGTGGGCCAAACGTTTGACGGCATGATCAGTTCAGTCACGAAATTCGGCGTATTTGTGCTGTTACGTGAGTACAATGTCGATGGCTTAATCCGCTTAGATGATTTGGGCGGCGATAAATGGGAATTCGACGAAGAAAACCTGCGCTTGGTCGCAAAACGTTCCGGATTAAGTTACGAACTGGGCGATCGCGTACGTGTGACTGTCAGTTCAACCGATATCGAACAAGGGCAAGTGAACTTCTTACTTGAAGGTGCGACCGAATCTAAATCAACGGGCACAAAAAGCAATTCAAGTTATGCCCGCGGCAAAGATTTTAAAAAATCTGGCAAGAAAGATAAGGCTTCACGCATTGAGCGCGAAGAAAAAGACGATAAAAAATATCCAAGCTTTAAAAAAGAAAAAGCCCGTGGCCGTGAGCGCGACAGAGACGAAGACAAACCCGCGTTTTCAAAAAAAATGCAGGCTGTGCAAAAACATGATGTGCGCTTTAAACCTTCAGCCAGCGAAGAACGTGATGAAAAACCACGTTCTGCCAGCGGCTCACAGGAAATCCGCCCGCGATACGCGTCGTTATCTGACTATTTAGATCAAATGGCAAAAAAAGGAAGCAAGAAAGATGACAACCACTCATCACACAAGAAGGACGGACAGTCCAAAGAGAAGTCTGGCCATAAGTTCTCTGCAGATAGGAAAGACTCTAAAAAACGTGACTCGTCTTCGGACGATTCTAGGGGTGTTCGCAAAGCACGGCCTTCGAAATCTGGTCGAAAAACTAAATCTCGATAGTTTTCTTACTTCAAATAGCAAATCAACTGAGGAAAAGGAGCTATTAACCATTCCTCAGCGTTTACGTCTAAGCTTTGAAGAGCTCGGCCCTACATTTGTTAAATTCGGCCAGCTGTTAGCAACACGTCCCGACTTGGTTCCTGATGATTATATTCAGGAGATGTCATTGCTCCACGATCAAGTGCAAGAGTTGGATTTTGCGACCATTGAAAGCGTGTTAATTGAAGAATTCGGCTCTCACTGGAAAAGTAACTTTCAATTCTTCGACGAAAAGCCAATTGGTGCCGCAAGTATCGCCCAGGTTCATAAGGCCGTAATGAATAACGGCGACCATGTCGTTCTTAAAATCCAGCGTCCGGGCATCGTGCAAAAGATAAATGATGATCTGAATGTTCTCTATTTTATCGCCGAGCTTTTAGAGAAATATATTCCTGAAACCCGCGCTTTTAACCCTGTCGGCATGGTGGATGAATATTTCAAAACCTTAGAACTTGAAACCAATTTTGTCGTTGAGGCCAACAATATCCGCCGCATGAAAGAAAACTTTAAGGATGACAGCAATATGATCATCCCAAAAGTGTATTTTGAACTGACCACAGAACGTGTTCTCGTGATGGAAGAACTTAAAGGTAAACCCTTAAGTAAAGTTGAATCATTGCAGGCCATGGGCATTGACCCTGATGATATTGTCAAAAAAGGCTTAAAGGCTTATTTAAAAATGGTTTTCGTGGACGGTTTTTTCCACGGCGATCTGCATGCCGGAAATTTCTTTATCATGCCTGATAACAAGATTGGCCTGATTGATTTCGGCGTGGTCGGCCGTTTAAACTCAAAAACCCAGGCAGCTATTGTGAACATGCTGTTAGCTTTATCAAAAGAGGACTACACGCGCTTAGCCTACGAATACGTTGATCTGGCACCGTTTTCAGAGAATGTGAACGTTGATCTATTTGCAAAAGATCTGCAGGCCGTAATTGCGCCGTATTATGGTTTAACACTTAAGAATGTAAACTCAGGTAAAATTTTAATGGCCTCTGCGGGTGTTGCTGCATCTCAGGGTCTTATTGTACCGACTGAGATGATGTTATTTTTCAAATCCATCATTTCTATCGAGGGCTTGGGCGCAAAAATTTCAAAAGATTTTGATTTCTTGGCCTTTACCCTTTCTCAGGTCGGCGAAGTCGCACAGAATTTTTTTCAACCGGTAAAAATGGCGAACGAAGCTGGGTTACTTTTCAGAGAATCAAAAAACTTCTTAAGTGCTCTGCCCAGACAATTAAACCTGATTTTCAGAAAAATGAATTCACCGGATTACCACACAAAAATCCAATTAGATGGTTTACCTAACCTACAAAAAACCATTTCAAATTCATTTCATTTATTGTTTTTAGGCTTAGTCATTGGCGCGCTAATTTTAGCAAGCTCTCTGATCTACGCCTTATCAGGCAGTATTCCGAACCTCTGGGTGGTCAATGGTATTCCGGGGTTTAGTTTAATCGGTTATGTTTTAGCAGGCATAACTGGATTAATCGCGTTTTATAATTACATTATGAAAGATTAAGGCTCTGAAAATGCAAAAGCTGTTAAGTGGATAACCTAACAGCTTTTAGTGATGCCGAACTTCCGAACTTTCGGAAAGGAGGTCCGACATGCGTAAACACAACTATTTACGTTATCGGCGCCTACTCAGTATTACTAAAGAGATTTTAAGAGTTATTATGATGGTCATTGCGATTATCATAGTGATAAAAAGTATTTAGCAATCTAGCTTCTGCACGTTAATTCCTAGATTTTGATTTGCAATCAAGACCAAGGTTGGGACTTAAAATCCCCGGAAAGCTGGCTCATAAGGAAAAGCTGTTAGGCTTATCCTCTGATTTTTAGTAGTAGCTGGTCTACTAATTTTCTATCTACTTCATAATACTTAGCAGGCAAAGTCTTTAAGGCAATTGGCGATTCAAAAATTGTATCTCCTAAACAAGGGATTCCAAGCTTTTCTTTCACGCGGTTTGCACCGACATTGATAATTGGTGTCTTAAAAAGAATCTTTTCGACTTTTAATTTTTTTATAAAATAATCTATAGCCTTAGGATAAGAATAATAGGCAACGTTTTTTCTCCTAAATTCCTCATCAAAAATATGCGCGTGCATAGTAGCGCTAACAGAATCAACAATATTATTTACAGTATGGACGCCAATTGAATGACCTTTGTATTCAATTACACAAACCGTCTTAACCTCACCTAGTTTATTAAACTGATCATTAAATTGCTCAATGAACTGTTCTTTCGTTTTCATCTTAGTTTTATCAATACCAAGACTGGCCCAATACTCTGCTGACGAATCAGTCCAATATGCAGCCAATAGCTCAAAATCATCAGGCGTAAAACTTCTGATAGTTATATCTGCAAATGTAGCCTTAATCATCATTAGCGCCAGTAGTGGCACATATAACCGTCAGGATTTTTCTGCAGATAATCCTGATGGTAATCTTCTGCGCTCCAGAATTTTTTAAGCAATGTGATTTCCGTCACGATCGGATTTTTCCAGAAACCGCTGTCAGAAACTTCTTTCGTCACCAATTCTGCGGTTTTCTTTTGTTCGTCAGAAACATAAAAAATCGCTGAGCGGTACTGGGTACCGATATCACCTTCCTGACGGTTTAAGGTGGTTGGATCGTGAAGTTTGTAAAACGCACGGATTAAATCCGCGTATGAAAGTTTCGCGGGATCAAAAGTAATCTTCACCGCTTCGGCGTGGCCCGTGGTACCGGTTTTAACTAATGTGTACACCGGATTTTCACCGTTTCCGTTACAATACCCCACTTCGGTATCAATCACGCCATCCATTTTACGGAGTAGTTCTTCAACACCCCAGAAACATCCTGCTGCAAGCACTGCGATTTCTTTATTCATAGCCCAGCTCCGCCTCCTCGGCGTCCGTCGACCATTAAACACATTAACTCAAACATCGTATCCACCGCGGCAAGGCCGGTGATCTGCGAACTATCAAAAGGCGGCGACACTTCGACAATATCCGCACCGACTAAGTTTTCGATATCCAGTGCGCGCAAGATCTGCTGCGTTTCATAAGTGGTTAAACCACCCGGAACCGGCGTGCCCGTACCCGGTGCATAGGCCGGATCCAAACAATCAATGTCAAAACTGATGTAAGTTGGGCCTTTAAATTTCGGTAATGATTTTAACACTTCAGCCAGCGGACGCTGTTTAATATCATCAACCGTTAACACTTTGATCTTATGTTTTTTAATAAACTCTAAGTCATCAACCGCTGCTAACGGCCCGCGAATACCGATCTGAAGCATGTTCTTGGTATTGACCAAACCTTCTTCAACCGCGTGACGGGCAAAGGCGCCGTGATGGTACTCACAGCCCCAGGCTGCCGGATAAGTATCTAAGTGAGCATCAAAATGAATGAAGTTTACTTTACCGTGTTTTTTGGCAATCGCACGCAATAGCGGAAGTGTTGTCGAATGATCACCTCCGACGGAAATAAATTTTTTATCGGCTTTTAGAATGCCGGATGCAAATTTTTCGATATTGGCATAAGTCTGCTTCTGGTCGATCGGCACAATTGGACAATCACCGATATCAGCGTATTTTAATTTTTCAAAAATACTGATCGCACGTGACATGTGAAAGCCCCGGCCCAAGCTTGAACACTCGCGCACCAGAGTTGGCGCAAAACGCGCTCCCGGGCGGTAACTGACGCCCCCATCGTAAGGGGTACCGAATAACGCCACATCGAAGTCTTCGGTTAATTCAGCCACCGGTAAGCGAAAGAATGTTTTAATCGCTGAAAAGCGCGGAAACTCGCGCCCACTCAAAGGTTTATAACGGCTTTGGGTTGGGTTTGCTGAAGTTTTTGCCTGTGAGTTTGCGGCTGATTTTTTGGTCGGTTTTTGTGCTTTTGCCATAGAGAAATATCGTATATAACAACGGCATGACAAAGCAATTTGAAAAAGATCGCGACAGCCTCATTACTTGGTATAAAGAAAATAAACGCGATCTACCATGGCGCAATCCGCAAGGATCACGAGGGTCAAAAGACCCCTACCGAATCTGGATTTCTGAAGTCATGCTGCAACAAACAACCGTAACTGCAGTTATCCCGTTCTATGAAAAATTCATGAACCGCTTTCCGAAGGTTCAGGATCTGGCCCAGGCCAAAATCGAAGATGTTTACGAACACTGGGCAGGCCTTGGTTACTACTCACGCGCTCGCAACTTACATAAAGCCGCGCAGATGTTTGCCGAAAATGGTTTTCCCAAAACAGCCGCTGAACTTATCGAGTACCCGGGTTTAGGCCCGTACACTTCGCGCGCGATCGCCAGTCTTGCGTTCGGCGAAAAAGTCGGTGTGCTCGATGGCAATGTGATCCGCGTGCTTTCGCGTAAGTACGGTATCCAGTCCAACTGGTGGGAGAGCAAAGAGCGCCAGAAGTTACAGGCCATTGCCGACACCATGGCGCAAACCGAATTTAATTCTGAATTAAACCAGGGATTAATGGAGTTAGGTGCCACCGTCTGCACACCGAAAAAAGTAATGTGCCTGATGTGCCCGTGGAAAAAAGACTGCGTAAGTTTTAAAAAAGATCTGGTTGAACAGATTCCGCGTAAAAAAGAAAAAGAAAAATTCCAGATTTGGGAGTGGACCTTCTTTGTGGCGGAAAAAGGTGAAATGATTTATTTAGAAGAAAACGCTCAGACGCCGTTTTTAAAAAAACTGATGCTCCCGCGCTCTGAAGCGAAGCTTGTCAGCAAAAAGCCAAAAGACTTTCACTTCAAACATGCGGTCACTAAGTACGAAATTTTCGTAACTTTAAAACCTAACAAAGCTAAGAAAGCCGCTTCGACTGGACTTTGGGCCAAGCGCACGGACATCGCCAAAGTAAATCCGACAAGTTTGATGAAAAAAATCTTAAGTCATCACGAAAAATCAAGGTAAGATAAACCTATGACATTAGGGTTCGCTCGCTTTTTCGCAATTTTATTTTGCCTGCCAGTATTATCCTGGGCAGCCCCGTTTCCCACAACTGGCTCTTCTGCGGTCAACTCCCCAAAATGGAACACCGCTTTTTCTCAGATGGGTTTTTCTTTTAAGTTGGTCTCTGATGAGTGGGTGTATTTAGAAAATCCGTCACATAACCGCTTACCGGCCAACCAACAGATCGACATGGGATTTAAAACCTTATCCGAGTCAGCCCGCTTAAGTCTTAAGACCGAAAACTACCGCGGCAAAGTTAATCTTGAAGCCTATGCAAAAAAATACTTACGTGACTACAACCAGTATGGTTTTGAAGTGCTCTCAAGTAAGTCAGTTAAGATCAATAATCAACCGGCGGTGGTGATTGATTTGATCCAAAAAAACAAGCTGACCCAATCCCGTCAGGTGTTTTTTAGCGCCGACAACAAAATCACCATCGTTTCGTGCATTGATAAAACTGACTACTTCACTATGACATCGGGCATGTGTAATCAGCTTATAAACAATTACGCTTGGCGCCCGAGCGAAGACTTAAAGAAGTAAATTCGCCCTTTTATCCTGACCATTTCCTGACGATTCCCTGGCCACAATCAGCGCTATTTTTGCATTTAATCCTCTCTGGATACGAAATGTAACGGATCTCTAACGTGGTTGACCTGGGCACCCCCCTGTTAGCCCTATATTGGCCGCTGGCCAGAAGTTTGACAGTATGAAAACACCTTTTTTTAAAGCTCTTTCAGCCCTTACTGTAACTTTGGCTATGACCTGCTCGGCGGTCGCCGGCAGCACCTATCTCGAAGGTTATGAGGCCGATCCGGCAAAGGCCGATGCCCGCGCCCGTAAAATCTATCTGTTGATCGAAGACGGAAAAATCAAGAAAAAATCGTTAACCCCATTTGAAGTCTCACGTGAAGTTAAAAAAATCACTGAAGCCCAGATCGGAAAAGTTATCCTGTCTTCGGGCTTTATCGACCTTCACGGCCACTTAAAATACAATGTTATTCCTCTGTGGAACGAAGCCCGCGGCCAATTCGGCAACCGCTTTCAATGGCGTGGGCTTTCTGGCTATAAAAAAAATATTACCGGCCCGTTAAATAATCCGGCGCTTGGCGTAGCCACCGATGTGAATTCCCTGTATTGCCAGACTTACCAATACGCTGAAATCAAAGCTTTAGCCGGTGGGGTGACCAGCGTGCAAGGCATCGGTCAGGATTCAGCCTGCACCAAAGGCATCTTAGCGCGTAACGTAGAAATCGAAGACGACTACCAGGTAGCTACCGATGCCAAAGCCAGTATGGAAATCGTCAATCCGGACATAGCCCTTTTTCTTTCAGAGAAAGTTTTTCCGGTGATGTTGACAGAGAAAAAATCAATGGATGAAGCTTTAGCACCGCTTCAGGCCACTGAAGGTGCGATCAACTCACGTCAGTCACAATTCTTAGAGAATTTAAAATCTTACCTAGGTTATTTTACGCGTATGTTGCCCGGTGGTGACTTGCGCAGCCTGATCGTGCATTTATCCGAAGGCCGCTCGACGGATTCCTACAATAAATTAGAATACAAATTTGCTAACAAACTGGGTCTTGCAAAACAGGGCTTAATCGTCATTCACGGCGTGGGCATGGATGAAAAAGATTTAGCCGATGCGGCCAGCAAAAATATTTCTCTGGTGTGGTCACCATTTTCTAATCTGGTTCTGTACGGCGATACCTTAAATGCCGAGTTAGCGTTAAAGCATAATGTGAATATCACCTTGGGATCTGACTGGACTCCATCGGGAACTAAAAATTTATTGGACGAAGTTAAAATTGCGCGCCGATATATCCAATCAAAAGGGTTAAAAGTTTCGGATAAAAAACTCTATGAGATGATGACGATCAATGCCGCAAAAGCTTTACGCTTGGAAGATCGTTTGGGTCGTCTTGAAGAGGGTTATTTGGCCGATATCGTCGCGATTAAACTAAAATCGACAAAATCAAATCCGTACACACAGATCGTCACCGCGCCACAATCAGATATTCAGTATGTGATGGTCGGTGGTGAGTTAAAAGTTGCCAAAGCTCATCTCGCGGCAGATGCCAGCAATGCCGACGCGTTGGTAACTCAGGAGCAAATCGACCTTGGTCTAGGCTGTGACAAGTTTGCCAAACAGCAAGTCATGAACTCACCGCTTAAGTTATCTGAACTAGTGGCAAATATGAAATCTGTGTTTCCCCAGTTGGATTCATTAACGGCGTGTAACGATGAAAACTACCGTACGGTCATCAAAGACTTATTCTCAAAAGAGTGGAAGGCTTCAATGCCACCAGAAAAGTTAGATCAAAAAAACTACGACCGCTTTGCCGAACAGCTGGAGATGCTATCGGACTAAGGTCTCTAAGCCTTATGTTTCAGGTCTATGAAAAGACTTTGAAATTCCATAAACTAAAAGGGTTGTACTTTAAACAATAAGGAGACTCTTTTATGCAACTCAAACCAACAGCGTTGTTACTGGCTGGTGTTATGGCTGCGTCGTCTTGCACGCATTCCCCGTTTACCCCGTCACAACGTGATCCGCAATCTGTTAACGTAGCTCTTCCTTTCGATGCTCGCCGTGGCTCACCTGCTGAATACGATGCTGGTGCTCCCGCAGATTCAAAATGGATCGAACTTTTCGGAACAACACCTAACTATCGCGCTATCGGCATTGAAGCCTTAGGCGGTAAAGCAAAATCTGATGAAAAGTTTCGTTGGGAATTCGGCCCGATGTGGTACCGCGGACGTCTTACGCCTGAGAGTGTAAAAGTGTTCGTAGTTGGTCAAGAAGGGGCGCAGGATGAAAATGTTTCTAACCGTGCATTCACAGGTTCAACTGGTACTCGTACACAAAGATTCTTAAATCACTTAGGTATTTACCGTTCGTATTTATTTCTAAATACCTTTGTTTATACAATTAACGGACAACTCGAAGACGATCCACGCTTTAAATGGTTAGAGCAAGGCGAAGAATCCCCGATCGTCGATTACCGTCATAAATTATTTGATAACATGATGGTGACGAACGCGAATACAATTTCATTATTCATGGGCGTGGGCAGTGGCGGTAAAGCGTCGTTAGCTACATGGGTCAACTCTCGTGGCGGTAAATGTTCGACAGCTTGGGAAATGAAAAACTGTGATACGCGCGGTATGAAAAAATGGTTTAAAGATAACTACGGCGTAGATATCAAAAACGAAATCTTAGCAATCGGTGTTCCGCATCCGGGTGGTGCAAATCCTAACTTAGGCGGTGATGCGGCAATGGAAAACATCAAAGCCGGCTTCTCTGGTGCTGCTCAGCGTGTGGCGGCTTACAAAGTCGCGAACAAAAACTGGTTACCACAAGATATCGACGAAAAAGCAACTCCTGAAGAATTAGTGGCACGTTTACAAGCGGGCTACACTTATAAAGGTTATGCGCCAATTCCATTCCGTGACTTTGCGTTCAATACCAACTGGAGAATGGGTTCTGAAGGCACAACGTCTAACCGTTGGGGCGCAAACTCGATTCAAGTGTACTCGGATGCTGGCGAATACAACGATAAAAATTCGCAATTTCCTTACAAGCCACAGGATTTAGATTCTGGTATGAACGCTAAAGGCACAGCTTTAATCGGCATGGGCCCACGTGATTTACCTTACGAATCTCCGCGCTATTACGCTGGCAAATGGTCAGCTGATCGTCCTGATTTTGATTACGGTCCGTGCGGCTATTTACGCTATGACCAGCCGGCATGTGCGTTAGCTCAAGCTTTAGTTTCGTGGCCGAACTTAAAACAATTAGGTATCAATTTTATCAGCCACGAGTCTTTTGGTTACACAGGGACATACCGCGGCCGTGCCAAAGGTGCACAGGTTTACGTGATGATGGATCAGACTTCACACGATGACTTCTTCTCTGCCCGCGCGGTGACTGGAGCTGAAGGTCAAAAGCTACAGGCGATGTTATCTAAAACCGGTGTTGGCTTAAATTATTTCATCCAACGTACTTTACCGGTTGATACTTTAGGTATGAACACTGCCGATTTAATCGCAGGCGCTACTAAGCCGGAAATGATCGCGACCTACAAACGCATCTATGATTCAGTAGCTCAGAACTCAGAGATTAAAGTTGTGCTGGCAGTAGGACCGGTAGCCCGTGCGGTAGTGAACACACTGCGACCGGCTGGCGTACAAATTGTTGAGTTAGCTAACTTAAATTCACTTTCAGCTGATAACGATGCCATTCGCTTGGTATCACAAGCGTTAGGAACCCAGGCTTCTAACTATAACGGCGAATTAGTGACAATCCCACGTGAAGATTTACCTTACCACTCTCGCTGGTGGATGGGATCTTCAGGTGACCGTGGTTACCGCGGTGAAAACTACTCGCAAGGTAATTACTACCGCGTGTATGCTCCACAATGGGTTTCAAGACTTTACCCTCTGCCATTAACAAAAGAAGAAAAAGCTGACCTAACTGAGAAAATGAAAAAGCACATTAAACCCTAAACACATTTCACTCAGGGGGCATTGCCCCATTCATAAAACCCACGCCTCAACCGGTGTGGGTTTTTTATTTTTTGCCTATATCGCGAATCACGCGCTTGATACGGTATCAGACCCTGCGACTCTAGCACATTCATCTCCACGTAATTGACAACATTTTTAAAGTCGCGCCCCCACGCAACCCAGCGTGAGTAGATCAACGCATCCCAGAACTTACGTTCATAACTGGCAATCTCAGGGGCATTGCCCCATTTTAAAATCCGAAGCTGAGTAATTGTTTTACGCTCTTGAATTGGAATCGGAACCTGCTCAAGGATCTGTTGCGCAATGTGACCGGCCACCACTCGAAAAAAGTTCTGAATTCCGACCCGCGATTTACCTTTAATTAGGAGGTGAATATGATTGCCGCATATGGCTTCTTGATAAATTTTGACTCGAAATTTTTTAGAATTTTTACCTAAGATCCGATAAATTAGGTTTTTGTACCGTAATAGAGATCTTCGGCCGGTTGCAAAATCACTGCGCAAAGTCACGTGAAATGGCACTTTACGCGACAGATTCCGCCTGCTTTTCCTGCGTCGAATTGATAAATCTCCGCCATGTTGTTTTCGCGCGATGAATTTATGTCGAAAATATGTATGTTGTTTCATGACTGCGGTCAGATGCAACAGTCGATGCGGGCTGCTCGCCAAACTACGGCTAAACAGCGTTCGGTTCTCGAATCTGGGGCAATGCCCCTCACCACCAGCGCGCGATATGTGGCGTTAGTCGCCGTCGTTATAGATTGCTTTTTTGTCGGTGCAAAGGATTTGGCCGTCGGCGATTACTTTTACTACATAGGTTCCGGTCGCACGCGGTGCCGAGCCTAACTGCTTTTGCACATCGATATCCACAATCCGGTATTTCTTATCCTGTTCGAAAGGCTTTGTTTTAGCGGTTTTCGTTGTGACTGTTTTTGCCTTACTACTGGCTTTAGATTCCAGAACCACTTCGGCATTGGCCGGAGCTTTTTCGGTGAGAACAAAGCCCTGAAAGCGGCTGTTGCGCGCCCATTCGGTCATTTCAAAGATCGAATGTTTTTTGACGAGCTTGCCTTCAACTTTTTGCGTGTATTCGTTAAACGCCTGCACATATTCGGCACAACCTGCTGACTTTAGCTTAGCTGACTCTGCCTGAGCTTGCGCGAGACTGGCTGCGATAGCGACTGCAATTACTGAAGCTCTGAACATACATTTGGATCCACGGTTAAATTGTTACAGGCATTTTTTGCTGTTTGGTTTTCAAAACAAATGTGCATATGGTTAGCATGCGAACTACCGCCCCAGGAAATTCCCAAATCACGGTTGGAATTACTTAAACGACGGTCACTGAACATCGTATCGCCGCCGTATTTTTTTGCCATTCTGATAAACGCAGCTGTCATCTCGCGGTCATAATCCGAAGAACTCACGTTACGACCGGCATCACGGAAAGCGCCTTTATTAAACGGGCGGATATCGATACAATTACCGTTGGTGTGTTCTCGATGGCCGTTAAACTGCGCTTTTGTGGCGTGCGAGATATCACCCCAGGCGATACGGCAACCGGCATTGTCATTCGGGCAGGCCGTCTTTTTCCACTCTTGTGCAAGGCCTACTAAAGCGCAGGCTGTGTGCGGTGAGGCATGTGCATCAACCCCCGGCGGGCGATCCGGAGTGTAGTGATGCGTTCCGCAGAAACCGGCATTGCCATCAACTGGCATCTGCACCAGACCGCGATTACATTTATATTCTGAATTGCGCGCTGTCGGACAACGGCGCGTACGCTGTAAATCTTTAACATATTCTAAAAACGGGCTCGGCACACCGGTTGCCGATGCTGGCTGATTCACAAAACGGTCGATCTCGCGCGCATCATCTGCAGTTTTGTCCACCGCTTGTCTTCGGCCGCCAGAAACTTCGCTCTGGTCACACGACGTACAGTCTTTCGGCGTTTGCGCTTCGGTAACAGCTTGTTTGCTCATCTTAGGAACTTTAGAAAAATCAACATCCGGCTTTAAATAGCTGGCCACAACCCAACCGGTCTTAGGACAGCCCGGCGGCGGATTAGGGATTTCAACCTGCACCCATAAATTGCGTTTTTGCTTTTCGCCGACGATATTTAATTTCGTATCTCTCGGTAGCGCACAAGTAAAGGTACCGTCTTCGACACTTGGCTCACTTCGTAAACTTAAGCCGTTTGTTTCAGTCTTTGCGATTTCAGTGCGTGCACTCACATCATCCCCTAATGGCGGGCGAAGAAAATTCATATAGACAAAACCATCAGTAATACCGGCACATGGTCCCGATAACACCTTTATCTGCATTCGCTCACCGTCTGGTGCCATGGCAGCGATGCCAACGATATCCCCTTTAGCTAAGTTACAAACCTGATCACCGTTCAGATTACGAACGATGTAATTGGCAGAAAGGCGCATGGCCGGCAACCCCGGAGGCAACGGGCTCGCTAACGGACGCTTTGCCGTAACAACGATTTCAGCATTTTCTTGCGCAGAAACAAAAGACGGCAAAACCGCCAACGCTATAAGTGTCAGAATTATTTTTTTCATGCACTTATAGTGTAAATGTTATTTAGCTAAATAACTTCTTGAAAAACGATTTTACCGAGTTAACTAGACCCGACTGCGGAGCCTGTTTTCGGTGAGAGCCAGAACGGTGTTTGTGCACTAAATGGCCCGGAGTAACGCCATGGGTTTTGCGCTGCTCATGCGATTTGTGTTCGCCCGACTTAGGGTGTGGTTTTCTATCGTGTTTGGCCTGCTGTTCGTGCTTACCCTGATGTGGTTCATGCTTCGCATACGGTTTTTTATCGTGCTTCGGACGTTCGTCGCGGTGGTGCGGTTTTTTACCGCCTTCAACGCGTTCACCGCGGGCGTGATGTGGATGTTTACCGTCTTGCTCTTTGTTGTAGCCCGGCTTACGATCGCCACGCTGAGGACGATCACCGCGATCACCGCGAGGTTTACGGTCACGATCAAAAGATTTTTTAAATCTAGGTTCGCGTTCAGATAAAGCCTTAAAGTCTTTAACCAGCTCTGCATCTTCCATATAGCCCACATCAATTTTCTTTTTTGTGAAGTCTTCGATGCGAGATAATGATTCAACATCCTTATCAGACACTAATGAAAAGGCCTTACCTTCTTTACCCGCGCGGCCTGTGCGGCCGATACGGTGAACGTAAGATTCACAGTCTTGTGGTAATTCGTAGTTTACAACCAAATCCACATCAGAAATATCCAAACCACGTGCCGCAACATCTGTGGCTACCAGCACATTTTGATTGTTGGTGGCTTTAAACTTAGAGATCACCTGAGTGCGCTGCGCCTGCGACATCAAGCTTGAGATTCCCATCGCCGGAATGCCGTTATCAGTTAAAAACTGGGCCACGCGATCAACGTTGTTTTTGAAGTTGGTAAAAATAATTGTCTGCTTAGGATTTTCTTTTTTGAAAATCGAAAGTAAGAACTGCGGCTTTTCACCATCACCAACGTGATAGATCATGTCTTTTACATGCTCAGCTTTGGCCACATCTTTTGAAATATTAATTTCAACCGGTTCAGAACCGAACTGGTAAGCCGTGTTTAAAACATCAAAGTTAAGTGTTGCCGAGAAAACCAAAAACTGACGGTTGCGTTCAATGCGGCTTAAGATGTATTTCATGTCATCTTTAAAGCCCATATCAAACATACGATCAGCTTCATCAAAGATAATTGCTTTTACTTTTTTGAAATCAACATGATGTTCTTTGTACAAATCGATCAAACGCCCCGGAGTCGACACCATGAACTGTAAGTTGCCGGCTAGAGCTTCTTTTTGTTTGTCGTAACCCGTGCCGCCATAGAAGGTCGCCGATTTTAACCCCGTACCCACAGTCAATTTGCCGATGTTCTCGTGAATCTGATCGGCTAACTCACGGGTCGGAACTAAAATCAAAACCTGGTTGAACGCTTTCCAGTCTGTAAAGGCGCGCTCATGGTCTGGATGAGTTTCAGCTTTTAAAATGCGTTCGATAATTGGAATTAAGAACGCGGCAGTTTTTCCGGTTCCAGTTTGTGCAAGACCTGCAACATCTTTACCCGAAACAATCGGTTGAAAAGCTTGTTCTTGGATCGGAGTTGCGTCGATATAACCAAGATTTGAGATGTTAGTTTGCAGGCGGCTGTCTAAATGTAGATCTACGTATTTCATTGAACCCCTTTTGTAAGTCTTTCTAGGGGTTTAAGTCACGCTTAATGTTATGCGTTGTTGCTCGCGATAAAGGCGCGAAAGGCCTGGACGAATTCTTCGGATTTTTCGTAGTGCACCCAGTGCCCGGCATCAAGCACTATACCGGATATATTGGGATTAACTGCGAGCATTTTTTCAAAGGTTTCTTGTTTAAGAATGTGCGATTTTTCACCACGAATAAGCAGCACCGGCATTTTGAAGCTGCTCACTTCAAGCCAGCGGTCTTTTAAATGGCCCTCGCGGGTGATTTCGGTCACTGCATGTTTAGAAAAACGCCAATCATAACTGCCGTCAGATTTTTCTTCGAGGTTGGCCTGCAAGAATGTTGAAAGCACCGCCGGCGGCTCTTTTGACGGAAACACATTTTTAAAATCGTTGTCGAAAAACTCTTTCACTGCTGTTTTGTTAACAAAAGGTGTCGGAATATTGTTCAACATCGTTTCGTAATACCCCTTCATCGACGGATCTGAGTCAGGCCCCATATCCTCGATGGTCAGAGTTCTAACTTTTTCAGGGTATAAGTGGGCAAACACCATGGCATTTCGCCCGCCCATCGAATGACCGACCAAATGAAAGCTATCCCAGCCGAGTTCATCGGTGATTTTGTTTAAATCTTCAGCGAAAACTTCAGGGCTGTAGCCCGAATCCGGCTTGAATGAGCGGCCGTGGCCACGCTGGTCATAAATCAAGCATTGAAAATCATTCTCCAGTCGGTTGGCAATCTTGCGCCAATTTGCTGCAAAGGCCATCAATCCGTGGACAAACACCACTCGTTCCTGCGTGTTCGTGCCAAGGATGGAATAATGAAAGTTCGATAAAAAGCTCATTCATCTCAAGTAATTACTCGACGTAAGAGCAATCCTCAATTAAAAAATAACTCTGGTTTATGTCGATCGAAAAATTTAAAGAAATTCTTAAGAAAGCCCACGCGGACATTGATCCGCAAGCGATCGGCATTATCAAAAAGCTGAAAGACAACAAATTCGACGGTTACCTGGTGGGCGGTGGCGTACGTGATCTGTTGGTCGGTCTGAAGCCAAAAGATTTTGATATTGCAACCAATGCCCTTCCCAACGAGGTAAAGAAAAAAGTTCCGTACAGCTTTATCATTGGCCGCCGCTTTAAATTAGTGCACGCCAAACGCGGCGATAAAATTTTTGAAGTGGCCACTTACCGACGTGAAGCGACCGCCGAAGAATTAAATCTTTCCGGTGATAACAACGGCGAAAACGAACTGCCCTCTGCACCGCTAGTCAGTGCCGATAATTTTTTCGGTAATTTAAAAGAAGACTCGTTCCGCCGTGATTTTACCGTTAATGCTTTATTCTATGATCCGTTATCGTATGAACTGGTTGATTACTGTGGCGGCCTTAACGATATTGCATCAAACACTTTGCGCGTGATCGGTGATCCGCATGTGCGTATTAAAGAAGATCCCATCCGTATTTTGCGGGCGATCCGTTTATCGCAGAAGTTAAGTTTTCAGATCGAGACCGAACTGCGTAAATCAATTTTAGAAAACATCGAAGAACTTAAAAAAACTGTGCTTCCGCGCCGTCGCGAGGAGTGGTTAAAGTTTTTCCGTCTGCCCAACCCTGAAGTCGCCCTTTGGGAAATGCACGATCTTGGCGTATTTAGAGCGGTTATCCCAGGTCTTGAAGATTTATTTACTGACGCTTTAAAAGTTGAAGAGTTTTTAAGTTTGCTTCGTCGCATTCAGCTTGTCGATATCAACCTGCAGGATCCCATCGAACTTTTTGGTGCTGTCTTGTATGCGTTTTTAATCGCCCAATACGGATACGGGGTAAATATCAATGAAGTCACTGAACAAAACCGTTTTCAGGTGTTCTGCCGTGATGAATTAGGTGTTTTCAAAGCAGAAGTGATTGCCATTGTATTATCAATGCAGCTGATTCACGCTTTGGCAAAACACGATCAGTACTTAAAAAAAGGTGAACGTCGTAAGCGCGCGCTTTTAGCCAACCACCATTTTGATCTGGCTTTAAAACTGGGTTTAATGTCAGGTGAGTTAACGGCAGCGGATTTTCTGTTCTGGATGAAAGAAAAAGAAAACGTTCTTTATAAATCTGAAAAGCCAGAGCCCCGTAATGAAGCTCCGGCCAAAGAAACAACTCAAGACAACTAACGAACCACCGGCGGCGTGACGATAATATCGACACGGCGGTTTTGCGCACGACCTTTTTTCGTATTGTTCGGAGCTAACGGTTTGTCAAAACCAAAACCTTCGGTCGTAATTAATTCTTCTGAAATATCAGCATTATTTTTTAAATACTCTGCGACAGATTCGGCACGCTCTTTAGAAAGCTTCTTATTAATCGCTTTAGAACCGGTCGTGTCGGTGTGCCCTTCAATCACGATGTCTTCGGCACCGACACTTGAAATCAGCTCTTTCACTTTTCCTAACACCGGATAGGCATTTTGTCCGACTTCTGATCTGCCAGAGACAAAGTTGGCTGATTTAAGACGGATTAGAATCTTATCACCCTGGCGGTACACATCTGCTTCTTCCGGTTTAAACATCTGCTGTGCTTTGGCCAGAGCCTGTTCGAAATCTTCTTTACGGCGCAGTTCTTGGTTTTCGATCATCACACCGGCTAATTGTTTGTTACGGTCTTTGAGCATCTGTGCGCGCTGTTCAGACGTCATTTCTGCCTCTGAAATCGCCTCTTTTTTTGCTTCGATATCCAGCGCGATATCTTCAGAACTTAAACCACGTGCTGATCTTGCTGTTGTTGTCACGCGCATCAGTTTTTCGGCCTCTAAATTAGCCGCCTGCACAGCAGATTCAATAGCATTATAATCCTGACGGTTATTGGCTATCTTCATTTCGGCATCTCTGTATTTAGAACGGGCCATGGTTAAGGTTTTCGGAGCGTAGATAGATGCCTGGTTTTTTTCGGCATTTTCGATCAACGTCTGCGCGCGGCCCAGGTGTTTACTGGTTAAAGTGTCTAATTCAAGTTTTGCATAATCTTTTTTGAGATCATCACGTTTGCGCAGCGAAATTTGACTAAAGGCTTTACCTTTTGCTGCCTGACTTTCAAAATCTTCAGTTACATCTTTAAAATCTGAATCGATTTTTTTAAGTTGTTTTTCCTGAAATGAAGCCGCACCGGCCATGACCGCTGCCTCACGTGCCTGCATCACATCTTTAAATTGTTCTTTGGTCATATCCTGTAATGTGACCGCCTGGTTTAAAGCCGCTCGGCTAAGACCCACTTCTTTTAAAATATCCCGGTTATCTTTTTGTTTTTCACGTAACTTTTTGGCTTCAGCTAAGCGCTTATCGGCCATTTTGAAGTAATTCGGTGAAGCGATATCCGTGTTTCCGGTACGCGCTATATTTAAATCCTGTTCTAACCGTGAAATTTCACTGTTTGGATCTGCATCTGCGGCAAACTCGACCGGTTTAAGAGAACTTCCGGCGCAACCGGCCAGAACTAATGACGTCACTAATAAAGATTTTTTAAATGATAAAAACATAGACTCCTCCATTTTGATTTTTTGGCAAAAAAAAAGATGGTGCAACCAGTGCACCATCTTCAATTCGTTTTTATTTAATCTTAACCAGAAGAGCCTAGGGCATGATGCCCCAGAGCGGCTAACCTAATAACTCAGTGGCGGCCTTGGCAATCGCTGATGAGTCCATACCGTGTTTGCGGTACAGATCAATCGCATTGTAGGCTGATTGACCGAATTCACCGTGCACACCTAATGATTTCATTGTGATAAACTCACCGGCTTGGACCAATTGATGGCTTACGAATGATCCTAAGCCAAGCAACACTTGGTGATCTTCGACAGTCACGATACGGCCTTCGCATTTTTTAAGAAGTGGTTTTAATGCGGCAACATTTAAGCGATTTAATGAGTTTAAGTTGATCACGATTGAACCCACGCCTTTTTTCTCAAGCTCAGCTGATGCTTTGATCGCTTCGCCGACTAACGAACCTGAAGTGATCACCATCACGTTTTTTGCACCCACCATATGTTGGCGCACAACCTGCGGCTCACCGGCTTTGTAAGTTAATTTTTGCGAATCTGTCGAATAGGTTTTAGGAAAATTTTCACGACCCAAAAAGAAAATGCTGGTGCGCGGAGTTTTGCCAGCCTCAACTGTTTTTGCAAAAGTCTCGATCACTTCAGTCATGATCGCATCGGCTTCTTCGCTGGTTGATAAATTGTATAAATCAACGCCCGGAATGGTGGCTAACATGCTCATGTAACTTAAAGCCTGGTGAGAAGCGCCATCCGCAGCATCTTGAAAGCCAGTGTGTGAAAACACGCCGATTATCGGTGCTTCAGATAACATCGCCATCGTGATCGGCAATGCGCCTTTGGTTACGCCGAACTGTGCGAAAGTATCTACGACCGGAATGTATCCAAGTTTTGACAGGCCCGCCGCTGTAGAAACCATATTACTTTCAGCCACGCCCACATCAACTGAAGCTGTCGGAAATTCTTTTCTAAAATCAGCCACACCAGTTGAACCTGGTAAATCTGATGTCACAGAAATCACAGGGAGTCCTTTTTTAAAACAGTTGATCATGGCTTTGGCGATACCTTTTTGGATTTTTTCGCCGGTATCAGGAACAGCGTTAGCTTTAATCTGTTTTTCAGTTTCATTTAATTCGTTGATCCAGGTTTTAAATACTTCCGGCTGCTCGCTGCCAGCGTAAATCTCGTCGATAAATGCCGGTAATTCCGATGGCGATTTACACGGAAAACCGTGGCCGCCCGTTGCTGATTCTGCAGTTTTTTTCGTGCCGATGCCTTTAACCGTTCTTGCCCAGATGGCCACCGGCTGGTTTGGATTTTTTTGCGCTATCGCAACAGCCTCTTCAATTGTTGTCAGACAGGCTTGAAGATCGTTTCCTTTTTCAAGTTTGATTAATTTCCAACCTAAAGTTTCTAAAGCCTGAAAAGTCGGATTCATCGAAAACGCATCCTGATCGATACGGCCAGATAATTTCGTGTTGTTATCACTGATAATTAACACAAATGGCGCAGCTTTACCTTTTGCCGCAAGGCCTGCAATTGCCGCCATGGCTTCTTTCGCTTCGCCTTCCATCGCAGCACCGTCTGATAACGTACAGATGGTGGTGCGGTTTGTGCCGGCTAATTTTTCGGCTAATGCCAAACCCTGTGATTGCGGAAACGCCGAACCTAACGGCCCGTTTGACATGTACACGCCTTCGGGAAACAAGTGGGCTTCGCCATGACCGGTTAGGTTTGATTCGATCGAACGAAATTTTTTAAGTGAGTTAAGATCTAAACCAGCCATTTTGTAGTTAGCTTTTAAAGCGTACAAACCGTTTTCACAGTGACCGGCATCGTTGATCACATGATACATATCAAACCAGTCACGGTTATTTTTTTCAGCTTCGTTAAACACAAAACCATGAAGTGCAGACCACAGCTCAGCTAAAGCAGCAGGTCCGCCGTAGTGTGAAGCGGCTCCGCCTAAGACCGCATTCATATCCATTAAAGCCACAAGGGCGCGGGTAGCTTTCGGGTCAGCCAGGGCTACTGTTTTTCCGTCAGCAAGTTTGGCATCGACCGAAAATTGCGGTTTCATTTTAGAGTGTTTGGCTAAGTGAGTTTTGACTTGTAGAGGCTTAATTTGTGTCATACACCTTTTTTATGTCATCAAAACTATCTATTCAAGAACTCCGCTCACTTCCGAAAATTGACTTGCATCGCCATTTGGATTGCTCGATGAGATGGAGTACTTTGCTTGAAATTGCGACAACTTTGAAGATCGAAATCCCCAAAAACTCAGCGCAGCAACGATCGCACTTTCTGGTCACAGAACCGATGCGGGATTTAAACGCGGTTTTATCGAAATTTTTGGTGGCGCAAAAAGTATTAGCATCAGAAGAAATCTTAGAGCGCCTGGCTTTTGAAGCCTGCGAAGATGCCTTTAACGATGGCGTTCGCGTCTGCGAATTCAGATACGCCCCGACTTTTATCGCTGATGGCCACAGTTCGCTGTCGTTTGATAAAATTCATCAGGCGTTTGTACGCGGGCTAAAGCGCGCCAGCAAACAAATGCCGATCGCGACCGGTTTGATCTGCATTTTACAGAGAATTCTACCGCTAGACAAAGTGGCCTCGGTCACAGATTTTGCAATCGCCAATAAAGAAACTTTTTTAGCTCTGGATTTGGCCGACAACGAAGCCGGATCTGAACCGCGCAAATTTGCCAAAGATTTTGAGCGCGCCAAAAAAGCCGGCTTACACATTACCGTTCACACCGGCGAAGCCCCGGCACCGCAAGCCGGTCAGTGGATCAAAGATGCCATAGAAATTTTAGGCGCCGAACGCATTGGCCACGGTATTCAGGTCATTCATCACCCTGAAGTGATGCAAATGTTAATTGCAAAAGATATTCCGTTAGAAGTCTGCCCTTATAGTAATTATCTGGTGCAGGCGTTCCCGACTTATCAGGCGCACCCATTACGTAAACTTTATGAAGCCGGTGTACCGGTTACTTTGAACTCGGATGATCCGGGTATGTTTGCCTCGCTGTTAACTGATGATTACCTGATTGCGCAAGAACACCAGGGGTTTGGTTTAACCGAATTTACCCGCTGTAATGAGGTTGCGTTTAAACACAGTTTTATCCCGCTGGCGGAGAAAACCGCGGCATTTAAGGGCTAAGGCATGGCAAAAAAAATCCGCTTAGGCCCTTTTACTGAACCACAGATCAATGAGATCAAAGCCAAAATTGATCCGCTAGGGCACGATTATAAAATAGAAATCGATCAAGAGCTGGTGACAAAGTACCAAGAGCAAGTCGCCAACAAAAACTACGCCGACCGCTACCAGGAACCGACCACCCCGCTCGGAGAATTTTTATTTATTGAAGTCGATGCTGAATCGCTACTGCTGATCAAAAAATATTTGCACGATCTAGGCATTACGCTCAGTGATGATGCGCATTTTTTGCCGGATAACGAACTGTACTGCCCCGAATGTGATTACACCACAACGGATTTAACGCTGTGTAAAGCCCACCGCCTGCCGCTGGTCGATTATTTTACCAAAGTGCAATTAGAAAAAAATGCGGCCCCTAAATTTACTTTAACCAATATGATTATCTTTGCCGTACTGGCGTCTGTACTGGTGGCTCTGATTATTGAAAATTTTTAAGCCCAAGAAAGAATATACCTATGAGTTTTTATCCAGAAATCGAAGCTTTTAAAACCGAGATGTTCAAAGTCTCTGACCTCCACACTTTGTATCTTGAACAGGCCGGTAATCCAAACGGCATCCCAGTGGTGTTCGTGCACGGCGGCCCCGGTGGAGGCATTAACCCGGATCACCGCAGATTTTTTGATCCGAAAAAATTTCATATTATCTTATTTGACCAACGTGGTGCCGGCCAATCAACGCCGGCGGCCGAACTTCGCGAAAATTCAACCTGGGATTTAGTCGCTGACCTAGAAAAAATCCGCGAGCACTTAAATATCAAAAAGTGGGTCGTGTTCGGTGGCAGCTGGGGTTCGACCTTAGCGTTAACTTATGCCATCACGCACCCGGATAAAGTGCAGCACCTGGTGTTGCGCGGGATTTTTCTTTGCCGCCCTTCAGAAATCCAATGGTTTTACCAGCACGGTGCTTCTGAAATTTACCCGGATGTCTGGGAGTCTTATTATAACCATATTCCGCAAGATGAGCGCGGTGATTTTGTCAAAGCCTACTACAAACGTTTAACCAGCGATAACGCCGATGTCCGCTTGGCCGCAGCCAAAGTGTGGAGTAAGTGGGAAGCCGCGACCTCAAAACTTTTTGTTGATGTGCAGGCGATTGATGACTTTGATGATCCGACGTACGCCTTACAGTTTGCGCGTATTGAGTGTCATTACTTTATTAACAACGCCTTCTTTAAGACCAACAACTGGATCTTAGAGAATATAGCTAAAATCAAACACATCCCGTGCGATATCGTACAAGGCAGATACGATGTGGTTTGCCCGGCAAGAAGCGCCTGGGATCTGCATCGTGCTTGGCCTGAGGCAAACTTACAGATTATCCAAGACGCTGGCCATGCGGCAGCAGAACCGGGCATTAAAGCAGCACTCGTGGCAGCCACCGATAGAATTAAATAGAAATTATTTTTTCTCTAAAGCTTTTTCTAGGCGCTGCAAACGCGCCTTGATTTCTTCATTTTCTTTTTTCAACTGCGCGTTTTCAGCTTCAACCGAGGCAATTTTGCGCTCTTGCGATTCTAAACGCTGATCGTGACCCATAATTTTGCTGTACAACTCCTGCACCGCTTTAATGATCGGCGAAATCAGCTCAGTGTAGCGTAAACCATAACGGCCAGAGTCTTTATCGTAATCCACAATCGGTGTTGGCTCGTTAGCTTTCACTGCACGAGACTCCTGTACGATTTTTTCAGTTTCTTGTGCAATTAAACCGTAGTGTACCGATTTATCATCACCCGATCTCCAGTTGTACGACACCGGTCTTAATTTATTGATAAAATCCAAACCTAAATCAGACTCGGTAATGTTTTTCTTCTGGCGTTCATCAGATGTCTGGATCGCACCATTGACCGCATACACCGCCGAAAAACGCAGAGCGCCGGTACCTAGAGTATGGGCGTTATCGGTGGCCGGCGTAATTTGCCCTGCCACTTGTAATTTCGTGGTTGGTGCCTGTACCCCGATACCGACGTTGCCACCGGCAGCAATAGACATCCGCACAGCACAAGTATCGCCATTACACAGAATGCCATCATTATTACTGTCGTAATATTCATAAAAATGGAGACCGGTATTGGAGCCGTATTCATTCATATTATACAACGTCCACTGCGAATAATACGGATCTGCAGCCGACGTATTTTTACCCGCAAGGCTGATCTGCCCTAAGATACCATTAGTGCTATCGATTTCACTTTTAATACTACCCATCACATGCATTTTCGCTGACGGCGTAAGTGTACCGACACCGACATTGCTATTCACAAGATTTAATAACTGCGAGCCTGAGGCAGTGCCTAAGTTAAGCATACCATTACCTTGCGAAGAAATTCGCCCATCGTAATCGGCATTGGTGCCACGGCTTAAATCAAGATGTGGAATACCATTTACTTCCGTAATCTGAATTTGATGATCACTAGCAAGGCTTCGGCCTAAAAAGATACCTTGCCCCGGAGAATTCGACTGTGACACCGCAGAGTTAATCTGCAAACTACCTACCGGATTGATCACGCCGATACCAACATTGCCGTTAAATGAACTGATATCAGAGTTTACGCGAAACTCTGCCATATTGTTTGATGTGCCCATACGGCTAAATTTTAATTTGGCAGCTGTGTCTGATGAGCCAATTCCCACTTGAATGTAATTTGAACCATCGGTGTATTTATTTAAAAATCTAAAGTTAGAATTCACACCGTCGTTCGGACCGAAGTAGACAGGCGTATTATCCGGGATGTTTACATGCAATCGCGCCACCGGCGCGGATGTGCCGATACCGACATTTCCTGAATTATTCCAGGTCAGCACCGAGCCATCAAGATTAGTGCTGCCCGAGTTGGTATAACCTAACGACCAAATTCCTGCGGCATTATTACCGATCGCTCCCCAGCCACCAGCGGCATGGTTTAATAAAATTTGCGAGTTGCCGGTATTATTAATTGCTAACCCCGGCGCACCCGAAGCTAATTCTAAGTGAGCAGCATCGTAAAATGTTCCACTACCAACGCGCACTGATCCGCGTGCACCGGTACCGGTTCCAACACCAGGAATTAAGCGGATATGACCACCATTTTGATTGCCGGCACCGGCAGACTGCGCAGCTAGGGTAATATGAGTACCGTTGGTGTTTGCCGAAGCGGTTCCACCCTGCACATCTAGCACTCCGGTAGGGCCAGTGGTGCCAATACCGACTTGGCCTGCCCCAGTGATTATGAATTTAGTTGTGCCACTGCTAGAAGCTTCAAGCAAAGTATCTGCACCATCGCCTTGATTCGGTAAATCTAAACGTAAGACGCCAGGAGCCCCTGAGATTCTTGAGTTTTTAATAACAGCAGCAAAGCCCAATCCATTTACTTTTTCTACATTTAATATTTCAACGGAATCATTTTGATCACTATAAACATGCAGTTTATGACTTGGACTACTAGTTCCAATACCGACATTTCCAGTGCTTGCCTGTAACGTCATCCACGTAGTTACACCGTTAATCGAAGAAAATTTTAAATCTTTTTTACTGTCACTGGTATAATCAAGACCTGACTGTATCCAGTTGGCTGTGTTATCTGGTACAAAGCGCATACTTGATTGATAACCTGCATTAACAAAACGGTAGGCACTGCTACTGACAGTATTAGTACCGATCTCAAGCAACCCTACGGGATTTGTGGTGCCGATACCGACGTTGCCACCCGAAGGGTTTAATAACAGATAAGGCGAACCTTGCACGACCGGCGTCGATACGCCATTAGTTGCGGTAATCGATGCGCCTTGAATATTTGAAGATGTAAAAATCGTACCGGAAACAAAAATATCACCGGCTACACCTATGCCACCCTTAACTACCAGCGCTCCGGTTTGGGAATTGGTCGACGCTTTCGTACTTGATACAATCACCGAGCCCGTCGGCACTAAAGTGATATTGCCAGAGTTAGTAATTGTCGTCGCATTATCAAAAATACCAGGCGTAGCTACCGTCGCAATTGCACGACGTGTATTAGTGCCATCAGTGATGTAATAATACGAACCATCGTATTCAATCGCGCCCGAAGCCGGTGAAGTTAATAATGTACCTGAAGTTAATTTCAGCGCCGCACTTGATGATGTACCGGCCTGTAGATGCAGAAGCGCTGTAGGTGCATTAGTACCAACACCGACGTTGCCGTTTGATTCAATGCGCAGCTTTTCAGTGCGCGTGCCGTTATAACGAGTGTAAAATGAAAGATTTCCCGACTCACTGCCAGAAGTGACGTTCGTCATCTGCGAGAAAATATTCGCTACGTCGACAACACTTAAATTGCCGCTGTTCATCCCTTGGAAATAAATTCCGCCGGTAAAATCATTATTCACCAAACTGTTACCACTGCGTGAGTGCACCAATTGCAAATAGGCTCCAGAGGCGCCGTTGATCTGCTCTTCAATGCGTGCAAGATTTCCGCCACCATTACCGATTAAGTGTAAACGTGTCGTCGGATTTGATGTACCAATACCGAAATACCCTGAAGCTGTCAGAGTCATGCGTGCCGTCGGTGCGACATTACCGGCGATAAAATGCAATGGTTCAGCTGCTGTGCGCGGTCCGATCCACATTGAACCTGGTAAATGGGCTGCACCGGGGTTTGAGTAGGCCATGCCCGCTACCAGAGTGCCTGAGGCATTTTGTATATCTATACCCGCATAACCAGAATTCGATAAATTCTGAAGTCCCATCGGATTATTGGTATTTGAAGGATTACGAACGAAAAAATCATATCCCGTAAAGCTGGCACCGACCGCGACAAAACCAGTTGCATAATAAATTCCTGACGCCGCCGTCGTCCACTGGCTGGAAGTGATCGCACTGACCGTTGTCGTTAAGTTGGTAAAACTTGTGGCCACATTCGATGATAGACTTGCTAAAGTCGAAGACACAGAATTCAAATCTGAAATTAAATTCGTCACACTTGCTGAAGAGGCTTTGTTTTGGAAACTTACATAGTCAGCATTAGACAGTAAACCCGCCGTTACAGTCGCAGTAGAAGCTAACGGAATATTCAGAGTGTGTACACCGTTAGCTGTTGCAAATACAGGTGCTGTACCTGCTGTACCGATGGCAAAACTTTGTGTTCCCGAGGTAGAACCATTTAACGACTGTAAACCTGCGCCGCTTACCCCGAACGCCGCCCAAGAACTGCCGTTACAGTATTCGACACTACCTGCATTGTAACGAATTGTTCCGGCATAACTTGCCGAACAGGTTGCATGAAAAGAAATACGAATAGCACCTGATACATCCAGTGTTGTCACAGGAGTAGTTGTTCCGATACCAACATTACCATCGGATTCAATACGCATTCTCTCAGTGGTCACTGACGAACCCACCGATGTTGCCATAAACTGAATCCGGCCTCCTACCCCTGAGGCGCTGGCTGTCTCTGCTGCTGTTACACGAATTTTTGCTGACTCACCAGGATAAGTACCATCAGTATAACCCTGAAAAATTAACTCTCCGAGCCGGTCACCATTTTGCGAAGGTGTACGTAATGAAGTATTGCCTCGTGATTTTTGAAAAACTAAACCATAAGAGCCCGGATTATTTCTAGCGGCATCTATCAGCAACTGTTGAAATACCGTTGATTCAGAATACAAATGTAACAAACTTGTTGGCGCGCTCGTACCGATGCCGACATGACCGCTGCTGTAGTTAACTGTAGTGCCACTCGTCACCCACTGCGAATTGGTGATCGCGGCAAAGCTTGCCACCACCGAAGATTGTAAACTTGATACACTCGATGACAATGAACTCACCGTGCTTGAAACACTGAACACTGCTGACGACACAGAATTTAAATTGGCAGTGACAGTGGTTACACTCGCACCTTCAGCCGGTGTGAAGCCAAGGGCTGTAATTACCGAAGCTGAAGTGATGCTGCCGCCACCGACAACCGATTCGCAGACAAAACTTGCGCCGGTGTAACGAAGTGCCGAGCTTACCGCACAGGTCGGAATCGTCGATACCTGCACAAATTCAGATGGCGCCATGCCGTTAAACTTGGTCGCATTATCGGCATACATCGCATACGGAACGGCATTGATAGTCATCGCCGGAAGCGTTTGCCAACCACCGCCGTCATTAAACTGCATCACGATTTTTCGGCCGTCGTTGGCCGTTGGTGTGTACACGGTTGGAACACCGCTCGCATCACAGGCCATGTTCGGCGTGATGTTACTGAATACTTGCGCAAACGTAGTGCTACTTACGGGATAAGTTTTTACGCCCGAACCAAGAGAGAACGAAATCACTCCACCGGTTGCCGTCATATTCACACCCGAATAGATTTCGGTGTAAAGCACACAGGTTCCCGGAGAATCTAAAATTGAAAATCTAAAGTTTACATTCGCAGCTTCGAGGGGATAACCGTCAGGTTTTACGATGCGGGCTTGATAAGTGGTACGTGCCGGTGTTGCGAACACCATGCTTGTGTTCAACATAAAAAGAATAAATAAAAGTATGCCCAAAAGGCTGTGCAACCGACGTCCGTATTTCACAACTAACTTATCGGAATCTTTGGTAAAAACCACAGGGCAATAAGTAAAATTTAGCCTTATTCACCGCTCGCAAGCTAATGCCTTCCCCTTGGTGGCTCATAGCGAAGATATGCCTTCTCAGTCGCAAACTAGGCCAGTTGGCTTTCAGTTAGCATAAGTTTTTCTTATAGGTCGCATAGGATTATATGTTGTGACTCTGGTTCCAAACTGGGTTTTATTGCCCTCACAGAATTTGGGTCCTCCAAAGCACGGCTTGAAAGAGCTTGGCTGAATGAGGGGCATTCGGGAGGATCGCAAATTCGGTGAAAGCCGTACATCGGCAAACAACCACAGACCACGATTGGTCAAGGTACCTAAGGGGGACATATGAAATCAGGAATGATGAAACAGACTGCTGCTTTATTAGCGTTAACTGCTGCTGCGTTATTTACTTCATGCGCGCCGCAATCGCAATCTGCTCCCACTTCTTATCTGGACTCAAACGAAATCCAAAATTCAAATATCCTTGGTGGTCTTTTAGCCGACACTAACTTTCAAAAACAGCACGGTATCGTGCAGTTAAAAATCTTCAGCCTTATGGGTGAAGCCACGTGCACGGGTTCATTAATCGCCCGTGATTTAGTTTTAACTGCGGCTCACTGTATTGCTGACGAAGGTTTACGTGGTGTTGCGGTGTTATTATCACTCGATGATAAAAAATTAACTGCCGAACAAGTGATCTACGCTACGAACGGCGCGATTCACCCGGATTACCAGCCAACTGACGATGCCACTGCAGTTTGGAATGATATTGCCCTGCTTAAATTAGAAAAAGCGGCGCCAGAAGATTTTAAATTAGCCACACTTCCGGATGCAGAAACAATCAAACAATTAGTTAAAGGTTCGAAAGTAACTTTAGCTGGTTTTGGTATCACTAACGCTGTAATCCGCAAGGTCGTGCCTGGTAAAAACGGAAAACCAACTGTTGTCGAGCTTCCGGGCCGCGGCACTGGTTCATTAAGAAAGGTTTCTAATATCGTTGTCCAATCTGTGACCGCTG
The DNA here is from genome assembly GCF_056175625.1 of Bdellovibrio sp. SBM16. Classification (NCBI taxonomy): domain Bacteria; kingdom Pseudomonadati; phylum Bdellovibrionota; class Bdellovibrionia; order Bdellovibrionales; family Pseudobdellovibrionaceae; genus Bdellovibrio; species Bdellovibrio sp. SBM16. The sequence goes on along the minus strand of NZ_JBJKJG010000006.1, from coordinate 46,510 downwards.
ACCAAAAAGAAATCTTATTTGATCAAAAGAATTTAAGAGGGGCTTGCCACGGAGATTCAGGCGGGCCTGCTCTATTACAACTGCAAGACGGTTCGTACATCCAAGTTGGTGTTACAAGCCGTGGCACCAATAAATTAGGCAACTGCAACGAAGGCGCGATTTACTCTGGTGTTTACGGTCAATTAGACTGGATCACTTTAGCATCAGCTCAGTTAAATAAACCTGCTGAAACACCGGCTGCCGAAGAAACGCAAAAAGTAGCAGCAGGCCAGTAATTTAAGGCAATTTCAGAAATTTTAAACTAAATAAAAACCCTCAGACTTTGAGGGTTTTTTGCTTTTGCACAACGGACATTTCACGTGACTCTGGTTCCAATTTGGGTTTTATTGCCCGAAACAAAATTTGGATCGGAATCAAAATGATTAAAAAAACTTATGTCTTGTTGGCATTAATCGCTACTGTATTATTTACATCTTGCACACAGCAATCGATCCCGTCGACTTCATTCGTGAACACTAACGAAGTACAAAATTCAAATATCATCGGCGGAGAGTTGGCCAACGCTGACTTTCAAAAAGCTCACGGCATTGTTCTTTTAATTATGGAAAATGATAAAGGCGAACAATCAATTTGCACAGGCAGCCTGATCACACGTGATATCGTATTAACCGCAGCTCACTGCGTGGACGGTGCAGGTCTTCAATTCATCGCAGCGCTATTTACCACGAACGCCCACCAACAGGTTACAGATGATCAGATTCGCTTTGCCGCAAATTTTGTCTATCCTGAAAATTACAACCAAGCAGAACAAGGTGTCTGGAACGATATCGCTGTTGTTAAATTGCATGCCCCCGCACCAGAAGATTACAAACTCGCTGTTTTACCGACCCCAGAGACTATTAATAAGTTAACTGTTGGCTCAGCATTAACTTTTGCCGGCTACGGGATTACCACCCCGGTGTTGCGCGAATTTAAACGCGATGAAAATGGCCAAGTCATCATCGGCGAAGACGGCTATCCTGAAATCGTTGAGTTTCCGACTGAAGGTTCGGGGATCTTAAGACAAGTCGGCAACATTATCGTGACCGATATCACATCTGATCACAAAGAGATTACTTTGGATCAAACAAATTTAAAAGGAGCCTGCCACGGAGATTCGGGTGGACCGGCACTTTTACAGTTAGAAGATGGTTCGTACGTACAAGTAGGCGTTACCAGTCGCGGAACTGATTATCTCGGTAACTGCAACGTCGGCGTGATCTACACGGGCCTATTCGGTCAGCGTGAGTGGATTACCTGGGCGATTAATTTAATGAACCAACCTGTACCGGCACAACCAAGCACAGAACCACCGCCGCAAGTTGCTGTCGGACAATAATTAAGTCACTGACTCAATCAAATCAGCCACTGCAGATGGCTGATCAAACAGAACACGGTGTCCCGAATTAAAAATCCTTTCATAACCGGAAAGGATTTTTTTTCGTTTTAAATCTTCAGCAAAGCTTGTGAACTTCTGATCTTTATCGCCCACAACCCAAGTTACTTTATCGGCGTGTTTGGCCAATACAGCTTCTTTGTTATCTTGCTGGGCCAATGACAGCGTTGTGAATCCTAAGGCTAATTTTTTGGGGTCGATGTCACGGCCGTTGCGCGAAAATTCACGGTCGTTATCCGCTTTAAAAACATCCTGGCCATTCCATTCGTTCCAAAAATCACTCCAGGGAGTCGTTTCTAATTTATCCTTCCAAACCAAATCGTTGATACGACGTTGTTCTTTTTCGGTCTTGTCGGTTAAGCCCGGGTGGCCACTGATAAAAATAAACTTTTTAAAACGGTCTGCGTGGCGTTCTAAAATATGTAATCCGACTCGGGCACCCAGCGAGTATCCCACAAAAATCGGCTGCGTTTTGTCAGGAATAAAATCAACCAATCGATCAGCCAATTTAGTGAAGGAAGCTAAGTCAATGTCTCCAATCGGAGAGGTCGGCGAAAACAAATCCGGCGTCACCCATTGATGACGTGGAGTCAAAGTCTGAACTTTATACCAATCTTTTCCCGATCCTAAAAAACCATGTAACGCTAAAATTTGACGGTTTTGCATAATTCATCCATAAATTTCCAAACCGCATTTGACTGCGTCTGGTCTGTTTGAATTTCAATGACGAAATTCTTCATTTCCTTCTTAGAAATGATATCTTGTACCGACGAAAGATCAACCACGTCCACGACTTGTAGATAGTTCCAGCCGAACATTTCCGCCCAGCCTTTGAACTGGACCTCGTGCGGGTTTAGAAATTTTTCGTGATTAAACACCTTTTTAAAGATCTGCCCACCACGGTTGTTGATTATTATGATTCCTTTGCGTGAGGCTTTACTGTCTTCGCGATTTAGTCCTAACGCGGCCAAATCATACATTGCCGTCAGATCGCCGACAATGGCCCACGACATATCAAACTGGTTTGACCAGCTCAAATAGGTCGACAGCTGACCATCAATACCATTGGCTCCACGGTTACCGTAACTCTCCGGAAAAGCCCCTTGCGAAAACAGATCCCATTCACGGATCGGCAGTGAATTACCAATATAGACCGGATGAAATTTCAATAATTCACTTAACTGAAAAATAAAATTCTGCTCTGAATTTTTATGTTCCGTTAAAGCTGTCACTTTTTTTAACTGCAATTGCTCATTTAAAGCCGCGAAATCAATTTTACGGTAGGCGACAGCGTTTAACAGCGGATCAACGACAGAAAAACCAGCCTGCAAGGAGTTACGGGCCAGACCCGAAAACGGAAGTTCTGAAACTGACAGCACCGGGATGTGTGCAAATTTTTTCTCAAGGTCACGCCATAATCGTAAGGTCGGAACCCCGCCAATACGCAACACCGAAGTAAAAATCTGTTTTTCTAAAAACGCACCAAAAAGAGCTTCACAGTTATTGATCTGTAAATGCACCAGCTCCGGATCACCTAATAACCCCGAAAGAGTTTCGGCGTAGTGGTAAACCTGATATTTTTTTAGCGCTGCTTTAACCTGTGTTTTTTCATCTGAAGATAGCTGGCTTAATAGTACTAGCGGATTCTTGAAAGCTAAAGCCTGTTCACCGTATTCAACATCAAACGCCTGCGGTTGGTAAGATGCAATTTTATTTACTTCGACAAATTTTTCGGTGGTTTGTGCAAAATCCCCGTCAATTAACGGTTCATCAAAACACAGATTAAAATGCAAAGGCTTTTTTGCATCGAACTCAACCTGTAAATTCTGCTGAGTCACATCCCAGTCGTAACACTTATGCACATACGACGTAAAAATCACCGCCTGTTCGATCGCCTGTGGCGCTCCGGAGCCGCGGTAATTTTTTGGCCGATCCGCACTGATGACGATCAGGGGCAACCCCTGATAATAGCCTTCGATCACCGACGGCAACAGCTCAGCCACTGCCGTACCCGAAGTGGTAATCACCGCGACCGGTTTTGCGGTAGCTTTAATACGGCCTAAGGCATAAAAGCCCGCCGAACGTTCTTCGAAATAAGATTTAACCTTAAAGGCACGGCTCTCAAGACCGACCACTAACGGCGCATTACGGGCACCGGCGCACACGATCACCTCGTTAACATCGAGATTACTTAAGATCTGATAAAAGTGTGAAACCAGGGCCGCATTGGTCATGAGATAATGTATTAAACGTGTTTACAGAATCTGCAACGAAAAAGCTTCGCAAATGGCCTTCTTTTTTGTCTCAAGCTCTTGCCATTCAGCTTCTTGCTCACTTTGCGCAGTTACGCCGCAACCGACAAAGATATTCAGACGATTTACACTCCAGATCAGGCCACGAATGCCGACGATCACTTGCGCAAAATCAGCGCCAATCACGCCAAACGGTGCACCAAAAAAGCCACGTTCTTTTTGCACCGCAAACTGCGAAAACTGGGTCGCCATTTCTGCATGGCGCGGATAAATTCCCAGGGCTGCGGTGGGATGCAATTTTTCAATGGCCGCCACACAGTCTTTTTGCGAAAGGCACTGCTGATGAATATCGGTTTTTAAATGACTTAAAGTCGGCAGGGTTAAAATATGCGTTTCACCGACAGTTATCTGGCCTAAGCGTTCACGAATATCGTTAATGACAAATTCATGCTCTTTGCGGGTTTTCATATCAACTTCAGAAACCTGCTGAATTTTTTTTTCATTACTCCAAGTGCCGGCCAGTGCCATGGTCGATAAAGTTTTTCCGTCCCAGGCCGCCAGCGTTTCCGGGGTTAATCCTAAAAAGCCGCCGGCCTCGTCCCAGAGTCCGTAGATATATCCCGGACGGTTTTTTTGTAAACTTAAATAAAGTTGGTAAGCAAAATTAAATTTCTCTGACGTTGCAAATTCAAACTTAGTGGCCGGAACAGTTTTTTGCAAAATACCGGTGGCAAAAGTTTTCTGTGACCAAACAAATTGAGCTGCAAAATCGGCCTTGTGGTTATCAAGCAAGTCCAGGCTGGTCGCGGCTTTGACGATGTTGTTTTCTAAAAATTGCAACAGCTGTTGACGTGTGACTTTGAGCATTTTTTCAACCCGGTAGAGACCCGCGGTGCTCTCGGCTTTCGGTTGTAAAAACTCCCAAAACTGTGGGCTATAAACGAAAACCTGATGGAATGGCTCAGAGGTAGCACTAAAAACAGGCTTTCTCACTCCCAGAAGCAATATAAACTGATCTGAAGCTAACTGTAGAAGGCCCCCCACAGCTAAAAAGTTTGAACTATTTAAATCGTTTATGTTAAGGTCCATATCCACAATGTGACAATTGTAGCAAAGGCATTCATGGTCGTACAAGTTGGTAATATTCAAATCGGTGGTCCGCAATTTACTGTAATCGCAGGCCCATGTTCTATTGAGTCAGAAAATCAATTTATGACGACAGCACTTGCTGTTAAAAATTCAGGTGCTTCGATATTACGTGGCGGCATCTGGAAAATGCGTACCTCGGCCAAAGCCTTTCAAGGTTTAGGCGCAGACGCTTTTGATATCATCAAAAAAGTTAAAGCGGCTACCGGTCTTGGTTTAGTTTCGGAAGTCACAGATGTTCGCCAGATTGAAGAGATCGCACACATCGTTGATGGTTACCAGGTCGGCGCACGTAATATGCACAACTACGCCTTACTTAAAGAATTAGGACTCCAGCCAAAACCGGTTTTATTAAAACGTGGTTTTTCAGCCTTTATCGACGAATGGATCAAGGCCGCCGATTACGTCTTAGCCGGCGGAAACCAGAATGTTATTCTGTGCGAGCGCGGTATCCGCACTTTTGAAACCGCAACTCGTAATACGCTAGATCTTAATGCTGTTGTGTACGCAAAAAAGCATACACAATTACCGGTAATCGTTGATCCTTCACATGCGGTTGGTATCGCCGATCTTATCCCACAACTTTGTTATGCTTCTGCGGCCGCAGGTGCAGATGGTTTAATTATCGAAGCTCACCCGAACCCGGCACAGGCTTTATCAGATGGCCCTCAGGCTCTTACGCTTGAGACGTTTGATAAAACCATGAAGCAATTAGAAAAAGTATTAGCAGCTTTCGACCGTCGCCTGCAAAAAGCGTAAGAAAAGGTTTTTACTATGAACTCACAAACACAACGTCAATCACCAGACCCGGAAAAAATCCGCTCAATGTTTTCTAAAGTGGCGGCTAAGTACGATAAGGCTAACTCGGTTTTATCAGTCGGCATCCACCACTTATGGAGAAAAAAATTAGTTTCTTTAAGCGGAGCTAAAGCTGGGATGAAGGTTTTAGACTGCGCCACTGGTACCGGTGATCTGGCGATTGAATTCAAAAAAGCCGTGGGCACAAACGGCGAAGTGATCGGAACAGATTTTTGCAAAGAAATGTTAGAGCCGGCTCCAGCTAAAGCCAAAGCGCAAAACCTGGATATCCATTTTGAGTTAGCCGATGTAACACAATTACAGTTCGCAGATAACAAGTTCGACGTTTCATCAATTTCGTTCGGCATCAGAAACGTAAACGACCCGGTAAAAGCGTTAAAAGAGCTGGCTCGCGTAGTTAAACCAGGCGGCCAAGTGATGATTCTTGAATTCGGCCAAATGGATTTTCCGGTCATTTCTGGCTTATACAATTTCTACTCAGAAAAAGTATTACCTAAGATCGGCGGCTTAGTAACAGGCCAGGGTGATGCTTATGAGTACTTACAAAAATCATCAGCTGCGTTTCCGTGTAAAGAACAATTTCTTGAATTAATGAAACAATCAGGCGCGTTCTCAGAGATGTCTTACACGCCAGTAAGTTTCGGCATCGCCTACATCTACAAAGGCACAGTAAAGTAATAACAGACCACGCCTAAAGGCGGTCGTTACGGCTCCATAGCCAATGATCCGCCAAAAGATGCCAGCAAATGGCTTCAATCACCGGGATCGCGCGCGGAATAATGCACGGATCATGACGCCCTTTTTTTGCCACGTCTTTAATAGATGACGTCGGTTTAAAGCCCACACGAAAGACGATATCTTCACCGGTCGTGATACCTCCGCGGATGCCGCCATAATTTTCTGATAACATTTTTTCGTGAAACTCGGTGCCCTTGATCGTTGTACCTTCAAAGCCAGCACCTAATTCAAAGCCTGTGGTCGCCCCTAACGACATCATCGCTTGCGCAAGATCAGCTTTGAATTTATGAAACACCGGCTGCCCTAGGTTTGCCGGCGCCTGTGAAATGCGGCACTCAACTACCCCGCCGTAGCTTTCACCTTCGGTTTTGGCTTTTTCTAACAGGGTCTGAATATCTTTCGGAAGTTCATGTGAGGCTTGGTCGATGTTAATATTTCCGATTTGTCTGGCATAGGCAAAAACCTGTATCGGCGAAGCCGATCCAGTTGACACTTGCGAAGAGAGTTGCTGCATTAACATCTGTGCAAACGATCCTGCGATCACACGGTTTAAGGTTTCACGTCCTGAAGATCTGCCGCCACCGCGGTGATCACTGTGACCGAATTTATTTTTCCAGGTATCATCGGCGTGTCCGATGCGGGCTTCAGTCTGAATTTTATCGTAATCCGCCGAACGCTGATTTTCGTTTCTGACAACGACAGCAATCGGAGTTCCTAAAGATTTACCTTCAAAAAAACCGCTCAATATTTCGGGTTGGTCAGCTTCATTTCTGGCCGTAACAAAAGCGCTTGAGCCAGGTTTACGGCGCGCCAGATTTTTTAATAACAAGGCTTCGTCATATTTTACCCCGGCAGGCATGCCATCTATCACTACCCCGTAAGCCGGGCCGTGGCTTTCGCCGAAAGACATCATTTGAAATCGTTGACCAAAAGTATTAGCGCTCATATGCAAGGTTATCCTTCTGCCGTTAAGTATTTAGCCCAGAATTTAAATTGTGATTTAGCCTGGGCATAAAACATATCTAGCCCCGAAATATATTTCGCGCCCGATTTTGTCTGCGCGTATTCAAGGCCCATTGAGTTTTCACTGTAGTTTAAATCCAGAATATATTGTGGGTTCCAGTTGGCCGGAGGCATTTGCACGCCGTCTTTGCGAGGGGCCGCCCAGATCACGACATCCGGTGAAATGTCTCCAGCGGGGCTTTCACCTCGTGATAAACCGGTGCGTGCCGAGTAGCCTACAGCCTGCGGCAACACGTTCTTCAGGGCGCTGGTCACACCGCCACCGCCCCAGATGGCGATTTTTTTATTCTTTAAATCGTCAATTTCTGATTCTTCGATCAGCGCCTCAAACCCATCGGCATCACTGGAAATGCCGTGCCATCGGTTATCGTGATAAATCAGTGAGTTGATTCCCGATTCGCCATCACTTAAGCCGATCAGTTCTGCCGCTTTGATTTTTAACGGTGATGTCACCGCCGCAAATTTTAACCCGATCTCCTGTAACAGCGTCATACCCTCATGAAATTCATCTTCACTCAATGGGATCGCCAGAATCTGACCGTAATCACTTAAATTCGGCCCCTGGGTCATCGGTGTGCGTGAGTGGTGAACCGGATCACCTAAAACTGCGCCGAACACCTTTTTTGCATTCAGCCCCTGCAGATATTCGTACAGACTTGGCTGGTCATCGTTGTCTTTTAATCCTTGGACAAAGTTAATTTTTTGACGGCGCCACATCAGGTTGCGGTACCAGCGCCAGCGGCTTTTTTTACCGATTTCTGTGCGCGGAAGAAAGCTGCGGTTCTGACGGTCTTCATTTTGCCAGTGCAAGCCTAGGATTAATTCATTGAAAGAATTGACGACGGGACAAAATTTTAAATGCCGTCCGGCCGGCTGTTGCTGCATTTGCAACAGACTTTCAAAAAAACCGCCTTCATGCAGAGAAATAATCTGCGCATTCACGCCCGGCGGCACCGGTCCGTATTCTAAGGCCCAGTCAACCCGTAAGCCGCGCAGTTCGGCAGGATCTACCTGTGAGCGCACCGCTACTAAAAAGCGGACTTCTTTATGAGCCGCGATAATACGCTTGATATCAACCAGTGAAAACACATCTGTGCGTAATTCAAATTTATCTAGATTCGACCACAGCTTAATTTCACTTTCTTTGGCTAATGTGAAATACGCATTTTCAGTTTTAAAATCTTTCTTAAACAGTTTTTCTTCGGTCTCGTCGCACTCATTTAACCCTTCGGGCAAATGATAAACCCACGAAGCTGCCTTACGAAATTTAGGTTCACGCTCTTGATAACGCTGAATAGATTCCTGCAGGGCCGAAACCTCAGGATTTAAACGCGGACGGTTTAAAAAAATCCGGCCGTCCGAATCAGTTCGGCGACTGACCAACACCACTTCGGCATCTAATGGTAATAACTGGGTATCAAACCCGGCACCGACAGCAACCACATAAGAACTTTGCGAAGTCAGCTCTTGAAAATATTTTTTTTCCAACTCGCGAAATGCGGCTTCGCCTCTCTGGAGAAAGATATCGCCAATTGCCTGTTGTTCTTTTTCAGCAATAACCTGATCCAGATCAAACCCGGCAACTTCGGGAAAATATTCCTGATGCCGCTCTAACAAAGAACTCTTTCCTACCCCGCGATGGCCGATAAAAATTCGTTTCATGGATGTAACCCCGTGTGTTCATAAAACTGCGGATAACTCTTGTTAATAACTTCTGGATCAGTGATCTGCACGGGAAAACCCTTAAGCTGCAGCAAACGGGCAGCAAAGGCCATGCGGTGATCGTGATCAGGATCAAACTGAATAAGGTCACGGTGTAAATACTTGGCCGCCGGATTACCCTTGATTTTTAAGCCATCAGGTAATTTTTCGACCAGAAAATTACAGCGGGTCAGCAATTCGTACGTCTTCTCTAAACGATCAGATTCTTTATGCACAAGCTGGTGTGCACCGTACAGATGACTTTCGCCCTCGGCAAAAGCACACAATACCGCCATCACCGGAAACAGATCCGGGCAGCGCTCAAGATTGGCCTTAAGTGATGACCACTGTTTTTGCTGAGAAATATAAAAATTATTCTCTTCGGTGGTAAAAGCAATCGCCATACGTTTAAAAAAGGCGACAAATTCCATATCGGGCTGAAGCGAAAATCTATTCCAGTTGGTTAAATGCACTTTACCCGCCAGCACGGCGGCGGCGGCAAGGCTGGCAAAAGAGCTGACATCGACTTCACCAAGCATTTTTTGTGGCACTAATTTTTGTCTGCTGGAAACAAACAAATCATCAATCGCAAATCCATAAGTGCCCATCATTTTGTGTGTGTAATTAAAGTAGCTTTCTGAGGTAACTTTTGATGTTTCAATCTGCAGATCAAACGGCAGATTTACCGAATTCAACAGCACCGAAGTTAAAAACTGGCTTGAGTCTTTTGAATCAACTTTCAAAACTTTACACTCTTCGTCTGAGCGCCAACCCTGGCTGTGAATATGAAATTCGGTTTTCTCCGGGTTAAACCAAGCCTTAACACCCACCTGTTCCAGGATAGCGATTATTTCATCCTGCGGACGCGAGAATAATTTTTTTTCGCCTTTAATAATAAAACTTCCGATTTCGCGTGAGACACGTAAAGCAAAAAACCTGAACGTGGTGCCGCCCAGGCCGACGAAAAACTCTTTTTTACCGGCCTTAAGATCATTCAGGCACTGCTGTAAAAGTTTAACATCGTCCGCACTAGAAGTTCCGACAATCTCCAACCCCGGCTCATATGATTTTAAAATCAGAGCGCGATTCATCCAGGATTTAGAAATGTCTAAACTTCCAGTGAAAACAAAACTCATGCGTAAAACCTCTGGCGTTCAAACTCGGCCACGATCTCGGAAACTTTTTTATTTTCGACAAGAACCGTGCCCGGACGTTTAACAAAAATAAAACGTAGAGACTTTTCGCGCGCCGGAACAGATTTTTTATCCTGCATCAGGGCCTGAGTTACTTTTTTAACCGGAATCTTGTTGGCTTTAGTAAAGTTCATCGACTCATCCAGCGATGTGATCAGCTGCGATACATGTAAAAAGCAGTTTTTATCCATGTAGCCCAGATGGTAACTCCAGCGTACCGCAAAGACTAGCCCCATCAAGATGGCTTTACCGTGTGAAAGGCCCAGCGCGGATTCATACACATGCCCCATGGTATGGCCCAAATTTAAAATATGACGGTAGCCGGTTTTCTCTAACGGATCTTTAGCAACCACCTGCATCTTTGCATTGATAAATTGTTCTAAATTGCTCCACACGTAATTTTCGTTGAACTGAATTTTAGAAAGCAGCTGCGGACGGTTAATCAGACAAATCTTTACGATTTCGCCAAAGGCCTCGATCAAACGGTCGGACGGCTGATTTAACAAAATCGCCTTCGACAGGATAATTTTATCCGCCGGGTATATCGTGCCGATCTGATTTTTAGTCGAATTTAAATTTAAGCCGTTTTTTCCGCCGTGGGCTGAATCCACCGCCGATAACCAGGTTGACGGGATCTGCACCAGTGGACAACCGCGCTGGTAAGTTGAAGCTAAAAAGCCGGTGAAATCCCCGACCGAGCCACCGCCGATTGCCACGAACTGCAGCTTCTGGGTAATTAAATTTTGTTTCTGCCAGGCCTGCAGCTGATTCAATACCTGGGCGTAGCGGTTCACAGTTTTAAGCGATTCGCCGGCCTGTACCGGCAGAGCGAGCTTAAATTGGGCAATCCACTTTTTAAAAGATGCATTTTTTAGCAAAATGCGGTCAAAAACCACCACCGATTGGCGCTCCGGGTGCGAGACCTGAGCCAAAGTCGGCAATCCTGTGACCTTAATGATTTTAGCATCCTTAAAAAGAGTGGTTTTTTTGCTGCTTTTCACTCTAACAACATACTCCCGAATCACCGAGACACGCAAGGTGTTAGGACGTGCCATAGAGCGAAAGAAACCCTATATTAAATCCCGCATTAAAAATACAAATTAGGAGATCAAATATGCAAAAGATCAAAGTAGCTAACCCAGTGGTTGAGCTTGATGGCGATGAAATGACAAGAATCATCTGGAAATTTATCAAAGATAAATTAATCCTTCCGTACTTAGATATCGATATTAAGTACTTTGACTTAGGCATGGAATACCGTGACCAAACAAACGATCAAGTGACTGTTGACGCTGCTGAAGCGATCAAAAAGTACAACGTAGGTATCAAGTGCGCGACAATCACTCCTGATGAAGCCCGCGTTAAAGAATTTAACTTAAAACAAATGTGGAAATCACCAAACGGCACAATCCGTAACATCTTAGATGGCACTGTTTTCCGCGAACCGATCATCTGCAAAAACGTTCCACGTTTAGTTCCTAACTGGACAGCGCCAATCTGTATCGGCCGTCACGCTTTCGGTGACCAATACCGCGCCACAGATTTCGTAACTAAAGGCAAAGGTAAATTAACCGTTACTTTCCAACCTGAAAACGGTGGCGAAACGATCACTCACGAAGTTTATAACTTCAAAGGTGACGGTGTTGCATTAACGATGTACAACACAGATGAATCAATCACTGGTTTTGCGCGTTCATGCTTTAACCAAGCGTTAGCGAAAAAATGGCCTTTATACTTATCAACTAAAAACACGATCTTAAAAAAATACGATGGCCGTTTCAAAGATATCTTTGAAAACATCTACCAAACTGAATTTAAAGCTAAGTTTGACGAAGCAGGCATTACTTATGAACACCGTTTAATCGATGACATGGTGGCTTCGGCTCTTAAATGGAATGGTAACTTCGTATGGGCTTGTAAAAACTACGACGGCGACGTGCAATCAGACACTGTTGCGCAAGGTTTCGGCTCATTAGGTTTAATGACTTCGGTTCTAGTTACTCCAGACGGAAAAACTATGGAATCTGAAGCGGCTCACGGCACAGTGACTCGTCACTACCGTCAGCACCAACAAGGAAAACCAACATCAACTAACCCGATCGCTTCGATCTTTGCTTGGACGCGTGGTCTTGAGCACAGAGCGAAACTTGATAACAACCCTGCTTTAGCAAAATTCGCCCAAACTTTAGAAAAAGTTTGCGTTGAAACCGTTGAAGCCGGCTTCATGACAAAAGATTTAGCCGTTTGCATCTATGGCGACAAAGTTCCTGCAGACAAATACATGAACACTGAGCCGTTCTTAGATAAAATCGATTCTAATCTTAAAAAAGCCATGACGATGTAGTTCGTCGGCTTTTAAAAGCTAAAATCTTTAAACCCGGTGTGATGAACATCGGGTTTTTTTCTACAGCTGTCTACCCTGACACCGCTCTGTCAAACTCATACCCACTTTAAAATTCCAACTGCATCACATTGATATATAGCCAGCATGATCTTTGCTTTGTAAGCCCGTATGCCATTGAACTTACGTAAGTTTACGCGCTATCCATCTAATTCATTCTGCTTAATTGAAGCGGACTCATACCTGGTAAAAGCCCTGTTTGTTGATTATTCGCAAGTGGGTGCCCTACTTAGGGTTGAGCAACAGGTGCCACTTAAAAAACAGCTGGCGTTGATATACCCGACCGAACGGTCGAAGTTTGTAAAGATGGCCGGCTACTCCGTCCATCTTTATGAGAAAAATGGTTTGTTTTATTTAGGTGTGCAGTTTATTGCGCTGATGGCGCGCTCGGCTTAATTACTTTAACAGTGCCGATCGGATCGTTGTTAAAACGCATTAATAAATTATAACGAGCTTGTGCTTCGGTTTCTGGGTACTTAACCGCTAACTCATCGGCTAACGAACTCTTATCCATTTTTAATTTTAAAAAACCGATCGAACACTGCATGTTGATCCACGGACCTTCGCACACCGCTTTAGCCGCAGGGCTACTTAAAATTTTTGTTGTCGCAGACGTTTTACCGACTAGTTTTAATTCCATCTTCTGGCCAGAAGTTCCGACCATATCGGCCGGCATTTCAAAACGCATTACCGCGCCACCGTCAGCAAACGTTTCAACCTGGTAGTTTTTTAATTCAAAAGAATTCACCTCTAACTCATCGGCATTCAGGGTCGGAACCGAGTAAGTGGCCTGCAAATCGATGATTTCGGCAGATACCGCAGAGGCCATTAACGAAAATGCAAGTACTGATAAAATCTGTTTCATAAACTAAACTCCTTCGCTCGGTAAAGCGTAGCGTATAGCACGGCCACGTCCGCTTTTACTAACTCTATTTTGTTTATGCAAATTTACGAGGTCACGGCTGGCTGTCACAATCGTGGTCTGTAAAAATTCACTGGCTTGCTGGGTGCTGATAAAACGATTTTTTTCGAGATATTCAAGGATTTCGATCTGGCGGTAGTTCAGACTCTTCTGTTGTTTTGACTCATCTTTAACAGGTGCTTTGGTTATAGTTGTGGTTTGATGATCATACACCCGCACTTGCAGCTCATGAAGCGCTACTGTGTGTTGCTGCAAGTTTACTAAATCGTGCTGTTTAGTGAAAAACTCACGCACTCTTCCAAGCAGAGTATATACCAAAGAGTCATGGCGGAGTGAATCGTACTGGTACCCCCATAACATTTCGACGAAGTCTTTTTTGCTTAAAGCCTGACGGGATAACAACAACAAGGCCTGACGCACCAACGGCGTTAAGCCATCACTTAATGAAATACCACTTTCTGAAAAGATCAGGCCTTTTTTCGGAAGTACATCGAGATATAAAAAATTCTGTCGCTGCACCGGAAGTAAATCACAAAAAAGTGCGTACCAGTTTTTATCCATCACTTTTTTTAACATCGCATAGTTCTTATAACCTTCTCGGATCCACGCATGAAAAAAACCAGCGTAGGGATCTTCAGAAACCGGCTTATTATACCAGCCGTAACGATAGGCGTAACTTAAAGCCTGACTATCACGACAGAAGAAGGTGATTTTTTTGATCTCGCTTTCGAGCTCCTCGATCGATTGGCTCTGTAGTTTTAATATTTTATATTTAAGACCGAGTAACTGCAGGCGTAAATTCAGATCCTGCCGGCTTTGTAAATAATCAAGCGCACTTTCAATCTGATTTAACGCCTGCGGTTTACCCTGCAGAAACATCAGATGCGCCGAACGAAATCCCCACAGTGCTTTCTGGCGGTTAAGATTGCTTTGAAACAGCTCTGATTTAATTTTGGTTAATATATCTTCAGCTTGTGTAAACTGCCCACTTAAATTTAAGCGGCGTACGTACTCTAAGATAAGATTGAAATAATAAAAGTTATTTGAACTTTCGTACTTGGAAATTAATTTTTTCAGCTGCGTGAGAGAACTTTTCTGATCGGAGCCGTACATTGATTCATAGTTAGCCAGTGCCACAACGCTGGCTTCTTCGGCGAATTTATTACCGGTCTCGATCGCAAGTTTATGGGCTTTTTGACAAAGCTTAATACCCATATTTACTTTACCACGTTTAACAAAAATATGCGCCGCTAAATCACTGAAAATCAGAGACCAAAATTTATTCCATTTATCTTCGTCGATATGAATACGTGCAAAGCTGATCCACTGTTCTGCTAGATTGTAACGGCAGATAAAATAATTATAAAAACCTAATCCCTGCCCCAGTAGAAATTTATCAAAAGAATTTTTCTGATTCTGGTTTAATTTTAGAAAATACTGGCGTGCTTTTTTATATTGAGAAGCACGGGTAAACCCAAGACCTAGAAAAAACAGCACAAACGAATATTGTTTTTGTTCAACTAGGGTTGGCTGTTCGTTTTTTACCAGTTTTTCGGCGCGCTCAACCTCACCGGTCATCGCAAGGGCCGCGATTAAGTACGCCAAATCAGCCGAAACCGGCTTAGCTTTATCTTGGGTGATTTGTAAAAACTGACCGCTGAAAAACAGACTTTCTTTCGTCATATCAACAACTTATATCATTACCAACAATCACGTCAAATCAAATCATTTTATATTTGTTATGGTTCGTGTTCGCCAAAGGCAAAAGCGGCGATACTGGTTTCAACAAAGACGCTTTAAGCGCAAACGAAACTAACTAACCAAAAGGAGATACAAATGAAGACATTAACTTTAACCCTGGTAGCCGCATTAACTGCAATCGTGACCAGCACAGCTCAGGCCCGCATCGACAAACATGACCGCGTGCTTTTAGTGGTGAGCGAACTACAAGAACATGGCCCACAAAACTTACGTAGCCTTTACAATGTGATCGAAGACTTAACAGCAGGATCAACTGGCGTTGTACTTGGCGATGACTACGCCCGAGTTATTCATCTTAGACGCACGCAAGCTACCGTTGCAAACTTCGTAACTCAACTTAGAAATCTTTCAATGAATCCGGCAGTTAAAGCCATTGATGTGATCTTTTCACTCCATGGCGCAGACAATAAAGTTTACTTCCGCGAAGGTGGCATCAAAATGGCTGATTTAGTGACCCGTGTAACTGCAACTTCACCTAACTTTAATGCGACATTAGTTGCCAATATGAAGAAAAAAATGCGCATGGTGTACAACCTATCGTGCTTCGGAAAATCACATAACAACGAATTCATCAGCATGGGATTTGACGTATCTGTAGGTTCACGTGGTGTAAACGCCAACTCAGAAGCTGAATTCGTACCGGCATTAACAGCATGGAGCTTCGGCTGGAAATTTATCGATAGCTTCAACGCGACTAACAACGATGTAGCTTTAGCTGCGGCTGATACACCAGTAAGACTTGCAGGAATCCCTGCCGATTCGAAAAAATTCTTCGCAGGTAGCACAACGATGACGATCAGCACTGATCCAAGATAACATTCACAACAAAAGTAAATCATGAAGCCCGATGTTTACCGACATCGGGCTTTAATTTTTTAAGATATTATCAACAGCCGGCTGTGCGGGTTGTCTTTCCGCCCAAAAAACCAGAGTGTAAATAAGCGTCGGCACCAGCACCAAACTCCCCACTGCACTCACATTATAAAAAAACCACATCAGTAGAGAAACCGCCGCTAAAATGCAGTAAATCTTCACATACGCAATAGCCGCACGATTACGCTTATAACACTTAAAAAACGCCACCGTATGTAAAACTGCAATCACCAGGATCGTAATCAGCGACGTGAATGAAATCACCGTGTACATAAACTCAAAAAACACCGGCGTCGTAAAAACCTCGGGATCCACATCCGGACGTATGGCCGCTAAGTCGATTCCGTGCAGAATTTTTTCGATGTAAAACGGATTGGTCAGGTAAAAATAAGACGCTATGGCTACGGTCATATCCGTAAGCCATAGAATCAAATTTCGTTTTTTATGATCAAGAAAAAGCGCAGGAACATTTGCCATCTCAAATATAAGCGTAGCAAAAAAGGCCTGGCACCGCTAGCTTAAATGATCTCTAAGACCATCGCTAATTAATTGTGTCGATAAGATCAATAATAATAAACAAAGTCCAGGGATCCACATTAAGTGCGGAGCTGTCTCCATTAGGTTTTTCGAATCAGCTAACATCGTTCCCCATTCAGGGTACGGCGCCGGAATACCTAAACCTAAAAAGCCTAATGCGGCGGTATTTAAAATCGCCTCAGAACAGCATACTGCCGACTGCACCAGAATCGGGGTCACACAGTTTGGAAGCAAATGACGTAAAATAATACGCGCATCGCCAGCTCCCAGTGCTCTGGCTGACTGGATGTATTCTTTGGCCATTTCAACCTGCGACTGCGAACGCACTAAACGGTACATCGTAGGAATTGAAACCAGCGTTACCGAAATAATCGTATTCGTCACACTTGGACCAAGAATCGCAACTACGAATAAAGCCAATAATAAGCTTGGCATCGCCTGCAGCGCATTCATGATCTGCGTTAAGGTTTGATCGACGCGTTTTCCGTAGAAGCCGGCAACTAAACCCAAACCTGCACCGATCACAACGGCAATGCCACCCACGATCAGACCGATACCCAGTGAAAACTGCGAACCAATCATTAACCGCGAGAACAAATCACGGCCCAGATCATCAGTACCCAGGAGAAATTTTCCGCCCATCGGCTGTAGGGCCATACCGTCGAAAACTTCGTTATACGCATAAGGGGTCCAGATAAATGAAACCACAAACGCCAGAACGAACAGAGCAAAAAGCATTGTTCCGTAAAGCACGTTCTTATTTCTAAATAATTTCTGTGTAGCTGTGACTGCCATTAGCCACCTCTTTGCTGATCGCGCAGTTTAGGAGATACCATTTTTACTGATTCATCCGTAATCCAGTTCACGATAATGATAATTAACATCGAATAAAACACACCGGCCTGTACCACCGGGTAATCACGGGCTTCGATAGATTTGATAATCCAACGACCCATACCCGGCCAAGAAAATAACGTTTCGGTTAAGATGGCGCCGGTTAATAACTGACCCATAGCTAAACCAATAGACGTTAAAATCTGCGGCAGTGCATTTTTAAAGATGTGTTTAAATAAAATGGTTTTATACGGAAGACCTTTCGCACGTGCCGTACGAACGTAATCCTCTTCGGCCACGTCGATAATTGAAGCGCGGGCTACCCGCACGATCAACGCAAGCGGTACGGTGCCTAACACAAATGCCGGCAACACGATGTATTTACAAGCCGAGGCAAAGGCATCCCATTGGCCTGAAAGAATTGTGTCGATGAAGTAAAAACCTGTCTTATAAGGCACATCAAACATCACATCAATACGGCCTGATACCGGAAAGATTCCCAGTTGTACCGAGAAAAAGAAGATAACAATTAAACCCCACCAGAAGATCGGCATCGCAAAACCTAATGTCGAAAGGCTAACGGCACCGTAATCCCAGAATGAGTTGCGTTTAACTGCCGCCAACATTCCCAATGCTAAACCGATCAATGAAGACCAAAGCAGGGCCACAAACGCCAGTTCTACGGTCGCCGGCCATAATACCTTGAACTCTGAAAGCACCGGCTGCTTTGAAACCGTAGACTCGCCAAAATCACCAACCATGGCGTTTTTTGTGAACTTTAAAAACTGAACCGGGACTGGTTGATCCAGTCCCAAACTTTTTTTAATTTCTGCGACCCGTTCTTCGCTGGCACCGCGCTCACCAATAATATGTTGAACGGGATCTCCGGGAATCAGCCTGATGATTGAAAAGCTTATCAAGCTGATAAAAAGAAAATAACCAATAACTTTTAAAAGACCTTTAACTATTGCCATTACTCTACTTTACTGCAGGTTTACTTGCGACTATTTCGCAAGTGAAACCGCTTCGAAATTTTCGTTACCCAGTGGGCTGATTTTATAACCTTGTACTTTAGCCGACATCACTTTGTTTTGTTTTGAGTGAGCAACCGGGTACCATGGTTTTTCTTTGGCGAAAATTTCTTGGGCTTTCATGTATAAAGACGTACGTTTTGCAACCGCTGATTCTTCTTTAGCTTGTTGTAATAAAGTGTCGAATTCTTTATGGCACCAACGAGCGTAGTTTGAACCCGCCTTAACCGCAGTACAGCCTAATAACACGTTCATGAAATTATCTGGATCACCGTTATCGCCAGTCCAACCGAATTGGATCATCGCGTGGTCACCTCTTTTAGATTTTTCTAAGTACGTTGGCCAGTCGAAAGTCACTAATTTAACTTTTACGCCGATTTTAGCTAAATCAGCCTGAACTAACTCACCTAATTTTTTACCGTTTGGTAAGTAAGGGCGCGCAACCGGCATTGTCCATAATTCGGTTTCAAAACCGTTCGGGTAACCGGCATCTTTTAATAACTTTTTCGCCTTTTCAACATCGTAAGTTGTTTCAGGCGTTTTGTTGTTATAAGACCACATCGTCGGCGGGATTGGATTTTTCGCCGCTAAACCCTGCGCTTTGTAGATAACATCAAGGTATGATTTTTTATTTAATGCCAATGAAATCGCCTCACGAACTTTTAAATCGTTGAAAGGTTTTTTCTCGGTGTTGAAAGCGATGTAAGAAACGTTAAGACCCGCAGCATTTTGAATTTTAATAGCCGGGTTTTTAGATAACGCGTCGATATCTTGGGGTTGCACTTCGCTCATGATGTGGCATTCGCCTGATTTCATTTTTTGCGTACGCACCGTTGAATCTGCAACGATCACGAAAATTAAATTTTCGATTTTTGGCTTACCTTTCCAGTAAGTTGGATTAGCCGCAAATTTAATTGTCGAATCTTTTTGGTAAGATTTAAAAGTAAATGGGCCAGTGCCGACCGGCGCTGTTTCTAAAGTTTTTAGACCTTTTCCGGATTTTACTAAAGACTGAGCGTACTCTTCAGATAGGATAGATGCGAAATCCATTCCCAAGTTAGCTAAAAACGGAGACTCTGGGCGTTTTAATTCAAAAACAACTGTGTAGTCGTCAGTTTTCTTAACATCAGCGATTAGTTGGTCTAATTCCATAGCTTTGAAGTAGTCGTATGAAGCTGCAGGAATTGACAGCGGATGTTTAGGGTCTAATTGCGTTTTGAATGTGTAAACCACATCGTTCGCATTAAAATCACGCGTCGGAGTAAAGCTCGAGTTAGAGTGAAACTTTACACCTTTACGTAACTTAAATGTGTAAGTTTTGCGGTCTTTCGAAACGGTCCAAGATTCTGCTAAACTTGGCATAACTTCAGTTGTGCCCGGTTTGAACTCAACTAAACGGTTGAACATCGTTTGTGAAGACGCGTTCATACTGGTTCCGTCAGTCACAAGTTGTGGATTAAACGATGACGGACTTCCTTCGGTACAGAAAATAAAATTGGTTGTGTCCGCTAACGTTACTTGTGCAGTTGCCAGTAATAGCAAAGCCGCTAAAAATGATCTTTTCATGAAATTCCCCCTTTAAACATGAATGAAACTCTTGTAATGTGGCACAGAAATGACTCTGCTTCAACTCTACAATGCAAGTAAACAATACGGCGCAAAAGTGCTCTTCAATAGCGCTGGATTTTCGGTAAATCAGGGCGAACACGTAGGTGTCATCGGGCCCAATGGCGCCGGAAAATCGACTCTATTCAAAATTATCGTAGGTATAGAGCATTTAGATAACGGTGAGATCACAAAAGCTAACGGATTACGCATCGGTTACCTCGAGCAGGAATCCGATTGGACCGTCGATATCAACGCCGAAGATTACCTTAAAGAAAACTGCATCAAGCCCATCTGGGAACTTAAGCAAATAGGCTTAGGCATTGGCTTACAGGAGCATCACTTTACCGGAAAACTTAACCAGCTATCAGGCGGTTACCGCATGCGCATGAAGCTGTTGTACCTTATCGGCCTAGAGCCCGACATCATGCTTCTCGATGAGCCAACGAACTTCTTGGATCTTGAGAGCATCTTAACACTGGAAAACTTCTTACAGGGTTACAAGCAGGCGTTTTTACTGATTTCGCATGACCGTGAATTCTTACGCCGCACGACCGAATACACACTCGAAGTTGAAGCCGGCGATATCGTAAAATTTCCCGGACACATTGATGACTACTTTGAACAAAAAGCCGAGTTACAAAGACTGCTTGAGGCCAAAGCGGCGCAAATCGAAAATAAGCGCAAACAGATTCAGGAATTCGTCGATAAATTCCGCGCCAAGGCCAGCAAGGCCCGCCAGGCGCAGAGCCGTTTAAAAAGTTTAGACCGCTTAGAGCAGGTCGAAACTAAAAAACTTCCGCCTCGTGCAGTGATTCATATGCCGGCGGCCACCGCCACCGGTAAAGAGATCGTCACTTTAAAAAATTCCGATCTGGGCTATGACCGCGATAAAGTGATTCTTAAAAACGTAAATCTGATCATCGACCGAGGGCAAAAAATCGGGATTGTCGGGTTTAACGGTGCCGGTAAATCCACGCTGCTAAAATCAATTGCTGAAAGAATCCCTTTAATTACCGGCGAACTTAAATGGGGCCATCAGGTGCGTTTTTCATATTTTGCCCAGCACTTAGCCGACGAACTGTTGCCGGAAGACACCGTCTTAGACGCTCTTCAACGTAAAGCCCACAAAGACAACGTCGCACAAGATTTTTTAAATATGGCCGGCTCACTGTTATTTTCCGGTGATAGCGTTCATAAAAAAATCAAAGTCTTATCCGGCGGCGAAAAAACCCGCGTAGCCTTGGGACAGGTTCTCTTACAACGTAATCCGCTGTTACTTCTGGATGAACCGACCAATCATCTTGATTTTGATACGGTAAATGCGCTGGCTGTGGCTCTGACCGAATTTAACGGGACAATTATCTTGGTTTCGCATGACCGTAATTTTTTAAAACAAGTCACCACCCAGATTATCGAAGTGCGCAACGGCCAGATCGAAAAATACCCGGGCTCTTATGATGAGTACCTGTGGAGTCTGGAAAAAGGCATTTTATCTGAGCGCATTGATACACCACCGGCTGCGGAAAAGACTGTGGCAAAGCCTGACAGCGCCGTAGCAGAGAAAAAATTTAATTATAAAGAAGAAACCAAGCGTCTCAATTCAGAGATTAAAGAACTTGAGCGCAAGATTTTAAAAACCGAAGAACTGTTGTTCCGCCAGGCCGAAAAACAAAATGAGTTAACGGCCGCATTAATCACTGCGCAAGGCCCGCAGGCGCAAGACTTAGCTAAACAAGCAGCCGCTTTAAGCTCTGAGACTGAACAAATGGAAGAAGCTTTGTTAAAGCATATGGAAAATGTGGAAAGCAAAAAACAACAACTCGCAGATTTAATCGGTAAATAACACCGTAGCGTTACTTACCTGCCAGATCCGGTTGCGGCCGGTCTTACCGAACGTGCACCTTGCGCTGAAGCCGCTGTGTTTTTATTGCAAGTCCCTAAAGATTCAGCGACGTGCTGACTTAGATATCGCTGCTGTTTATTTTCTTTAAACTTATTCTTGATGACTTCCAGGCCTTCCGACGTCGATTTGACATCGTAATAATCCAGATCTTCAGTACCCGCGGCATTCAAGCGAATTTGCAGGCGATTGTTGTCGGTCTTTCTCACCGTGATGCCCGAATTACCGTAGCGTTTTACAAGATTACCGAATTCAAAATCATTTTTAATCACACAGTTATTTAAATCTAAGACCGGATTTTTATTTTTATCGCGCTTAATTTCATCAGCACAGCGGTACGTGTTCCAGGTCTGCCCGTTGCGCACGAACATATAAATTCCGGCTACTAAAACTTCGTCGCCACCCTTAATGCTCTGGCCGTTTGCTGTTTTCTCCGGCTTAGCAGTAACATTAATTAACTCAAGCTTTTCACTGCCGACCGGAATCGCCTTTGGACCACAGGGATCCGCTTTAACAATTATTGAAAATAGACCAACAAATAATAAGACGAAAAATAATTTCTTCATCTTTTCAGTGTAAGGTACTTTTCTGTTACCAGTCTATAGGAGCTAGCCCTTGAGCCTGTAACCAAGAATTTGCTTTCGAAAACGGTTTCGAACCAAAGAACCCGCGGTGCGATGAAAGTGGCGAAGGATGAACACTTTCTAGGACCAGATGTTTGTGGCGATCAACAAAGGCCGCCTTTTTCTGGGCGTAGGCCCCCCAAAGAATAAACACCACATGATCGCATTCGCGGTTTACCACTTCGATAATTTTATCTGTGAATTTTTCCCAGCCTTTGCCTTGATGGGCGGCGGCTCTACTTTCTTCGACAGTCAAGACGGCATTTAACAAAAGAACACCTTGTTTAGCCCAGCGCTCAAGGTTACCTGATGTCGGGATGTCTTTTCCGAGATCAGCTTTTAGTTCTTTGAAGATGTTTAACAATGACGGCGGAAAGCGCACGCCCTCGGGCACAGAAAAACTTAAACCATGCGCCTGCCCCGGGCCGTGATAGGGATCTTGCCCAAGGATGACCACTTTCACATTCTTAAGATCAACTAAATCAAGCGCGTTAAGATAATTTTGCGCAGCGGGATAAATAGTTTTGCCGGCCTCGTACTCTTTTTGCAGAAAGCTTTTCAGAGACTGCATGTAGTCCGCCTGAAGTTCGGATTGTAAATGACTATGCCAGCTATCAGAAAGTTTTATGTTCGCCATATACCAAATTGATACAATGACTTAGGTCGGGACACGAGCATTAATTTACTGCATATAAGAAAATAATTAATTTTTTTGCGGACTTAGACTTCTGAAATTTTGAACACAATGTTAAAATGAATTAACAGTTACAGGAGGCTCTATGGCAAAGAAAAAGTTGGCAAAACAAAACAAAACCCACCTCCAGGAAACAACGTCCCTTCAGGATACACTGCATCTTATTGAAACAGACCCTGAGGTGAAATCTTTCGTCTATCAACAAATCAACGAATTCAGCCCCTATGTGACGCCCGAAACAAATGTCATCGTATTAGCGCGCGATCCAGAAGACGCTTACGCCGATGAAGACCATGTGATTTCAAGCGATTTAGATTCGGCTGATGATCATTACGAATTTCGCATTGCTATTGTGCTTAAAGAGGCCGAGGCAACGATCGAGGCCGAAGGCTTTGGTCATGATATCTTTGATGCGATCACTGCAGCCAAAGAGGCGATGTTACAGCGTCTGTCTGAAATCCAGGATGAGGTTGAAAGTCCGCAGGATCGCCTGAACGCGATTCAACAGGCGACTGAAAACCCACAGGTTCACTAATTGTTAAATTATTTTAGATCGGTCTGCACCAGCAGGCCGATAATATCCTGCAATTGATCAAAAACATTGCTTCCGGTCGGCAGTTCATTTTTAAGTTCTGCAGTTAACACCGGCACTTTTTGTTCCACCCACAGATAACGGCCTAAACTTCCCGGCATATTGCCTAAACGTTTCCATGGCAGGTAACTGTAATTCGGTGCCGGTACTCTCGGGCCATCGTAATCAAGAACGTTTAACGGTGTGTGAATCGAAATTACAAACTGCGGTTTGAAATCGTCAATATGTTTCATGATACAGTTAACTTCCGGCTCGCTGGCCGCTTTATCACCCGGAAATTTGCGCAATGAACCTTTGGCCTCTTTTTTCCAGAAATTTTTTGCGTCTGATTCCCAATCCATCGTCGGAAAGTTTCGGTTTAAATCTACACCGGCCGCATTGGTTCTGGTTTTTTTCTCAGCGCCGTCAGGGTTTGCCAGCGGAATAATACGCCAGTTGTTGCGCGGATCGATTTCCTGTACGCGCTCAAACCAGTAGCGGCCTAATGAACCGGCGCCGGTTTCATCCCCGTGAATCATACTGATCACGAGAATGTTTTTAGCTTTTTCATTTTTACCTTTTTGATCAAGGTGAAAGATCGCGTTGCCGTTCACTGATGTGCAGCCGTCTTTTTGTAGAACACGCTGACAGGATTTTTCCAGATTCGATTTTGTCTTGTAGTTTTTGTAGCGACTGAGGGATTGTTTGCACCACTCAATTAGTTTCTGATCGTTAACGACTTCGATTTTTTCAGCCGTTGCCGATGCGGCGACCGAAATTTCTACGGTTGCTGAAGTTGCGTTTTCAGCAAATGCACTCACCGAAAAAATGTTTAATATGATCATAATGAGACTGAGAAATTTCATTCTCAAAATAACATCATATCTGTGCAAAAAAGTCCTCATGTTTTTCTCAGCGTAACCGATAGGTAATTTATGCCGAGACCCGACTTTAGTTTGTAAGGAGAATTGAGAATGGCAAAAAAGAGTAGCGTAATGTTAGCCCTGTTATTCATCGCAAACCCGTTTGTTTTATTGTTCTATCAGAACTGCTCATCAGCTCCGAAACACCTGGTATCTGCCCCTGCGCAGCAAGGCGATAAAAAACCGGCCAGTTTATCTGAAAGACCAGGCCATGGTCCTAAAGAAAGTTTAGTAAAATAATCTATTGACTTACACATTTCTTACACTGTAAGTTATGTGTATGAAGAAACAAGCCAACCAGCCCCTCCCACCACTAACAGCCAAAGAGAAAGCAGTCCTGCAGTTTATCGAGCAGGAACTGACCTCTAAGGGTGTTTCGCCGTCTTATCAAGAGATCTGCGATCACTTTGGCTTTGCCTCGTTTAACTCGGTTCAGAACTATCTGAAACAATTAAGCAACAAAGGCTACTTGTTAATTCCTCAGAACCAAAAACGCGCGATCCAGATTCTCCATTCTGCCGGAGATTTCCAGAAGGATCTTGCCAATCGTCTTAACTTAATTAAAGAACCTTCGAATAACTCCTTCGCTGGCCAGTCTTCCCAAAGCTCTCAAAGCGGACACGATTCGAAGGTTCTTCCTATTCCTTTTCTGGGCCGCGTGGCCGCCGGCTCGCCGATTGAACGCCTTCACGAAAATGAGTTTATCGATGTGCCTGCCACTTTTATCAAAGCACCAGGCGATTACTTCGCCTTAAAAGTCGAAGGTGACTCGATGATTGATGAAGGTATTTTTGATGGCGATTTTTTAGTGGTGTTATCACAAAAAAATGCCAAAGACGGCGATCTGGTCGTGGCCAGTGTCGAAGAAGAATCCACGGTTAAACGCTTTTACATGAAGAAAAACCCGGAGATCTCAACCACCAATAAAGCGATTGAGCTTCGCCCCGCCAACCCGCGCCTGAAATCCATGTGGTATGCGCCACAACAGGTCGAAATCAAGGGCCTGGTCAAAGCTTTGCTCCGCAAATACAATTAACAGCCAAGAAAAGACAACTAAGCAAAAAACAAAACCCGCATTACTGCGGGTTTTTTATTATTTTATAAATGTTTGTGCGGTTTCACCGATGTCTTTTAGATACCCGCGAACTAAATCGTAGTCTTTGTCGGCGGCGGCTTTGAAATCAGTGATATGATACATGCCCAGTAATACATTTTTGCCTTCGTCGGTTTTGATGTACTTTAATAAGGCCTCAGAAAATTTTTGTTTTACTTCTTCCGGGATGTCTTTTCTGAACACCACCGGATCATTCGGAATCGGGCCGGTTAATTTTAGAATTTTGATTTTTTCGTAAACATCCGGATACTCGGCACGTAAAATCCATCGCGCATCTTTAGGGGTGCCATCATCATCGGGTGGGGTGTAGAAGGTAGCGCCGGCGTCGACCTGCTTTTGATAGACCGCACGGACAACTGTGTCATGTTTACCGGCGAACATAAATTCTTTAAGTTTGACGTTTTCCTGCTTGAACAGGCGCAGAGGTAACATATACCCCGATGTCGAAGCCGGATCGACAAAGGCAAATTTTTTACCGTTTAGTTCGGCAATTGATTTCGGGCCATCAGCGCGTGCGATAATCTGCCCGTAGTACTCATCACGGCCGCGGTTCATCAGCTTAAGTCTCGCCTGCACGCCATATTTTTCGTTCGCTAAAATATAACCAAAGGTATTAATAATTGCCGCATCAGCACGCTTAGAACCAAACGCTTCTACCAAGGCAATATAATTGATCGGCAGTTCAATTTCGATCTCCATGCCGGTTTCTTTTTTTAAAAATTCTTTTAATTTTTCGCCCTGCTCTTTTAGAGCGACCACATCCTGAGCCGGAACAATATAGAATTTAAACGGGTTTTTCTTGCTGCCTAATTCATTTGATTGAGTACACCCCGAGAAAACAAAAACCAGTGCTAATAAAGATAACAACGTACGTAAAATCATGACTTAAGGCATACCTGAATATATACCAAATGCAAGAGGTACATACAGATGGTAACAATCAGCTCGAAATACACAGGTCAAAAGCACTGCGAAGCCACGCACGGCCCGTCACTATCGACATTACAGACCGACGCCCCTAAAGATAATCAAGGTTTAGGGGAGACCTTTTCACCGACGGATTTAGTGGCAACGGCGCTTGGAACCTGCATTCTCACCACCGTTGCTATTCACGCCGAAAAAGAAAACATCTCTATTGTCGGCGCAACCTCTTACACCGAAAAAGTAATGACGCCGCCACCGCGAAGAATTGCGTCGTTAAAAACAGTGTGTAAATTTCCGAACACCATCCCAGAAGATTTCAAAAAAAGAATTCCTGAAATCGCCAATCTGTGTCCGGTTAAAAAATCTCTGCACCCCGACGTCGAAGTACCGATAGAAATTTTATTTGTTTAATTAAGTTTCTCCTCTGACGGCAGGAAGCCGTCGAGACAAGGCCGTCCAGGAAGGATAGCTAGCGCAGCGGCCGTCTTTCCAACTAACTCAGGACCTGGCAGCCTTTAGCGGGTACCCATCGGCAGATCGATCACCTGAGTATTCTTGGTCTGATGGATATGAATATCTTTTGGCAGGTTTTTCTGGATGGTTTCGATTAATGATTCTTTAAAAGCATGACGTTTAAAATGCGTGTTGTGAATAAGACTTACTTCACGCGTTGGTACCGGAGATGCAAACTCTTTAACTTGTTTGCGATTACCCACTTCTTGAGCGGCTAAATACGGAAGCAAAGTAAACCCAGTTTCCTGATCCACCATGCGGCGTAGGGTTTCAATACTTCCAGATTCGAATTTAATATTTCGGTGAATGTCTGTCACCTTTTTTCTGTTTTTACAGATCGCCAACGACTGATCGCGAAAACAGTGGCCTTCAGTTAACAGCCATAGCTCGTTCGAATTCAGATCCGTCTGCTGAACTTTGGCTTTGCCCGCTAACGCACTTTTTTCAGAGGCATAGACTAAAAACGGTTCGTAAAATAACGGCGTTGATTCTAAATTCGGCTCGTCAATCGGTGTAACCAATAAACCCACATCTAACGACGAATTTTTTAGCCGTTCCAAGATCTGTTCGGTCTGCAATTCTTCGACATGAATCCGTAAGGCCGGATGTTTAGTGCTGAATTTTTTTAAGAATAACGGAAGTAAATACGGCGCCAAAGTCGGAATCACACCGACCGTAACTTCACCTTTAACTTCACCGTTATTATCCTGGATAATTTCATGAAAATGCTGGCTCTCGGTTAAAATCACCCGCGCCTGGGTAACCAGTGCGGTACCGATTTTCGTCGTGCGTACCGGCTGGTGGCTGCGATCAAAAATCTGCACCCCCAGCTCTTCTTCTAATTTCTGGATCTGCATTGATAACGTTGGTTGCGTGATCGAACAGCTTTCCGCTGCCTGACCGAAGTTTTTAAATTTATCAACCGCAACAATATAAGATAACTGAGTCAACGTCATGCGAACTACCTCTACTTAAACAGAATCGGAATCGTTAAATATGATTTTTTCTTAGCTTTCGGAAAATGTAAATTCGCAAACAGCGATCTCAGCAGTTTTTTTGTATAAATAACATCTTGTTGGTTATGCGAAAGTGAGATCAATGTATTGGTCACTTCCTGGTAAGCTGTGACTTTTCCCAATGGCGAAATTTCTAAGCGGATCGAAACGGTGCCGTGGCTAGGATTGATTTTAGCCACCTCTTCAGAAAACACATACATCGCTTCAGATAACGGTTTTTGCACCTGCGCCGTCGTAAGCCCGCCGACCACATACGGGCGCGGCTCAACAAACCAACCATGAATCACTAGGCGCGCTTTTTGCGGGTCGCGGGTGCCTTTAACTTCGGTTACCCCGTGCGGAAAGCGCGGATCAAATACAACCAACTGATTAAAATTGGCCGGAATTCTATCCACAAAACTCTGGTACTCGCGGTCTTGTTGATCCTGAAAAGTACTCCAGTAATCCAGCACATCCGGCTTCATGATCAGCGTTTCACCGCCTTTAAAAGCTTTCGGATCAAGCGTTAGCGAGTACACAAAAGCCCATGGGCCATGCGGTACATCCGAATGCAGATTCTGATAACAGCCGTCGACATAGTAACTCATCCACGGCGGCGAGATATCGTGACAGCCTAAGTTTTCGCGCCCCCACTGCACCAGTTGCGAGTGAAAATTCTGATAGATTTTTTTGGTAAAATAATAAAACGCCGGCGTTCTGATTAAATGATACTGGTCTTCGAAATACCAGTAATCCCAGACAAAACGCTTAGAATCGGTTCCGCGCGGGTTTGAAAAATTTTGATCAAACTCGCTGCGAAGTTTTTTTGCGTCAGGGAAAAAATTTTTATGTACCGAAAAATGCTTCACGAAAACTAAGCCTGAGCTACTTTTTGCGAAATTCGGCCAAACAGGCTTTCACCGTTGGCATTGAACATTTCAATTTCAATGGTATCGCCGACTTTCATAAACGGTGTCACAGGTTTTCCGGTGTTGATTTGCTCTAAAGTGCGTTTTTCAGCCAAGCAGCTCGAACCGACAGTGGCATCTTCATTAGCCACCGTACCTGATCCGATTAAAGTTCCTGCTGCTAAATCACGGGTTTTCGCCGCGTGGGCAATCAGCTGACCAAAGTGAAAATGCATTTCTTTGGCATTGGCTTTACCGAAGAACTGTCCGTTGTAGGTTACGTTTAACGGTAAGTGGACACGGCCATCCTGCCACGCCGCTCCCATTTCATCTGTGGTTAAAGCAAATGGCGACAGCGCTTTATTGGGTTTAGACTGAAAAAAGCCGAACCCCTGGGCCAGCTCTTCTGGGATCAAGCCACGCAGAGAAACGTCATTAATTAACACAAGTAACTTGATGTGCTTAAGTGCCTGCTCCGGCGTGACTCCCATCGGAACGTGGTCGACGATCACACCGACTTCGGCTTCGAAATCCGTACCGTGAGAAAAATCACGCTGCGGAATATCTTCATGTGGATCTAAAAAGCGGCCGCTTTCAGCCTGATACATTAACGGCACCGTTAACAGGGTTTCTGGTAAAGCGGCATTACGTGCTTTGCGCACAAGCTTAATGTGGTGGATAAACGCAGAGCCATCGGCAAAAAGCCAGGTGCGTGGCAAAGCTGAAGCAAAAATCGCAGGACTAGAAACTGTTTGCGCACCGGCTGCACTTCCGCTGTTTAATTGGTCGTAGCGCTGTTTAAGTTTAGATTCAACAGTCGCCCAATTTTCCATAGCGTTTAACAAGTTCGGTGCAATGTCTTTAGCTGATAAATAGGTTTTACCATCACGGCTAACAACGACTAATTCACCGTCTTTTGAATTTGATACTTTAAGTGAAGCTAATTTCATGAGTCTCTAGATCCTTTATGCTGTAAAAATGCTTAGTCGAATACGAATAATAAGTTAGCGCCTACACCGCGCGAGCTGCCAAGGTTTTGCGCTACATCGCCGGAAATAGTTTCGAAAAATAAACTTAAACCGAAGTTTGCAGCCATTTTAAACTGTGCACCGAAAGTTAACGGCATAATTGTCGATTTAATATCAGTTAAAGTGCATGAACCACCGCCGGATACTTTACACTCATCACCTAATTTAGTTGAAAACGAAGGTCCGAAGAAAATACCTGCATAGTCTTCAAATTTAAACATGATTTGCGCCGGGATATCAAAGTAAGTGATTTTACCTTCTGATGTCGTCGTGCTGGTTTCGTTTTTGAAAGTACGCTCTGAGTACATTAAACCAGTTTTTAAGCCAAAACCGGTATCACCGAAATCAAATACGATCGAGCCGCCACCTTGAAATGCCTGCGACTGTTTGTTAGATGTCGCACCGTCTAAATCCATAGTGTTTAATTTGAAACCAACTTCTAACGCTGGCATTGAATACGCGATTTCTGCCTTAGCTATTGATACAAAAGAAATCATAACCGTTGCTGCTGTAATTAACTTTTTGAACATAGACCCTCCAGTCTTATAATTCTAGCCTGAGCTTACTCCTGTAGAAGGCACTAGACACCTAAAAAACCAACGGTCCATGCCGGGTCACACATTGGCGTCCTGCGACATCTGTTGGAGTTTTAGTCACACTTAACGAAACTAAGGCCTTATGGATAATTTAGTGCTTTATAATTACTTTCGCAGCTCAACCTCGTACCGCGTACGCCTGGCTTTGGCCGTTAAAAATCTGCCCTTTGAATACAAAGCCGTGCACTTACTGAATAACGGCGGCGAACAACATTCAAAAGAATACCGCGCTTTAAATGCGATGGGCGGAGTACCGACACTGGTGCACGAAACGAATGGCCAAAAACATATCATCGGCCAATCGATGGCAATTTGTGAATACTTAGATGATGCTTTTCCACAGAGTTATCAACTGTTCCCGAAAGATCCGTATAAAAAAGCACTGATTAAGCAGTTCTGTGAAAATATCAATGCCGATACCCATGCCTATGGCAATCTGCGCACGCTGCAATACTTAGAAAAAAACTTTTCCGCCAATGAAGAACAAAAAACCAAATGGATTCATACCTGGACAACCGCAGGCCTTACCGCCTGCGAAAAGATGTTAGAACAACATGCAGGTCTTTTTTGCTTCGGCAATCATGTCACTGCGGCCGATGTGTTTTTAGCGCCGCAGATTTTTACGGCGCAAAGATTTAAAGTGCCGTTAGAGGCCTTCACAAAAATCAATCAGGTAGTAAACCATTACTCAACACTGGAAGCATTTCACAAAGCACACCCGTTTCGTCAGCCGGATACTCCACAGGAGCTGCGTATCAGTTAGTTGCCGACGCCGACAACCGGCGGCGGGGGCTCCATCGGATTTGGGTTTGGGGTCGGCAGCGGCACCGGTAAAGACTCTCTCCATTTAGCCAGGGTTTCATGAATCCAAGGCATAAACGGATGCAGCAAGATCAAGCTGCTGCGGCCGCCGCAGACATCATCGCGTGGGCCGTTGCCAAATGAATTCACCGTCGCAATTTGCAGTTCGTCACCGGCTTTAACCAAACCCGGACCGCCCGAATCACCTAAGCAGATACCGCGCACACCATTGTTATTGATCACGATAGATTTCATTTCAAAACCATAATCAGCACGGTTGATGCGTACCCGGCGCAACACCGTACTGTCTGAGTTATTCGAGCCGGTAATGCCATAGCCGTACAGAAATAAATCCGAATTTAAATTTTCCGGGGCTAAATTAATATCATAAATCGGATAGCCCGGCTTAATATCTGATGCTAAATGCACTAAGCCGATATCAGGGTTATCACTGACCATGACATTGGGATTATAATCGCGGTGCCATTTAAAATCGACCGCCCGAATAGCATCACGACTGAATTTAAAGCCGCTTGAACATAACAAATCGACATAAAACACCGCCGTGACTTTTGAAGCCCGGTCTAAACAGTGAGCGGCGGTAATTAATGTTCGTGAGGTGATCGGGGTGGCCGTACAGACAAAAGATTCGCCGGTATTTTTCTCGGTCGAAATAATCATCACCGTGGTTTTTGCATCAGGATCAGTGGCTAACACCCGTGATCCGCCGATGATACTGGAGTCATCACTGATTTCGCTGCTTAACTGAATTTTTTCGCAGTCCTGGCTATCGTTGCTCTGCTGAGGCGGTGGCTGCGGAGTTACAACTTTAGTCGTTTCTTTTTTATCGCAGGCCATAAAAAATAAGAACGAAAAGAAAATCAAACACACCAGTCTCATATGGGGCTCCTTTATGGGGTCTATTACCCCAATTATCCGGCCCGCAACCGTTTAGCTGAGTTGCAGACCGTTTTAGCCCATAAAAGCAATTCTTATTCCGGTGAGGTTACTGCGTAATAATTTCTTCGATCAACTTACGAACAATTTCTATTTGCACGGCTTTTTTGGTGTGGAATTGTTTGCCCGTATAACCCCACCAGTCCCAGCATGAGTTCGGGTTACCGGCAAAATAGCTTTTAACCGCTTGTGGGTATAAAACGATAATGTTGTTGGCCTCGGCCCAGGCGTTAAATCCTGTTTCGCGAAAGTAGGCTTCGCCGATCTCATCGCGGCTTTGCAGACAGCCGTGAAAACTGACGTGTAAAGAACATTCAGCGCCATTCTGACAAGCCGTCGGCACATAGATAGCGGCAGCTTCACCCATAGATGCAGAGTTCATCACACTGGCAAAATATTTTTTCTGCGAAATAAATTTTAAGTTACCCTCGATCTCGGAAGTTTTAGGTTTTAGGTTTCCGTGCAGAAAGTTTAAGATTTCATAGGCACCGTCGTACTGGCAGCGGCTGATAAACGGTGACGAGCTTGGCGTTTTACAGCTGTTGCCGTAATCAACTGTCGGAAATGCATGCCCTACTTCAATATCAGTCACCAGTTTAATATTGGCCGCAGGCACATCTAACTTTACGTACATGTCTTTAACAGACTCGACCACGCTGTTGGCCACGACATCATCGTTACTGCCGGCTAACAGAAATACTTTAGCTGACGGTATTCTCGCCAGTGAATCAATTAAATCTTTGGCCTGCAGGTCACGAATCTCAGTTACGATTTTTGCAGTTGAAATCGCGCCGGCTGAGGTTTTCATACATGAATTCAGGGCGCGATTTATTTTGCCTTCGGAACAGTTAAACGGACCACCGGCAATCATGGCGACACCACTGATCATTCCTGAATGTGAAATATGAAACTGGTTAGCGAAATACGCCCCGGAAGAAATACCCGAAAGCGTGATTTTTTGCGAGTTAACATTGTAGGCAAAAGCGGGTAAAAACAAACCTAAAACAGATAACAAAACCAGGATATTATTTTTCATATTTTCGACAAAACACCATGTCCTTCGGACTTTCAAGGAAAAGTCACCATTGACTCAGTAAAAAAATGGCATTTCTATTAACTCAAATTAAACGCGGTGTAAGAAAACAAAGCTCCACTTATCCACGACCGGTACAAAGACAAAAACCAGCATAGAAAAGTTAACCCACATAAAAAACGCAAACCAACGTTCGCGGCCTTCTGAGCGGTAAAGCCGGAAGAATTCTTTCAGTAAAAAAAATGCAAACGGAAACACAGCCAACACATAGATCCAGCTGGTTTGTAAGAAAAATGGCGAAGCAATCGCTACACCGACATAACAAAACGTGTACAGACCGATATGAAATAACGTCTTCTGGTCACCCAATGCCACCGGCAAAGTCGGAATCGATCCTGCACGGTAGTCTTCTTTGTACTTCATCGCCAGCAACCAGAAGTGCGGCATCTGCCATAAGAACATGATTAAAAATAAATACACTGAATCTAAATTAAAAATTTCCGGATTGTTGGCGGCATAACCGATCGTGATCGGCAACGCCCCAGGAATCGCGCCCGGAACCGCTCCGAACACCCATTTCGGCTTCCAGATGTACGTGTAAAAACCGTTGTAAAGCACAACACAGATCACCCCAAGCCAGCCAGCCATCGCAGTTAAGCTAAACAACATCGCAAGGCCTAAGATCAGCAACACCACCGCGATAATCAAGCCTGCCGCCGGCTGCAGAGCGCCTGACACCAGCGGGCGGTTTTTCGTACGCGGCATTGAGCGGTCTAATTCAATTTCTTGCCATTGATTTAAAGCGAGTGATCCCGAACTTAGAAAATAAAGGCCGCCGACAAAAGTTAGCAGATGCGCCCAGGAAAAAGGTGTTTCAACAAAATAGCCGGTCGCATATCCTGCTAAACCGGCTAAAAGTGCAAATATGACTATTCCAAATTTTGTAAGTTGGGAATAAATCTTAAACACGGGAGGTTTTAAAGAACTCCCGAAATTAATTGGCGTGATAAAATATCAGTGATTGAAATTCCGAATAACACTAATAAGAAGAAAAAGCCCAATCCGAAGATCACGCGATTTTCAATGCTTTCGTATTTCAAGTGCATGAACCAAGCCATAACTAAGAACGCTTTAACACCGGCAATCGCAAAAGCGACTATCGGAGCTGCCGCGCCTAAATACTGGCGCACGGAGTGAGCTGCAATAGTTAAAAAAGTTAACGCAAATAACGCCAACGCCACTTTCATGTACGTTGAAAACGGCGTTACGTGATGTTCATCTGGAGCAGAAACGTGTTTTTGTCCCATCGAATATGTCCTTTCCGTGTCTACAACACGAGCCTATCCTACTAAGTAAAGTAAAGGGAATAAGAAGATCCAAACTAAGTCGACGATATGCCAGAAGATACCAACACCTTCTACAGCCGTGTAATAGTTAGGATTGAAATCACCACGAACCGCGCGGATTAAAACCCACGTGATTAAACCCATACCCACTAAAACGTGGATACCGTGAAGACCCGACATACAAAAGTAAAAACCAAAGTACATACCAAGGTTTGTTGATTTGATCGTCGGAAGTCCTGTCGCAGTTAAAACTTCATTTAACTTCGCTAAATCCAATAACTGGCCCGGGTAGATACCCATGTGAAATTTGTGCGTGTACTCGAAGTATTTGATAACCATGAACACCGCACCACAAAGGATCGTGATCGCCAATGACCAGACTGCTTTTTTGATCTGGTTGACCTGGATAAAGTAAATACCTAAAGCCATTGTTAATGACGAAAAGATAAGAACCAACGTATTGATGAAACCTAATTTCCAGTCAAGAAAGCTTGCGCCTTCTGCAAACATCTCAGGATACATCATGTGGAAAATCGCATAACCAACGAATAAACCACCGAACATTAAGATCTCAGTTACCATGAATAACCAGATCCCCATTTTCGCTGTATCAAATTGGTGATGGGCGTCTTTAAAGTGCTCCTGCACCGGAACACCATTGATCATCTTACTTGTACTCATATGGCCCCTCTGTCACGTGTGGTTCGTGAGAAAAGTTGTGTGTAATTGGCGGAGAATCAGTATGCCATTCTAAAGTTTTAGAACCCCAAGGATTAGCCGGAGCTTTCGCGCCAGAAAGTAACGCTTGGATGATTGAATATAAACCAATTAAGAAACCGATACCGATTAACCAAGAGCCAACAGTTGAAATTTTATTTAACTGTTCGTAAGCCGGGATGTAATCAAAGTAACGACGAGGCATACCCATCGCGCCTAAGATAAATTGCGGGAAGAATGTAACGTTAAAGCCGATAAATACAAATACGAAAGACCAACGTGCCCAGCCTTCGTTGTACATTTTACCGAACATTTTAGGGAACCAGTGATAGATACCACCCATTAACGCCATTAGTGTTCCACCGACCATGACGTAGTGGAAATGCGCCACCACGAAATAAGTATCGTGGAAGTGAACGTCGATCGGTAAAACCGCTAACATGATACCCGTCACACCGCCGATTACGAATAGGAACATAAAGCCCATTGCATATAACATCGAAGCTGTGAACTCGATCGAACCTTTGTATAAAGTCGCTAACCAGTTAAACATCTTAATCGCGGTAGGAACACCGACTAACATCGTTAAGAAAGAGAAGATCACACCTGCAAGTTCTGACTGACCAGAAACATACATATGGTGACCCCAAACGAAGAACGATACGATCGCGATACCTAATGAAGAGTAAGCGATAGCTGTGTAACCGAAGATCGTTTTTTTAGAGTATGTTGTTAACAGCTCTGAAACGATACCCATGGCCGGTAAGATCATGATGTAAACCGCAGGATGCGAGTAGAACCAGAAAAAGTGCTGGAACAATACCGGATCGCCGCCAAGTTTAGGATCAAAGATACCCACACCGAATGCACGTTCCATGATTAATAATAACAACGTGATCGCTAAGATCGGTGTTGCTAAGACCTGCAGGATCGACGTTGAGTAAATCGCCCAGCAGAATAATGGCATTCTGTGGAATGTCATGCCCGGAGCGCGTAACTTATGAATAGTCGCAATAAAGTTTAAGCCCGTTAGAACCGAACCCATACCCATGATGAAAACCGCTGCGACCATTAAAGAAACTGAAGTTCCCGTTCTGATTGAATACGGCGTATAGAATGTCCAGCCGGTATCAACTTTGTTTAAGAACATTGTCGCAATAGCCATCACAGCTCCTGTCATAAACAGGTACCAGCTGGCTAAGTTTAATTTTGGGTAGGCAACGTCTTTTGCACCGATTTGCAGTGGTAAAAAGAAGTTACCGAAAATTGAAGGAATCCCCGGAACGATAACCATGAAAACCATGATAGCACCGTGGTAGGTCAGAACCTGGTTGTAAACGTCACCGTTATTTAAAACCTGGCCAACATTTGCTGCCGCATTTGGTGCGAATAATTCCAGACGTAATAATAATGCCGCGATACCGCCGCATAAAAAGAAGAATAAAACTGTACAGAAATAAAGGATACCGATTCTTTTATGGTCTAATGATGTAAACCATGACATCAGGCCTTTTTCTGCATTGATATAGTTACTACCGTGAGCTGCGTTTCCCATTTGCTCTCCCCGATTACTTTAAAGTTTTGATGTACTCGATTAACGCCGTCATTTCCGCTTCAGAGAGCTGGCCTTGGAAAGCCGGCATCGCTGAACGTGGACCGAAACCTTTTACGATTTTCGCGTTCGAGTTTAGGATTGATTCACGAAGGTAGTTTTCATCCATCGCTACTTTTTCGCCGTTTTCCATCTCACGTTCCGCACCAAAAGCCTGGTACAGAGTTGGACCGATTTTAACAGCTGCATTATCTACGTTATGGCAAGAAGCACAAGCACGCGTCTGGAAGATCTTAGCACCACGTTGGGCGATCGGAAGTGATGACACTTCTGACTCTTCGATTAACCATTTGTCGAAATCTTCCTGTGATACAACTTTCATTTTTGTGATCATACCCGAGTGCGATGTACCGCAGAACTCAGTACAAAACACATGGAATTCACCCATTTTATCAGCTCTGAACCATAAAGCTGTGTAACGGCCCGGAACAGCATCCTGTTTTACACGGAATGAAGGGATATATAATGAGTGGATTACATCTTCAGAGGCTAAAACGATTTTCACATCGCGGCCAACCGGCACCACGATATCAGTCGATTTCACACCATTTTTGTATTCAGTCATCCACGACCATTGACGGCCGGTCACATGAATTTCTAATGCGTTTTCAGGCATTTTGCGCATGTCATGGTAGATGATCCATCCCCAGGCAAACACAACTAAGAAGATGATCAATGGAATAACTGACCAGATAACTTCTAAGCGCGTGTCGTGAGTGATGTACGCTGTTTTATCGCTATCTGATTTACGTTTGTATTTTAACGCAAAGTAAACCATACCACCGATTAAGATCGCGCACGAAATAAAGCTTGTTACGATTAGAAATCCGTAAAGATTATCTAAACGAGTCGCAATTTCCGAACCCTCGGTGGGCATGAATGTCTGAGCATTCGCCCTGTTAACTAGACTTAATAACCACATCATGGCTACACTTTCTCCCTTCCCGCTCTGATTAACATAGGAGTTAACCAAAGTGCCAAGATCAGAACCGTAAATGCCCCCGCGAGTTGCACAACGCGGAATACTTGTAGGCCGTACTTGGATTTATGTTCATCATACTTAAAACAAAATAATACTACTGAATCGATGATATTGCCGATCTTACCGCTAGAAGCTTCGTTTAACGCCAGCTTCATATCTTTCGGATCGAAATCAATGCCATGTAAATAACGTGAAATTTTTCCCTCGGGAGTGATAATAATCGCCGCCGATGCGTGCGACCACTCATTGGCCTGGGCATTCCAGCGAAAACCAAAACCCACCTGAGCCATTAATTTTTGTACCGTTGCTTCGTCGGCGGTTAAAAAGTGAAAACCACCTTCTGTGCCGGGACGGCCGTACATTTTCAGGTAATTAGCTTTTTTAGCGGCGCCTAATTCAGGGCCTTCTTTTGAGTCAAAACTGAAACCAACAACTTCAAATTTTTCACCCGGATTCCAGTCAACTTTTTTTAGACCTTCGATAACACCGTTAAAGTGAAAGCTGCAAAGACCAGGGCAGTTGTAATAAATCGGGCTTAACATCACAGGCTTTCCTGATTTAAACAACGAACCTAATGTTCTTAACTGGCCGGCATCATCACGAACCTGTAAGTTAAGATCAATACTTTGACCTAATTTTTCGGTGATATTTACACCTTTTAACTCTTCAGGAACTTCTGCCGAGTTACCCGCTTCTTTCTTTCCCGTATACGCAGGCATGCCTGGTGGCTCCATAACCTGAGCCGCCAAGTTCGCTGCGAATAAGAATGAAAGTAGAAACGCTTTTGTCATTGATAAAATTAATCAGCAGTTGCTGCGAATGTTGCTACGTCTTCTGGTTTGTCTTTAGATTTGTTATTTGTGATCGATTCGATAAACTGAACAACAGCCCAACGCTCAAATGGTTTAAGAGTTGCTTTGAACGACACCATTTGTGTACCCGCAATACCGTTTTGTAAAACTTTGTAGTGACCAATATAGCCGCCTTCAGCTTTCCATGCGCCTTCGACCAAGTTACGTGCGTTTGGAATACCGCCGACCAGATCACCCTTAGCGCCGTGACAAACAGCACAGTTAGCTTTGTAAAGTTTTGCACCAGCTGCCAAAACTTCTTCGTTAGCAACCCATGGTTCTTTTACTGAAGCCAAATCGAATTGCACTTCGCCTGGTTTTGCCGGCTCAGTTACGTTTTCAGCTAAATCAACACCTTTGTTGATGTAGACGATATAGAAGAAAAACACGAAAACAAATGCAACTGATCCTAGTAATGCAATCAATCCACCACTGTTGTGATAATCTTTTTGTGACATAGAAAGGCGACTCCTTTTCACGATCTGAAGGTCTTATCTTTTTTAGGGATATTAAATACTTATATAGTAAATAGGGAGTACGATCAATTTAAAGATTGAAAGCAAAATGAAAGTAGAATTGTCAGTTTTTCGAGCAAAAATTATTTTTCAATTTTGATTGTGTCAGTCACACCATCAGGCTGAGTTTGCAGCAACAACTCCTCTGATTCGCCAGAACTTTGTTTTCTTAACGGCTTTTTCTTGAGTGTTCCGCTTGTTGCGCTTGCATCTTGGCCACTTAAATACTGGCGTTTGATATTGCGACTCAGTTTTCTGAGCTTACCTTCAACACCTTGTGGCTTTTCATCCACAGTCTCAATGCCGTCACGTTCAGCATCTTGGCGCTCATACTTGCGCCCAACATCTAGGCCTTTTTCGGGAAAGCGTGAATTGTACAGATTTAAAAAGCGTAAGTAATTGGCTTCCGAAGCCTTAACGGTCTTTTTGCTTTCGTTGATTTTAGCTAACATCTCTTTCGACAGGTTTTCCTGGGTTTCGGCTGCCTGCATAAGCTCAACCAGGGCTTTTTTATCGTTCTCAAATTTGATTTTCGCGGCCTGCACGTCTTTTTGCGCTTTTGACCACTCTTCGTTTTGGGCACCGGAATATTCGACGGCTTGCTTTGGGTCTTTTTTCCCCGCCTCAGCCTTTTTATCACTTTCGCCACTAGCCAGCACCTGAGTAAAAATCAAACTAAGCCAAAACATTCTGCTTCCACTTCATTTCAACATCGATAAATTGAATTCTACGCGCCAGCACAAAAGCCTGTACCGGTGTTAGGTTTTTAAACGTGCAACTGCCTTTACGGATTTCGCGCACAATATCTTCCGGATGCCAGCCAAATCGCGAATCATCTATGGCTTCACGCAATAATTCCTGGGCTTCTCTGGTGTCTAAACCGGTAATTTCTAAATCATAACTGATCCCGGCCACCACGGTTTGCTGGTTACCGAAATTTTCGATTTCTGAAGCAATCGCATTAAAATCCTGCGGCGACTGGATTTGAGGTTGATACTGGTTTTCAGTCGCAGCCAGAGGTGCTGACTCATAAGAAAAGGTCTCAATCGATGGGGTTTCACTCGGAAAAGCTTCGATCGGCGGCGGTTCAGAGACCACTTCGATGGTTTCAGCCGCAGTTGGTTCTACAGCAACCGGCGCGAAAGTATCCATCGGTTGCATTTCAAAAGCGGGCGTCTCCGCAGGTTGCGAAAAATCGACCGGCGGCACTTCGGCTTCAAAAGCAATTGGCGCAGAATCACTGGGCTGCTCTGGCTGCTCAGACTGCTCTGGCTGTTCAAGCTCTGCAGTTTCAGCTTCAGCTTTATCTTTATTTTTTTTCTTTTTTTTCTTTTCGGGCACTGCCAGATTTTGCAGTTTTTTAAGCTCTTCTTCAGAGGGCTGCTGGACTTCACCGTACTCAGGGGTGCCGTCAAAATTGATAAAGTACACGCTTCGACAAAGAGGGCACGTAAACAGCGCCCCTACATCTTTGTCTTTAACGTCAACTTCCTTGTGACAGCTCGGACATTGCATTCTTATTTTTTCTTCCTACGATCCGCACGGTTCATCGGACGGTCATCGTTACGTGGCGGACCAGTCACGATTTTGCGTTTTTGCGGAGTTTCAGACACAGCTTCCATGCCTGAATTCATGTTTGCCGGCTGAAATGCGGCGTTTTCGTCAGGAGCTGAGTAGTTTAACTCTTCCATATCCTGATCTTCGGGACGCATTCTTTCTATCGCCTCTTGCAGACCCTCACCCATTAACTGGACGCGCATGATTTTTTCAACCGATTCGCCTTTGATAATGTGATTTAAGTTTTCAAACGCTTTAAACGCTTCTTTTTTGTATTCGATCAATGGATCTTTTTGGCCGTAAGCACGAAGGTTAATACCTTCTTTCACCTTATCGATTGTATAAAGGTGCTCTTTCCATTTTTGATCGATCGAGTTTAGTAAAATCATTTTAGCGATCTGTTCAAAAAACGGACCCATTGATTTTTTCTGCATCTCATAGATTTTTTTAACATTATCGGCAATTTCAGCTTCGATCGCGTCCGGATTTTTACCCTCTGTATTTACGCGGAAACCAAATTGCTGCATTAAAGCGTTGTTTAAACCATCGAAGTTCATTTCATGCGGCTTAGCATCTGCCGGGATAAAGCTATCTAAAATATTAGACACGACATCACCCATGTAATCTAAAATGGTGCGCTCAAGGTCTTTTCCCTCGAGGATCTGACGGCGTAACTTATAGATCGCGTTACGTTGCTGGTTCATCACATCATCGTAATCAAGTAAGTGCTTACGGATATCAAAGTTGTGGCCTTCCACTTTTCTTTGCGCGCCTTCGATGGCGTTAGTGACCATTTTATGAACGATTGGTTCATCTTCAGGGATATTTAACATCGTCATGATTTTCTGGATACGTTCACCGTTAAAGATACGCATTAGGTTATCTTCTAACGATAAATAGAACATTGATTCGCCCGGGTCACCCTGACGGCCAGAACGACCACGTAACTGGTTATCAATACGGCGTGATTCATGGCGCTCAGTACCTATGATGTATAAACCACCGGCATGTAACACTTCCTGTTTTTCCGCTTCAACTTGCGCCCGGTAACGCTTAAGTGCGTCTTGATACTCGGGAGAATCGTCGTTACCAACTGCTTTTTTCGCCAGAACCTCTGGGTTACCGCCTAAACGGATATCAGTACCACGGCCGGCCATGTTCGTT
Source organism: Bdellovibrio sp. SBM16 (assembly GCF_056175625.1). Lineage (NCBI taxonomy): Bacteria > Pseudomonadati > Bdellovibrionota > Bdellovibrionia > Bdellovibrionales > Pseudobdellovibrionaceae > Bdellovibrio > Bdellovibrio sp. SBM16. The sequence continues at coordinate 3,912 of NZ_JBJKJG010000006.1, read as the reverse complement.
GCAATCGTAATTGCACCTTTACGACCTGCTAGCGCGATGATTTCAGCTTCGCGCTCATGGTGTTTCGCATTTAAAACGTCATGACGGATGCCTTCATTTTTTAAGAATCTCGAAATTGCCTCTGATTTTTCAATCGACGCCGTACCAACTAAAACCGGCTGGCCTTTGGCGTGGCGCTCACGAATGTCGTTTACGATTGCTTTATACTTAGCGTTTTCGGTTTTAAAAACGATATCTTCTTTATCGATACGCTGAATCGGTTTGTTGGTAGGGATAACGGTTACGCCGAGATTATAGATTTTTCTGAACTCTACCGCTTCGGTATCAGCCGTACCGGTCATACCCGATAATTTTTCGTACATACGGAAATAGTTCTGGAAAGTGATGGTCGCAAGCGTCTGATTTTCGTTTTTAACTTCAACTTTTTCTTTCGCTTCGATTGCCTGATGTAAACCATCAGACCAGCGGCGGCCCGGCATTAAACGGCCGGTAAATTCGTCGACGATCACGATTTCGCCGTCTTTAATCATGTACTCAACATCTAAACGGTATAGGTGATGTGCACGTAAAGCCTGGTTTACATGGTGAAGAATTTCGATATTTTGTGGATCGTATAAATTATCTAATTTTAATAATTTTTCGACTTCTTGGTTGCCCTCTTCTGTTAACGAAGCAGATTTAGATTTTTCTTCGATCGTAAAATGCACATCTTTCTTTAAGAACGGGATAATTTTATCGATTACATAGTACTTATCAGTCGATGCTTCGGCAGGACCCGAAATAATCAACGGGGTACGTGCTTCATCGATTAAGATCGAATCGCACTCATCGACAATGGCAAAGTGCGGTTTACGTTGCACGTAATCGGCCAGATCAAACTTCATGTTATCGCGCAGATAATCAAAGCCTAATTCGTTGTTGGTGCAATAGGTGATATCAGCCATATAAGCCTTGCGGCGCTGATCATCGGTCATACCATGCACGATCACGTCAGTGGTCAGACCCAACCAGTTATACAGGCGGCTCATTTCTTCGCAGTCACGCTTAACTAAGTAGTCATTCACCGAAACAACGTGACAACCTTTGCCAGTAAGGCCATTTAAGTAAACAGGAAGTGTGGCCACAAGTGTTTTACCTTCACCGGTACGCATTTCTGCAATACCGCCGCGGTTTAACACAACCCCACCGATCATTTGTACGTCGTAGTGGCGCATACCCAAGGTTCTGACCGAAGCTTCGCGGCAAACTGCAAAAGCTTCAGGTAAAATATCAAAAACAGTTTCGCCGTTTTCTAACCGTTGTCTGAATTCGACCGTTTTATGTTTTAACTGATCATCAGAAAGTTTTTTTATGCCTTCTTCTAAAGAATTGATTTTATCAACGATGGGTTGGATCTTTTTCATCTCGCGATCGTGATGTGTGCCGAACAGTTTTGCTAATATCTTTTGTACCATGACTAACCTTTGAAAGAGTAACCCATTAAGTATGGTAACTTGAGGTTAAGTTGGCAAGGCACGTCAGGCTAAATAAGAAAAAAATAACCCCCATAGAGACCATCTCTATGGAGGCCGAAAACCATCAGGGAATGATTGTGTTTTCAGAGCAGGATGTTAGTCCTGCTCAAATACTTAAAAAGGCTTTAATTTTGAGCTTGATTCTCTTTGACCTGGTTTACCACCAGAGGAGAAACAAACTTAAATAAACTGAAAGACTCATCCTCGGTGCGGTTTCTGAATTCAACCTGCACCACTGATCCCAGGTTCGAAATTTTTAAATCGGTCACCGGCACCCATTCAGGATTCTGATTTTGTTGTGCGTTGAGAGCTTCAAGCTCCTGCATTGAGCTTAAAAACTCCTTTTTCTCCCCGGTGATCACAATTTCAGAGCCCGAACCGGTCAACATGGCAATTTTATCATCCAGATCTGTAACCAAGCTGATCGCCTCACCGTCTTCAGTAACGGCATAACCGACTAAGTCAGCATTTTCGGTCACCACCTGGCCTTGGGCATTTAAAAACAGCGGCCATCCGACAGCTTTGGCATTCATTTTGGTTAATTTGCCTAATAATGTGGCTTTTTCTGGGTTGGCCGTCACGGTAATCAAGTCACCGTCTGCCGATAGAGCCACTTTAACCGCGTTTAACGCAGGCACAACGTCGGCAGCGATTAACTTTTCTTGCGCCGTCATCACGTGCGTTTCGATCACTGCCGAGGCATCAGCAGGCGTTACGGTTTCTCTGATATCAAAAACAAGTATCGCTTTTTCGCTCTGTAAAATGCGACCTTTAATACGTAAGTTCTTTAAGGAATTAAAAGGAACCTGATTTAAGTTCCATGCTTTTTCTTCTGCCGCCTGCACTTCAGAAACCATCACCAGCTGATTGCCTTGCTGGGTAATCACCGAAGCGGTTAGCTCGTTCGCCTGTGATAGCGAATGAAATCCGAGTAAAATGGCTGTTAATAAAATAAGTTTCACGTGGCCCCCCACAAACTTTTTTAAAGAGATTGATCGTCGCAGATCTGCATTTACAAATACGGGGCCAAATTTTTTTGTGCTGAAATAAGCTTTAACGGACTTTCACACTAGAGTGCTCATTCAGGAAAAACAAAGAACGGCACTCATGGTGAAAAATTGTTACAAACTACTTACAGATCGGCGCTTGTGGGTCTTTCGCGCACAGATATTGTTGAAGTGCTTTGTTCTGCTCTTCAAGTTTAGATGACTTTTCTTTAAGCATTTCGATTTCTTGCGACTGCTGCTTAATTGTAGCTTCAACACCTAAGACTCGCTGTAATAACTCTTTAATCGCTTCGATAACCGGCGCGATCAGGTTTTGATACGCAACCGATTTAAAACCCTGCGCATTGGTTTTTACAGCTTCAGGAAATACCTTTTCAACATTTTGCGCGATTAAACCCAGCTGTTTAGCCGAATCTTTTGCCGGGTCATTCCAGTAGTAAGTTACGCCTTCAAGTTTTGATACGGCCAACAAGGCATCTGGGATTGAACTAATATCGCGTTTTAATCTCGCATCAGAACTTTGCGTCAGTGATCCCGATAAAGTCGCATCTCCCGTCGAGTAAAGATTAAAAATACAGCCGGTTAAACCGAAGCACATCGAGTTTGCCCCCAGCGGTGCACCGGTCGAAGATGAATACCATCTCCACTCTAGTCCGCCGGCCGCAGTATTTCTGTTTGAAATAATTGTATAACCACCACTGGCTGCGACAGATAGATGGGTCGTCGGTGTTGCCGTACCGATACCGACATAACCGTTGGTATGGATACGCATTCTTTCTGTATTTGTCTGGATAAATTTAATCACTTCGTCGCTGTTATCCGTCGTACCGATCTCTAACGCAGAAAGACCTGCGGCATCACCTGTCGAATTAAAACGAATAAATGCACCATCAGTGCTTGCCGTTTTAAAACGGATTTGCTGTGAAGTGCCGCCATTACCGACGACCATGTCACCATTCACATCAAGTAGATAGCCTGCTGATGGTGTTGTTGTACCGATACCGACCGCACCCGATGCGGTGATACGCATTTTTTCAGTATTTGAGCCATCATAAGTTGTATAGAACTGTAAATTAGCAGATTGTTCGGTTGCTAAGGCTGTTTCTGTTCGACCTTCGATACGCGCAAGATCGACATAAGACGAACCATTGTAACCACGGAAGGTGTAAAAACCCATGCGGTCGTTCGCTAACAACGCTGTTGGCGAAGCTGCAGTGCCACGCGCACGGCGAAGCATGACTGTGGCTTCTCCCGCTGTACCGATTGAGTCGACCACGATATCATCGTCACTGCTGCCGGTACCTGAAATGTTTAGCGCTGTAATCGGGCTACTTGTACCGATACCGACATAACCTGAGCCGTTTAAAACCATAACTGGATCTGAAGTGCCG
>NZ_JBJKJG010000005.1:0-259050 GCF_056175625.1 Bdellovibrio sp. SBM16 | reverse complement strand
CCGAAGCTGTACCGATACCCACACCGCCGTTGTTTGCTACTAATTGGTTTGTACCAAGCACTAAACCGTTTGCTGGCGCAGTTAACACGCCTGACAGAGTGACCGCACCGGCAGAAAATCCTCCTGAACCATCACGTTTAACAATCATGTTTGCAGTATTTGATGAAGTCGCTGTCAATGTATCACTTACTGATTGAGAAATCTGCGCCGATGTTTTTCCGCCGACTGTCGCAACAACAGTTGCTGATAACGAGCCAGTTACATCACCAGAAATACCGGTACCTAAAGCATTAATCACATTCGCACTTGTTAACGAGATCTGGCCTGCGCCATTTACCGTGATGTTATTGCCAATTGAAACCACACCGGTGTTGGTCGTATCCGCGATACGTAAATTTTGCGTTGTCACTGTTGTTAAACGACCGAAAGCATCCACCGTGATAACTGGAATAGTGAATGACGAGCCATACGTACCGGCTGTCACTGTTGAGTTAGCTAAACCAATCACCGGATTTGACGAACCACCGGTGATGGTGATCGGAGCCGTTGCCGTGATGGAAGCCAGCGGTGTGTAACCTAAAGCTGTAGCTACATCAGAATTTGTTAACTGCGCACCAGAAGTTACACGGCCTTTACCATCAACTGTGACTTTCGTGTACTGTGTGCCAGATGTTACGCCAGCACCAACACCAGCTAATTGTAAATTACCTGTATTAGAAAGTGTGGCATCGCCCGACATTAATACCGCTGCAGCAGTACCAGAAGCATTACCGACATAGAAAGCACCTGATGCAATACTTGCGCTCATCATCGGTACCCAAGTTGTTTCAACCACACTTGAAGTCGCAGCCGAGATACCTAAACCGTAACCAGCCGGAGGTACCGTCCCGTTAGAAGGTAAATAAATATTATAGTCCGCAGAAGTAAGTGGCGCAAAGATACCTACCGAGTTACCGGTTGTACCGTTTTGTACACGTAAGAAGCGCTGAACCGTCATATCCTGAACGGTGGTGATGCTGTTTGCCGTAAAGTTACCGAATGCATCACGACGAACAATTGTACTGCTTGAATCTACCGAAGTCGCCGAAGCCACATCATTGACTGCGGTTGTAATCTGCGCTGCGGTTTTACCGCCGACTGTTGCTACAACTGTGGCTGATAGCGAACCAGTGACATCACCCGATAAGCCGGCACCAAATGCATTTAAGACATTGGCACTTGTTAATGAGATCTGACCGGCACCGTTAACGGTAATGTTATTACCGATTGAAACCACACCGGTATCAGCTGCCGAAGCCGGGCGTAATACCGTATTTGTCACACTTGTTATGCGGCCAAAAGCATCTACTGTGATCACCGGCACCGCTGCCGATGTACCGTAAGTTGCAGCGGTTACACCAGAGTTTGCTAAACCGACCACCGGAGATGAAACGCCACCAGTAACAACGATCTGGCCCGAAGCGCCAGAAACCGAAGTGACTTTATCCGTAAATGTTTGAAATTGGGTATTTGTAATCGCACCTTGCGTAACACCCGCAGAGGCCGCCATTGGTAAATTAAATGTATGCACGCCAGCAGCAGTTGCAATATTAAATGCAGTGCCCGCAGCACCGATGGCAAACGTCTGTGTCGCCGATGTTGAGCCGTTTAAAGAAATTAATGCCGTATTATTTGTGGCCATTTGGCGCCAAGTCGCCGCACCACCATCATAATACTCAAACGCACGCGTTGTGGTATTAAAAATCTGTAAACCGTCTTGTGCAATACCAGATACAATGGCATCACGCTGAGTTGTCGTCATACGCGGAATTAAAAAACCCGCAGCCGTTGATGTGATATCAACAATCGAACCTGGAGTTGGTGAAGCCGCACCAACAACTAATGAACCCGACGCTGAAATTGTCGTCGCTGATAATGCAGTCGTTGTTAAGCCACCGGTCATTGTATCGCCCGCACGATTCACCGGAGTATAAGTTAAAGCCGTAGTTACATCGGCCGCGGTTAATGCCGAACTACTTGTTACACGACCTAATGCATCTACTGTTACTTTGTTATAAGTACCGGCTGTTACACCAGAATTTGCTAGGCCGATCACCGGAGCTGACACTGTACCTGTTAAAGTAACAGGAGCCGTAGTAGATACCGCACCGGCCGGTGTGTAACCTAAACCAGAAACCACATCAGCATTATTTAATTGTGCACCAGAAACCACGCGGCCTTTGCCATCGACAGTGACTTTCGTGTATTGCGCACCAGAGGTAACGCCAGCGCCCACTGAGGCTAATGTTAATGCACCAGTGTTGGCCATCGTCGCATCACCAGAAACCAGTACACCGGTTGCGATATTTGAACCATTACCCATGTAGATATGGCCGTCAGCCAAATAATCTGTTAAGGCATTTACCCACGTAGTTCTAATCAATGATGCAGTCGAGCCAGATACAACCCCAAGAACTTGTCCGGCATTTGGTGCACCGTTATCTGGTAACACGATATTGTAATCTTGCGCTGCACCTAATGTTACTGGCGTTGTGATACCAATTGCACCACCGGCCAAACCATTTTGTACGCGCATATTACCCCAAACAGTCATATCTTCTACGAGAGTAATATTACGTGCAGTGAAATCGCCATTGGCATCGCGGCGAACAATAGTACCACTTGAATTTAAGTGCGTAGCTGAAGCGACCGCATCAACAGTCGTTGCAATGTTAGCAGCTGTTCGGCCACCTACTGTTTGAACAATTGTATTATTTAATGTACCTGAAACATCGCCACCTAACGTGCCCATGGCAGCGATCACGTTTGCACTTGTGACCGAAATTGTACCGGCGGTAACCGTTATGTTTGAACCAATCTGTACGATACCTTTCGTACCGGCAGTTGCATCCGCATAAGCTTGTGTTCCAGCCGAAGTTACGCGGCCATAAGCATCTACAGTTACAAACGGGATACCCGTGCTTGAACCGTAAGTTCCGGCTGTTACACCGCTGTTAGCTAAATTAATAACCGGCGATGAAGAGGTACCGGTTAGAAATAGCGGCGAAGTTGCAGACACGATTTGAACCGGCACATAACCTAAACCGGTTGTCACATCAGTATAATTTAAACCGGTACCTGAAGTTACACGGCCCCAGGCATCAACAGTTACTTTCGGGTACGTGCCTGAAGTTACACCAGTAGTATCTAAACTGATCACCGGATTTGAAGCACCACCAGAAATAGATAATGGTGAAGTCGTTGAAACAACATTAGTTGGTGTATAACCTAAACCAGCCACCACGTCGGCATTATTTAATCCTGTACCTGAAGTTACACGGCCCCAGGCATCAACCGTAACTTTTGGGTAGGTACCAGAAGTTACACCGCTCGTTGCAAGATTAATTACTGGTGAAGAGGCAGGCCCTGTTAGGAATAAAGGCGCCGTCGCAGAGACGATTTCAACTGGAGTGTATCCTAAGCCCGTAGTGACATCAGCAAAATTTAAAACAGTACCTGAAGTTACACGGCCCCAGATATCTACTGTTACTTTTGGATAAGTACCTACTGTTACACCACTGTTTTCTAAACCGATCACCGGGTTAGAAGAACCACCGGTCATCGTGATCGGTGAAGTTGTCGATACCGAAGCCATCGGTGCATAGCCTAAAGCTGTATTAATATCTGCATTTGAAAGCTGCGCCCCCGAAGTGACGCGACCTTTACCATCAACGGTTAATTTCGTGTACTGCGTACCTGAAGTTACATTGGCAAAATCTGGTAAACGCGCATCGGCGATAATACCAGTTGCACTAGCAGATCCTAAATCTAAAAAGCTTGCGGTCGCAAACGTACCCAAACCTAAATTTGTGCGCGCTGTCGCTGATGAAGTTAAATCACTTAAATTACTTGCTCTTACTAAATAAGTACCAGAAGCCGCATCATCCGCCGGCGTATAACCTAAAGCGGCCACGATATCTGCATTGGCTAATTGTGCCCCAGATGTCACGCGGCCTTTACCATCAACCGTTACTTTTGTATAAACCGTGCCAGAAGTTACACCAGCGCCCACTGCATTTAACTGTAAGTTACCAGTACTTGATAGTGTGGCATCACCTGTTAATGGCATACCCGTCGCTACTCCTGAAGCATTACCAACAAAGATATTACCCGGAGATAACGCATCGGAAAGGGTTGTCATCCAACGCGTGTAGATCGTAGACGATGTTGAACCTGAAGCTACCGCTAATAGCTGGTTTACTGTCGGTGTGACATTGTCTGGTAAAACGATATTATAATTATGGATCGGAGCTAAACCAACCGGAGTCGTAATACCGATTGAACCACCAGTTAAGCCGTTTTGTACGCGCATATTACCGTACACAGTTATATCCTGGATAGTTGTAATATTTCTAGCGGTGAAATCGCCGTTGGCATCACGGCGAACAATCGTGCCACTTGAGTTTAAGTGCGTAGCAGAAGCCACGGCATCAACTGTAGTTGCGATATTTGCAGCGGTTCTGCCGCCAACAGTTTCTACTACAGTTGCATCAAGAGTACCGGATACATCACCGGCTAATGAACCCACTGCCGCGATGACGTTAGCGCTTGTGACTGAGATTACGCCCGATGATAGTGTAATGTTAGAGCCGATCTGTACGATACCTTTGGTAGTACCAGTGGCATCAGCGTACGCTTGTGCGCCGGCAGAAGTGATGCGGCCAAATGCATCTACGGTAAAGAATGGCACTAACGTATCTGAACCGTACGTCGCGGCTATTACACCGCTGTTAGCTAAACCGATCGATGGCATTGAAGCTGAGCCTGTTAACACGATTGGAGCTGTTGCCGAAACTAACGCCACCGGTGAATAACCTAAACCTGTTGTTACATCAGCGAATGACAACACACTGCCGCTGGTTACGCGGCCCCAGTCATCAACGGTCACTTTCGGATAAGTACCCGAAGTAACACCTGAAGTATTTAATGTAACAACCGGATTAGATGCACCACCAGAAATTGATAAAGGCGCCGCAGCTGAAACCACATTAGTTGGTGTGTAACCTAAACCAGCAACCACATCGGCATTACTTAATCCCGTGCCAGAAGTAACCCGGCCAAAGTCATCAACGGTCACTTTCGGATAGGTGCCCGAAGTTACCCCGCTCATCGCAAGGCTGATCACTGGCGAAGATGCCGGACCACTTAAGACCAGAGGAGCTGTGGCAGAAACCATTTGTACCGGCGTATAACCTAAACCGGTAGTTACATCAGCAAAGTTTAACACGGTACCGCTGGTTACGCGGCCCCAGATATCTACTGTGACTTTCGGATAAGTACCTACAGCTACGCCGCTGTTTTCTAAACCAACTACCGGATTAGACGCCGTACCGGTTAACGTAATCGGCGAAGTTGCTGAAACTAAATTCACCGGCGTGTAACCCAAAGCCGTTGTTACATCAGAGTTATTTAATTGCGCACCCGAAGTTACGCGGCCTTTGCCATCAACAGTTAATTTAGTGTACTGCGTGCCTGAAACCACGCCGGCAAAATCTTGCAATCTCGCATCAGCGATAATACCAGTTGCACTTGCACCACCTAAATCAAGAGTATTAGCCGTTGCAAATGTACCTAAACCTAAATTCGTGCGTGCAGTTGCAGATGAATTTAAATCACTTAAATCATTGGCACGACGTAAATAGGTACCCGACACGGCATCATCAGCCGGCGTGTAGCCTAAAGCCGCAACCACATCAGCGTTATTTAATAAAGCACCCGAAGTTACGCGGCCTTTACCATCAACAGTTACTTTCGTGTACTGTGCACCAGAAGTTACTCCTGCACCGACTCCGACTAATTGAAAGTTGCCGGTATTTGATAACGCCAGATCACCGGTTACAGACACCCCGGTAGCCGTACCAGAGGCATTACCGACAAATAAATATCCCGGAGCTAACACATCGGTTAATGCATTAATCCAGTTTGTTCTTACCGTTGCACTTGTTGAACCAGAAGCTACTGCTAAAACCTGGCCTGTAGAAGGGGCACCGTTATTCGGCAACACGATATCATAATTAGAAACACCAACCGGCGTGGTAAGACCGATGTAACCACCAACTGATCCATCCTGTACACGTAAGTTACGTTGTACGGTCATATCTTGCACAGTGGTGATGTTGTTTGCGGTAAAATTACCGTTGGCATCGCGGCGAACAATGGTGCCGCTTGAATTTAAATGCGTAGCTGAAGCCACCGTATCAACCGTCGTTGCAATGTTGGCTGCAGTTCTTCCGCCCACGGTATCTACTACGGTTGCGTTTAAGTTACCAGATACATCACCTGATAACGAACCCATCGCTGAAACGATATTTGCTGTGGTGATCGACACCACGCCGCCAGATACCGTTAAATTATCACCGATTTGGATAATACCTTTAGATGAAGTTGTGGCATCAGCGTAAACTGTAGTCGTGGCTGAAACAATTCTACCCCAGACATCAACGATAAAATTAGGAATTAATGTATTTGAACCGTACGAACCAGAAACCACACCCGAAGTGTTTAAACTAATAGTCGGATTAGAAGCGCCACCGGTTAAAGATAACGGCGTTGAAACTGCGACCGAGTTCATCGGCTCGTAGCCAAGTCCTGCGACCACATCAGCGTTATTTAACTGCGCACCAGAAGTTACGCGGCCTTTACCGTCAACGGTGACTTTCGTGTACTGTGTACCAGATGTTACGCCGGCACCAACGCCGACTAATTGTACGTTACCCGTACTTGATAACGTGACATCGCCGGTGATCGGCATTGCAGTCGCAGTACCTGAAGCATTACCGACAAATAAATAACCCGGAGCTAAAATATCAGACAGAGCATTGATCCATTGTGTACGCACTGTTGCACTAGTGGTACCTGATGCGACCGATAACACCTGACCAAGAGTTGGTAAACCGTTACCAGGTAAAACGATATCATAGTTAGAAACACCAACCGGAGTGGTAAATCCGATATAGCCGCCTGCAGAACCATCTTGTACACGTAAATTACGCTGTACGGTCATATCTTGCACAGTGGTGATGTTGTTTGCGGTGAAGTCACCGTTGGCATCACGGCGAACAATAGTACCGCTTGAATTTAAATGGGTAGCTGAAGCCACTGTATCAACCGTCGTTGCAATGTTGGCTGCAGTTCTTCCGCCCACGGTATCTACTACGGTTGCGTTTAAGTTACCAGATACATCACCTGATAACGAACCCATCGCTGAAACGATATTTGCTGTGGTGATCGACACCACGCCGCCAGATACCGTTAAATTATCACCGATTTGGATAATACCTTTAGATGAAGTTGTGGCATCAGCGTAAACTGTAGTCGTGGCTGAAACAATTCTACCCCAGACATCAACGATAAAATTAGGAATTAATGTATTTGAACCGTACGAACCAGAAACCACACCCGAAGTGTTTAAACTAATAGTCGGATTAGAAGCGCCACCGGTTAAAGATAACGGCGTTGAAACTGCGACCGAGTTCATCGGCTCGTAGCCAAGTCCTGCGACCACATCAGCGTTATTTAACTGCGCACCAGAAGTTACGCGGCCTTTACCGTCAACGGTGACTTTCGTGTACTGCGTACCAGATGTTACGCCGGCACCTACAGAAACTAATTGAAAGTTTCCGGTATCAGACATCGTCGCATCACCGGTCATTGTAACACCCGTTGCCGTGCCTGATGCATTACCAACAAAAATATTACCTGGAGCTAACACATCCGTTAAGGCATTAATCCAGTGTGTGCGGATCGTCGCACTTGTTGAACCAGAAGCTACTGCTAACACCTGACCCGTTGAAGGCGCACCGTTACTTGGTAATACGATATCGTAATTAGAAATACCGACCGGAGTCGTAAGACCGATATAACCGCCGACCTGACCGTCTTGTACACGCAAGTTACGCTGTACCGTCATATCCTGAACGGTGGTGATGTTGTTTGCCGTAAAGTCACCGTTAGCATCACGACGCACGATTGTAGAGCTAGAATTTAAATGCGTGGCGGCTTGTGTATCATTCACGCTCGTAGCCACTTCAGAAGCCGTTTTGCCGCCGACCGCAGAAACCACAGTCGCTGATAACACACCCGTCACATCGCCGGATAAAGTCGCAGCCTGATCAAATGGTGTATACCCCAGGGCCGAAATAACGTTACCGCTAGTCACCGAGATCACACCCGTCGATAAAGTAATATTAGCACCGATCTGCACGATACCTTTAGAAACGTTTGTTGCATCAGCGTAAGTTACTTGCGTTGCTGAAGTAACTCTTCCCCACTGATCGATGACAAAATTTGGAATTAATGTATTACTGCCGTAAGCACCAGACACAACACCGCTATCGGCTAAACCGATCACCGGATTAGACGCGCCACCAGTCAAAGTGATCGGTGTTGTTGCCGAGACCGAACTTACCGGCACATAACCTAAGGCTGTATTGATGTCCGCATTAGTTAATTGTGCACCTGATGTTACACGCCCTTTACCGTCTACCGTTACTTTCGTGTACTCTGTGCCAGAAGTAACTCCTGCGCCGACATCAACTAAAGTAAGTACACCGCTGCTTGCTAAGGTTGCATCGCCGCTCATAAAGACCGGTGTTGCCGTACCAGAAGTATTACCAACAATGATCGCACCAGATGCTAACACGTCAGTTAATGCGGTAATCCATTGCGTAGTTACTACCGAGCTTGTGGCACCTGCGGCGATTGCCAACACATTACCCGGAACCGGTACACCGTTAGCCGGTAACACGATATCGTAGTTCGCTACACCGACCGGTGTGGTTAAACCGATATAACCGCCCACTTGGCCGTCTTGTACACGCAAGTTACGTTGTACCGTCATATCCTGAACAGTTGTGATGTTATTTGCGGTGAAATCACCGTTACTATCGCGCATCACTAAAGTTGATGTTGAACTTACTGAAGTTGCTAAGATACATGTCCACGCCGTGCCGTTAAACACCGGCACTTCGTTAGTGCCGCACACCGTGCTTGTTAAGGCAGAGCCCGAAGCATTAACCGCAACAAAACCGTTACCAGTTAATGCACCGGCTCCCGTACCACCGCGCGCAATCGGGAAAACACCGGTTGTGATTTTAGACGTATCTAAATCGGGAATATCCGAAGCCACCAAAGTCGTTGCGCTGGTGATAAGACCTTTAATATCCACCGTGAATTTTGTGTAAGTTCCTGCAGAAACTCCGCTATCTTGAAGGCCGATTTGCGGCGTTAACGACGTACCCGCCATTGTTAACGGCGAAGTCACAGTCACCGAAGTTATTTTATTATTAAATGTAACAAAATCACTTGCGGCTAAATAACCGTCTACGGTTGGCGTTGCACGGGTGATTGAAATTGTCGGCGTAAAGCCACCGCTTGAAGATAACGGTGCTGAAGCTGAAACACTGGTTACGCTTCCAGTCGTCGGCGAAATCCACGACGTGTTACCACCGCCGTCAGTGGCTAAAACAAAACCGCTCACCGGAGCCGTCGTTGGCATCGTTAAGACATAATCTAAAGCTAAACCTGAAGAAACTGCAAAACCCGCATAGTTCGTATTGCCGGCATTATATAGTAATAAGTTTCTCGTCGAAGTATTCGTCGATGAAATCGTGTTCACTGACACGTTACCCGAACCATCGCGTTTTACAATCGTGCTAGCGGTATTCGCTGATGTGGCCTGAATGGTATCGCTCACACTTTGCGAGATCTGGGCGGCAGTTTTTCCGCCAACAGTAGCAACTACCGTCGCAGAAACCAGGCCAGTCACATCACCAGCTAATGGTGTTAATGCCGAAAATGCATTTACGATTCGCGAATCATTACCGGCAGCCACTGTATTGGCCGTTGTACCCACATGTAAAGTTAATAACGGATTAATTGTTGGATCAAACGTCGGCGGACCACCACTTACAGTTAAGTAAGCATTGGTTGAGTTAACGGTTTGCACCGTACCGGCGATACCCGGTTTGGCAATCCAGTTGGTACCGTCAAAGAACATGACTTCGCCGCCGACATAAGTACCGCCGGCAGGATTTAATGGACGGTTAAATAATCGGCTAACAACGGTTGCCGATTGAGAGCCCGTTACTTCGCCTGATAACGGAACTGAGAAGTACGCAACCGTTCCCTGCGAAGTTACATAGTAATTACTTTGACCTTTAATCGTCGCATCTAGTTCTTCATATAACGGACGTGTGATTGCCGGAACCGCATACGGAACCGGAACACCAAAACCATTAATCTCTACTACTCTTAATAAACTTGGCGCACCGAAACCACCAACCGCATTCGTATTTAACGCTTCAATCGCTAGTGGCACGTAGTTGATGGCCTGTGACGGTAATGGCTCATAGGCCGATCCACCCGGCGGTACAAAAAATACATTTAAACGACGCGAGTTAGTTGTACCCGGAACGGTACCACCGTTAATACAATTAATTGTTCTTGTCGGGTCAGTAATAAAGATATCAGCAAACGGATTCAGTAAAGCCACAGGAAGCGTTGAACTTCCGCCGTTTACGGTGAGGGTAAAGTTTCCATCAGCGGCTGTTAAATTCTGAGTTTGAGTTTCCTGGTAAAGTACACAGGTCGGCACATCTGGATGAACCACTTGAATCAAGAACTGTACGTTACCGGTTACCGGCGCATTTGAGGCTGCCGTATCCAAAATACGGCCATGATAAGTTAACTGCGGGCCAAACGCCTGCGCGTTTGCAAGTACCGGGGCTAATAACAATAATAAAAGTGCGGCTAAGCGGTTCAGCATTTTAGCTGTTAGATTAATCATGGATTTTCTCCATACATTAATCCCTGACCGTTCAGGTAGACTCTGTATCTTGAAGAGCCGGTAAGCACTGAAGTGCGTTCCATTGGGCTGGCAAATGAACTTTGGGCAAAATAGCGATCCGAATCAACACAGGCTTCATTTAGCGGCGAAAGCGGAATCGTACTCATGCCCGGTCCTACACACGAGGCCGTGTGGGTCGCTGGTGGTTTAAATTCCTGCGCGCTGCCGGCCACGAACTCCCGCACTTTAAACTGAAAGCGATCCAACGTGCGTACAAACACATGCTGTGATTCTTCTAACGGAATCTGCGGGTTCTTGTTGTTAAAGCCGTTACGGGCAGTGATATAGATCTCGTAAATCGTGCTGTCATCTAAAGTGTGATCAGGACTTGTGATCCAGTATGGGCTGGTTGCATTACGAACTTCAATAAACGTTGATTGCGAAGTCGAAGGCGAAGCCTGGTAGACCGGCATAATTCCGTTAAAGCCTGAAGGCTGTAATGTCTGATCGGTAATACGTTTATAATAAAGTGTATAACGGGCCGAAGTGCCATCCATATAATCAGCTTTTGACCAGTTTACTAAAATAGATTTTCTTAAACCCTCGGTGCTGGTGATTCTGAACGGCCCCGGTTTTTCTACGCGGCGAACTGTTAACTTAAATGCCGAGCTAACGGTTGTCCAGAAGTCGAAAAGATCCACTGTAATGGTAATTTGTTTTGAGGCAGTGACCGAACTTGAACGAACCGATAATAAACAGTTTGGATAAGTTCCTGACACCGACATATTCTTTGGGTCAACGACTGAATAATCTGAAGAACGTGCGGCAATGTTAATTGCACTACACATGATAAATGTATCTGGATCAGAAATCTGAAACGGAATTGTTACTACGTCATTCTCATCCATTTCAAGATCTACCATTGGACTGATTGTAGGCGGCGATGATTCAGTACGTAGGCCCGGATTGTATCCAGAAGAGATTTCAGAATTTTTTCCGCCGAGAATATTAAAATTACAACCAGAAAGTAAAAGTGTTTGTGCGAGCGCAAAAAACGATAACCTCAACGCAATTTTGTTGCGTTTTAAATTGTGAAATAAAAATGAAAGCTGTTTCATTTTATTTATTTTCACTCAAGTTTCGTCTCCCACTACGTGCCACTAATCGCGCTTTCTTAAAGAATACCATGACTTAGCTTACCCAAAGTTTTTAAAGGCAGAAAAAGTGCCATGTAATCTTTAGGCGTACCAACACGATACATCTACAGATATTTTGTCTTGTTTTTGGAATTTTTAATAATCTCTTCACCGCCAGACTAGACGAGATCTGGTCTTTTGGTTTAGGACCAGACTCGACCGCTGGTTAAGGATTTCGACGAATTAGTTGCTGTCGCTGTCAGCTTTGATGGTGGCTTCTGACCAGTCTTTGAGTTTCCACGAGTACGTAAACAGTAATGCAATCTCTTTTGCATTCTGGGTTTCAATAGAAGTATCTTGCGAAGACATTGCGTAGCGAAGAGTTCCTTTTAAGTACTCTTCGATACGGTCATGGGTAACCGAAAAATCGATACTCTGGCCCGAACCGGAATAAACATCGACGTTACTTACTTTAGTTGATGCTAAAGTGAAATATTTAAGCTCGGTATCAAATCTGAACTTACCTGCCTGGTGAATCATATAACTGACATCAAAGAATAACGATGACACATTGGCCGAATACACATTAACACCGCACAGTGAAACATCGTTTACAGTACAGATACTACCTAAGACCAGGTTCTGAAAGTTAAAGACATAGTACAACTTATCAAACTGGCGAAAACCAAGCCCCACACCCCAGTTACCTTTTTCATAACGGACCTCAGCTTGCAGGCTGGTCAACAAACGGTCACCGCCTTCAATCGGGACACTCTTAATGTCCGGCAACATCTGATTGTTCTGAAGTTCGGCGTATAGAACGGTTTTTACATTTTCATTCCAGTAGTTGTTCCAACCAAAACCGGCGGCTAAATTCAGTTTTGAAAGCAGCAAACCGTCTTTCTGCGCTCCTGGAGCGGCACGGGAGTCGACCCCGTCATAACGGTTATTGTAGCCGCCTAAGGCGGCAAAGATAGCTGAATAACGGGTAATACACTCAGATCCAGTCCACTCACCTTCACAGATCATGCGGTAGCGCAGGGCCTCTGAAATAGTGTCCTGTGATTTCTCAGTAGCTTCGACATCCTGAATCTGTTGCTCGGCAGGTTTAGCAACGATTTCATCAAATTTATCGGCAGGCTTTGGCGGCTCAAGAGGCGGCGGCGCTATCGCTTCTGGTGCTGCCACCGCAGGTTCAGAGGTAAGTAAAACTTTTTCCCAGGTAATACGGCGAAATTCTTTTTCGTCCTGCACTACTTTAAACGGTTTTACCTCTTCTTCACATTGAAATGGCAGATTTACAACCGTTCCAGGCTCGATCACATCCGGGTTTTTAAAATTATTTAATTTGAGAAGATCATTCATCGAGCCGCGGTTACCAAACACAGGCTCAAGACCGAATTTACGAAGTACGGCAGCAGCATGCTCGCCTTTTTGAATCTGATATTTTGTGGTTTTGACAAGCGGCGAGCACGTTACATTTAACGGTGCAGCTTCCGCAGCAGCTGTATGCAACAGCGCCCCAAGGAAAACCCACAGGATAAAAGTTATACTTCGCATACTTAATTATTCGATAACAATTGCAGATTAAGCAAATGATCTTAGCTATTAAAGCTTACTCTTACGGCTCTTCTAGACTAGCCGGAAGTCTGTTTCCGCTGCTATCTGTGCTTAAGCGGTCTTGCTGGGACTGAAACTTAAAGTAGTCGAATTCAGATTTGATTTTTGCATCAGCCTGTAAAGCAGCAGCCTTTTTCTGAAACTCCTGATTCTTCGAAGTCAGCACGTTACGCTGGTAAATATCAGCCAACGACTCAGCAAAAAAGATTTCATTAGGATCTTCATCATAAAATTCTTCGAATAACTTCACTGCACCCGACATTTTATCCTGCTGTAACAGAGCCCACGCCAAGAGTGGCTTGATATTTTTATTCTTAGTTTTAAGATCCAGTGCTTTCTGCGCCAAAAATTCCAGCTCAGCGTAAGGACGCTTTCTTTCATACCAAAGCTCTGCCAGCACCGAATAAATCTCAGAATTTTCCGGATTAATCGCCTTGGCTTTTGCGATCTGCCGTTGAAAGCCCTTCATGTTATTCAATTTAAAATGAATATAGGCAGCAAGAATTCTTAACTTATCGTCTTTTGGAAATGATCTGATACCCTGTTCAACCAGTGCGATCGATTCCACATATCGTTTGCTCCAGATCATATACTGACCGTACTCTTGGTATAACTCCAGCGAATCCGGACGTAACTGATGCGCTCGACGTAAACGGTTTAAGGCAAAATCAACCTGACTGTTTTTCCACTCTAAGCGCGCCAGCTGCACCTGTGCGGTCGGATAATACTCAGACCAAGATGCCAGATTTTCTAACTGCGCTTCGGCGCCATCAATATCGTTCTGCGCCAGGTGAATCTGCGAAATGTAAAACACCGACTGGTCTGATTTCGTGATTTCATATAATTCTTTATATAGTTCTTCTGCACTCGTGAAATCGCGCTTTAAAAAAAGAACGTGTGCAATTTTAAACTCGATTCCGACCGAATCAGGAAATAATTCTTTTTGTTTTTTCAATTCAGCAATTGCATCGTCATAGGCACCGATGCGGATGCACGCCTGCGATAAACGCTCTGACACTTCTAAATCGTAAGGATGGTATTTAGAAAACTTAGTGCCTAACTGGTGCAGATCCTGCCATTTGTGTAGCGCGTACTGCACTTCAGTCATCTTCTTCATTGTTAACAGATCAAACGGTTTGGCTTTTTCTGCCAGCTGCAATTCTGCCAGCGCCGCTTCAAAATTGTTTTTTCTGTGTAAAACTTCATAACGGCCTAAATGCACTCGATACGGCTCTTCGCCGTTTTGTTCTAACTGGGCCAGGCTTTCAAAAGCGCTATCCAGACGGCCCATATTTAAATTCATCTGGTAAATCTTCCATAACGGAAAATTTTCTTTGCGTAAGGCATAAATTTTTTGATTTACAGCAATCACCTTTTCAAAAGAATCAGCTGTTTCGTAAATATCAGACACCAGTTTTAAGCGGGCGTGCTCTAAATGATCAACTGTTTCCAGCTTCTCGAGCTCGATCAATGCCAGGTTGTTCTGGTTTTTTCTATGAAATGAAACACTTAGCCAGTAACGGGCTTCGTTATTGGCAGGATCGTGCAGTAAAGACAGCTTAAAATACTCAACAGCTTTGTTATAATTATTGTCGTTTAAATAACCTAAACCCACGTCTTTGTAATAATTAGTACGCGAAGTCTGTTGTGGAAAAAGATCTGAATAAATCGTTTTTTCTGGAATAACCGGCACCTGGGCACAACCCCAGGTTAAAAGCAGACTTCCCAATAAAATGATCAAATTATTCTTTTTCATCATTCTACTATTCGGCGTCCCCCCGACTGGACTGTACTAGACCGTGGTCTAGATTGCGGCAAAATAAACAAGGTATAGAACTTGAAATATTGGTTTGTAATTACGTTTTAACCCAAATAAAAGGATGTTCTATGAGAAAACTGATCGCCGTTTTAAGTCTAGTGTCAATTTCTTCAACAGTCATGGCCAAAGAAAAGTGTGTTACTTACGACCTTTTAGCTGAACAAGAAAAGCTAAAGAACACAGAAGGCCTTACTGCTGACACACTTCCGTTTTTAATGCAAGGCACTTACAATGTAAAAATGGTGCAGCTATTAACCTGCATCGGCATGAACAAAAAGATCAGCAAAGCTGATTCTGCGTTTGGCGTAGCCTTTATGGAAGATGACTTAAAAGCCCGTCTGCATAAACTTGAACAGGATCGTATTAATTACGAAAACTTACTTAAAGACTCTGAGTTAAACGGAATCGAACGTGAGATCTACTCTCAAAGCTTAGCGACTATCCCGCACCAGATCGAGCAGGAAAAGCGCTCTAACGCATCCATCTTGAGAGGTCTTAAACGCCTGACCAGAGACTTCTAAGCCCAGCCATTCAACCAGACATTAGGCCATTGATTTAACTCCGGTAACGACCGATACCGGAGTTACTATGGCAGAAATAACAGTTTTAAAACAAATTAACGACGCAGCTTTTAAACAAAAAGTTTTGCTTAAACTTATAAATACGAATGCAATCGTAATGCTAAAAGACAAATACGATCGCACTTTGCCATTGAAAATCGAAAGCCTTAAAGAGCAGACTAAGTTCTACTGCAAAGGCGCCGTAAAGCTGGACTTCGATTTTTCGTACTCTGAAACCTACACCGCCCATTTCATGGTCGACACCGAAAAGTACATGTTCGAAACCACACCGCAGATCGAAAACGGTCATGTGGTGTTGTATTTAAAACGTATTTTCCATTTACAAAACCGCCAGACCGTACGTTATAAAGTGCCACCCCAGGCACAGATCAAACTTTTAATTAATGCTCTTAACGAAAACTCTTGTTTATTAGATTGCCAGGTTGCAGATCTGAATTCACATGGCTGTTCGGTGATCTTAAATTCACCGCAAACCGTGTTACAGGCAAAGGATTTAATCGATGCCACCCTGATTAACGGTGACGAAGGCTCGCTGCAGCTTCAAGGTATCATCAGAAATGTGCGCCCGCATGGCCCAGAGCAATTCGCCGTTGGTGTTGAATTTCACCATATGCTATATGCCAGCGAAGATAAGCTGACCTCGATGATCAGTGATCTGCACCAAAAAACCCATTTAAAATCTTCTTAAACAAACAAACGATGCATAAATAAAAAAAACCCGCTTCGGCAAGAAGCGGGTTTTCATCTTTATATGTATAGTCTTTTTTTGTTATTCCATCGCTACTTCTGGAGTTTCTTCATCCGTACACGGTTCAGTTGGAAGCGTCGGATCCGGAATCGGATTAGACGGTGTCGGCGTTTCCGATTGGACAACCGAAGCCGAAAGCCCTGCGATACGTGCGCCGTTGGCGTTGATTTTAGCCGCGCTGTTATTTGACGCCGTACCGGTTGCAAAACCGTTATAATCAATCGCCGGATTCGAGAAACGTGCAATACGGGTGTAAGTACCGTAAGCCATGACTGTTCTGAATCGACCTGACGCATTTTCAAATCCGTCTTCATGTTTTAATCCGATATTGTGACCTAACTCATGCGTAAAAGAGAACTGTTTAAACGCGGTCGTTTTGGTGATCGAAAAGCCGGAAGCATATGTCGAACCGACGTAACCAATACCGGCAGTCGAAGAATTCGCGTAGTAAGCCACTAACGCCACTAAGTCCGCCCCAACTCGTTTACGTTCAGCATGTACAGCATCCCATTTACCATCAGTTGTGCCTTTTAAGGCCGTTAAATCTGAGGTGAACGAGCTTTCAGCCTGAGTAACGGCAATAGTTCCCACCAAACGTAGTGATAAGTTAACTCCACTTGTTTGGTATGCTTTATTCGAATCAGCGACACCCATTTGGATTAACGCTTTAATCGCATCTGCACCGCCGGCATTTTTCATGGCTGCAGGTGTGTAAGCGACTAAAACATCTATCTGCGGAACTGCATCCATAGCGGTTTCTGCCCGGTCATTCGCTGTGCTGCCATCCATTGGCTGCATCATATTAACAGCGTCTGTTCCGCCGCCGTCTTCAGTTAAACAGTCAGTATCTGTTTCATTCACAGCTTTGACTGTATGTACACCATTCCCGGCGAAGCGGATTTCATAGTGCTGTTCTGTTGATTGTTCACCGACGTTAGCCACGATCACATCATTATTAATGACGATAGTTACATCACTCATGTGATCATTTTCAACGCGGCCAGTGGCTACGATATTAGAGTTTGAGTATTTCTTAACATCTTGTAGTACCACACGCACTGACTTGTTATTCAGGAGGGGCAAATGAAAGTTGTTGCTCTTTCTCGTTAATAAACGATTTTTAAATTCAGCAACGTTAATTTTTACGTTGCGGGTTTCAGTTGCGGTTGCAACATCATGAGCATGACCTGCATGATCAGTTGCACTGTTAGTGTTGGCAGAAAATGCTGCTGTCATTCCCTGGTTAGTGACGTCCTGAAATAGATCGTCGTTGTTTTGCATGTTGTCTGCATCTGCAGACATATTTAAAGACGCTGTAGTACGGGCTTCACAAGTTTGACCGTTGTTAGGAGAGGAAGCGACGTACGGTTTTTCATCTGATGATGACGAAAGTAAACAGGATTGTAATACGCTCGTCAGAGTTAAAGTTAATAAAACATTTCTTAATTTTGTGTTAGTTACTTTTGCGTTTTTCATGTGTTGTTAGTGTTACGGGTGATTGACGAAATCACCAAGTCTTCGAAGAAAAACTGTGCAAAGGTCTTTGCGTGCAATGTTAATTTAAATTTGTACGATTGTAATTTGGCGTTTTTTCTTTCTGAGAAATAGTTTTTTTGCTACTATAGTTTTTGAAAAATCAGCTCTTGTTTGCTTCGCGATTTCGCAAAACCTGTGAACAAAAATTTCTGTCTCTTAAACCGCAGTTAAATTATTTTAAACACTTCTTAACACAGATCATAATACCGTTAAAAAACCCGCAAAATGGGGCGAAATACCCGCCGCACCGAGTGTAAAAAGTCTACTAAGCTGCTGTTTTTTCTCAATTTCCTCTAGACTCACGTTGCGAATTACGGCATACGTCTAAATAAATTGTTATTTTGATCAGATCTTAATGAGGGGACCAAGCAGATGATCATCCAAAATCCACAAGCGAATGGTGGGTTGCTGATAGCAACACCTACTCAGGCTAAGAACGAGGGAGTCTTCGAACAGATTCCGCTTCCTGCCTGCCTGCTTGATGTGACGAACACCAAGATCATCCGCTTTAACCGCGCCTTTAATAACTTTCTTGAAGCTTATGATTTAGATATTTCAGAAATTAAATTACCTTACCAACGATTAGCCAAAGGTGACTTGTTATTAAGTGAAGAATTTAGTCTGGTGACCAAGAAAAAACGCCAGGTTTCATTTTTGTTAACTTCGGGCGATCCGCTAGCTGCCGATACAATTGAACGCGCGCATGTGGTTTATCTTAACGACATAACCTACATGAAGAAGATCGAGATAGATCTTCAACACTCAGAAGCCCGCATGGGTCAGTCATCACTGACCTCGCATATCGGCTTTTGGAACACCGATCCGGTCTCAGGCATGTGTTACATCTGCCCAGTGATGGCAAAGGACTGGGGGCTCGATTTCGAGCAAAGCCCAGTGCACTCAGATGTTATCATGAATGCGATCCATCCCGGTGATCGCGCTGAAATCTGGGCTGCCGTCGAAAAAGCCATGTTAGACAGTGTACCATTTTTTTGTGAATACCGTGTCGTTCGCCCTGATGGCAGCATTGTTTGGATTGAGGGCCGCGGCGAATATATCAAAGATATAAATGGCTGGCCGATCCGCTTTGTTGGCACTTCAACAAACATTACTGAGCGGGTTGAACAAAAAAATAAGCTGGTGCAAGAACTTCTCGAGCAAAAAGCACTCGTGGCCCAGCTTAAACAGTCGCAGGCACAGGCCGAATGTGCCAGCAAAAACAAAACGATGTTCTTAGCTAACGTCAGCCACGAAATCCGCACACCACTGACCGCTATCCTAGGGTTTGCCGATTTACTTAAAGACGGCACAGCTTGTGAAAACGAAAGAGCACAGATCATCGAAACCATTAACCGCAACGGCAATTCATTAATTAAGATTATTGATGACTTACTGGCGCTGTCAAAAGTTGAAGCCAATTGCCTTGAACTGGAAAAAACGGCCGTATCGCCGCAACAGCTTTTGCATAATGTGGTTCACCAGTTTAAAACCAGAGCTCGAGATAAAAACATTTACATGCTACTCGATATTCAGAATGAACTTCCGCACGCCATCTTAACCGACAGTGTTCGTTTTGAGCAGGTATTATCAAATCTGATGAGCAATGCGATTAAATTTACCGATCAGGGCGGCGTCATTGTACAGGTCAAAACCTATCCGAAAAAACAGTCTAAATGCGAATTGCAGATCCGGGTCATTGATACCGGCATTGGTTTAACTGAGGAGCAGAAAGAACGGCTGTTTCAGCCCTTCTCGCAGGCCGAGTCGAGCATTACCAGAAAATACGGCGGAACCGGCCTAGGGTTAGCGTTATCCAAGCATTTAGCCGCAGCCCTTGGCGGCGAGCTAAATATCGAACGCAGCGAAAAAGATGCCGGCAGTACGTTTGTATTTACCTTTACTGCCGAAATACCGGCTGCTATGCCGGCTAAAACCGACAAAGTTAAGCCCGGGCAGCAAATGGATTTTGTACCGCTGACCGGTTTTAATATTTTACTGGCCGAAGATTCAATCGATAACCAGTATTTCGTCGATAAGTTTTTAACGAAGCACGGTGCGAATGTAACCGTTGTCTGTGACGGCCACGAAGCATTCAAGTCATGCCAGACAGGAAATTTTGATATCGTGCTGATGGATATCGAAATGCCGAAGATGGATGGCTACGAAGCCACCCGCCTGTTGCGCCGAAACGGTTTTAGTAAGCCGATTCTGGCATTGACCGCGCATGCAATGGCCGAAGAACGCAACAAATCCCACGAGGCAGGTTGCGACGGCCATTTAACAAAACCTATTGATACGTTTCAGCTTCTTTCTGAACTTGAAACTCATTTAAGATCAAATTCCAAAAAGAAACGCTGTTAAGATTCTTTGACTGTGTTTTTCATCTAAATATCAATTTATTTGTTTCATATTGAGCAGCCTTCTTTTAAAGCGATTTAAATTTGCTATCCTAAAACGAGTTTTTTTGCGAACACTTTACACCAATTTAAAAGGAGCTCGTAGATGACAGCAGTTAAAAAGATGTTTCAGGACGAAATGAATGCCGTACAGAAGATGATAGTTAATATGGATTGGCAGGATCCTGAATTCTATGCTGAGTGGCTGGCCCAGACTTATTTTTTCGTCTGCCATTCTACCCGCATTATTGCCTCAGCGGGAGTGCGCTTTCCGATAGAGCGCAATGCTTTGCACAACCGTTTTTTACAGCACGCTTCAGAAGAAAAAAATCACGAAATCTTAGCTATTAAAGATCTTAAACATCTGGGCCGCGACATTAAGGAGTTTTCGCCGCTTCCGGCAACGCAGGCCTTTTACCAGTCACAATATTACTGGATCGACCAGGTTAGCCCGGCATCGGTGTACGGTTATTTTTTAGTGCTTGAATGTCTGGCTATTCACTGCGGTCCGACCTTGATGCAAAAACTAAAACCCCACCACCCCGAAAAAAGTTTAAACTTCTTACGTATTCACGTTGAAGAAGACGAAGACCATATCGAAGAGCACAACGAAGTGTTAGATACGTTTAATGAACAAGAAACCAAAATGATTATCGAAAATCTAAAGGTCAGTGCTTTTATGTACATGCAGATTTTATCGAGCGTTGCAGAAAAGGTAAAACAGAAAAAATCTGCAGGCAAAAAGGCTGCCTAACCGAGGTTTTAATCATGAAGAATAATTTATCACAAACCGACTTTTCATATCATGTGTTTTCGCCGAAAGCCTGGCTTGAAAAAAGCCAGCCGCTACAAGTGCAGCAAGCTTTCGATACATGGCTAAAAGTGTGGACCGACACTTACAAAGGGCGCGACTTTGAAGTTAAGGCCGAGGAGTTTATCAGGCACGATTTAATCTGCGCTATTATGGCTAACAACAATGAAGCCGCAGCAGTACACTGCTATAGCTTTTTTACCCTTGATTCGAAACCGGATATCAGCACCAAGTATTTTCAGTTTTTTTCACCGGGTTTTGTTTCGGGCATGAAACAAAAAAACATCTCGACCGTAATGTCGATGGAATACTTAACCGTAAATGAAAATTACCGCTCAAGCCTGATCGGTTTTTCACTTGGGCGCGCACTCATCCAGCTGGGCGTGCGTTTGTTTGAACAAACCCCGGGCCATGCCATCGTTGCCCCGGCCCGTAAAGATGTTAAAGTGCATGAAATGGCCTATGACTGCGGCTTTACCTGTATTGAACCCGATGTGATTCAGCGCGGTTTTTCCTGTGATATGATTGCGTATTTTAAAGGTGATCACAAAAACGTGTCTGATCCATTTTTAGGAAGAATATGTGATCGTCTGTGGGAGAGTCGAACTATTTCAGAGGCGGTCAGCCAGCACGTTTTACCGGCAGACGTTGCACCGAATGTGATTCCTATTCGAAAAGCGGTCTAACGTTATTGGTTAGAAATTGCTGTTCAGAAAAACGTTTACTTTCGTACTCTTCCTGACGCTGTTTACGAATAGCCTCAGGAGGGGTGTTTACCAGTTCAGCTGAAAGAACGGCAACAAAGCAGTCTTGCGCATTGTGATCTAAATCCGTAAGTGGAGCCACGAACTCAAGTTTGTACATAAATTCGTTCTTTAAAGCTGATGCTGTCTCAACCACAGAATGTGGCGGGATCTCTGAGTAAACAATACGGCGCTCTTTAAGGGCCACAGCCACGTCTGCAAAAATCTTTTCGACGACGGTTGAATCTTTACGGGCAAATAGCTGATCCCAGGGTGTGGTTTCTAATTCATCAAGTGAATAGCTGCAAAGCGAGTAGTAGTTGAAGGTGCGGTAGACCTGGCGGGTCCCCATATAAACTTCAACGATATGATCATTTCTAAGAATATTAAAAAATTCAGCCGGTGGCGCCAAACGCAATGAACGCAGAGCAAACCACAGCAGCTGTTTTTCCTGAACAGCATTGAAGATTTCTTTTTGCTGCGAAGCCATCTGAAAGACTTCTCGGTAGATTTTTAATCGATCAACAATCGAAGCGAAATCCGAATCTGCTAATTTTAAAAGTTTGATATCTCCGGTGTTAGAAAAAACACGAAAAGCAGAACCAAGTTTTTGCGCGATTCTATGCATATCCAGCACGGTCGAGCAAAAGTCCTTAAACGTGCTTGAAAGCTCACGTCTGGCAGGAGTCGAAGCACTTTTTAGAACTGATTCTGTAACCTGAGACATAAAACACCCTTTAGCAATGGCCGAAAAAATTAACCGGCTTTAGATTTCTTTTTCTTCTTGAACACTTTAGCTTCAATAGCGCGTTTTGAATCGGAAACCATAGCATTCACAACTTGCTCACGGTTTAAACCAAGCACATCAATGAGGTGGTGAAAACAATGCGATGGCGGAGCACATAAACCACGCTCCCAGTTAGATACGAATTGCACGTGAACTTTTAACGACTGTGAAAGCTCAGTCTGCGTAAGGCCTGCGCTTAATCTTTTTTCTTTAAGATAAATACCCAAATTGTGAAAATCGCCTGTCTTCATTTTGCTTATCCCCTGCTTCTGCATAATAACTTCTGTTGTAACATCTGTTGATTGCTTCAATATACTGGAAAATTAGCGGCTTTTAAACACCTTCTTAATCAATTTAGCACAACCATTAAAACTTACAGCTTTGTAAATAAATTAAACATAGTCGGCACTGCATATTTATGCAAATAAAAATTTATTTATTGTTAAAATTACTAAACTTTAAAACGTTTAATATGTAAATGCTCCGGAATGATGCCGCCATAAGCCCCGTCGACAAGGGTTTTCGCCGCCCGAAAACTTAAGCCCATGCCATGCCCCGAACACCCGGCCATGATATGCAGATCCGGATTTTCCGCGAGCGCACCGATGAGCATTTGCCCGTCGGGAGAATAGCCCATGATCCCTGCCCACTGCCGGGCGATCTGAGCCTGCGCTCCCAAGCGAAAATGCTGTTTCACGAAATCAAACAGGGCATTTTGAATCACCGGCGTGATGTTATCGGCGTGGGTCTTCTCAGTTTCGGCATCTAAATTACGAAACCCCCCGATCAGCAATTCTCCGGTGGGCAGTTGCCTAAAATAACATAAATGTTTGGTCAGATAACACGGGCCCTTAACGAAGGGTTGTAAAGGTTTTGTTAAAAGAATCTGTCCGCGTCCTGGTACGATTAAACCGGCGTACTTGGCGTTCAGCAAGGGCAGATAGGCATTAACCGTCACAACGACCTTTGCGGCGGTAATTTCGCCTTTGTCAGTCATCAAGCTATGAATCTTAACATTTTTGCTGATACTTTGAACTTCGGTCTGTTCATGAATATGCACATTTATCTTATCCAACAGCAGTGACAAAAGTTTTATCGGGTGAACATAGCCATCACCGCCGTAGACTATACCGCCTTCAAAGCCGGTTACCCCGTAATCCCGGTCCATCTCTTTGGCGTTTACTTCATGAACATCAAGCCCTTGGGCGCGCATAGTTTTGGCCATCTCTTGATAATAAACCCAGCGTTCACTATTGGCTGCCACCGTACACGAACCGGTAATTTTAAAATCAACCGCATCCGCGCGGTCCTGAATAATATGCTCCAGTAAAAGCGAGCGGTTTTCTTCAGAGAATTTCCAGATTTCAACGGCTTTGCTTAAACCGAACTGATCTTTTAATTTAATAAAATGTTCGGTTGATCCACAGGTAACAAAGCCGGCATTTCTGCCCGAGGCGCCGAAACCGATTTTATTTTTTTCGATAATTCCGATTTTTAACTGCGGATCTTTTTGTAATAACCAGTACGCCGTTGACAGTCCGGCAATACCGCCACCAACAATCACATAATCGTAATGTGATAATTTGGTCGTTTCGGTATTTAATTTAAAATCCTGCCAGAACGATTGGGTCATAAATATTTAATCATCTCCACGGCCGTACAGCGGCAGGGTTTACCGTCACGGGTACAGACATAATCGACATCAATCCAGTAATCAGGATGTGTTGCCACCGCTTCAAAACCAAACTTGCTTAAATAGCGGATTGACGAATTATTCGGTGATTCTTTCCAGGCATGGGTCACAATCGCCTCAGTGCCAATTTTTTTGAACAGCTCAATCACGGCATCTGATAGTTTCGGCCCCCAGCCACCCCCCTGCACTTCGGGAGAAATAAACAAACTCTGAAAATATCCGGCTTTTTCCTGCGGCACTTTCCACAGCTCGGGATGCAGTTTTGCACCTTTGCCTTTACTCCACGCGCCCGGCGGATAAGCCAGACGCACACCGCAGACTTTACCGTGGTCATCGACCAGCACGAAAGAATACATCACGCCGTTTAACAGTGATTTTCGATAACACTCTTTCAATTCTTCGGCGCTAAAGTAATTTTCACCGATGGTCACATCGGTGAATTTTTTGATCTGCGGTAAATCATCTAACTGCAAGGGCCTGATCTGCATGTAGTAATCTGCTCACAGGTCTTACTCGTAGTCAATTTCGTATTCACTGGGCTGGCGCTGTACTGAAGAGGCTTCGACAGATTTACCGAATTTGTTTTCGCTGCCATAACCCATGACTTCAACATACTGGCCGATATCGTAAGCCTGAGCCGGGGTTCTGATATCAACCGGTAGACGTACAACCGAACCTTCGGTTAAAACAAACCCAGAGACTTCCCCCGAGGGCTCCCGCAACAACGTTTCGATTTCGCCGCTGACAGTAAGACTGGTTAAATTACGATAGGCCTTCTCGCGCTCTTTGCGAGGCGCAAGCAATTTACCTTTGGCTCTGGCGGCGATCGTAATTTCTTTGGCATTTTTCGGTGTGATGATATGCTCGGCCCACATTGAATTGGTTGTACTTTCTTCTCCCTTAACGGTCACCGTATCACCGACCGCCACACCATCGGTGACCGCCTTTGACATATGACCGGGAAAACGAACCTGCATACCGTCGGTTAAAATAAAACCGTCAACCTCTCCCTCGGCGGTGGTAATAAAACGATCAACTTCACCGCTCACCTCGTAGGTCGTGTTTTGCCCCGTAGATGTTGTCACACAGCTCAGCATAAGAGTTGCCAGCGCGGTAAAAATAACTAGACTTATCAATAGCTTCATAAATAATTCTCCTCCCCATCGGCGGACGATGATAATTTTAAGTTGAATTAACCGAGCAAGGAAAATGCCATGAACCAAAAGGCTGAACTGCCTTACAATCTAGATGAAGATACATCACTGAATTACTACCGTATGGTTATGCTTGTAGCCGGAGCATTTTATTTTTCCTGGTATTTTGCGGTTGAAGCTCTGCTGCCCGGTTCATTTAACCCGTTCTTAAGCCGCTTTGCCGCGGTGATGGGTTTTTGGGGCGTGTATCTTGCGACTTATTTTTCTGAACCAGTCAGAAAAAATATCGAGTGCTGGTTTTCTTTTGCTGCCTGGACTGCAACGCTGCATTTTTATTATTTGTTTTATCACAACCGTATCGATATCGCCTGGGTTTGGGGATGTTATATGGCGGTCATCGCCATTGCGGCCCTGATGCAGACCATGCGCTCACTGATTAGCTATATCGCCTTCGTCATTGTCTTATCGGTTGCGATAGATTACGCCAGCCCCAATTTAAAAAATACGCTGTTCTTACCCGGCATTCTGACGATTTTAGGTGTCGCTTTTGCCGGTTTACGCTCGCGCTTAAATTTGATGAACCAGGTCCGTGACAACGCCATGCAGGTGCGTCGCCTTATTGATTCAGCCTTTGAGGGTATCGGCCTGCATGATGGTGAATTTTTGTTAGATGTTAACGAATCGATGGCAAAAATGTTCGGCTATAGCCGTCAGGAACTTCTGGGAAAAAGTATCTACACCATGTGCAGTTATGAATCAGGGCAACAGGCTGCCGCAAATATCGCCCAACAAAAAGATTCAGCTTACGAGGCTGTCGGCATTAGAAAAGACGGCACCCACTTTCCGATCGAGATTCGCGCTAAAAAACATCTGCTTAAAGATGGCGTTATCGGCCGGGTCGTAGCCATTCAGGACATCACAGACCGCAAAAAAAACGAACAGACCAAAATTCTTTTTGAAGCCTCGCAGGAAGCGTTACGTATCCGCAACGAATTTATCTCGATTGCTTCACACGAATTAAAAACACCGCTAACCAGCATCAAGCTGCAGACCCAAATGACCCAGATCGCTGCAGCCAAAAATGACCCGCACGCCTACAGCGAAGCCCGCATGAAAAAATTTGTCGGTCAGATCGACAAACAGGCCGACCGCTTAACTAAACTGATCGAAGATATGCTGGATATATCGCGTATCTCGCTTGGAAAACTAAATCTTGAAAAAGTGCCGACCTCGCTCAACACCCTGGTTGAAGATACTTTAGAATCCCTGCATGACTTAATCAAACAAAGCGGCAATGAAATCATCTGCAAGCTTGAAAAGGATATCACTGCCAATATTGACCGCTTTCGCATGGAGCAGGTACTGACCAATCTGTTAACCAATGCCATTAAATACGGCGAAGGCAAACCGGTCACAATAACATTAAGCCAGCACGGCAGCGAAATTTCTCTTACAGTAAGCGATCAGGGTATGGGCATCGCCAAAGAAAATCAGCAGCGTATTTTTGCGCGCTTTGAACGGGCCGTTGCCGCAAAGAACATCAGTGGCCTGGGATTAGGTCTCTACATTTCACAGCAAATCGTGCAGGCCCACCAGGGAACGATCATTGTCCAGAGTGCTCCGAGTGAAGGAGCTTGTTTTATCGTAAATATTCCCGCACACTGAGTCTGAATTTATATGATTAATAGCAAAATTCTTTTAGTTGAAGATGACATTGACATTCAGGACAACCTTAAAGCTTTTCTCGAGATGGAAAATTTCGAAGTCGCATCGGCCTCTAACGGCAAACAGGCGATCGAATTTATGCAAAAAGAAAAGCCGCTGATGATTCTTTTAGATCTAATGATGCCGGTCATGAACGGCTACGAGATGCTGGCCGAAATGAAAAAGCGCGATTTACACCAAAAAAATCCGGTGCCGATCATTTTACTGTCTGCCGCAACTGATATCGAAGAAACAGCCCGCACCCAGATTGTTAAATTTATCCGTAAGCCCATTGCTTTAGATAAATTGTTGCTCACCATCAAAGAAATCCAGAACAAGGTCTAAAATCAACGGGCCTAAGATATGCAAAGTCAGCTCGTAGTTAAAATTACGAGGTGTTTATGCGTACAAGAGTCAAAAACGAACTTTTAATGCTTTGTGGTTTAGGGACATTAGCCCTACTCCGCACCAAAAGAAAACGTCTGGCGGTGTTACCGGCGCTGGCCAGCGGTTACCTGTTAACGCGCATTCTGATTGATTCGACCAACCCAGATTCGTTCCGGGGCCAATCCGCCGTTATCACCGGCGGCTCACGCGGCTTAGGCTTGGCGTTGGCACGCCAGCTGGTTAACGAAAACTGCAACGTGACTCTGCTTGCCCGTGATGAAGACGAGCTTAAACGCGCCAAGAGCCAACTCGAAAAATTAAACCGCGGACAAGTGCACATTATTCCGTGTGATGTCACCGATAACGTCCAGTTAAGTTCGGCGATTCATGAAGCCGCAGATCTTTACGACGGCATCGACCTCCTGATTAACAACGCCGGAGCCATCGTGGTCGGTCCATGGGAGAGCATGACCCTGCAGGATTTTGAAGCGCAAATGAAGATTCACCTGTATGCGACGATGAATGCAATCCGCATTGCGCTTCCGTTCTTACGCCAAAAAACAAGCGGTAAACGTATCGTCAATATCTGCTCGATGGGCGGGCGTGTGGCCGTACCGCACATGCTACCCTATGACACCTCTAAGTTTGCCTTGTCAGGTTTTTCGCAGGGGCTGGCGACCGAACTTTACGATGAAGATATTTCGGTGACGACAATTTATCCTGGTCTGATGCGCACCGGATCACCGATCCAGGCCGTGTTTAAGGGTGAGCACGAAAAAGAATTTGCCTGGTTTCAGTCGGCTGATGTGCTACCCGGTTTTTCGACCGCACTAACAGATGCCGCCAAGCAAATTATCGAAGCGGCCCGTGAACGTCGTTTTGAATTGATGCCGTTTCTACCGGCGAAACTACGTTTTGCACTGGCATCGTTCTTTCCGGAGCTGGTTGCTTACACTTTGGTGTTGCTAAACCGCTTAATGCCACAGGGACAATCCGGCGAATATAAAACCGGCGCACAATCGCGCGAAATTTTTGACCGTTCGATTTTAACTAAAGCGTTTAAATCTTCGGCGCAGAAAGCAGAAAAAGATTCTAATCAAACGCCGAAGTACGATGCCAAAGAAAATATGGGACTACTGCATTAGACGGCTGCGTAGCTGAACTAGACCGATTCTAAAATTGCAGCCACACCCATACCGCCTGCGGTACAGATCGAAATAAGGCCACGTTTTTT
The DNA here is from genome assembly GCF_056175625.1 of Bdellovibrio sp. SBM16. NCBI lineage: Bacteria > Pseudomonadati > Bdellovibrionota > Bdellovibrionia > Bdellovibrionales > Pseudobdellovibrionaceae > Bdellovibrio > Bdellovibrio sp. SBM16. Next base: position 229,876 of record NZ_JBJKJG010000005.1, on the reverse strand, counting down.
GCCGCCACTGGCAAGCAATTTTGCAAGTGTACCGGTGATGCGTGCGCCGGTTGCGGCAAATGGATGTCCCATCGCCACCGAGCTTCCGACCACGTTCATTTTCGAACGGTCAATGGCACCGATCGGTGCCTTTAATCCTAATACGTTTTTGCAGTATTCCGCAGACTCCCACGCTTTTAAATTACACAGGACCTGTGCGGCAAAGGCTTCATGAATTTCAAAATAATCAAAATCTTTAAATGTTAACTGATTGCGCGTAAGAAGCTGTGATACCGCTTTGGTCGGCGCCATTAAAAGACCTGCACCGTGCACAAAATCTACCGCTGCCGGCTGCACATCAATAACTTTGGCCATCGGAAACAACCCAAGTTTTTGCGCAGCTGATTCGCTTCCGAGTAACACACTGGCTGCCCCGTCGGTTAACGGTGAGCTGTTACCTGCAGTCAGGGTACCGTTTACCGGATCAAATGAAGGTTTTAGTTTAGCTAGTTTTTCTTTACTGGTATCTGCGCGCAAAGTAGCATCGCGGGTTAAACCGTGAAAAGGAATAACCAGATCATCAAAAAAGCCCGCATCATACGCCTTTGCGCCGTTGATATGACTGTTAAAAGCGACTTCGTCCTGATCTTCACGGGCAATTTTCCATTCTTTGGCCATTAATTCACAGTGCTGGCCCATCGACATGAGGGTTCGCGGTTCAGTCACCGAGGCCGCGCGTGGTTTAAACATACCAATTGAGGCCGAAGACAATGCCGCCATTCGCTGCCCGAAGGTTTTGGCATTATTCATCTTCATTAAAAATTTTCTGAACTTATCAGAAACTTCGATCGGAAAATCACTGTTGGTATCTACACCGCCGGCAATACCTAATTCGATCGCCCCAGTATGAATCTTCATCGCAATCTGCCAGACGTTATCTAAACTGGTCGCACAGGCGCGCTGTGTGTTGTACGCCGGCGAATTCGGATCAAGTTCGGTTTCTAAAACACACTCTCGCGCCAGATTCCAGTCGGCTGAACTGTTCATCAAACAACCTAAAGCCGTATCACCGATAAATTTTCCCTGTAAGTTATTTTTGCGGATCAAGCCGTTTAAGGCGGCCACCATTAATTCTTTTCTGGTCACATCGGCATAGGCCGTCTGGCTTTTGGCAAAAGGGATGCGTGAACTTCCTAAAATAAAGACTTGGTTATTTGCAGTTTTCATACCCTTAATGGTAACACTCTTAAGGCGCGAGTCACCTGCTGACAAAAACTTTATTTACCGACCTTGGTCTTAAGCGGTTTGTCATAAGCTGATCTTCTACGTCATACTGTAAGCTATGAGATTTACATCTATTTTAGCTTGCTGTTTGCTGTTTGTCTTGGGCTGTCAGAAAAAAGAAAACCACGACTTAACCACAGTTACTTTTACCCTGCCGGATTTATCTGGCCGAAGTGCAGAAAACTTGTATCAGCGAGTTGCTTCCGCGCCGGCAACTATTGACGAAGTAAATTGTTTTGCGGTGATGGTCTCGGGCCCGGATGCGCAATTAAGCCGTACCAGTTGTCCGGTAGTCGATGCCGCTAACGCCAATGTGGCCGTACCGAAAAAAATCGGCTTAACGGTAGGCCTTGTGCCGAGTGGCCGCTCAATCACCTTAAGAATTCCTGCCGGCAGCAAGCGCCAATTTACTTTACTGGGGGTAAAAGCCGATCCACTTTCGGCGTGTATGGATTTCGGTGATCCCAACCTGTCACAGGATTACACGTCACAGTTATTTATTGTCGGTGAATCCTCACAAATTGATTTACAACCCAGCACCGAAGTCAGCATACCGATAAAACTTGCTGCAGCCGGCACAGCATTTACCAGCACCAGCCCGCGCATTGGTGAGTGCTCCGGCCCCGATTCTCCTTCAGGCCGCGGCCGCATACTGCCGACCCACGCAAAGGTACAAAAAGATTTTTTTCCGTACAACATTTTGCAATACAACGCATGTAACGGTGTCAACATTGCATTTCTTGATGGCCAGGGACGCAACGGCCCGACCATCGCAGCGCAAAATATGATTTTAGAACGGGCCGAAGTTTATGCCGATAACTCAGTCGGTCCGTTTACGACATTTGCGGCCTATACTAACCCAGATTGTACCGGCACCTTACCGTCTGAATTTTCGGTAGCTGCCAATACCCGCAATCTTGCAGTATTTTTTAATTCGACCGCAGCAGCTTCGGCAACCGGCTTTAGATTTAAAATCAAATCCGGCGTGAATGCGCCACAATCGACTTACCCTGAATTTACTTCTGATGTGATGCCGATCGCTCAGAACACCACCACTTCACTTGAGATCTTCGGAGCCCGCCGTGTGATCGCAGATATGTGCTACAACATGTTGGGACTTTTCAAAACCGTGGATAAAACCACGGTCAGCGGCTCGGCCTACACCCCAAACTACGCCGATATCCAAGGTCAAATTTTTCCTGAAAAATTCTGCAGTAACACTATGCTCGCCGACGGCACGACCCATTCCATTACACCGGACACCAGCTTCAATTTTTCAATGCGTTTTACCCAGGATGTCTTTACCACAACATTTATCTCGTTAACGCCGACAACCACCGCATCAAGCCTTGCCGCAAAATACACCGTGCAAGTGGTCGGTGGATCATATAATCCAACGTTTCTTCGCCCCGAACTACCGCCGTCGTTACCGGCCAATACCCCGGGTTGTTTTGGTCCGTTTCATGTACTGATTGAAAACGAAAAAGGGGCCGCCGTGGTCACTGACGGACAAATCAGCCTTTCGTTTCCAGCGGGCTTTAACCATCCCGACGTAGCAGTTTTTAATAATAATTTATGTAATCAGAATTATGCGGCCAATTTCTTTGATGACTACCGCAAGATTTATTATATCGGCGTAAGTACGACGGCGGTGGGTACAAATACGACCTTGAGTTTACGGTCGCAGGGGCAGATCGATCATCCGTCTAACCCCGGCAGTTCGGCTTTTACGGTAAGCCTGACAACCACAACTAATATATTATTTAAGTAGATTATTTTTTTGTCGGCTGGCGCTTAGCTAACACCGTCAGGGTAAAACTATCCGGACCATCGTCTTCACCAACTGTGATTGACCCGGTTTTACCCTCACTCACGATAATTTCCGGTGTTGATAAAATCTGGCGCACGCCTTTGCTGATCATACCCACGGTAAACTTGATATGCACTTTACCCGCTTCGCCATCAACTTCTTCTGGCGTCACTTCGATAAAACTGCCGTTACCGGCTGCTGACTTTTGCTGGATTTCGGATTTCTCACCATGATTAACGATTAAACCCTGAGATGCGACATGCCTGCCGTTCAAAGTAAGATCGATATTTAATTTATAAGTCGGATTAGCGGCGAATGCCGATGATAGAAATAGAAACGAAAGTAAAAACGTCGCTTTAAACATTGTAACTCCTTAAGACTTTTAGAAAACTTAAGAAAGTTTAAACGACAAACTACGAAAAATCATGCATATCTATGCACTACTTCTTCTCACAAACACATAACACTGTACTAAGGTCCAGTAACACTTCACATGAATTCACAATATTTAGTCACACTTTTCTGCTCCGTTTGAAAGACTCGCAGGCCTTAAGCCCATCTCAAGGCCTGCTCATCCCAAGGATTTTGGAAAAATGTATCTACGTAACTTTCAACTACTTTAGCCTAATAACTTAAGCGCTAGTTGAGTTTGTGTATTGGCTTGTCCCAATACTGAGGTCGCAGCTTGCATAAGAACGTTGTTCTTCGCTAATTCTGTCGACTCGGCTGCGATATCTGTATCACGGATACGAGAGTTCGCTGCTGCATAGTTTTCCTCAGATGTTGCTAAATTCTGAGAAGTTGATTGTAAACGATTCTGGAATGCACCTAAGTTTGCACGAATAGAGTTCACGTTGTTAATCGCGTTATCTATAGATGCTAAGCTTAATTGTGCAGACTCTTTACTCGCCACATTAGCGTCAGTAATTTGCAACGATTCGAGAGTTGCATTCGCCTGATCACTGATGAAGCTAATCCGGTCTAGACTTGGATCGTTCTGTGTACCAATTTGGATATCCAGAACTCCGCCTGTACCATTTAATAATGGCGTACCATTAAATTTTGTCGATTGAGCTATACGCTGCATCTCTTCTTTGAGCTGCTGGTACTCGATGTTTGTCAGCTGTCTCTCACGATCAGAGATCGTGTCTGAAGAAGCTTGCACACCTAGCTCACGCAAACGAACTAACATGTTGGCCATTTCCTGCAAGCCACCTTCGGCAACTTGAACTAATGAAATACCATCGTTCGCATTTCTGTTGGCTTGTCTAAGGCCTCTGATCTGAGCTTTAATATTCTCAGAGATTGCTAAACCTGCGGCATCATCTGCTGCTTGGTTTACACGGAACCCCGATGATAGACGTGCCATCGAAGTGTTTTGTTTGATGCCTAGCGAGTACAGGTTCTTACCTGCATTCAGCGCGGCTACGTTGGTTGCAATACGCATCCCCATTTTATCCTCCTTGTAATGTATTCATCCTTGAATGTCCCTTTCCTTGGTTAAGGCCGAGTCCGTTCGGCTTAAAATTTTAATACATACACTAATAGCATTACTGCTACCCGGATTTCGCCGCTTACACGACTCCATCCAGTAGACAAATTCCAATACGGATTTGTCCTGTTCATCAAACTTTTTTCAGAGAGATTACTCCCTTGTCTGACACCCACTTTCGTGAGTTCTATCCGTTACTCAAAGTTCAAACTATTCAGATCCTTCCGGATAGTTCTAACCTTTGTTCAACAACTGTAGCGCTAAGCCCGGTTGTTGGTTCGCTTGCGCTAACACTGAGGTACCAGCTTGCAGAAGAATATTCTGTTTCGCTAACTCTGTGCTCTCGTCCGCGATGTCCGCATCTCTGATTCGTGAGTTCGATGCTGACAAGTTCTCTAAGTTTGTTTGCAATCCTTCAACAGTTGAGTTCAATCTGTTTTGAATCGCTCCGAAACCCGCTCTCAACTCATTCACTTGGTTGATCGCTGTATCAATACTAGATAAAGAATTCTGTGCCGAAGTCTTATCTAGAATATTCGTCAAATCCAGTCCCAGTGCCGTCGATCCTGCGTCGGCCTGAGCGGCGTTAAAAGAAATACGGTCAAAATCTACCGAGTTCTTTACACCGATTTGGAAGTCCAGTAATCCGCCCGTCCCGTTAAGTAATGGCGTTCCGTTAAACTCTGTGCTTCCTGTGATGCGGTCGATCTCTTCTAATAATTGAGAGTACTCAATATTAGCTAGTCCACGTTCGCGATCACCAATCGTATCAGATGCTGCCTGCACCCCTAATTCACGTAATCTAATGAGCATGTTACTTACTTCACTCAATGCACCCTCTGCGGTCTGAATTAGAGAGATACCGTCTTGCGCGTTTCTGTTCGCTTGCTTTAGACCTCTCATCTGAGCTTTCATGTTTTCAGAAATCGCTAATCCCGCTGCATCGTCAGATGCTTTGTTGATTCTGTTTCCTGAAGACAATCTAGACATCGCAGTATCCATTTTGTTCTTCGTGCCCCATAATGCCTTTTGCGCATTTAGTGCCGTAACATTTGTACCAATTCTTAATCCCATAACTTCCTCCGTGAAGTTGTCCCGGGTTTAACTACTTTGTAAGACTCCTGTCTCACTTCGTTTCACACCGAGGCGGTTTGTTTTGAGAATCCATCCGTGAATTCTCAGAATCGTATTACTCTTGTACACTTTTTCGGATCATCCTGAGAAAACTTGAGACACTTGTTTCAAATAAGTTCATTTTTGGCCTTAAGTCTGTCCTGTAATGCAATTAAACACGTCCTGACAAAACTATTTTCACATTTCAGGTCTAAAGTTAGTGGCGGTTTTTTAACCGTTTTTTAGTGACTCGCGGGGTTAGGACGTTGTAATTTGCTATTCCATATATGGAAATACGCGATCCCATTCACGGTAGTATTTATCTCTCAGACGGCGAAGAAGCGATCATCGAATCGGTTGAATTTCAGCGTCTTAGAGAGATCAAACAATTAGGCTTTTCAGAGTTCAGTTTTCCAGGGGCTACACACAATCGATTTATTCATTCGATCGGTGTGAGCTATGTTGCCGGATTGGTGTTTGACAGTATCTTTAGAGCGTATCCGCTAAAACATTCCAATAAAATTCGCTTCAGACAATTGGTAAAACTTGCAGCGCTACTTCATGATGTGGGCCACGGCCCGTTATCTCACACGACTGAGCAGGTAATGCCTGAACTTTCGAAACTAAAAATCAAACTTTATGAAGAACAGGGCATCGATCAAAACCGTCAGGCCAACCATGAAGATTATACGATTAAGTTCGTAACCGATTCTCATATTGCTGATATCATCAAAAAATATTATTCAGATATTGATCCGTTACATGTGGCCTGCCTCATCGATAAAGGATTAAAGTGTGACCCCGACGTTTTTACTGACGGTATTATCAATTTCAGACCTCTCTTAAGCCAAATTGTATCGAGCGAACTAGACGCTGACCGTATGGACTACTTAGAGCGCGATTCTTATTTCTGCGGCATCAACTACGGAAAAATTGACCGTGACTGGCTTGTGCAGAATTTAACTTTACACATTAAAGACCATAATGCTTACCTGGCTTTAAACCGCCGGGCGCTCTATGCCTTTGACGATTTTTTGATTTCGCGCCATCACATGTACCTTATGGTTTACTTCCACCATAAGAGCATTATTTACGATGAAATGCTGAACCTGTACTTAGGTTCTAACGAAGCTACTTTTAAAATTCCCGCAGAAATTGAAAATTATATTCCGTATACGGACTACAAACTGTATGAACACTTAGATACGGTTTCCAACCAATGGGCTAAGCGCATTTCTGACCGTAAACCGTACCGTGTGGCAATTGAGTTGCACAATCAGGACGCTAGTCGGGTCGAAGATGTGCGCAAGCTTTTAACCAAGGCCGAGATCCATTCAATCTGGGCCAGCTCGCAGGTGCGTTTATCAAAGTACCATCAGACGATTTCAGAAAACGATATGAATATCTACGTAGTTGATCAGTACGACAAATGGGATAAACCATCGCCGATCACCAATGCGACCCAGATCTTTCAGAAATACGAAGGCTCACGCATGATCGACCGCGTATACGTAGCCCCAGAAAACTTCGATCTAGCCAAAAAAATCCTATCCGAAGAACGCTATTAGGTGCCAGGCCTTTTTTGCTACACTTATATTTGATCTGACGTACGCGTCTTAGATCAAATCTTTTGGACCGATAATTGGCAACGTACTATTTCTGCGATTTTTAGATTTAAAAATGGGGCGCTTAAAGCCAGTTCTTGCGGCCTCCCATGCTACAGGATCCGGTGTTCGATTTAACCAGCGCAATACACCTTCCCTGTCAGCATCTAAAAGACTATCTTCGAGGTAGGGAATTTTCTTCTCTGTTAATCCAAGCTTCATACTTAGTGTACTAAAAGGGTAATCTTCAACTTTTTCACATATTTGTGCAGCAACCGGATTTCGATAATTATATTTATAGGCATTCATGTAGTAACTGTACTCATCCAGAACACACTTAAAGTGTCTACCAGCAAAAGTTTCGTTAATACGGTTACCTACACGGGTGAGAGACTTACTTGATCGGGTCATAAATTGATGCATGCATTTACTGATGTTGGCGTTTGGAGTCGATGCTAACAGGTGAAAGTGATTGGTCATCATCACAAAACTATGGATCTGCATACCGTAAGTTTCGTGCACTACTGTTAAATTTTCACAGAATATGTTCCAGACCAAAGGTAGAGGTACATTGAACCACTCTTTGTTAATGCATCTGGCGGAAATTGTGTACGGATATTCGTTTTGCAGTATGGCTTTTGCACGACCCATAGTTCAGAGGAAGTTGCAATGCGAATACAAGATCGCGTGATAAATGATTACTGATTCATCTCGACTTACGTTCGATATCCGGAATTATCTTCTACTCGAGAACACATTTCTTTTTTACACAAACAGCTTTGCGAACCGTGTCTTCTGGGGGCATACAATCAACGAATGGCTTTAATGTTTTTGCGTGCTCTTCAAATACTTTTTTATACTTTTGATTTACAGCTTCAGGGCCGCAGGCTCCCGCAGCAACTACACATTCTGCAGACTTCTTGCAAGTTCTCCAGATCGCCTTTTCGGGTGGTGGTCCAGACTCAGCCAAGGCTACACTTAAAAATAGCAGGATATATATAGATAATAATTTTCGCATAAATAATCCCTATAATTCGGACTATGTCCATACTTCAGATCGATTTTAAGTGTAGCGAAAAAGGCCTGGCACCCCTAAACGCGTTCGATGATCATGGCGATACCTTGACCGCCGCCGATACAGGCCGAACCTAAGGCATACTTGGCATTACGTTTTTGTAATTCATACGCCAGTAAGTTCATGATACGTGTTCCCGATGCCGCCAGCGGATGCCCGACCGCGATCGCTCCACCACGTACGTTGGTTTTTTCTTTGTTTAATTTTAATTCTTTCTCAACGGCTAAATACTGAGCCGCGAAAGCTTCATTTACTTCGACTAAATCCATTTGCTCTAACGTAAGACCTGCACGCTCTAAGGCTTTACGCGCTGCCGGTGCCGGGCCAATACCCATGATCTTCGGATCACAACCAACAGCAGCCCATGAGTGAATGCGCGCCAGCGGTTTTAAGCCGTGAGCTTTAACAAATGATTCACTCGCGATAAGTGATGTGGCTGCGCCGTCTACGATTCCCGAAGCTGTTGCTGCAGTCACCAAACCGTCTTTTTTAAACATAGATTTCATCGTCGCAATTTTTTCTAAGGTCACTTCAGGCTTTGGGTGCTCATCTTTATCAATAATGACCTCACCTTTTTTTGTCGTCACTTTTACAGCGGCGATTTCGTCTTTGAATAAACCCGCATCCAGAGCTTTTTTGTATTTGGCTTGAGTTAATACCGAATACTCATCACATTGTTGTCTGGTGATGCCGTACATCTCACCTAGGTTTTCTGCGGTGATCGCCATGGGTGTTCCGGTGTAAGCATCAGTCAGAGCTGAAGTCATTGCATCTTCTAATTCAAAGTTACCCATGCGCATACCATCAAATCTGACTTTTCTGGCCACATAAGGAATCTGCGACATCTGCTCAACACCGCCAGCCAAAACACACTGAGCATGGCCCATTAAAATCATCTCTGCCGCGTTAGCGATCGACTGAAAACCAGAACCACATAAACGATTTACGATATATGCACCACGATCAACCGGTACGCCCAGTTTTAATCCCACATGACGGGCGACATAAGCTGCATCGGCTCCGCTTTGCACCACATTACCGATAATAGTTTGATCGATTTTATCGGCAGTAACTCCGGCTGCTTCAAGTGTCGCTTTCCCTGCTGCTACAGTTAAATCTGTGGCAGATACATCTTTTAAACCGCCACCGAATGATCCAAAGGCTGTTCTTTTTCCTGATACTAAATATATTTTTTCCATGAAAATAATGATGGCTTGTTTTTGCCGGGATGGCAATGAACAGTAATTTTTAATTCAAATATAAGTGTAGCGAAAAAGGCCTGGCACCTTTTACCACTTCCACTTTAATGATACGGCAGACTTTTGTTCAGTGTTCGACATTTCATGCGAAACCACTAAATCATTTTTATCTGAAATGGCTTCTGAGACCTCTGCTGCTGCGCGCGCAGCTTTTAGATCGTAATTAAGAGCGGCATTAACCCAGCCAGTGTACTGGATTTTAGCTAAGGCCTGAATGGCTAAAACTTTAAAATTAAAACGGTGACTGACTTGGTTATCGTCCTGGTAAACAGCTTCTACATTTAATTTTTTCTCGGCGGTTTCTACCGCTTTTCCGGCAGCAGAATGGCGTAGCGGCGAATGCTTCCAGTATAAAGATAAACTGTTATCGGCCATTTTCGTTAAAAATGACTCTGAGGTTTCACCCGGAGCTACGCTCGTCGGCAAAATTTCAGTCGTAAATACATCGGCCAAAGAATCGGCCCCGGTCTTTTCCGGTAGGATCAATTTTTTGGTATTCTCCAGTTTTACGCGGGCCTGGGCCAAAGAGCCAAAACTCAGACCTATCATCACGGTTAAAATGGTTAAAATGCCTTTGTTTACCATACCAGATATCTATTCAAGTCCCAGGCCACGAAATCGTGGTGGCAATGCGTCTTATTCGATCTAATAGGCACATTATGAGACACCCTGTTTAAGCTCTCGACACCTGTAGCTAATAAAATATTTAATAATTAAATGAACCTTTTGCGCACCCGCGCCGTCTAATGTGCAAAATAACTTAAAGGAGCTTTAATATGCCCTCTTCTTCAAAATCATTTAAAACTTCAGCCCTGGTGGCTGCATTCATGATGGCATTTTTACTTTCCCCACTGGCTGAAGCCGGAAAAAAAGAGGGCCGCGACGGTGGACATGGTCATCATGGCAAACATATTTACGGCAACTTAAAAAAGATCAAAGAACAGCTTAATCTGACTGACGAGCAAAAAACCAAGCTTAAAGAAATGAAAGCCACACACGGCAAAGACGTGATGAAGAAAAAGCAAGAGGCGATGGAACAGGCTCACAAAGATCTGAAAGAGGCGTTAAAAAGTGATGCCAGTGATGAAACCATCCGCGAAAAATTCGCAGCTCTGCAAAAGGTGCAGGAAGATTACGCGAAAACCCGCTTTGAACATATTCTTCTGATCCGCTCGGTATTAACACCTGAGCAGCGTGCGAAATTTAAAACTTTGATCGGTAAAGAATGAAAATCAACGCCGCGGTAGTTTCCTTAACTAACTTGTTTTCTAAATCAGCGAAAAGCGAATCTGAACAGTTCTCTGATTTATACAACAAATACCAAAAACTGGTGCGATCGGTAATCTTTCAGATTGCCGGTCCTTTGCATTTAAGTGATCTGGTGCAGGAAACTTTTATCCGCGTGTGGAACAAACAAACCGAGTTCCGCAAAGAGTCAGAATTGTCATCGTGGATTTACCGGATCGCCGTAAATATCGCCTTAGATCATTTACGCAGCGAAAAAAGACACCCGACAGCAAGCGATGCGTTGTTAGCAACAAAAGCCGGCGACAGTGATATCGAAGCCGACTTAGCCAACCGCGAGCTGGTGTCGGAAAGCCTGATGGCTTTAAGCGTAGAGCACCGAACCGTTGTGGTGCTGGCATTAATTCATGAACTGTCTTTGGCCGAAATCGCCAGCGTTTTAGAACTTTCTGAAGGCACGGTGAAATCAAGACTTCACTACGCCAAAGAACATTTACGACAATTTATTTCTGAACTGTCAGAAAAAAAGAGTCAGCTAAAGAGGTCGTTATGAGCAAATTTAATAATATGAATGACGATGATTTAAAATCATTTCTTAAACAAAATCAGCCGCAGGCACCTCAAGCTGATTCAGGCGAGCTCAATGCACTGATGCGTAAATTAAAAATCAAAAATGAAGACGCAGAATCGTCACCGAATACGGTTTGGCTTTGGCTGGCCACAGGTCTGGCCGCCAGTATATTTATGTTTCAATTTTTATCAACGGGTCCGGTGATGGCTCCGGAGCTACCGGTAACTCCTGTGGCTGCGATAAAACCTGCAGTTGAACCAGAGTTAAAGCCAGCCTCTGAAGCTGCTCCTAAAATTGCAGCGACTGCTGTAAACGAAGAAGATGACGATTTCAGCGAAGAAAGTGTTCCAACTCTGGACATTGGTGAGGAATATTTAACCTTAGCTGGTTTCTAGCAGTTAAATTTTTATAAAAATTTCTGAACTTTTTTCTCATCTGCGTCGTCAAACGTGTATGAAAAACCTTCGGATATATCTAGTCGTAATTCTTGTCGCTCCCTCCCTAGTTTTTGCCCAAACACCGTCGCCGGTTTCAAATCTGGATAGCATTATCGCGCAGGCGACGGCAAAATCCGATAGTTTAAAAAGTTTAGAGTCTTCAATCGAAAGTTTAGAGCACGAAATCAAAGCCCGTGATCTTGAGCTTTCAACCAGACTTAATGCTGAGTTATCCTATTTCAAGGACAAGCGCGAGGTGCCCGGTAGCCTTACCCGCGAAGGCACTTCAAGCTTGTTCGGATTATCTTTAGTTAAACCGTTTGCCACCGGAACAGAACTTTTAGTCGCCGCCGATCACACTCAGCTTGGCAAAGATGACAACTTCGCAGAAAGAAACACGGCGCAGTGGCAGGTTCAGCTTTCACAATCACTGTGGCAGAACTCGTTCGGCAGAAATACCCGCTTACGCCACAAGGCTGAACAGCACGAGCTGTTAAGCCGAAAAGCATCGCTTGAATTTGAGCGCCAGAATTTTTTAATATCAGTCGAAAACGCTTACTGGGATTTAGTGTTGGCCGAAAAAGAACTGGCGATCAGAAAAGATAACGTCAAACGCAGTCAAACTTTGGAATCCTGGGCTTCGCGCCGGGTGCGCCAGTTTGCCGCTGAACGCACGGATCTATTGCAGGTTCAGGCGCTGCTTGCCCAGCGAAAACTGGATTTAACGATTGTTGAAAACGATCTTACCAGCAAACAAAAAAACCTCGAACAGTTGGTGCCCGGTGTAGAATACAAATCCACTGATCTGAGCTCCGGACAAATGAGCGTACTCACGTCTGCCCGCAAAGAACAATTTAAAGAAAAAAAAATCCGCTTGGATACATTCGCTATAGAACAAAAAGCGCTGCAGAATTCCTTCGAAGCCCTGCAGGATGAAGATTCGTTGCGCCCTGATTTAAGTGTGTTTGCCAGCTACACTTCAAATGGTATTGCCGATAAATTTGACCCGTCCTGGGACCGGGCTATCGAAGAAAACCATGCCGAACAAAAAGTGGGCCTAACATTTTCAATGTTATTAGATGGCAACAGTAAAGCCAGCCAGCGAAAAGCATCTGCGAAAGCCGCTGAAGCTGCAAAATACCGATCAATGGCCGCCCAACGCCAGTCAGAAAATTCGTGGGATGAATTACAAAGAAATCTTATCAATATCGAAGAACAGATTAAAATTGCCAAAAACTTATTTGATGTGCAGTCACAGAAATTGCGGGCCGAACAACGGCGCTTTCAACAGGGCCGCACCACTACCTTGCAGATGACCACCTTTGAAATTGATGCTGCCGAAAGCGAACTGCGCCTTTACCGATTATTATCACAGCAGCAAAAACTGATCAGTCAGCTTAGATTATTCGTGGCTGCAGGAAGTGATTTATGAATTTGATCAGTCTTTCAATCCGCCGCCCGGTCTTTGCCTGGATTGTTATGTCGGCCTTGATTATTTTCGGAGCTATCAGCTTTAACCGCCTGGGCGTGAGCCAAATGCCCGATGTGGATTTTCCGGTATTAAGTATTTCAGTCAGTTATGATGGGGCCTCGCCTGAAGTAGTCGAAGCCGAAATTTTAGATCCGATTGAGCAGGCCCTGTTATCTATCGAAGGCATTGAAGAGATGCGTGCCTCAGCCCGCCAGGGAAGCGGTAACGTCACCTTAACGTTTGATATCGACCGAAATGTCGATGTGGCTTTGCAGGAAGTGCAGACCGCGGTTAGCCAGGTGCGTTTACCTGAAGACGTTGATCCTCCCGTCATCAGAAAACGAAATCCCGAAGAGTCACCGATTATGTTCATCGCCGTAACTACAGAGAAACCTTTGCGCGAAACCCTGCAATGGACCGAAAATTATCTCTTAGACCAGTTTCGTTTTATTCCGGGGATCGGTGAAGTCGATGTCGGTGGCTTTAGCTCGCGCAACTTACGTGTCTGGCCGGATTTAGAAAAACTAAAACGCGCCGATCTGACCGTGGTCGATATATTAGACACCATTCAGTCGCAACATTTAGAATCGGCTGCCGGGCAGTTTGCAGATGATAAAAAAGAATACCGTGTGCGTTGGCTGGGTGAAGCGACCACAGCCCAAGAGGTAGGAAATATCCGCATTCTTCGCCGCGGCGGCCAACTTATTCAGGACCGCACTTACAAACTGAGCGACATGGCCTTAATCGAAGATGGTTTAAGTGATATCCGCCGACGTGCTAAAGCTGATGGCAAAGAAGCTATCACGATCGCGGTCCGCAAACAGCGCGGCAGTAACGAAGTCGAACTGAGCGAAAAAGTCCGCGCCCAGGTCGAAAAACTTAAATCAAGCTTACCCAAAGAATATAACCTGATCGTCAATATCGACTTTACTGAATCAACCAAAGCGGTTGTGGATACAACTGTGTATAAACTGATTGGTGCGGCGATCGTCACGATCTTAGTGTGTTTTTTATTTCTGGGAAGCATTCAGGCGGCAGTAAATATTTTATTCTCGATCCCGACTTCGATTATCGGAACACTTACGATATTATACTTTTCGGGATTTACGTTAAATTTGTTCACCCTGTTAGCACTGACGCTTTCGATCTCAATCGTTGTCGATGATGCGATCATGTTGCTCGAAAATATCGTGCGCCATTACCGCATGGGAAAATCCGCTGCACAGGCTGCTTACGACGGCTCGATGGAAATCTTGCCGGCCGCTACCGCCGCAACCTTAGCTGTTGTCGCCGTGTTCTTGCCGGTTGTTTTTATGAGCGGCATTACCGGCAAATTCTTCTTTCAGTTCGGTGTGACAATGTCGGCTGCGGTGATGTTATCGTTACTTGAAGCGGTGACCGTCACACCAATGCGTGCGGCTTTGTTTATGAAGACGGCAAATCATGAATCAAAGTTCGAAACCTATTTAGAAAATCTTTTTCATAAAGCTGCAGAAATGTATCAGAAAGTTCTGCATGTAACCTTATCCTACGCAAAAACGGTCGTCGTCGTTTCAACCTTACTTTTTGTGGTTTCGATGTTTCTCGTTAAATTCGTGAAGCAGGAGTTTGTCCCGCAGCAGGATCAGAATATTATTATATTAAGCGCACAAACGCCGACCGGTACTTCGATTGACCGCACCTATGAAAAAGCAATGGAGATCGAAAATATTATAAAGACGAACAAATACATCGACCGCTTTTTCGTCTCTGTCGGCAGCGGCTTTGGCGGTGGCGGTACCAACAGCATTTCGATGCCGCTCTATCTAAAACCGCGGGAAACACGCAGCGAAACCCACCTGGATATAATGAAAGAATTGCGTAAAGAATTAGGCGCGGTTAAGGGTGTGCGTATTTCAATGCGTGATAACTCTTCGCGCGGCTTGACTTCGGGCCGGCAGGATCCGATCTCGTTTAACTTACGAGGACCAAATCTCAACACCTTAAATGAGAAATCAAAAGAGATCATTGATAGACTTGAAAAAGAGGGCATGACCGCAGAACTCGACACCGATTTTAAATTAGGGTTACCCGAGTTTTTAATCCGCCCCGACCGTGAGGTAATGGCCACCAAAGGTGTGGCGATTGACTCGGTCGCAAGAACACTGACGGCGACAGTGGCCGGCGTGCGCTCAAGCCAGATCACTTCTGATGGCCGCAGGTACGATATCCGCGTCAAACTACCGGATGACAAAGTTACGGATGCGAAGGATATCGAAAAAATCGAAGTCAGAAACAGCTTCGGTTTGCGGGTGCCGTTATCAGAACTGGTGACCACCGAAAACAACGAAACCTACCAGAGCATCACCCGCTTAAACCGCCAACGGGCCATCGGTATTTACGGCCAGCCGGCCCCGGGCAAAGGCCAGGGCGAAGTTTTAACCCGCGCCGAACAAATCGCTAAAGAAGTTTTACCTGAGGGATATTCTTTTAACCTGGAGGGCGCTGCTGCGGGTCTAACAGAGAGCTTTAAGAGTCTGACAACGGCTCTGATCTTAGGGATTTTAGTGGCATATATGATTTTAGCGGTTCAGTTTAACTCCTTCATTCACCCGATCTCGATCTTAGCGGCCCTGCCGTTTAGTGTGACCGGCGCGATGTTGATCTTATGGGGTACAAACCAATCGTTAAATCTTTTTAGCTACATCGGTTTGGTGGTGTTAATGGGTATCGCCAAAAAGAATTCGATCTTGCTGGTCGAATTTACCAACCATGTCCGCAATGAAGGCGAAGCAAATATTTTGCAGGCTTTAACTAAAGCCTGCCCGATTCGTCTGCGTCCGATCCTAATGACTTCGGTCGCAACGATTGCCGCCGCCATTCCGTTAGCCGTGGGCGACAGCATCGGACAAGAGACAAGAACCCCGATGGGCCTTGTGATCATCGGCGGTACCATTGTATCAACGGTCTTTACGTTGTTTGTGGTACCAAGCTTGTATCTGCTGCTTTCAAAACTTGAATCTACGAGCCGCGACGAAATCAACACATAAACAGGGAGGTTTATATGAACAAACGCGTGGTCTTCTTAATGGTAACTTTCTTGATGGCATCTTTCATCACCGGCTGTGCGACGACCGGATCGTCGTCAAATGGCGGCGATGCATCGCGCGCCACTGCAACTGAGCGCGCCCGTTAATATTAATTTGCCCAATCATGCAATCTCATGAAGACTTGAGACTGCATGATTGGTAAATCTTTAAAATATAGTTTATTTCTGAGCATGATCACCATAACGGCCCACGCGCAAATTGGAGTGGGCTTACGCGAATCAGCTCTTGGCAACAGTGGTGTCGCCATTACTGAATCTTCGGCGCCTTCGCACTACAATCCTGCCTTACTTTCTGAACGACAAAACAGCTATTTCAGCCTAACGGGCACCACCCTGTCGTCTTTTAAAACTTCTGACGAAGGCGGAACCTTCAACTCTACAAAATTTGCCCCGAATTACCTTTCCAGCATTCATGCGTTTGATTCGTTCGTTCACGAATTTTCGCTGGCCAACCAGATTTCACTGGATTCACGCGTAACCTCAGCAATCCCCTCTGGCTCGCGAATGGCTCACATCCGGGTAGATCATTATACGCTTGGATACGCTTTTGCTTTCAGGGATTTTCCTTTCGGCTTTCAACTCGGCCTGCGCATTAAAGAACAAAGTGTAAACCTAAGTCAGGATGCAAACGATGGCACTATTGCCAGCGGCATTGATGTTCAGATGTTAGAAAAAAAGGGCAATGTATTTATCGGTTTTGGCGGCATTCACCAGTTTGGCAGCCACTACCGTTTTGGTTATAAGTATGAATCGCAAGGTCTGAAAGTTTACGACAAATTCGAACAATCCGGCGCTTATTATTACTACGACAAAAACACTAATACCTTTTCTACGGGCCAGTCCATGGGACAAATTGAAGAAAGCGGAAGTTTCAACACGCAGATCTTAACTCTAGGTCATAGCTTTAGTGCTGGAGACCACGAATTTCTGACCGATTCGCGCTTTACAGAAACAGACGACCGGGATAATAAATTTGAACACTTTCAAACATTCGGTTATAGACTTAAATTTTCAAATAAAATGCAGTTCATGACCGGCCTGTCTTATGATTTCGGCAATCAGGGAAATTATTTCTCTGCCGGGTTTTCGTGGCTGACCAATACCTTACGCTCAACCGTCAGCGCCTACTACGCTGATGACGATAGTAATATGAAAACCAGCGGTTTAACCTTTGGCAGTGAGTTTGTTTATTAAATCTAATTTAAGTGTAGCAAAAAAGGCCTGGCACCTTTTAATCGTTATCTAAGACGTAGTTGGCAGGATTAACCGCGATACCGTTGACACGCACTTCATAATGCAGATGCGGCCCTGTTGAACGGCCGGTACTTCCGACGGCAGCAATCACGTCATAGCGTGAAACTTTTTGTCCCACCTGCACGAAAATCTGCGAGTTATGCGCAAATCGCGTAAGTACCCCATAGCCGTGATCAATTGAAACCAACTTACCGAACTGGTCATCCCAACCGGCAAAGCTCACAATCCCGTCGGCCGGTGCACGTACCGGTGTGCCCGGAGGTGCGGTTATATCAAGGCCGGCATGCATTTTCTGGCGGCCGTTGATCGGGTCAATACGATAACCAAAACGTGAACCGATCGGACCGCGGGCCGGCTGAATACTCGGAGTTGCGGCCAGTAAACTCTGGCGGTCAGATAAAAGTTCCCACAGTTCGATGACCGATTGTTCTTTTAGGTTTGAATCTTTAACGGCCTGATCGATACGGATAACCAGCGATGCGTAATTGGCAGTTGATTTTTCTGAGGCCACTTCACCCTTCATCGGGTTTAACGGTGTCTCTGTCGGAATAACCGGATCGTCTTTTTCCATATCATCAAGACTCATGCGCGGAACCGGGTCATCCACTCTGGTATCGCTCACCTGCGCTGCCGGAAAATTTAATTTCTCCGGACGGTCTTTCAACTGCACATCGGTGATTAGTTTTAATTTGTTTGAAACATTGGTCACCCGGTCCATCGCCGATTGCAATGAATCCAGCTTGGCTTCAACGACCTGAAACTGATTTTTAAGTTCGATGTTTTCCAGTTTTAATTTTTTATTTTCTAACGACTGCGCCAGTAATCCGAAGTAATCGATAAAACCGGCCATTAATAAAACGACAAACAACCCAACGAAAAATAACGAGATTTTAAAATAGGAAACCGGCAAGCTGATTTTTTTAGTTTCGCTTTCGTTGCTGGTAACAAAATAAAGTGTAATCTGTTTTCGTGGTTCGCTCATTTTATGTTTCGCTAAAGTTCAACACAAGAACCGTAACGTTGTCATCACCGCCATGAGCTAATGCCTCCTGAATAAACAACGTCGTGGTTTTTTCAGGCGGATTTTCATTAAAAATCTGGCACATCTGCTGATCGGTGATCATTCCCGTCAGCCCGTCTGAGCACATCAAGAAAATATCGCCCGGTGAAACTTCACGCTCTAAAATATCCGGATAAACATCCCGCTCGAAACCGACTGATCTGGTGATCACGTTTTTTCCGATGGTCTGTTTGGCTTTCTCTTCGGTTAAAAATCCCAAGCGAATCTGTTCATTAATCAACGAGTGGTCTTCGGTAAGTTGCCACACATAAGGTTTGCGGTACAAATAACAGCGGCTATCGCCGACATTGGCAATATACAGTTTTGAATCACGCAAATAACCCAGCACCATGGTTGTTCCCATGCCGTTCAGTTTGGGTTCCTGTGCTGCTCGGTCAAAAATACGGTGTGAGGCCTCTTGGTATGCCTGCATCAATACTTCGCGCGGCGAAAATTCCATCGCTTTGGGATGTCCCAAAACTTCTCGTACAGTTTCGACTGCCAGGGCAGAAGCGACCTCGCCCCCCATATGACCACCAACGCCATCTGCAACGACGAAAACACCAATCCGTTCATCTATTAAAAAAGAATCCTGATTGCCGGAACGCTTTAGGCCTTTATCTGTTAAACACCAACATTGAAATCTCATCTTTATACATTGTCGTAACGATTACTTTCCGAGTCAAACGGCTCAAATTAAACCTAAACCAATGGTGACACTGGACCACAATCTGGACTCTGGTCCAGTTCTTCAAAAATTAGACGAAAGGTCATCACCTAAAGCTCAATTTCAGGCGTCTTACCTCCGATAGTCTAGTAAGAGATTTGCTTAACTATCTGATGTCAGACGAAACGACGTCAGCAAAACAAAACAAAGGTCGATATGAAAACGAATAGTCGCCTTAAAATTTTTATCACACTGTCTATCGCGATCCACATCGGGCTAGCAGCTGTAGTTTTTGTCTTGCCAAAAATCCAACACCATTTCGCACCGGTTGAAGTAGTGCTGTTGACGCCAGAAGAAACCGAACAAGTCATCCAGGATAAAAAAGAACCTGCCCAGATCGTTGAGACCGATGAAAAAACGGCCAACGAACAGTTAAATGAAAATGCTAAATATCTAAGTGCAAAAAATAATACTGTCGAAAAAGAGACTATCGCCAAAACCGGTGAAACTTTTAAAAACGCGCAACAGGCAGAAAAAAAACCGATGAAGGCTTTAAAAAAATCACAGCCTTCTTTATTCGGTGAAAAATTTAATGCCTACGATGCGATGGCGAAAAAAGCCAACAACGGTAAAGCCGACTTTAACGGTAAACAACAGGATTACTCACAAACCGCACAAAACGGAAATCAGCGCGGTAGCGAAGCCACTTCGACCGATAAACTTGAGCATGTTGAGCAAAGTTTAAAGACCCAATTGAATACCAAAGAGTATAAATACTATGGTTACTATCAGCGCATCAAAACGCAGCTGAACCAATTCTGGCAACCAGAGGTGAAACAAAAAGTATCACGCCTTATGACACAAGGTAGAACAATTGCCTCTGATTCGAACAACAAAGTCACTAAATTGATCATTGTGCTTAACGACGCCGGCACGTTAGTCAAAGTACAGGTCATTGGTGAATCTGGGGTTCGTGACCTCGATGAGGCCGCCGTAGAAGCCTTTAGACAGGCAGCCCCGTTCCCTAATCCCCCTAAAGGGATGCTAGAGAACGACGGGACTATTAAGATCCGCTGGGACTTCGTGGTGGAGTCCTAGAAGCCGGCAAAACAACTAAAGCAAAAAATGAACAATCTGCAGCGCCAGAGCAAATAAAGTCTTTACTCTAAATTGAATAAGTTTTATCTCTATACATCTAAAAAAAGTAAGTAAAACCCTGCACGAAGGAACCACTAAAATGTCAGGAAAAGAAATCACTTTGAAGGATCTAAAAGATCTGAATAAAGACACGTTAGACAGCATCGCTAAACGCGCGCATTACTTAGCGACGCAAATGATTTTCCAAGCGAACATCCGCGAAAAAGATAAAGGCGATCCAAAAATCGGCGGCCACCAATCCGCTTCAGCTTCTGCTTTACATATCATGGGCGCATTACACTTGATCGTAAAATCCGGCTTTGACCACATCGCAAACAAGCCGCACGCCTCACCCACCGATCACTCGTACAACTACCTTTTAGATTTATTCTTAAAATCTGATTTATCTAAACTTTCTGAAGAAGAAAAAAACACAGCAATGATGGGTTTACGTAAGTATTCGAAAAACGGCGAACCGGTTTTCCAGTCTTACCACTCAACCTACGATTCTGATCACCACAACTTCTTCCCGTCGGGTACCGTGGGCATCCCACCGGTTCAGGCCGGTTACATGGCCTTAGCCTACCGCTTTGCTAAAGAACACAACTACGATGTGCCAGATGCTCACTTCTGGGCTTTATCAGGCGACTCTGAATTCCGCGAAGGCTCGATGTACGAAGCTGTACCTGATTTTGCTGAGCGTGAAATCGGAAACCTAACCTGGATGGTCGATTACAACCGTCAATCACTTGATGGCCACCGTATCGTGAATCAAAAAATCATGGAAGGCACTGATGCTGACCGGATCGAAAAATCAATGGCTGCCAACGGCTGGGAAGTTATCCAGGTCCGTCACGGTTCAAAACGTTTAGCTCTTTTCAAAAAACCTGGTGGCGATACTTTTAAAAAATTCTTAGAGCACGAATTATTTGATTACGAATTACAGGCGTTCTTGCTGATCCAAGATCCGAAAACCTTAAAAGCCGGCATGGTGAAAGATCATCCGCAAATCAAAAAATTCTTAGACGGAGTATCGGCTGAAGAATTATATGAAGCTTTACGTGATTTCGGTGGTCACGATATGATTCAAATCGCTGAAGCGATGTTAAAATCAAAAGAATCAAAGCGCAAACCTACGATCATCATCGTTCACACGTTAAAAGGCTGGGGCTTAAAAATGGCCGCCCAACCTGGTAACCACTCGGCTTTAAATACCCAAGAAGAGATGGACGAGTTGCGCGCTAAGCAAGGTATCAAAGGCGATACTTTATTCGCAGGCTTTGATCCTAAATCTGCTGAAGGTAAATACTTAGCTGCCCGTGGCGAAAAATTATATTCTGAAATCAAAGCGCAAAACGCTTTAAAAGAAAAAAATAAAAATTTCTTCGCTCAAGAATTCGAAAAAATCGGCGGCTTTCCGGAAAAATTAGATATCAATACAAAAATGGCGAGCTACCCGCACACCCAATGGATGCTTGGCCAGTTAACAGCAAAATTAACCCGTATCGCAAATGCTGACATTGCAAAATTAAATGACTTTGAAAAACGTTGGAAATTGGCCGGCGAACTATTCATGACAATGGCACCGGATGTAGGAACCTCGACAAATCTTAATCCAGCGATGGATGGTAAGATCTTCGGGGCTCCAACAGTTCACGACGTTGAAGCTGAATTCGGCGTTAAAGATACAAAGTTGCCTGACTTAGTTCCTGGCGAAGAAGAATCAGATCGTTTCTTACGTTTTGAAATCGCTGAAGGTAACGTCATGTCCTGCGTGGGTTCGTTCGGTCGTATCCGCGACACCTTAGGCGTTCCTATCATGCCACTTATGACGGTGTACGATTTCTTTATCAAACGTGCGCTCGATCAGTATTTCTATAACTTATACTGGAAATCATCGTTCATCTGCGTGGGTACGCCATCGGGCGTGACACTTTCACCTGAAGGTGCTCAGCACGGTTGGAAATCTGACTTCCAGATCCCAGGTCAAATTACCTGGGAGCCATTCTTCTGCTTAGAGCTTGATTGGATCTTATGTGACACGTTCAAACGTCACTTGCTATTAGACAACGCTGGCCGTAACGGCACATTGCTTCGCTTAGTTACTCGCGGTGCTGAGCAAAAAGACATGAACAAATACTTAAATAAACAATTACGCTTCAAAGCCAATCCTGAAGCGAAATTAGCGCGCGCTGAATTTCCGGTTGCTGGCGGCGTAAACGAAGAAGAGGTTCCGGCTAAATCTGAAGCGGAAATCCACGCAGTTATCCGCGAAGAAGTTTTAAAAGGCGCTTATTACCTAATCGACTACCGCGGCTACGCTGGTTATGAACCGGGTGACAACGTAGTTAACATCTTCTCAATGGGTTCGTTAACAACTGAAGCAATCAAAGCTTCAGAAGACCTATTGGCCCGTGGTATCTATGCTAACGTGATCGTGGTCACGTCACCTGATTTATTATGCGGTATTTTAGCTCATGAAAATGACTACAACTATCTTCGCAATGAATTAGGCATCACCGCTGATTTATACTTAAACCGCCAAGGTGACGTTGGTTCAGCAGATCTGGTGATGGCTTCTGGCCGTCGCGTTCCTATCGTATCAGTTCACGACGGTGAGCCGGGCTTACTTGATAACTTAGGTTCTATCGTAGGCGTAAGACACGAGTCATGCGCTGTACGCAAACACTCTAAGTGCGGCCGTCCGGTTGAAATCTACCACTTCCATCAGATCGATGCTGAAGCGGTTGTTGAAGCCTGCGGTAAAGTGTTATCTGAAACAGCCTTAGAAAAAGTGATCGTAAATAAAACTACGATGGAAGAAACTGCTCAAGCTACAGCCGCAGGCGAACAACGCCCGCACTGGACAGAGCTATGGCCTTCTAAGACACAGAATCAGAAGCACTAGTTTGTAATGAGTTTTCCTGACAAAGGTGAGTTATTTAAAGCGAGCGAAAAAAAATCAGAACATCTGGTTTTTTTCGCTCACTTTTTTAAAGGCCACAAAAAAGCCTTACGCCGCCATATTGATTTTGTGAACGAACTTGGCTTTGATGCTTACGCGTTTAATCTTAAAGACGATTTAAAAGATCACGGCTTTGTTCCTTTTTCTAAATCCACAAAAAAATTCGGCATGAAGCATGTAATCGCTGACCAGATCGGCCAGCACTTAGATTTGGTTTCAGAATATAAAACTAAAATTATTTTTGCGTTTTCAAATGTAGCCGGCTGTGCGATCGAAGCGCATAGCCGCCGTTTACAACAGGGTAAAAACGACGTGATCGCCATGATTTGCGACAGCGGCCCCGGTGCCGGCAATTTCTTTCAGTCATCATATATGCTGCTGCAAGAACAGATCGGCGTTGAAAGCCTGCCGCTGAAACTTATCGGCACACCAGTCGTAGCCTTTGGCTGGAGCCCTAAATTAAACCAGGATATCCGCCACGATTTAGAAACTTTTCCGGAAGGATTTCCGCTGTTATCTATCCGCGGCTGGCGCGATAAACTAATCAGCCCACAGGATATCGACAAAGTTTTTGATCATCAGAAAAAACTAAACTGGAAAAAACTATCTCTGCCAGAAGCCGGCCACTTGAACGGCTTGCGTGATTTTCCCAGTGAATACAAACCCGGTGTCGAAGATTTTTTAAATCAGTTTCGACACTAAAGCCCTTTAGGAGTTCCCTTAGGGATCGCACTCAATAATTTTTGTGTATAGGCGTGCTGTGGGTTGTGGTAGATATTATCAGCCGTATTCATCTCAACGATCTTACCGCCGTACATAACCGCAACGTCATCAGAAATAAATTTTACCACTGACAAATCGTGCGAGATAAAAATGTAAGATAAATTAAACTCATCCTGTAAATCTAAAAGTAAATTTAAAATCTGCGCCTGGATTGATACGTCTAATGCCGATACTGATTCATCACACACGATAAATTCTGGCTTAACCATTAGCGCTCTTGCAATACTGATACGCTGACGCTGACCGCCCGAGAACTCATGTGGGTAACGGTTCATGACCGCCGGTGATAGACCTACTTTGGTGATCATCTCTTCTGCGGTTTGTCTGCGCTGTTTATCACTGTCACCTAAGTCATGCACCAACATCGGCTCCATCAAGATCGAACCGATAGTCATACGCGGATTTAACGAAGCATACGGATCCTGGAAAATAATCTGCATTTTTTTACGGATCGGCAGCATCTCGCGCGCAGAAAGTTTGGTGATATCCTGACCTTCATAGATAATCTGACCTTTGGTTGATTCTTCAAGACGCATTAAAGTTCTGCCTAACGTCGTCTTACCACAGCCTGACTCACCGACCAGACCTAAAGTTTTACCTTTTTTAAGAGAGAAACTTACGCCGTCAACAGCCTTTGTCCAACCCTGTACACGGCCAAACAAACCACCGTGATGGGCAAAGTGGGTGTGTAAGTCGTTAACCTGTAAAAGCACAGTCTCTTCAGTTTTAACTCCGCCTTGCGGTACACCCATTGGCTCACTGACCTTAACTCTTGGTCCTGCCAGCACTTCTCCGTCTGCTCCCATGAAATCACTTAGTACCGGCAAACGGTAAGCGTCGCTCGATAACGAAGGACGGCAAGCTAACAAACCTTTGGTGTACGGGTGTTGTGGATTATTAAAAATTTCTTTAGCGTTGTTTTGTTCAACGATTACGCCTTTGTTCATGACGATCACTTCATCGGCGATGTCGGCAACAACACCCAGGTCATGTGTGATAAACAATAAACTCATGCCAGTGCGTTTTTGCAGATCTGCCAATAAATCTAAAATTTGCTTTTGAATCGTCACATCAAGTGCCGTTGTCGGCTCATCACAGATAAGCACATCAGGATTACAAGCAATCGCCATTGCAATCATCACACGTTGGCGCTGACCACCGCTGAACTTGTGCGGGTAAAAATACAAACGCTCTTCAGGATGCGGGATACCGACCAGCTTTAATAATTCTAAAGCACGCTCTAGAGCTTTTTCTTTCGTTAAACCTTCGTGCAACATTAAAGTTTCGGTGATTTGATCAGCCACGGTTAACACCGGATTTAGTGAAGTCATCGGCTCTTGGAAGATCATCGAAATTTTCGCGCCACGAATATCGCGCATTTGCGGTTCAGAAAAATTTAACAGGTTTTTACCTTCAAATAAAATTTCACCAGAACTGATTTTACCCGGCTTATCAATAAGACGCATGATCGCCAATGATGTGATACTTTTTCCTGATCCTGACTCACCAACAAGACCTACTGTTTTACCTTTTGGAATACTAAACGAAATTTTTTTCACAGCGTGTACAACGCCATCGTCGGTATGGAAATCTACAGCTAAGTCTTTTACTTCAATGATATTATTCGTACTCATGCGACGACCATACACTAAATCTCGGGCTAGGTAATTCAAAAACCGCAGAAACACCCTCTCTCAGGCCGCTGGTTCCGTCGGTTTATTTTTGCCACTAAATTAATCATTTTAGATAAAAGAATGACCCACTTACTAGGCAAAAAATGCAAAAAAGTCTACTTCTTAACCGCCAAGATCAAACCCTCTTCGGTCGGAACAAAACTTGCGGTGAAATCTGCACTCGCAAACACATCCGCCGTCATCGCTTTTACGGTCTGAATTTGTTTATCGCTGAATTTTTGCTTCGAGGTATCACCCCACACAGCGCCGGCTAAAAACACGTTATCGATTAAAATCATTCCGCCGCTGCGGATATTACTTTTTGCCCACAACCAGTAGTCTTTATAAGCTGCTTTATTGCCGTCAATAAAGATCGCATCAAACGGCCCTTGGGAGCTTAGTTTTGGCAGCTCTTCGCGGGCATCACCGGCTATGATCTGGCATTGGCTTTTAGCAATCCACGGCTGCAAAGCCTGGCTGGCCAGGGCTATATGCTCGTTAGACTTTTCTAACGTGTACACCATGCCATCTGGCTGTAATGACTTAAGAAAATACTGACAAGATAGCCCGGTTAGGGTGCCGATCTCGACAACTTTTTTCGGTTTAATAAGTCCTACTAAAAATCCCATTAAATGCGCTTCGGTCTGCGAAACCGAGATCCCGCCCAGCCCGAGTTGATCGGCAAATTTGCGTGAAAGCTGCATCTGCTCGTTTTCGCGCGGATAGCAGTTTTCAATATATTCATAAGCGGGCTGTGTTTCTTTTCTCATGCACACAATGTATCTGGTTTTGCGGCTGAATGCAAAATGACAACGCCAGCGCAAGCAGTGAAAACTAAAGATATGAAAACTGCATTTACGATCTTAGTGTTTATGGGCTCTTTGGCACAGGCTGAAGAAACTTTACTTGAAAAAGCCGACGCGACGGCAAAATCTGTGGCGCGCGAAATTAAAAAAGGTGCTAACCGCGCCAAAGAAGCAGCCTGTGGTAAATTAACCGGCGACAGCCAAGCGGCCTGTCTGGCTAAAAAGGCCAAAAACCGCGCCTCAGAAACTGTCGAAGCGGTCTCTGATAAAGCCACTGAAATCAAAAACTCTGCTGACTAACAGCGATTATGTTGCGCGTTTTTCAGAGTGAAAACGCGTACTGTCTCAAAGTAAATCACCGAATATCCTAATTTGAGAAACCAAATACTTTCCCTAGTTTTCACATTTTAGGCCCTGTTATCCTAATTACTGAATATTTGGAGGAGTTTTTTATGGGACGTTTAATTGGTAAAATCCAATTGTCACTTTTTGTTGTTACATTCTTATCAATCAGCGCTCTGGCCGGTGGCAGTATTGCCGGTAAAGTGACGATCGTAAAAGGTCAGGTCTTTATCATCCGAGGTTCAGAAAAAATTCAGGTCAAAAAAGATATCACGGTCTTAGAATCTGATGTCATCGAATCACAGGGCGGCGGCACGGCCCGTATTACCATGATCGATTCCAACTTAGTTGACGTCTACCCCAAATCAAAAGTAGAAATCGCCAAATACGTATACAAACCAAACGAAGATAAAAAAGATGTCGAGCTTAAAGTTGATTTCGGTAAAATCAAATCAACCGTTAACCAGAAATACGATGGGGCAAAAAACAAGTATCAGGTAAAAACACCTTCGGCCGTAGCCGGTGTGCGCGGAACGGTATTTACCACAGAGTATGATGCCGCCAAAAAGGTCTCGCGAGTGACTACCATAGAAGGTCTGGTGGCAGTAACAAAGCTGTTAGATCGTGGCGAAAGACAGGCACCACCGGTGTTTGTACGTCCTAACCAAGAAGTTAAACTAGATGCCGAATCAGCCAAAGCCGAACAGCCGCGCGATTTAAAATCTGAAGAGCGTAATGAACGCAAAAAAGAAGACAGCGATTTAGGATACCAGTACGACCCTAAAGCTGAGCCTGCAAAAGACATCAGCGAAACTGCGGCCAACAGTGCACAGCCACCAAAAGAAGTGCAGCCACCAAAAGAAATCCAATTGCCAAAAGAAGCTAGCCGTCCGCCGAAATCAGATGATGGTTCATTTGCAGACCGTGCTAACGGCCGCGGCATCGGCGTTGAGCGCCGTGAAGAGCGAAAAGAAATGCGCGAAGAACTAAAAGAGCGTTTTAAAGAAGCCAGAGAACGTCTCAATGAAGAAAAACAAGAACAACAAGAGCGTCGCCAGACAGCTTCAGAAGACGAACAAGCTAAAAAACAAAAACAATTAGAAGACGAACAAGCTAAAAAACAAAAACAATTAGAAGACGAACAGGCTAAAAAACAAAAACAATTAGAAGACGAACAAGCTAAAAAACAAAAACAGCTGGAAGACGAACAAGCTAAAAAGCAAAAACAGCTGGAAGACGAACAGGCTAAAAAACAAAAACAGTTAGAAGACGAACAAGCTAAAAAACAAAAACATCTTGAAGAAGAGCAGGCTAAAAAACAGCGTTTGATCGAGGAGTTGTTGGCCGCTAAACGTAAACATGCCGAAGAAGCACAGGCTAAACGCGAAGAAGAACAGAAAAAGCGCGCTGAAGAGGATGCCCAACGCAGAGCTGAATTAGCCCGCCGTTTAGCTGAGATCGCTAAACGCGCCGAAGAAATCAACAGACTTCCGTCTGGATCAAGCGGTTCTACGCCTACAACCACCCTTCCAGGCAGCATATTGCCAATTGAAAAATAATGTTCCGGACATGGACTTACTCGGCTTTAGGTAAGTCCAGTCACCTTTAACGATGATCATCGCAAATGCCTTGTGATAAATTTATAGGGTGAAGTATTTCATCCTGATTTTGCTCCTTATTCACTGTGTTTCAATCACGGCTCATGCAGCCAATTTAAAGTATATTAACGGTCTGTATTTTCATAAAAACTGTGAGTACTTTGCCCGTGAACTTAAAAAAAACTGGGATGCAGTTCCTGAAAATGAAAAAAATGATTACCTGGCCAAACTTGCAGACTGTTCGGTCGACCGCGGGCAATTAGAATTTGCCGAGTCCCTGTTTAACGTGCTGGATAAAAAAAATTATAAATCTTCGATCTTAAATCAGGCCAAAGCCAAACTTGATTTATCACGTAGCGATTTTAAACGCATTACCGATGATTACGAAGCTAAAAAGCCAACCAAGGCCACGTTTCAGTATTACATTTATGTAGCGCAGAGCTATTACGAGCAGGAAGAGTACGACTCATCGCTTAAGGTTTTAAATTACATCAGTCCGAAAAAACTTACACCATACCAGAAAAACATTATCCGTTATTGGAAAGCGAAGAACTACTTTCTGAAAGATGAATACGAAAAAACCACGTATTTTCTGGAGCTGATTTTAGATGACGAAGATGAAAAAGGCTGGGTTAAAGATGCAGCCCAAGTATTAAAAAATGCGGTGGTGGCCAAGTACCGCCCGTTTCGCGCAGTTTTATATTTAAATACCACCTATGACACCAACACAAACAAACAGTCAGTGGTAAACACGATTACCGAAGCTGAAAACCCGGACTCTTACATTGCCGACCTCACCTACCGTGTTAACCCTTCTTTAGATTTTTACCTGTTAAAAAACCGCACCACTAAAAAATATATCAATGTCGATCTGAGCTTTTCTTGGTCAAGTGAAGAAACCGCCAACGAATCAGAAACGTATTCAATTAAATTCAGAAACTCAAAAAAAACCGACCCGCGTAACACCTTCTCTTGGGATATTGGCGTACTGAAAACCCAAAGCGAATTTTTGGACACGGCCAACGATATGTTTCTGCGCCTTGGTCTGTTTCATCTGATCACCGATGATAAATTTGCAACCGCAACGTACCGTTTTAGCCGAAATATCGAATTCGGCTACAAAACCAGTCATACCGTAGCCTTGTCATTATTTAAAGTTTACGACACCCAGCTAATCTACGGTACTATTTCACAGAGCCAAACCATTGACCACGCAGCCGATTATGAGTTCGACGGTGTCAACGCCCCTTCGGCAGTGTACGGCAATGTCTTCGGAAACTACGGCATTACCAATATCGATTTAGCCCACAGTATTGATTTTACCGATGAACATGCCTTGCGAACGCAGCTTTCATATTCCAATGTTTCTTATCAGGCCGAAAACTTACCGGCTGGTTCAGAGTCTCTGACCAATTCTTTCGGTAAACGCAGCGATCAGACTTACAGCGCTTCGTTAATCTATGTGCACCGCTGGGATCTGGATCTCAACCTTGAGCTATTTGCTACCACCATAAAAGGCACAACCCGCGGCCACCAAGGATATATTTTCGGTAACGAATTCAGTCACAAAAACTACACTGGCAATCAGTTCGGTATTAACATTGATTGGACTTACGAATAAGGGAGCAAAGCGCATGAGTGAATCTGTAAAATGGTGTTTCTACGATCCACAGACAAAGACTAAAACTGCGGAGTTAGCAACTGAAGAGGCGCAGATGACTATCTTAAAAATGCGTCCGAAGGATATTAACAGCTTCTATTTTTCGCGCAGTGATGAAGCTAACTGGAAACCGCTAAAAATGTTAATGGCCTCAAGCGCTTCACCGTTTGCAGGCCTTGCGCTGCTAACCAGTGGAACTGATCGAGCCGACCATAACTCGGCCAGCAGCAAGTTAAAAATGCAGCCAGTCGATCAGGCCAGCCAGGATGATATCGAACGCACCTTTACCAATTCGTGCATTGATGCACAAAAAACACTGGCAGTAACACAGTATAAAAAACCTACGACAAAAAGTATCGAATTTGTCCTGATGAACAAACAGGGCATGATCTTCCGGGCGGCGGCCGTTAACCCGACCCCAGAAGGCTCATTATGCGCAAAAGTAATTCCGACCCAGTTTCATAACAGTGTCGTTGATGTCGTTGTCATCAATGCGGCAGCGGTAAATAAATACTTTGAAAAGATTAAAATCAGCGGAAAAATCCAGACTACCGGCAACGGACAATATCTGGAGTTTATTTTTTCTACGCCAGCCTTGCGCGGGCAGCTAATCGAAAGCCTGAATTTCTGTGAAAATCATTCGCACCGGAAAAAAGCAGTGTAAACCGTGAAAATCAAATTATACGGGTTTATTTTAATCAGCGTTCTGTTTCTAAGCTTCGCGGTTTTAAACGTGAAGTATAAGAGCATTCAGGATAACCCGGAAACGGTCGAGAACAATCCCGTTTACAGCTTTCTCTTTGAATTTAATAACCAGTTTTACGATAGTTTTTTTAAAAACAAACAGACACGGCAAAAAAATGAAAATGTATTTTTAATAGATATCGATGAAGACTCCGTCCGCGAGCTTGGCCGCTGGCCGTGGTCGCGCGAAGTTATCGCCACCATCTGGGATAACGCCATGAAAAACGGCGTTAAAGTCATCGCCAACGATATTATCTTTTCTGAGCCACAGAGTTCAAAGGCTGATGGACGCTTAGAAGAAGTGTTAAAAAAATATCCGTCGCAGATTATCCTAGGCACCTTTGGTGAAGGCCCGATTCTCTATGAAAATCCGCCTTATCAAGATTTTTGTTTCGTCGAATCTTTCCGCCGTAGCGGCGGCGATAAAATCGTCACCCTGAATGCTACTTTAACTTTTGATGATATTAATTCACAGTTTGAACAGCTGTTTTTTACCAATGAATTAAAAGCGATTTTTGATGACCTTGATCAGAAGTTCGAGAAAGACTACCTTACCCGCAGCCATAAAAACTCACTGCAGGACCTTAACATCTACCAGAAAAACAGTCTTAATGCCGAAAAAAGCCGTAACCTGATTAACTATTGTTACCGCTGGCTTACCCCACAGGATGAGTACCTGATCGGAGCCGGACAGGACTTACTGCAGGCGTACAACCAGTCGCTCAATCGCATTCCTGAATATGCAAAGCTTGGCAGCATCACCGAAAAAATTGAAAAATTTAAAACTGACGTAAACCAGCTGCTGATTCCGCAGTATGCCAGCTGGCCAGCCAATGTGCACGAGCTTCAGACTGCTGCTGAATATACTGCAACATTTAATGCCAATCTGGATTTTGATGGCGTGATCCGGCACTATCCGTTGATCTACCGCGCCGGTAATAAAACCAACCTAAGCTTTATTCCGTCGTTAGCCTTACAGACTTACCTGCTGGCTACCGGCTACCAGGCCGTGTTCTATCCTAAACTTAAAAACAATGTTAAGAGTATCGCAAGTGTGGCGATCAAAGATATCGAAAACGAAAAAGATGTGATGACTCTTCCGGTTGATTCTAACGGCCGACTCATTGTTAACTATTATGGCCGCAAAAACTCGGTTCCATACGTTTCGGCGCGCGATCTATT
The DNA here is from genome assembly GCF_056175625.1 of Bdellovibrio sp. SBM16. NCBI lineage: Bacteria > Pseudomonadati > Bdellovibrionota > Bdellovibrionia > Bdellovibrionales > Pseudobdellovibrionaceae > Bdellovibrio > Bdellovibrio sp. SBM16. Next base: position 197,577 of record NZ_JBJKJG010000005.1, on the reverse strand, counting down.
TCATAATGATAATCCGAAAATGACAGTGTATCTAAACGGTCAGGGTACCGAAGTCGATAAAGCACAATGGCTTAAAGATAAAACCGCCGTGATGGGGCCAACCGCGACCGGAATCTTTGACTTACGAAATACCCCGGTTGAAACCGATTTGCCGGGAGTTGAGATACACCTGTCTATCTTAGGAAATCTTTTTGACCAGAGCTTCATGCGCGTACCTGAGAACGAAATCAAAGTTTCGATTTTTGTTTTATTGTTTTTAGCCGCAAGCTTTGCCGCATTCTTTTTATACACAAATTTACTCATCACATCGCTGTATTTTCTTGCCGCAATCTACGCCATCTACAAAGTGGCCTTACACAATTTTAATTATAATGTATATTTCGAATTGCTCGCGTCGACGATCCTGTTCACCGTTATAACCTATATCATCTTTTTAATTTACATCTACTTCTTTGAAACCAGAAAATCCAAAGAAATTAAAAACACTTTTTCTAAATACGTCTCTAAGGAAATCGTCGAAGAGATCTTAAAAAACCAGGAAAATCTGGAGCTCAAAGGCCAAAAACTTAAGATGACGGTATTCTTTTCTGATATCAGAAGTTTTACCACTTTATCAGAAGAAATGGACCCGCAAGAACTATCGCGGATGTTAAACCGGTATTTTACCCCGATGTCAGAAACGATTTTCGGCACCAATGGTACGATTGACAAGTTTATGGGTGATGCGATCATGGCACTTTTCGGTGCGCCGTTAAATTATCCAGATCACCCAAAAAAGGCCTGCATCGCGGCTCTTAAGTGTTTTGAAAAGCTAACTGAAGTGAATGAAGATTTTAAAAAGCGTAACTGGCCAGAGATCAAAATCGGAATCGGTCTTAACACCGGCGTGATGGTGGCCGGCAATATCGGCTCGGATCAGATTCAAAGTTATACGGTTATCGGTGACGAGGTAAATCTGGCGCAGCGCCTGGAGAGCTTAACCAAAACTTACCACGCCCGCATTCTGATTTCAGAAAACACATACACCGAAGTTAAAAATGAATTTATCGCCCGCGAGGTCGATGTCGTGCGCGTAAAAGGAAAAAACCGCGCCGTTAAAATCTATGAGTTAATCGCCGAGGGAACAACCCATCCAGAGATGCCGTTTTTTAACCGGTATCACCAGGCTTTACAGCTTTATTACGGTAAAAAATTTACCGAAGCCGAAGCCGCGTTTGCTGAGTTATTAAAAGAAAAACCGGATGATTTTTTATCGGCCATGTATTTAGAGCGTTCAAAGTACTGTAAAGACAACGCTATTCCCGATAGCTGGGAAGGCGTATTTGACCGCCGTAAATCTTAAAACCTGGTTAAATACACGTACTGAAAACCAACACTGGCATCACCGTAGGTATAATCTTCGATCGTTGATTCGTTACGGGTAAGCCCGACAAATCCGTTGATCGTCGTACGTTCACTTAAATCCTTATTTACCGAATAAGCAAAGCCGGTAAACGTGTCTCTGCGGCCTAATTCAGACAACGAATAATTTGTCGAACCGTAACTGACTTTAAAAGTTGAAAAGGTGTTCTTAAAGGTCGGCAATTCATAACTTAGATTCGAATAGATTTTATTATAGCTGGCGTTTTCACCGTCGGCATCGTTTAAGATCACACCCAGTTCACCGGTAATACTTTGCATCTGTCGCATAGTGTATTTCAGGGCACCGGATAAGTCATACTTAATGGCCGTCTGATTATCAGCAGCTTCGGTTAAACTGATCTGCGAAGAATCGCGGCCAATGATCAATTGTCCGTCAATATCCCAGTCTGCATTTAACCTGGTGCCCAGATTTTGTTTGACGTAGATCAAGGCAATCGACATTTCGCGCGTCTGTGATTCCGAAGGCAGCATATAAAGCCCCAGATTCATTGAGGTGGTGCTGCGGTAGCCATCAACGATAGTTTTGTACGGAACGCTCGCCAATAACATCGTATAATCGGCGGCCTGAATATCCTCGGTCAGGTTAAGCTTATAATCGATGGTGTGCTGATCAGCCAGATACAGCATAGGCTCAACACTTGAGTCTTTATCCTGAAAGAACTTGTAGGCAAAAAATCCACTCACGTTAAACACATTACCGGTGATCACATCCTGTTGAGGCGCAATATTTAATGCATTGCTGTCGTAGGTATAACCCGCAGTAAAACCCAGGGTATATTTAAGTTTATCTATCTCTAGCTGGTTCTGAATCTGCACGCACTTTTCTATCATGCGGTCAGCACGCTTATCATGTTCGGGGTCTTTTGAAGTATCAATCGATAATTCAAAACTGTTCATTGCGCGTTCGTAATCGGCTTTGTAAAATTGCGATAAACCCAGGTAATAATACGCCAGTGACAACTCCTGCACGCTCTGGGCACGCGTAACCTCACTTAGGTATTTTTCAGATAAATCGTAATTGTTGATTCGGTAGTAATTTAAACCTAACAGGTAATAAATCGACGGCGTTAATGATGAATCTGATTTCAGTTTTTGCAGCACCGCGATCGATGATTCATAAGCTTCTCGTTTATAAAAATCATAGGCCTGCGCAAAGGCCTTGCGGTCTTCACTCTCGACTTGCATATCATTTTTAACCGGTGTCTCTACGACCGAAGTGGCTGAAACCGGCTGCTGCACCTGATTTTTCGGATCAATGCGCAGCGATTTACTGCTCACCTGGGCGTAGGCTTGCAAACTCAAAACACTCAAAATTAGAACTAATGCTACGCTGCTTTTCATGGTTACCGCTCGATGATGATATTAACTTTTGCTGGTTTGGTAATAATATTTTTTGCAGAATCCCCGAGTAAATTATCATTGCGGTCTTTGATCGCGATAATCTGTCCGATATCGTTTTTCGGCGGGTACATCTGCGACGGATCCTGCGGACGATCATCTTTACGTACGGCTGAATCACCATCGACACGTTTAAATTCTATCGGATTAATTTTGACCGGTGTGCCGGGTTTTTTACCGTCAAGATTTTCTGCGGTTTCACCCCGTCTTACCATGACGGCTTCAGTCTGTTTATTCGATAAAGCGTCGATACCGCGAAAAGCCACTTCACCGCGAAATGTCGTCACTGCCGTCATGTTGGTTGCACGTTTATAACTGGTTAAAAACTGCGTGCCGCGCACACCGACCACCGCTGAAGGTGTTTTAATTTCAAAGCGGTTTTCAGAGTTATCATATTTTTGTTCAACGTTGGTACGCACTTTGCCTTCGAACAGGCTTAGGCGCACATTTTTTTCTTTAAGCTCGCTGATGTATTCATCAATGCGCAGTTTGGTTTCCGGCAAGACATTAATAATATTACGGTCGCTCATCACGATTTTGGCGCGCGAATCTTTACCGGTAATAATCGTATCCTGTGGGTAAACTTTGCTGCCGACTTTGGCTCCGACCGGCGTGGCTTTGCTCTTGGCCACTTGCACCTGGCCTTTGACGATCATCATCAGACCGTAAGTTTCCGCAGCCCCCGCCGGACAAAGCGACCCAAAAGCCAACAAAATTACGATTATTTTATTCATGGCTATAATTATCCCTGCATCTTAGACAAAAGTTTACTAGACGATCATCCAGAATTCACTTCAGCGAACAGCTGGTCTTAAATAGGACAGCAGATAAACCGATAAGAAATGCATGTCGACGACCGCAAAAACTTGGGTACTACTTGATGGTATCACTAAAATTCAATCTCAGCCTCTCCCAACAGAACAGCTACAACTGGCTATTCTGAAAATGAACGAACGTGATTGGACAAGATTTTACGTGTGGACAGCGGGTTGGGCCAACTGGCAGCTGTTAAAAGATTTTTTAAGTTCTGATCAGCGCGACTTTGCTCTTCCGGGTGCGCCGGTTTCTGAAGAAAACGTTAAAGCACACATCCAGAACCAGATCAGAAATAAAAACCAGGCACAAGCACAGCCGCAATCATTTTCCTACCAGCAACAAGAGGACACGGTTACTAAAGCTGCGCACAAGCCGGCCAACAAAGCCATGACGATGATCAGCACCGAAGACACTTACTCAGATGTCGCAAATCACATGCAAAAAGACTTTAACGGTGATCACTTAGATATCGAAAAAGCCCACCATAAACCACCAGATCCACTGAATTTTAAAGAAATTAACGAAGCTTATAAAAACCGTGCCGAACGTCACGAGTTAAAGATAGAAATTCTATTGATCTCGCAAAAAGGTAAAACTTTTAAGAGCTATTCAAAAAATATTTCGTTATCGGGTTCGTTATTAGAAGACAATATCCCGTTTGATTTTTACGGCGCGCCTTTTGACCTTGTCGTGGTTAACCGTAACCCGTCTAACCCGCAGTGTGGCCGCGTGCAGTTACGCGCACAGACCGTCGGCGACGGACTTACCCAACGTGTACGCTTTATCAATATGACCGATATGCATAAGCAAAGGCTGATGAACTTGCTGAATGACTATCTGACTCAGCAAACTAAAGTAAGACGCACCAGCTAGCAGCCAGCGGCCTTACCTCTGATTTCTTTCGTTTAAAATTTCTTTGATACGGATCTTTAACTTTTCGATATCGAAAGGTTTTTTGATGTAATCATCAGCGCCGACTTCACGACCTTTTTGTAAATCTTCTTCTTCCGCTGAAGCCGATAAGAAAATTAACGGGATATGTTTTAATTCGCGGTGCTCTTTAAGCATTTGTGCTAACTCAAAACCATTCACCCACGGAAGACCTACATCCATGATGATAAAGCTTACGTCGATGTCTTCATCTAACAACGCTGTTAACTGCGGGGCATCGGCTGCCAGTTTTACCTGGTAACCGTCTGATTCTAGAATTCTTTTTAATGAATTACGCTGCGTCTCTTCATCTTCGATAACCAGTACCGTTGTCGGATGAAGTTTCTGAGAAGCATCACGGAACTGATCTAATTCGACAACTTCCTGACCAGCAATACGCTGCTTGGTCAGTTTTTCGATTTTGCGAATAAGATCAGAGGTGCTTAATTTTTTAGTCATGTAATGCCTTACGCGTGTTGTGCTTCTAGCCATCTTTCACAGTCGATAGCTGCCATACAACCAGTGCCCGCTGCCGTAATCGCTTGGCGATAAATAGCATCCTGCACGTCGCCGGCCGCAAATACGCCCGGAATATTCGTATAGGTCGAACCTGGCTTGGTCTTGATATATCCCACATCATTTAGCTCTAGCAGTCCATGAAAAAGCTTCGTATTAGGCTGATGTCCAATAGCTACAAATAAACCTTGCAGGTTCTTAGTCGTAACATCACCCGTCGTGGTTGATTTTAGACGAAGACCGGTTACCGATTTACCGTCACCTAATACCTCTTCAACCACCGTGTTAGTGATAAATTCGATCTTAGGATTACCTTTAGCGCGATCTAACATAATTTTAGATGCCTTGAAGTTTTCGCTTCGGTGGATCAGATAAACTTTAGTTGCAAAACGAGTCAAGAAGTTGGCTTCTTCCATCGCTGTATCACCACCGCCGACAACGGCCACTTCGACATTTTTGAAAAACGCACCATCACAGGTCGCACAAGCCGATACACCACGGTTCATATATTGTTTTTCAGAAGGTAAACCAATGTACTTAGCTGATGCACCGGTTGAGATGATGATCGATTGAGTTAAGTGCACATCATTACCAACATAAACTTTGAACGGTCTAGATGACGTATCAACTTTTGTGACATTACGAGTGATGTAGCGGGTACCGAAACGCTCAGCCTGTTTGCGCATAACAGCGACTAGCTCAGGGCCAGTTACACCGTGGGCAAAACCAGGAAAGTTTTCAACTTCAGTGGTAATCATTAACTGACCGCCGGCCTCTTCGCCTTCGATCATCAGGGGATTTAAATTAGCGCGGGCTGTGTAAACCGCTGCAGTTAAGCCTGCTGGGCCCGAGCCGATGATAATTACATTTTCTACTTTTTGTGTTTCGCTCATATATACCTCTAATATTCACCAACGATGTTAAAGAATATCGTCAGGAATTGATAGACAAAAGAGATAACGCTTATTGGTTAATTTAAAGAATCGATCAGACACTCAGCAATCAGCCGACTTGCTACATTTTCAGCACTCTCGGCCAAGCCCTGCTGGCGGGGCCAGCTTTGGGCCGGCAACAGGTCAGTTGCCATATACCCGGGAGAAAAAAGGTCGATTTTAAATGCAGATTTATTTTCAGCCTGCAGCGTAGAAACTAAACCACGTAAAGCGTGTTTAGCTGCACAATAGCTCGCTGCCCCTGGGTCGGGTTTATTCTCGGCGATCGCCGAACCAACCACCACAAATTTCTGCAATGACGGAACGTCAATGTGCATAAGATGGTGCAGAAGCTGCGCCGGAAATAAAAAACTCACCTGCAGGGCCCACTGGTGGTCGGCCCATTTTTTATCCTGAAAATTTCCGTAGGGGCCACCGGCGGCAAAATAAATTATTGTGGTCGGCTTAAAATCAAGAATTGCGTTGATAAATTCTGAAGAAAGTTCTTTGGCAAAATCATATTTCAGCGACTTAAAAGGACCTTCACCAATCTTACGCGACACCAGCATAAATTCAGCGGCCGGATATTTTTTAGCTAGGCCCTGATAGGTAGCCCATCCCAACCCGCGGCTGGCTCCTAACAAAATAAATTTGTGTGACGCACGATCTTCATTCATACTTTTCTTATATGCCAACTCTTAAAATTCCACAAAAGAAACTTGAGCTCGCTGTCGAGCCCGGAAAAAACCTGATGGATGCGCTCATCGAAGGTGGATTACCGGTGGCTTCAAGCTGTCTGGGAGAAGGTATCTGCTCTAAATGTGCAGTTAAAATGACACCAGCTGGAACCCCTAGCGAATTAGAAGCCCGCACCCTCGAGCGCAACAAACAAGCCAAAGACCTGCGCCTGTGCTGCCAGGTGTTCGTCGACCAGGATCTGGTTGTCGAAACAACGTATTGGTAAAATGACTAAAATCTAATAGATTCCCTGAATCGAACGTCGTCTGTATGCGACATTAAAATATGAATGGCGGTCCAAGTGATCACACTAAAAAAAATGACACCCGATGAATTTAAACTATTCATAGATAAAAGTATTTTGCTCCACGCCGAATCAAATGCCAAAAACTTAGATATCACGACAGAAGAGGCAACTACACTTGCTCATGAAAATTATAAAGCGTTGCTCCCTCTCGGGCTGGAGACTGAAAATCATTATTTTTTTTCTGCAACTGAATCAATTTCAGACACGGTAATTGGAAGCTTATGGATCGGCAAAAGAACACAATCCTCAAAAGTTTACGCTTTTATTTTTGATATTTTTATTGTTCCCGAGGTCAGAGGCAAAGGCTTCGGAAAACAGTTGTTAATGTTAGCCGAAACTGAGATCAAAAAATTAGGACTCAATTCGATAGGTCTCCATGTCTTCGCACACAATAAAACTGCACTAAGTCTTTACGAAAACTCAGGATACAAAAAGACAAACATTTACATGATGAAAGACATAAATTAAAATTTCCTCCGCATAAGTCGCAACTTCAATGGGAGGAAAATTGCCACACGCAGACGACGTTTGATTCGCGGTTTCGACAAGAAAATCGCTCTTCAGGCAATAAAACTATTCTTTTACTAAACGGATATAATTAATTTCAATGCCCTGTTTGGTAAAGATTTTTTCAAAGCCAGTGGCAAAGTTTTCGTCTTTGTATTTGTTGTTTTCGGCGTACAGATTTAATGTCTGGAATTCGACTTTGTACTTAGACGCTTTAATTTCTTCTAAGGCCCACAAAAAATACTCACGTGAATCGGTTTTAAAATCTAAAAACGAACCTGGGCGCTGCATCTCATAGATCCAGTCTAAAATGATTCTGTTGACCACGCGGTTTTTCGGCTTGTACGGCGATGTCCACGGATCCGGAAAATGAATAAACACGTTATTCACTTCACCTTTATCAAATAACAAATCTAAGTTAAACGCATGATAGCGGCAGATGGCGGCGTTTTTACAGCTGGCCACTTTGGCGCGGCGGATGCTTTGAATTAACGGTTTATATTTTAATTCTAAACCCACCAATAAACGCTCAGGGTGCTTGATCGCCCAGTGCGCGAAGTGGTTGCCGGCACCGGTGCCGATCTCAACATCTAATGGCGTAGATTCAGCGACGTTGAAGACTTTAGAGCGCCATTGGCCTTTATTCTCAGGTGCACGCTCTTCGTTAAAGGCGATGTCTTTATACTCGTTATCCAGGGCTAAAGAGTACTCGGTAGGTTTTGGTAACGTACGGGTTAAATTAACGGCCGGACGTTTTAAAACCTTTACGGTTTTAAAGTAGTCGTCTTTTTCCTGTCTTGATTTAGGTGTGTTGTGTACCGCTGTCTCGCTCATAGCAAGACAGCGTTATGGCATAAGACTATTAGGCTGTCTTCTTATTTTTGTCGAAAAGTGAGATCACAGAAGACTTTTCAAACTTGTGCAGACGGTCGATTTTCTGCGAATAACTGACCACGCGGTTACGGCCCTGGTGCTTAGCTTCGTATAAAGCAGCATCAGCTCTGCGCACGAGTTCTTTACTGGTAATCGTCTGCGTCGGATCGCCATCGTAAGTGGCAAAACCGATTGATAAAGTTAATTTTATTGAATCCGGGCCTGAGCTAAAAGTGTGCTGCTCAACGCGGTTTCTTAACTTTTCACAGAAAAACTCAACACCTGAAAGTGGGATCTCAGATAACACGATTAAAAATTCATCACCGCCGTAGCGGGCCGGAATATCCACGGTACGAGTGTTCTGGCGGATAATTTTACCCACTTCAGCTAACACGAACGAACCAAATAGATGGTCATGACTGTCATTCACGGATTTAAATTTATCCATGTCGATCATGATCACGGTTACGGCACGGCTAAAACGCTGTGCACGCTCGATCTCAAACTCTAATTTCGAATACAACGAGCGCGTATTAAACAGCCCGGTAAGATCATCTATCTCGATCATCTCTTGCAGTTTGGTATTCGATTCGATGAGCTCTTCTTGCATATCACGCATACGTAACTGCGTTCGCACGCGGGCTAAAAATTCCATGGGTACAAACGGGGAACTGATAAAATCAGAAGCTCCCAGGTCTAAAAACTGGGTAATTTTCTCGGTCGTCGGGTTGGTCGAAACTACGATCACCGGCACTTTTTGCGTTGAAGAAAACAGGTTGTTCACAAAATGAAAGCCATTACCTTCAGCAAAATCCGGGTCTAAAATCACTAATTGTGGGCGGATGTAATTAAGAGCTTCGGTGGCTTCGCGCTCCGAAGTAAAACCGTGCACTTCATAGCCTTCCCAGCGCAGCGGTTCAGCCATTAGTTCAAGCGTAGTCGGGTCCTCATCAAGTACGAGAATGGGCCTCTGTTTTGGATCCTTTTTCATAGATGATTTATCGGCAAAAAAGCGAACTTTCTAGAGACAAACTGCACCATTTTTTCTCAGTTTTTTAACAATTCTTCTCATTATGAGATTTTCGGTTTAGTGTAGAGCGCATGAAACACACTGAAATCGAATCAAAATGGCAACAGGCCTGGACAAAAGCGCAAGCTTATAAGGCTGAAAACAACTCTACCAAACCGAAGTATTATGCTTTGGATATGTTTCCGTACCCGTCTGGGTCTGGCTTACATATGGGCCACATCGCCTCTTACACCCCGACCGATATCGTCTCTCGCTATAAACGAGCGATGGGTTTTAATGTGCTTCACCCGATGGGCTATGATGCTTTTGGCCTTCCAGCTGAACAGTATGCTATCCAGACCGGCGTACATCCGGCGATCACCACAGAAAAATCGATTCAGAGTTTCCGTGCCACTTTGCAGCGCTATGGTTTCAGCTTTGACTGGTCTCGCGAAATTTCAACCGCTGACCCGAATTACTACAAGTGGACGCAGATGATTTTCTTAAAACTTTTTGAAAAAGGTTTAGCGTACCAAAAAGAAGTTCCGGTGAACTGGTGTCCGGCTTTAAAAACCGTGCTAGCCAACGACGAAGTAATCGACGGGAAATCTGAGCGCGGCGGTCACCCCGTAATCAGAAAACCGATGAAGCAGTGGATGTTAAAAATCACGGATTACGCCGAACGTTTATTAAATGACTTGGACAAAGTCGACTGGCCAGAGCGCACCAAAGAGGCGCAACGTAACTGGATCGGCAAATCCGAAGGTGCAATCGTCAAATTTAAGATCAAAAATTCAGATGAAGCTTTTGAAATCTTCACGACCCGTCCGGATACTATTTTCGGCGTCACATTTATGGTACTTGCACCGGAGCACCCGCTGGTGATGAAACTGGTTTCGCAGGGACAGGCAAAGGCCGTTGCCGATTACATCGAAGCTTCGGCAAAAAAATCTGAAGTCGACCGTAAAGCCAACACCGAAAAAACCGGTGTTGCCACCGGCGGTTTTGCGGTCAATCCGGTTACCGGCAATGAAATTCCGGTATGGATCGCCGATTATGTGATGATGGATTACGGTACCGGCGCGATCATGGCCGTTCCTGGTCATGACGAACGTGATTTTGAATTTGCAACGCAGTTTAAATTACCAATCGTGCGCGTGTTAGAATCTGATACGGATTTACCATTTACTGGCGAAGGCAAATTAACGAATTCAGCAACTTCAGAAATCAACTTAAACGGTTTAACTAAAACCGAAGCCATCAAAAAAATGAGCCAGTACCTTGAAGAAAAAGGCCTGGGTAAAAAACAGGTGCAGTACAAACTGCGCGACTGGTTATTCTCGCGCCAGCGTTACTGGGGTGAACCCTTCCCTGTTTACCATGAGAACGGCCAGATCAAGCCGGTGCCGATGAATGAATTGCCGGTTTTACTTCCGGAAGTGGCTAACTATGAACCTTCAGATAAAGGTGAAGCTCCGCTGGCCAACAACAAAGACTGGGTTAAATACGGCAATGGCCAGCGTGAAACCGACACTATGCCGGGTGCTGCCGGCTCTTCGTGGTATTTCTTACGCTATGCTGACCCTCACAATGACTTAGCGCCGTTTTCGCCGGAGGCGATCAAGTACTGGCTTCCGGTAGATCTTTATGTCGGCGGTGCCGAGCATACGGTCGGACACCTACTTTACTCACGTTTTTGGACCAAGGTTCTTTTTGATGCCGGCATGATTTCGGTTGATGAACCGTTCAAAAAACTGGCGCACCAAGGGATGATCCTCGGCCCAGATGGTGAAAAAATGTCAAAATCCCGCGGCAATGTCATCCCGGCGGATGAAGTGGCCAAAGATACCGGTGTTGATGCTTTACGCTGTTACGTCACCTTCCTGGGTCCTTTAGATAAAGACAAACCTTGGGCAGAAAACGGTATCGAAGGGGTTCGCCGTTTCTTAGACCGCTTACACCGCCTGGCTGTAAACGAGCAAACCGGCGAAGTGGTCGCAAATGACGCCGCTTTACCTGCTGAGGTGGAAAAATTATTACACAAAACGATTAAAAAAGTTTCACAAGATATCGAAGCGATGAACTTTAATACCTGCATCAGCTCAATGATGATTCTTGTGAATGAGCTTTACAAACACGAGTGCCGCTCGAAAAAAGCGTTATTGCCATTAGCGCAATTATTACAGCCATTTGCTCCGCATTTAGCTGAAGAAATGTGGCATGTGTTGGGCGGCCAAGGCTTAGTGGTCACTGCCGCTTGGCCTAAATTCGACCCGGCGCTTTGCCAGGACGACACCGTCACCATGGGCGTTCAGGTAAACGGCAAAATGCGTGGTACGGTTGAGCTGGCGCTTGCCGCTGACGAAGCCACTGCAGTCGCTGAGGCCTTAAAAATCACGACGGTGGCCGCAGCCTTAAACGGCGTGCCTCCGGCAAAAGTGATCTACAAACCGGGCAAGATTTTAAATTTAATTGCAAAGTAATTTAGGTCTGACGACAGGATGTCGTCAGAAGCTCAGCCAGGAAGGCAGCCTCGTAAATAATTTATTGCACCCCCCTGAAAATTCTGTATAAAAAAGTATTAAAATTTTTAGGGGGATCTTTAATGGAAACAGTTCCGTCAACGTCTTCGGGTTTACAAACTTTCGCGCACGCCAAATCGGCTTCTTGGAGCCCTGAAAAAAGTGCCGCTCTTTACGGAATCAATAACTGGGGTAACGGTTATTTCCGCGTAAACTCAAACGGTAACGTTGTTGTAACTCCCCACGGCTCAACCGGCCCTTCCGTTGACCTTTACGAACTGACGCAAGAATTGCAAGATCGTGGTATCCGCGTACCAATCATGATCCGTTTTCCTGATATCATTAACCAACGTGTACAATTAATTCACTCATGTTTCCAGAAAGCGATCGCTGATCACGCTTACAAAGGCCAGTTCTGCGGTGTTTACCCGATTAAAGTTAACCAACAACGCCACCTGGTTCAGGAATTAGTTCGCTTCGGCAAAAACTGCAAACTAGGTCTTGAGTGCGGTTCTAAACCAGAACTTTTAGTGGTTCTGTCTTTAATGGACACTAAAGATGCCGTTATCGTTTGTAACGGATTTAAAGATGCTGAGTACATCGAAACAGCGCTTTTAGCGCAAAAACTTGGGCGCCAGATCATCATCGTTGTCGATCGTAAAGATGAATTAAAAATCATCATGGATGCTGCTAAAAAATTATCGATCAAACCAAAAATTGGTTTCCGCGCTAAATTAAATACGCAAGGTGCCGGCAAATGGGTTGATTCAGCAGGGGCGCGTTCTAAGTTCGGCTTAACTGCCGCTGAAATCGTTGAAGGTGTCGAAACTCTTCGTTCTAACAACATGTTAGATTGTTTAGAACTACTTCACTACCACATTGGTTCGCAAGTTCCGGCGATCCAATCTATTAAGTCTTCATTAAAAGAAGCCGCTCGCTTCTACGTAGAATTACACAACTTAGGCGCAAACCTTAAGTACATCGACGTAGGCGGAGGTCTTGGTGTTGATTACGACGGCTCTGGCCACTCTGATTCATCAGTCAACTACTCTGAACAAGAGTACGCCAATGACGTGGTATCGACGATCCAAACTTTATGTGACGAAAAAAACATTCCGCACCCAAATATCATCACTGAATCAGGCCGTGCCTTAGTTGCACATCACTCGATCTTAGTTTTTAACGTGATGGGCGTAAATAATCTTTACCGCCAGCAGCCGCCGATGCCTGCAACTAAAAAAGATCCATCAATCATGCAGGATCTTCAGTATATTTTTGAAAAGTTAACTCCCGAGAATATCAACGAGTGCTTTAACGATACAATGCAGGCCAAAAACGAGATTCTAAATTTATTCACTTACGGAGTCTTAAATTTAACTCAACGTGCTTGGTGCGAAAACATGCACTTCACGATCGCCACAAAAATGTTAGAACTCGCACGCCGAACACCTGATTGCGAAGACATCGTTGAACAATTACGTGAAGAATTATGTGATACTTACTTCTGTAATTTTTCAGTGTTCCAATCAGTTCCAGATTCTTGGGCTGTGGGCCAGTTATTTCCGGTGATGCCGATTCATAACTTAAGTAACGAACCACACCACGAAGCAACCATTGCTGACTTAACATGCGATTCTGACGGCAAGATCGAAAAATTCATCGACACTGAAACTGGCGAATTCAAAAAGACTTTAAGAATTCACCCGTTCAAAGAAGGTGATGCTCCTTATTTCTTAGGTATCTTCTTAACGGGTGCTTACCAAGAGATCTTAGGCGATTTACATAACTTATTCGGCGACACTGATGCCGTTCACATTTCTATCCACGAATCTGGTTACACCGTAGATCACTACGTTCCAGGCGATACCGTAACTGAAGTATTAAGCTACGTTCAGTACGGCCGTGCCGAAATGGTTGATAGCGTTCGTCAGTACACTGAAGAATCGATCGCTGCCGGCAACATCTCAAAACAAGAAGCCAAAGCGTTACTTAAACATTACGAAGAAGGCTTATCTGGTTACACTTATCTTGAGGAAATGGAGTAGGAAATTACTCTCTAAAATTATGAATCGATCGAGGGGATATGGAAACATGTCCCTTTTTTTATTTCTGAATCTGGTTCACAAAATGCAAAAGCGAAATGGTCTTACTCCATTTCGCTTTTTTTATTGTCTTAGACTTCCGACTGACAAGGAAGGAGTCCGAATGACGAATTTTACTATCCCTATAGTAACTTCTCGGAATTTTAAGCGAAATTTAAAGTATTACCTACGGCTAGTTTTACTTCTCTTAGAGATTGTAAAACGCCTAGTTGATTTAATGAGATAACGCTACCGGAGACTTTCGCGCTTTTAAATCATCTTACGTACGTTATGATTTAAATTTATCATTGGAATGACTGACAATGAGCTTAACTGAGTGACTGCGGTTTTGTGTGAGATGGAGTAAGCCTTTTATGCAAAAGTTTGATTTCAGACATAAAAAAAACCCAACTCTTTTCAGAGCTGGGTTTCAAATTTAAAACTTAAATTTTAACTTCGACAATTTAGCTTACAGCTAAAATTACTGCTTATCGAAGAAAGTAGCGCGGGTGAATGAAGTCATATCAACCACTGAGCCGATACCTAAATCAAGGCGGCTAGAGTTGTTTGATAAGTTTAATAAATCACCGTCGTTAGTTAAGCCTACTAAAGTGCTGTTCGCTTTTTGTACGCGTTTAATATCTGCATCAACAGATACACCGTTAGCCGCTACAACTTTACCAGCTGAACCTTCACAAGAGATTTTTACTACGCCAGTTGTTGTTTTAACATAAGCATAGTTTTTATCCGGAGTGTAACCTTCTGGGTAGATAACCGATAACGCCTGGCCACCAGAGATCTGAACTTCAGTCGCTTGGGTCGGCTTTTCACGTTTATCACAGAAAAATTTAACTTTGTTTTTCTCGATGCGAGCGTTCCAGTACCAAGCAAAGTAGTAATCAACGACATTAGCACGAGTTGCAACGTTATCATTGTACTCAGAAGACGCAGGAGAAGTCTCACCGGTAGGAAAGATTTTAACCATCGGTAAAGATTTATCTTCAGGTAAGAACATCAAGCCCATTTTACTTTTTGCAAAGTTACCGAAGTTAGCCGCTGTACCGATAAGTTTCGCTTCTTTTAAGTTAGACTCAATTTGGTAGATTTCACGGTCTGTAGTTAAAGCGATAAAAGCTTCTTCTTTGTTGATCTTAACCGGGGTCTGGAAAGACTCAGCCGCGTAAATTAAAGAAGACGCCTGCGCTAAAGCGCGGTGTGCCGGGTGGATATCTTTACCGTATTGGCCAAGCTGTGCGTAAGTTTCAACTGTCACAGCGTAAGAACCTGCATCAGAGATTTTCTTATCACAAGCGCCGTTTAAGTTAGCGCGTGGACCTTGCGAGCAAGTCACGTGCGGGTAACCTTCGATGTGACGGGCTTCGTGCATAAATACCGAAGCTAAATCAAGCGGTGTAAACGCCGGAGTTAAAGCCATCGGGCAAACGTGCATGGTGTTGTTATGGAAAAAACCGTAAACGAAAGCAATAACACCCGTCGGGCAGCTTTTCTCAATCGCGAAAGTTTTTACTAATTTGGTTGTGTATTTGTACCAGTCGCCGGCAAACGTACCGCGGAATAATTCATCCTGGCTGTTGGTCATCGGTTGAGTGAATTGCACTTTACGGATGTAGTGAATACCCGCAAGTAAGTGAGCCTGTTCCGAACCATCATGGCAATATTCTTTGCCTGATAAGCTCGCAAACTGTTTAAAGTCTTTCGCAATCTGCGTCATATCCGCTGCAGAAATACAGTTGCTGGCATCCGTACCTGGATTTGGCTCCTGTGGAACTACTGGGCCAATGCCGATTTGTGCTTGTGCTGATAATGATAAACCAAGCACTACTGCTAGTAATAATTGTTTCATTTGACTGCCCCCCTTGGTGTCGTCAAAGAGTTCACCCCAAAATGGAACCAGTTTCAACAAGATTGTGTTAGCTATTTAGAAATTTCGGCCAGTTTATTCTCAGCGTAATTTTTTAGGTTTAAGTCTTTTACCGTGGCTGCAATTCGCTTTAATTCGGATAAAGCAGATTTCGCCCGCTCAGGCTCACTTCCTTGCGCTAAATCAGCTAAACGGTTGATCGCCAAAACGCGTAATGCGCGCTCCTGTGTCTGCTGGGTTTCGTAGACCGTATGTGGCTTTGGCTCACCGTCCAATTGAATCGGAGATGAGACTAACGCTGCCAAGTCACCGACTGAGGCGTAACCTGCGTACCCTAATAAATACGCCGCTAAAATGCGCTCGTTAATGTTTGGGTTTTTGGTGCGCGCCACCACCGATAACTGCTTAAACTGTTCAGGCGTCATTTTCGCCGTTAACTGTAAATAACGACTCTGCATCAGATCTTCATTTACATTGAACTGATCCATCAATTTTACTTCAGCGTAAAACCATTCTTTAAACTGTACAGGCGTTGCGGTTGCGGGATCTAAAGTAGGTGCCGCCCGTAACGCCGCAGTAGCAGAAACGGCATGCGCCTGAGCCGCGCCGGCAAATCCGCCTGGTTTATTGGTAATTTTTGCACTCACCGCCTGAGCGGCTTCTTTCACCGTGTTTAATTCATGCATCGGGGTGCGTCCGAATAAAATCCAATCAAACAGCGCAAGTAGCGCCACTAAGACCAAAAAACCGAAGAATAATTTTTTGTTAAGCCACTCACTGGAAATTTTCATATTTTACCTCGGCCCAGTAATGAAAGGCCTTTAAATCTTCAGGAGTACCCCACTGAAAAAATTTATTGATCTCATAAGCATGCACTTTTAAATCTCCGCACACATTCATCAGGGCTTTTGCGGCTAACGACGTGAAAAACTCGCCGTTCCAGCTTAAGTTCTGCTTTTGCTGTTCTAGAAGCGCTGCTTTTAATAGTTTGGCTGATTTAAAATAATATCCGCCAGTCGATGCAAAATCGTCTTCGCGGTTTTTCGAAAAACATTCTTTTTCTTTAATATCAGAAATCACATGCCCTTCGGTTTTGGCGTAACAATACATATTGGCTGTTAGATAATGCGCGTGAAAGCCGCGGTATCCGACAAAGCAGATATCTGAATCATTGCGCTTAACAAAACTTAAAAAATCTTCGGCATTCCATTCTTGTCCGTAGTCACAGTAAGTTACAAAGACCGGCCGATGTTCGGGAATAATCTCTAAGCCGGCAATCACCGTCTGCATCGGACCACCGTTATTCGGTGCAATTGTCGCAAACTGCACGTCAGTGCGCTCGGATTTGATAAAAGCAAAATGACGGTCAGAATAATCTGCGCTGTTAAACACACAGACCGTGGGCCAAGATTTCGGAAACAGATCAAGCACACGCTTGATCATTGGTTTTCCTAATACATTTACAAAGGGTTTTGGTTCAGAGTAGCCAGCCTGTTTAAAGCGGAATCCTCTTCCGCCCATGGTTACTAAAACTACGGGGCTACTACTATCGCCTTCCAAGGTAACTAACCTACCGCCGATTTGGCGTCGAACGCATCACGTACCGCTAAGCCGATATTAATTAATAACGTTAACGTAATAATTAAGGCCGCTGACGGGTACCAAACTAACCACTCTGCCGTGGTAAAGTATTTTTGCGCTTGTTGTAATAACTCACCCCAACTTGGAGTCGGAGCACGTAATCCTAAACCTAAATAGTCTAAGAAAGATAAAACTGAAATATTGGCGGCGATATCAAACGGCGAAAACGTCACAACCGGAGTAATCGCATTCGGTAAGATGTGTTTAAAGATCACGCGACGGTCGTTTGAACCTAAGGCTTTTGCCGCTTCAACATACTCACGCTTACGCAATTGTAAGAACTGGGCACGCATGTAAAGAGCCATCTTGGTCCAATCAAACAGCGCCAAGAATAAAACCAACACCAATAAATTAGGCGTAAAGATTGAAATGATGGTAATCAAGATTAACGTGGTCGGCATCGTTTGCACGATCTCAACTGTACGCATACCCAGTAAATCGACTTTACCACCGTAAAAACCGGTAATGGCACCGATCGTAATACCAACAACATAAGCACAGATCCATGCGCCTAAGGCAAAGATAAATGAATAACGAAGTCCGTATAATAAACGTGTTAAAACATCGCGGCCACGGTCATCCGTACCCATTAAGTTATGTTTAGTCGGTGCTGAAGGATAAGATTCAACAGTGGTGTTTGATTCGAACGGATCCCATTGCACCAATGGCCAAGCGGCCCAGTCGCCTTCTTTAAATTCTAACGAACGGTAGTCCATCACATAGATATCTTCGCGGCCGAAAACCGTCGGGTGATAATCTTTAAAAAGCGGAACGTAAATTTCGCCCTGATATTTCATGATGTGTGGTTTGCTGTTAGCCCAGAACTCAGCCGTGAAGCTGAAGAAAATTAACAGCATGATCATCCACGATGAAAATACGGCTAATTTATTTCTCTTAAAACGGCGGTAACGTTTTAAAGTTAATTCATTGGTAATAAGTCTGTTTTCGATGATGTTCATACTTCTGCCGACCTATTTAAAATCAATTCTTGGATCAACTAAGACGTAGATAATATCACTTAAGATATTACCGATTAATAATAACAATGCCGAAATAAACGTTAAGCCCATGATCACGTTGTAATCACGCGCTAAGATTGAGCTGTAACCTAATAAACCGATACCGTCTAAGTTAAAAACGGTCTCGATAATTAAAGATCCCGCTAAAAACACACGTAAAAAACCACCTAAACCAGTTGCCACCGGGATAAGCGCATTACGTAAAGCATGTTTATAATAAACTTTAGCGTCACTCAGACCTTTAGCGCGCGCAGTACGGATGTAGTCAGATTTAATAACGTCTAACATCGAGTTACGCACCAGCATTGATAACTCAGTGAAGTTACCGATCATGTAACATGTCAGCGGTAATACGAAGTGGTAAGCACGGTCACCGATTTTAGCTAACGTCGTCAGATCGTCGTAATTATCAGATTTGATACCGCCAATCGGGAACCAGTCAAAATACGATCCACCGGCAAACCAAACGATCAAAAAGATACCCAACACCAGCGGAGGGATTGAGTACGTGATATAGAGTAAAAAGCCCGAGATTTGGTCAAAAGCGCTACCAGCTTTGATCGCCTTTTTCACGCCGAGCGGGATACAGACCAGATAAGTTAAAAATAGTGAGGCTAAACCGAATGACAAGGACACCGGAAATTTTGATGAAATCACGTCAATCACCGGCTCTTGATAAGAAAAGCTGTCGCCGAAATCAAATTTGGTAATATTTTTAAGCCAGACGAAGTAGCGCTCGTGCAGCGGTTTATCGAAGCCGTATTGTTTTGCTAAATTATCGAGCATTTCTTGCGACACGCCGGTCGAGCGACCACCATCACCGCCACCGCCCATGCGAATTTTTTGCATTTTTTGCTCGATCGGCCCGCCGGGAGCGGCATTGATAATCAAGAATGTAATTAAAGTAATACCGATAAAGGTAGGGATAGCTAATAGAATACGTCTCAGGATGTAAACGAACATGAGAGTCTTATACTGAGCATGCTCTTTGAGGGCAAACCTTTTTACAAAATCGATGACAATTTTCAGGACAAACCGTGGACATATTCAGACTTAAAAAAATGCCAGGATGGCATTTTTTCGCGCGAGCCCCGTAGCGTAGCGCAGGGGTTTAGGGCAGGAGGAGCCCTAAACAAAAAAACCCAAGGCTAATAAAACCTTGGGTTCAAGTAATTTCTTCATTCAAGCGAGAGAGCTGCGTGAAGCAGCTCCCTTTAGAATAAGGTCTGCCGGAGGCAGATCAAAACAAGAGACAAATAGTTCACGAAAGTGAACTATTTCGTCGCAGCCCACCAAGTGCGGAAACCGAAGTCATACTTAAACGTATCACCAGGAGAAACTACTTTAGTTGATTTACCATAATACTCGTACTTACGGTTAAATAAGAAAACGTAAGGAACGTCGTCAGCGATTAAACCGTACATTTTTTTGAAGATCGCCGTACGTTTTGCAGGATCCAATTCTTCACGGCCCTGTTCGATTAATTTATCAACTTCTGGATTTGCGTAAGTTCCGTAGTTAGAACCACCTTTTGAAGCTGAGCTAGAGTGCCAGATTTGTTTAGGATCTGATTCGATGTCGCCACCGCCCCAGCCCATGGCCCAAAGTTGCATTTGGCGGTCGTCAACATTCTTGATGAATGTATTCCACTCCAAAAGTTTTAACTCCAGATCAATACCTGCTTTTTTGCAGTCTTCTTTTACGATCGTCCACTGTTTTTCAGAGTCTTTATTTGCGTAAATGAAAGATAATTTTAACTCTGTTTTTTTACCGTTGATGGTTTTTTCTAACACACCGTTTTTATCAGCATCTGCCCAGCCAGCTTTAGATAATAATTCTTTAGCTTTAGCCGGATTAAATTCGATAGGCTTACGGTCAGGCGATTGTTTAGTTCCAACCGGTACTGGCGAAGTGGCTAAGTGATTTAGGTTTTCAGAAAACTTTTTGTTCATTTCAGCGCGGTTTACTAAGTGAGCAAAAGCTAAACGAACGTTTTTGTCGGCTAAGATTGGATCTTTAAAGTTAAAGCCAATGTAACCGTATGATTTAGGCATATCGTTTTTCACTGCTAAAGCGACGAATTTTTCCGCTGTAAATTTAGGCTTAAATGGCTTGCCAGTCGCTTTTAGGTAAGCGTCTGTAGATTTGATTTCAGCATAGTCGATATCGCCTTTTTTAAGACGCTCAACTAAGATGTTATCGTCTTTGGTAAAACGAAAATTGATTTGGTCAAAATTAAAAAAACCTTTTAAGTGAGGTAAATTCCAGCCGTACCATTTATCGTTACGTTTGATCACGATCATTTGGCCTTTGTCGTATTTTTCTAATTTGTACGGGCCAGCACCGATGGCATCTTTTTGCATTTTAACAGACTTAGCAATATCGCCGTAAACTGATTTAGGTAAGATTGTTAAACCGCAAAGTACTGATAAATTCTGGAAGTATTTTTCAGACGCTGTGAATTTCACCGTGTGTTTATCAACAACTTCGATTTTTGTGATTTTTTCGAAGTACGGAAGTAAATTTAAAGCTTGGTGTTTCGGCTCTCTGATTGTTTCTAAAGAGAACTTAACATCTTCAGCAGTTACCGGATCACCGTTATGGAAAACAGCATCTTTTCTGATCGTGAAAGTAAATGTTAAACCGTCTTTGCTGGTTTCCCATTTTTCAGCGATACGTGGCTCGAAAGCCCAGGTATTGAAATTGTTCGCGCACAGTGAATCTTGCACGTAGTTATTGAAGTATTGGTTGTAAACATCGCCACCCATAATTGGATGTAAGCTTTCTGGCTCAGCATCGAAGTTATAGTTGAACGTTCCGCCTTTAGGAGCAGAAGGATTGGCATTTACCGCTTGAGCAATAGATGCTAAGTGCATTGTAACCGCCGCTACTGTGATTAATTTAAAGAATTTCATGTGAAAACATTCCCCTTTCAATTCGTTAGCTAGATTAAAGGACTCTTTTTTGGGTTCAAGGGATAATTTACTTTTTTCAGCATATTGCCGCAGATAGCTAAAATTTTGAAATCACAATGAAATTTTCGTTGCGGAGGCTTAGGCCACCGAGCTATCTATCCGTAACCAAAAGTGCTAATTTGACTAATATTTTTTTAAACTCTAATGAGGTTTCTATGTCTGCAAACGATACCCCCCGCAAACCAAAATTCGATGCCACCACCACTATTTCTTCTGAATTCGGGATCTTCGGCATCCCGTTATCTGAACAAGAATGCCAATTAGTTATGCTGCCGGTTCCGTGGGAAGTGACCACTTCTTACGGTAAAGGAGCTTCTAACGGCCCGCGCATTATCCGCCAGGCTTCAGAACAAATCGATCTTTTCGACTTCGAAACCAAGACCGCTTATGAGGCCGGTTACTTCATGAAAGAAATTTCTGAAGAAATTAATAATAAATCTAAAAACTTTAAAGAAATCGCGCAAAAAGTAATCGCTATGAAAACCGAGCAGTCTGAAGACAAAGCGACAATGGATAAATTAACCGCACAGGTTAACCAGGCTTCGCGCGAATTAACCGACTGGGTTTACACTGAAACAAAAAAAATCTTAAATGCCGGTAAATTATTTGGTTTAGTCGGCGGCGACCATTCAACTCCGCTTGGTGCGATCAAAGCTATCGCTGAACAACATAAAGACGGTATCGGCGTATTACATATCGATGCTCACTCTGATACCCGCAAAGCCTACCAGGGCTTTGAGCAATCACACGCATCCATCATGTATAACGTGATGAACTTACCTGAAGGCTCGCGCCCAAAAAAATTAGTTCAGGTCGGTATCCGTGATTTCTGCGAAGAAGAATTTGATTTTATCAAATCTCGCTCTGATATTAAAACTTTCTTTGATCTGCCGACAAAACAACGTTTGTTAAAAGGCGAAAGCTGGGCTTCAATTGCCCAGGATATCGTGTCAGAGCTTCCGCAAAAAGTTTACATCTCGTTTGATATCGACGGCTTAGACCCGCGCTTCTGCCCATCAACAGGTACACCGGTGATCGGCGGTTTATCGACTGACGAAGTGTTCTTTTTGTTTTCAACGTTAGCCGCTTCAGGCCGTCAGATCGTGGGTTTTGACTTGAACGAAGTTTCAACCGGCGAAGAAGAAGAATCTGAGTGGGATGGCAACGTCGGCGCACGTATGCTTTATAAACTTTGTAACTGGTCTGTTGTCACGAACAGCAAAAAGCAATTACAATAATCAGCATGTCGACACTGTCAGCGTATTTTGATTCAAGAATACCGTTAATGCTTGAGCTTGGCTTTCGCGAAGACGGTATTGCTACGCTTAAAAAATACGTCGAACTTCTATGGGCGTCGAATGAAGAATTAAATTTATTCAGCCGGAAAATGACTGTGGAAGAGTTAGTGGATAATCACGTGCTTGATTGTTTATTGCCGTTAAAACAGTTTCCCAAAGGCATTAAATACGCCGCCGATCTTGGTGCCGGCGGTGGTTTACCGGGTGTGATTTATGCCATTCAATTTCCTGATACCCGCTACATCCTGTTTGAAAAAAGCGTGTTAAAGCAAAACTTCCTAAAAAAATGTGCAGCTTTAGCGCCAAACCTGGTGGTTAACGGTGAAATCACGCATGACCTTGATAAAGTACAGATTGTCACCGCGCGTGCGTTTAAACCGATCGATGTGATCTTGGATATCACCCGTATTTATTATGGCAAAAAAGGTAAGTATTTCTTACTTAAGGGCCGCCAGGAAAAAATCGATGAGGAATTGCGCGACGCTAAAAAGAAATTCAAAGATTTAAAAATCGAATCCATCCCGCTTAAATCACCAGTCATGGATGTCGAACGCCATTTAGTTTTGATTTAATTTTATCGATGCTCCAAATAAAAAACCCGCTCCTAGAAGCGGGTTTTTTATTTTAATTTCAATTTTGAAAACTATCTCGCGTAACGTTTATCAACTGATTCGCGGATTTCTGCACCTTCGATGCTTAAACGTGTCCATGGGATCGCTTTAAGTCTTTCAGTTTCGATGATTTCTTCAGTCTCTTCGCAAAAGCCGTAAGAACCGTTTTCGATTCTTCCTAAAGCGCTTTCGATTTCCATTAATTGTGAACGTAAACGGTCCGTCTGAGTCATCACTTCTTGTTCAGCAAGGATTCTCATGGTTTGGTCAGCTTCATCACCGCCACGCTCGAACTGATCTAGTTTACCACGCGCTTCTTTTACACGGTTTAATAAGTCTGCTTTAGTTGTTAATAATTTTTCGCGGCACTCAGCAATCAGAGCCTCACTTAATTTCGGAGCCTGGAATTCAACTTTTGGTGCTGCTGCTGGTTTTAATTCAGCTACTTTCGTGGCAGTTGCTTTTGCTTTTGTCGCTTTCGGTTCAACCGTTGCTTTAGCCATGGTACCCTCCTTGTTTCGCCCAAACTCAATAAATTCGTTTTCATAATGAATTTAGAGCCCAGTCTTATCGGCATCTTCGCCAATTTACTTAAGTTCCAAAATGGAACTGCACACATATAAATAGAATTTTGTAATTTATGCAACGAAAATCTTACAGAAAATGAAATCTGCTAAATTATTGATTTCATTATTTTATTTTCAATAGATTGGTCTAGTTGCTAGGCGTTATTTAGCTGATATTGCATAAAAATGATCTGAAGTGACATGCAATACAGACTATTTAAGACAATTTTCAACGCTCTTAATGATCAAATCGGTCTGATCCGCCAGCTTTTCGGCTAGCTCTTGGCCTTTCTCACCGCGTTTACGTAACGAGCTTGCCGCCGTTAACATGCTGTTTGACACCGTCTTATGGGCGCGGCCCGACGACTCCTTAAGCGCATCGGCATAGGAATCCAATGAATCTGCCACCATATCATGGTTCTTAATCAGACTGCCCTGCACGGCCAACTGCGCCTCTTTCATTTGTCGTAATTGTGATACTAAAGCTGAACAATCGCTAGCTTGGGCAAACAACGGGCTGATTACTAATAATAAAATGATGGTTTTCATAACCAGCAGATCATTGCAAAGTAGTGTCCAAACTCTAAAGCGCTCTACTGGCTTATACAGGCCCTGACGGCCATTTTTTGTTTAGCCCTTAATAAAATTTTCAAACTCGTCGCGAGTTTGGCCACTTAAATAAGGCAATAACATTCGCATAATATGACGGCGGGCTTTCTCAAAAGCCTTAGTGCTTGGCACTTCACCGCGGTCCGAGGTTTCAAAAAACTGCATAAAGCTGTTTGAAGAGACGAATAATAACTCACCGATGTATTCCATTTCATATTTTGATTTCATCGGCGTCATGTAACCGGCTTTAACCCAGTGTTTGTACATGATAATCATTAACAGCCCTAATTTTTTCATATGCTGTTTCCACAGTTTTGACAATTCAGGATCTTTTTTTCTTAAGGTAAAGGTCTCGCGGTGAAAGAATCTGTACTTCCAGTATAATGCCAGATTTTTTTCGATAAACTGCTGTAAGTGAATCTGCTGGTTTTTCTTTGCCAGCTTGGTTTGCGGCTTCCACACTTCAACAGTCTCAGCCGATAATTTTTTAAAAATTTCTCTGACGATCTGTTCTTTGTTTTTGTAGTGAAAATATAGATTACCCGGACTCATTTTCAGCTCTTTAGCGATATCATTCGTTGTCACGTCTGTGGCACCGTCTTTATTAAACAATCCTAAAGCCCCTACTAAAATTCTCTCTTTGGTCTTCATATATTCGTCCTCATAAATATTTTGGAGATATCCTAATCATTATGTTAAGATTATTTCTATGATTCAAGGAAGAAGTCTAATCACCAAATGGATTTTGGTGCCAACAACAATAATCGCCGTTTCCGCTCTGTTCTATTTCAGAGATAACTCTACAAATGCAGACGGAACTCATGAAAAAACCACAGCCTTAGGAACCCAGTCAGAAGCGAGAAAAAAACTTTCTGATGCCCTTGGCCGCTCACTTTGGAATAATCAGCTGCCGACCAAGCTTGAAATTGCAGACGAAGGTCCAGTAAACGTGAAATACACGCTGGATAAAGACCTGCAACAGCAATCAGAAAAATTATTATTACGCTACAAACCTGATTATGGCGCGATCGTGATGATGGATGCCACCACCGGAAAAATTCTGGCACTGACCAGTTATGTAAAAGGCCAACCCAAAGCCGAAAACCTGGCTTTACGCGCAACCTTTCCGGCCGCATCGATTTTTAAAATTATCACCGCCGCAACCGCTGTTGACCGCAAAGGTGTTGAACCGCAGGATAAAATCGCTTTTAACGGCGGCAATTACACGCTTTACAAAAAAAACGTGTTATCAGAAAACGTCAACCGCTGGACACGCTTTATCTCACTTAAAGATGCATTTGCCAGATCTATCAATACTGCGTTTGGCCGTTTAACTCTCGAAAACTTAGATCCGAAAGATTTATCTGAGTATTCAAAACGGTTTATGTTTAATAAATTTATCCCTGCCGATTTTTCTCTAGAGCAAAGTCAGGCGCTGGTCCCTGAAGAAAAAGGCTTTGAGATGGCGCAAGTGGCATCCGGCTACAACCGCTTTAACACCATGAGCCCGGTGCACGGGGCGATGATCGCAGCCTCGATCATCAATGACGGTAAAATCGTAGCCCCATACCTGATTGATGAAATAGCCACCGATGACCATGAGCTTGTGTACCGAGGCGAAACTTATGAGATCGGCCAGGCGATCACGGCCGAGTCGGCGGCCAAAGTGCGCGAGATGATGGAGCAAACAGTTCTAACCGGTACATCCCGCAAAACGTTTCGTAAACTGGTGCGCGATAAAAAATACCGCGAGGTTGAAATGGGCGGAAAAACCGGCCACTTCTCGGGCACTAACCCTAAAGGCACCAATGACTGGTTTGTGGGTTATGCTTCTGATGGTGAAAACAAAGTCGCAATCGCAGCAATTACGGTAAATATCCAGAAGTGGACCGTTAAGTCTTCAGCGTTAGCAGAAATGATGTTTCGTGAACACTTTAGACCAGGCCCAAGCTTAAAAGAAGGCACTAAAAACTCAAGTCGACCATCACGGGGCAATGGTCAGAACCTTCTTGCTGGCAAAGGATCTGACAAGTTTTAAGGTTTTTTACCAGGTTCGGCGTAACGCAGATATAGTCGATACGCCAGCCGTTGTTTTTCTTTCTCGCTTCGTCTTTATATGACCACCACGAATAGACATTTTTAGCCTCAGGGTAAAAATGTCTGAAACAATCGACAAATCCCATTTTTAAAAAATCAGAAAACCACGCCCGCTCTTCCGGTAAAAAACCAGATTCGGTCGAAAGCGCTTTTGGCGCATAAACGTCGGCTTCAAGGTGTGCGATATTGTAATCGCCCACGAGTATGATGTCTCTGCCGCGTTTGATCTCAAACGACAGGTGCAGGGCTAAATCTTTTAAGAAATTTTGTTTAAAGGTGTGGCGCTCACCGCCTGAGCCGCCATTGGGAAAATAAATATTATATAAATCAAAATACTGGTGTTGCGTCCACACCACACGGCCCTCATTGTCGTAATCAGGCTTATCAATGCCTTTGATCACATTAATCGGGCTTTGGTTCATAAAGGTGGCGACACCTGAATAGCCTTTGCGTTCGGCTGATGACCAGTACGAGTTTTTATAACCCAGAGTTCTGATCTCGGGCTCAACTTGGTCGATGTGAGCTTTGGTCTCCTGTAAACAAAGAATATCGGGTTTATAGGTTTCAATAAAAGTCGGCAGTGTTTTTTCATAACACGCACGCACTCCATTAACATTCCAGGTCACGATTCTTTGATTCATAGGCAAATATTAAGTATCGTAGAGTAACTATGTCAGTCAAAGATAACTTTATTCAGCACTTAGCCAATACGTTTCCGCAAATTTCCCGCGAGGTGATGACTAATCTTATCTCTGAGCAGCTGATCTGCCCGCACCGCGTGATCTTACCTAAACCTGTACTCGAAGATCTTAAATCTGAAATAAAGCAGCTCTACGCGCTACGCAGTTGGTCCGAAAAAAACTTAAGCGCCCAGTACGAAAATTTCGGTGTAAAGAAAGCTCCGAATTTAAGCGTGTGCACCAGTTTTGATTTTCATCTGGTCAACGGTCACGAACCCAAGCTGATCGAGATCAACACCAACGCCGCTTTCTTGGCATTAGGTATAGCTCTATATGATTTCTGGCAGGTAAAGCCGGCGACTGGTTTTGATTTTGCCAAAATGGTTGCCATGTTTCGTGAAGAAGCGCGTTTGGTCGGACAAAGTTCGCCAAACCTGGCCATCATGGATGAAAAACCAGAACAACAAAGATTGTTTATAGAATTTCTGATTTACCAACAGGTTTTTGCACAGGCTGGCATCGACTGTAAAATAATCGATGTGCCGCAAGTTGCAGAACTTGCGGCGGGCACCTTAATTTACAACCGCTATACTGATTTTTACTTAAAAGAACCGCAGTCGCTGCAATTAAAAGACCTATACAATGCAGGTAAAGTGCATTTATCGCCGACCCCGTGGGAGTATTTTTTAGTTGGCGATAAACAGCGTTTATCCGACTGGCAAAAGCAGACTGAACTGCCGGTGCCTAAGAGCTTACTTAAAATTTATGACTTGGCGACAGCGGATAAAGATCAAATCTGGAATGAGCGCAAAAAACTGTTCTTTAAACCGAAAGCCAGTTTTGGCAGTAAGCAGGCCTATAATGGCGCCAGCATGAGCCGCAAAGTTTTTGATGAAGCCTTTGCCCAGGGCTTTGTCGCACAAGAGTATGCGCCACCGCCTGAAGTCGATGTGCTGCACGACAACCAGAACTTGCGCCTGAAATACGATCTTCGCTGCTATACTTACAAAGATGAATTACAGCTCGTGATCGCCAGACTTTATCAAGGACAAACAACCAATTTAAAAACCATCGGTGGTGGTTTTGCCATTGTTGATTTTGTCTAGGAGTTTATCATGATGAACACATCAAACAATTTTTTGACCGAAAATGTTTTTACCATCGATTCAGAAAAAGACCTGACACAAGCGTTTCGCCTACGCGACCAGAAAAAACTGGTGCTGCCAAATAATTTAAAATTTCCAATGAATATCAGATCCTACTACACCTGGCGCGAATCTTCAGGTGTTTACACCTTTTTACTGTACAAAGCCCCCCACTGGGACCGCCCACGCGGTATCGCTTTTAAGCGCAGCCACCACTCCGGCGAACCGGTCGGTGGATTATGTAACTGGTGCAATGCCTACGGCACCTCAGAAGAAATCGGTATGTTATCAGTAACCATTAACGCCAACACAAGCTATGGATATTTTATCTGCCAGGATTTACGCTGCATCGAAAAAATCGAAGAAGCCGCAGCCCTCGCCGGCCGTAGCCCCGAGAAGTGGATCAGCCAGCTGTACCAGAAGATGAATCGGTTTTTTGAGAATATCAGTAATTACAAGCCGGATTGATCAGCCAAAACCAGATAATCATTAATCACCTGATACGATTCCAGCAACGACGGCTGTAACACCACCTGAATCGCAGGAATCGTGCCCAGTTCTTGTAAATACGCCGCTTGTTCAGCGACCACGTACTTCTGCCATGCAAAGCGCGTCGGAAAGTGTGCTAGGTTCGGGTAAGTAAAATGTTTGATTGAGTACTTGTTAAAACTTTCGATTTTTCTTCCGCCCGGGCCTTTAAGTTCGGCTTTAGCCAGTCCGTTAAATAGGCCTAAGGCGCTGGCGGTCTGCGCATCGAACGGGTCATACAGCTGCGGCTGCAAAATATTGTGCTGTTCGATGTAGATTAATTTTTTGTTGGCCTCTAAGTAGCGGCCCAAGTCCATATCGTTCCAAACGTATAAGAATCTCTCAAAGTGAGCGGCGCGGCGTGGTTCTTTTTGCATTAAGGTTTTATTAAGCGCGATAATCTCATCAAAGCCGCAGGCTGTGTAAGCTAAATGCTGCCAGTAAATATCTGAGTACACGCGCCAGTTACCATCGGCCGTTAAAGATTTAATGCGGTCGATATTGGCTAACAGCAATGCTGGCACCAGCGGTACATCTTTATGAAGTGACTCTAAACGTTTAAAAATATAATGCTGGCGTGAGTCTTTAGGGTACTGATCGGCTAAACCCGCCTGCAGCGCATGCCCCACTGTGACCGACGCCTGCGAACCGGCGGCGATCCAGATGTATTTTACCGTCGGAGTTGGTGTGTTCTGTAATTTTAACGAGTGCGTAAATAATCGGTTGTACGCTGCACTTATCAGTAAATTTCTGATCACCATGACTTCGTCTTGATTTAAATCTTTGATTTTATTCTGCAGCGGTTTTACCGAAATCATCTTCTGTGCGATCGCCTGCCAGGTGTACGGGTTATGACTTTGGCAGTGTTGCTTCATGCCTTCGATATCTAGCTCCCAGTACTGGCTTAGGGTTTCGTCATAATCGGCGTAGGCTGCAAAAGCCGAACTTACAAACGAAATTACAAATAGCATTAACAACAGACGGGTTTTCATAGTGCCACCTTCTCACAAAACGACCACCAATATGGGATTTTTTCACCGGGCTTGCAAGATTTTCCCGAGTCTGTCGGGAAAAATGACATCTCTATTTATAATCTGCGTTCTTAAAAGCCTTGATACAGCCGCGGATTTCAGGGCTTACCAGGATCAGATCTTCTTCTAACTGCCACGGCTCTTTTTTCCAGCGTGAGCTGTGCTTGTATAAAAAGTAATTTACCGTAGCGGTGGCCTTAGTTTCAGCACTGAGGGCTGCGCTAGTCGCCTGTAAACTTAAATTCCATAGCTTTAAATCATTGGGGCACAAAAAATCTTTATAGTTTGATTCTGAGTAAATATTTAACGACGAGGCAAATTGATCTTTCTCATACACCACGGCTTTGATATTGCCGTTTTTTATTTTTACGCGGTTCGCGATCACGGCCGCGATCACCTCAACCAGTTTATCGTTAAGCTCGGCACAGCGTGCGGCTTTGACCTCGGCATACACCAGACGCGCCATTAGCTGTCGGTCGCTATCACTGGCTAAAGCTTTTTTGTAGGCATTGTACTTAGCCTTAGTTTTGCCATTGGCTTTAATCTGGGCGGTGATCGCTGCAACTTTTTTGGCGTTATCAACACAATATGGCAGCGTATCGCCACCCTGGCGGGCCAAGGCACTTTGCAAAAACACTACGGCGAATAGGCACAGAAAAATCTTTATCATCTAAAGACAGGCTATCAATTTAAGATATTTTTAGGTAGCGCTAAAATATTAAAGCCCGCCATCGTCTCACGACTTAACATTACCCGGGTGATATAACTTTTTAACGATTCTTTTTTAACACCCACAATGGCCCGCTCAGCGCGCGGCGATGCAGACCCTTGATTTTTAATACTCAGGTGAAACTTCGTTGCTGTTGTACTGAAGTGCCACAAATGACATCAGTTCGGTACACGACAAGTGATCAACTGCTTTTGAAATCACCGCATCCTGAATGTTCAGGCTATTAACTTTGGTGCAAGACTGCAGCGGCAACACTAAGTTTTTATTCGACGAAACCAGGTTTACCGGTTTGATCGGATTAATAAAATTATTCTGCTCACTTGAATCGCTGGCAATAGCCTCCGGCAACTCTACATCCGGCGTGATCCCGTAAAACTGCGTGGATCTTCCGCTTGGCAACAAATAAAAACCTTTGGTTCTGAAAAAACCGATTTTTTCTGATTTCTCCCAGTGTTCGATCTCTTGAAAAGTACCTTTACCAAAAGTTTTCGCGCCGATCACGATACCGCGGCGGTATTCCTGAATCGCACCGGCAAATAATTCTGCCGCGCTGGCTGAGTTGGTGTTGACCAAGACGGCAAGCGCACCGGAATAAAGTCTCTCGGCACTAGTTAGCACCACTTCGTTAGATTTTGATAAATCAAAATACTGTACTGAATAAATTGTTTTATCCTGACCGATAAATAAACCCGCTAAACACGCAGCTTCTGATAAGCGGCCGCCCGGATTATCACGCAAGTCTAAAACTAAACCGGAGATGTTTTTATCAGCCATGCTTAAGATCGCATCGCGCACTTCATTACAGGTATTTGTCGAAAAACGTGAAATTGAAATCACTCCGAAATTACGCGGACCGGTTACAACTTCGGCATGCACCTGACTTAAAACACGGTAACTGCGCTGGATATTTTTAATCAGCGTTGAACCGTCACGCTTAATATTAAGATTAAAAATACGCACAGAACGGTCACGTAAGATCATAGCTGCATCCGATAAACTTAAGCTATCGGCTTTCTGCCCGTTAAGTGTATTTACGATATCGCCAACCTGTAATCCGGCCTGATCTGCATCTGAGTTACGCACCACTTTTTTAATGCGTAACTGACCACGGCTGTCTTTTTCAAAACTTAAACCCACAAAGTAAGGCGAACGCTCAGACGTAGAACTTACCTGATCAAAATAAGCCATGGGTAAGATATAGGTGTGCGGGTCTTTGCTGACCGACAGATAGCCGTTAATCCCCTGGGCTAGTAAATAGCGCACCGGCGTTTTGGCATCGGCCTTTTTTAAAATCTGATCCCAAAGTTTATCAAATGAAAAACTGCTGTTGATCTGCTCTTTATAGATTTTTGAAAACGGCAGTAAGGTTTCTTTTTCTTTGAAATTATCAAGGCTTGTGGTTTCAGCGTAAGCCGGCCAGATTTCACCGGTTAAGCCCAGACGTTCCTGAGTTAACGAGAGCGCGCTATTTACTGAATTTACGCAGGCTAAAAAGTATTTTTCTGATAAATGGCAGGTCTTATCGTTTACAAGTTTGCGCAGCTCTGCTTCACTTAAATCAGACTTAGCCCAATGCTCTTCGATTTTGCTGGTATCTAATTTAGACTGAGTCTGTGCGGCCTGCAGCCCGGCAGATATCCCCCCGATACCGGCCAACACAAACCCCATCAAAAACCCCATGGCTATGGTAATAACTATTCCCCACGAACGCATTTAATACACCCCTGCAATACCCCGAACATGGTTCTAACAGAACCTCTTCAGTGACAAAATAGAGCAACCTTAAGGCCACCTTTTTTTGCTCTCAGAACCAATAAAATGGCGATCTGCCCCAGTATTAGGAAAGTTTTTCAAAGCTGATCAGAATACAAACACACAAATCCCTTGCGAATGTGAAGTGTCATGCCAGATACTGGCAGGCATCTGCAGGATAGTCGTGCTGAAAGCACGCAAGTGCGTGACCCGGACTTAGGAGTTTAATCTTGATTATCGTTACTGGTGCTAATGGTTTTATTGGAAGTGCAATGGTTTGGCAGCTCAATCAAATGGGCCAAACAAATATTGTTGCCACAGACTCAGTCGACTTAACAAAACGCAATCTTTTACACAAAAGACAGTTTGTTGAATTCTTTCAGGCGCAAGAGCTCTGGAGCTTCTTAGCCACACCGGAAGCCCAGAAAAAAGTAAGCTGGATCATCCATATGGGGGCCTGCTCTTCGACGACCGAAAAAGACTGGGAATACCTGTACGAAAATAATTTCTTGTATTCGCAGCGTTTATTCGATTGGTGTGCCCGTTACAAAAAAAATCTGATCTATGCTTCTTCGGCGGCCACTTACGGTGCCGGTGAAAACGGTTTTGACGACACTTTTGATTCAGAAAAATTAAAACCACTGAACCTTTACGGCGAATCAAAAGTCATTATGGACCGCTGGGCGGTAAAACAAAAAGCCACGCCGGAAAACTGGTACGCTTTAAAATTCTTCAATGTGTTCGGTCCGAACGAATACGAAAAAGGGGCGATGGCCTCAGTCGCGTTTAAGTCTTACCATCACTTACAAAAACATGATTCGTTAGGTTTATTTAAATCTTACAACGCCAACTACATGGATGGCCGCCAGGTACGCGACTTCGTTTATGTCAAAGACGTGGTTCGCTGGATGAGTGAACTGATTGAGAAAAAACCGGCCAGCGGTATTTACAACATGGGTTTCGGCGAAACGCGCTCGTGGCTGGATATGGCCGAATCATTATTTAAAGCTTTGGGTAAAGAGAAGAAAATCAAATGGCTTGATATGCCGGAAGATATTAAAAACCAGTACCAGTATTACACGCTGGCCAACATGACAAAATGGAAACAGGCAGGCCTCAGTGAACCGCAATGGCCGCTGGAAAAAGCCATCGAAGATTATGTTAAAAATTACCTGACGCAAAAAGACCCTTGGTTATAAACATGATGAACGAACTGCCTCAGCATTTAAAAAAATACACTGTCGATCAGAATTACGCGCGCTACACGCCGGTTGATCAGGCCACTTGGCGCTACTGTTTACGCCAATTAAAAGATTTTTTATCTAAAAATGCGCATCCGGTTTATATCGAAGGTTTAGAAAAAACCGGAATCAGCGAAGAGCAGATTCCGAAGATCGAAGAGATGAGCGCCAAACTTAAAAACTTCGGCTGGACGGCAATGCCGGTATCGGGTTTTATCCCGCCAGCAGCGTTTATGGAATTACAGTCATTGTCTATTTTACCGATCGCCTCTGACATGCGCAGTATCGATCACTTACTTTACACGCCAGCGCCGGATATCGTGCACGAAGCCGCGGGCCACGCCCCGATTATCGTAGATCCTGAGTATGCAGCTTACTTAAAAGAATATGCACAGGTCGCGAAAAAAGCGATTATCTCAAAAGAAGATTTAGATTTATACGAAGCGATCCGCGAACTATCCGATGTAAAAGAAAATCCGAACTCAACTGCAGCGCAGATTGCTGACTCTGAAAAAAAATTAGAAGCAACCATTAAGGCTTCCACCCACGTTTCTGAAGCCACAGAGTTATCACGTATGAACTGGTGGACAGCTGAATACGGATTAGTCGGCACAGTTGATAAGCCGAAAATTTTCGGCGCAGGGCTATTATCGTCGGTGGGCGAATCAAAATGGTGCCTGTCAGATAAAGTTAAAAAAATTCCGCTGACTGTTGATTGCATCAAACAGACTTACGATATCACTGAACCGCAGCCGCAATTATTTGTAACTCCGGATTTTAAACACTTAGTCACCGTGTTACATCAGATGGCTGAAAAAATGGCTTACCGTACCGGCGGTAAAGCAGGCCTGGATAAAGCGATTCAGGCCAAATCGGTCAATACGGTTGAATTAGACTCTGGTCTTCAAATCAGCGGTGTCGTGAGCGAATATCTTCAGGATGCTGCAGGCCATGTGATCTACGTTAAGTTTTCCGGCCCTACACAAATCAGTAAAAATGACCAAGAGCTTGCAGGCCACAACAAAGAATACCACCAGCATGGCTACAGCTTTCCGTTGGGGCACTACACGCAAAACGGCAATACCTTAAACTATGACTCTGGTGTAACCGTGACCGGTGATTTGGTAAAAACCGAAAACGGTATTATGACATTTAAAAACTGCACCGTAAAATTTAAGGACCAAGTTCTGTTTCAACCGGAATGGGGTAACTTCGATATTACGGTCGGTAATAAAGTAACTTCGGTCTTCGGTGGCCCTGCTGACCGTAAAGCTTACGGTGATACCGATGATTTTGTAGCGGCACGTGTGCCTACCCCGAATTATTCGGCAGAACAAAAAGCGTTGTTTGCACTTTACCAAACCGTGCGTGATTACCGCAAAGCCCGCCAGGAGTGGTCAGATTCAACGACGATGGCCTTATTTGATAAGTGTTTAAATCAGGCGACGGATCAGTGGCTGTTATTCGTTGAGCTTTTAGAAATTGCGCTGATGAGTAAAATTTCGCCAGTCTTAACGAAAAAAATTGAAACCCACTTACAAACAATCAAATCCAACAACGAAAAATTGACTTCGGTCATAGATGATGGTGTACGTCTAGCTTATGCGCAAGCTTGATGTACGAATTGTTTTAGTCAAATCACTCTACGAACGAAATATCGGCCAGACCTCTCGGGCAATGGCCAATATGGGATTTAAAAATTTAATCCTTCTGGCTCCGCAATGTGATGTGACCTTCGATGCCCAGCAGGCCGCAGCCACCGGTCAGTACGCCCTACAAAACCGTAAAGTTTATAAAGACTGGGCCGAATTTTTTAAAAACGAACCGCAGGGCTTAATGATCGCAACGACGGCGCGCGATGGCCGCGGCCGCCAGGCGCAGGATTTACAAACAACTTTAAATTATTTTTTAGAAACCAATACCGAAATCAAAAAAGCATCGGATGAACCGTTTGTCGTTCATATTGTGTTCGGGCCCGAAGACGCCGGGTTAAGTGCCGAAGATATTGCGCACGCCAACTTTTGCTGTTCAATTCCGACCTTTGGCGACAACACGTCTCTGAATTTAGCCCAGGCCACATTACTTGCGATGTTTATCGCACGCTCAGTGTTTGGCGGCGACCGTACCAAATTAGAGGGGCAGCAAAAACCCAAAGCTTTACAGAAAAAAGAAGAAGGTATTTTTCCTGATGAGACAATGCGTACCTGGCTGACCGAAATGGGCTTTAACTTAGAAAAGAAAAAGATCAACGTGTATACCACTTTAAAGCGCATGCTTTTACAAAACACGCCATCGGCCAAAGAATTTCGCGTGCTGGAGATCGTCATGCAACAAAGCTTGCGCAAATTACGCGAGCTCAAAGAGCTTAAAAACGACGATCCTGCCCAACGCTAACCGGCCAGGGTTCTGACTTTTCTGATTTTTTTATCTAAGACATCAATCGTTTCTGTCAAACTGGCACCCTGCTCATGTAAATCCGCGATACGGTCATGGGCATCCTGGGTGTCTGAACCCACTAACTGCAGGTTTTCGATAACCACTTGGGTCTCTTCGATCTGGGCCTTAACCTCTTCGATTTGCTGAAACAAGGCGTGCTTTTGTTCGCTTAAGTCACGCATCGTTTCAACGAGAAACTCCTGCGGGAGCCCTTGGATTATTTTGGTTGTGGGGTTTTCTTCCTCGACAAAACTGTCTAACAACAGTGTCCACTCAGATTTTAATGTCCCTTTTGGCGAATTATGACTACCATCATCGTTCATAGGTACATTCTAGCAATGCCGTTGACTCTTGGTAACTGGACCATAGACTAGACGAAGTGGCTTTAAAGTATATTGGATCTAAAAAATGAATTTACGACTTTTATTTTTTGCGACAATTTTTAGCGCTGGATGCGCACTGGCTGAAGGTCCAGTTAGCAGCACGACGGCACCGGTAAAATCCGTTTCCGGTAGCGAGGTTCTGCTCGCATTTACCGGTGATTTGATTATCCACCAGGATCTGTACAAGCGTGTAATAAACGATCCGAAACATGATTTTTCGGTGATCTGGAAACAGACGATTCCGCATTTATCTGCTGCCGATTTTACTTACGTTAATCTTGAAGGCCCAACCGCCATGGGCATTACCAACAAACTAAAACGTAAAGGCGATGTCGGCTTTATCTATGATAATGAAGTCTACAGCGGTACGGATTTACTGTTTAACTACCACCCGACTTTAATTGATGCGCTGAAAAAATCCGGCGTTGATATTGTCTCCAACGTCAATAATCACTCCCTGGACCGCGGTTGGCGCGGCATTGATTCAACCATCGATGCCCTTACGCAAAGAGGAATGCCGTATATCGGTGTCCGCAAAGCCGGAAGCGATGAGCCGTTTTATACGCTCACTCATGTTAACGGATTTACCATTGCCTGGGTCGGCTGTACCGAAATGTTAAACGGTTTTAACGACCGTAAAAAACAGGTGCTTTTATGTTATGAGCAGCGAAGTGAACTGCTTAAAACCATCGAGCAGGTGATTGCCTATAAAAAACCGGATCTGGTGATTTTCACCCCGCACTGGGGTAACGAATACAAAGACCGCGCAACCCCGATGCAGATCGCACTGGCGCACGACGTGTTAGAAGCCGGTGCGCATGCTGTTATCGGTTCACACCCGCATGTGCTGCAGCCCATGGAGCGTTACACGACCAAAGATAAACGCGACACCATTATTTTTTATTCACTGGGAAATTTCGTGGCCTACCAGCGTGATATCGACCGTAAAAGTTCGGCGATTGTGTATTTAAAATATGTAAAAGATAAAAACGGCAAAGCGGTATTATCACAGTACTATTATGAGCCAACCACCCGACTTAAAACCGATATCTTTCCGGCCAGACATTTAAAAGATGTGGTCAAGCACGTCGAGAAATACCTAGGTCCACTGACAGCTTCTGTACTAAAATAAATCTCAGAGGTACAGTCATGAAAACGTCAGAAAAACTATTTGTTACTTTTTGCTTAGCAGTTACAACAGTCATTACCGTAGCTACGTCTAAAGTTAAAGACGATGAGCAGGGTATTAGTTATTTTGGCGCTGCTTCAAACTGCGTAAATCCAAATATCAATGAAGTTATCGGCGTAAGCAGCGACATGATTGTGTCTCCGGATGCGGTTGATTTTACCGATCTAGGCTTGCCAGAGCCAACTCTATTAATCGCCACCCAAACTTCGGTTTCAGGCACGGTAAACGGCCAACCGCGTGTTTGTAATTATTCATTAAATACCACCAGCGGCACTTTACATGTCTATGGCTGCTCGGATAACGGCGTACCGGCCTGCCAGGTTACGTTTCTTCCGCAGTAAAATATTTTTTTGCAAACCGGTAGCACAGCACGCTGGATAGTAACGCGATCAGATCGGTCGGGTCACTCTGCACGCTGATTTTAAAAAAGTACCGCGAAAAAAATTCGACAAACTGCGCGGATAAAAACGGATTTAATTTTAGCGCGCAGAAAATTACATCGGTTACGATGATCGCGGTAACCAGCAGCTTTTTCGCAAAAGCCACCCGGTACAAGGTAGCAATCAGCACTAACGCCGATACGAATAACGGAAAATAAAACAGCCCTAAAAAATCACTGAGTTTACCGGTAATAAAACCGGGATACTGATATTTTAAATAATGATCATTCAGCCCGAGCAAAACCACGGCCGTAAGAGGTATCGGATGAATAAAAAAATTAAGTCTGCTTGCAGCCATCTCACCCTAAGGAATAAAAGACATCACTAAATAAGAAAACAGCAGCACTAAATGTGTGGCACCCTGTAATGCGGTCGTTCTGCCGGTACCTAAAGTTAAACCGCCGACCATAAAAGTTAACAGCAAAAACGCCGTACCTTTCGGGTCTAAACCTAAAGTTAGCGTTCTGTTGGTCATCAGCGAAAACACACTCACTACCGGAATCGTGAGCGCAATTGAAGCTGCACCTGATCCCAGTGCCAGGTTAAGACTGGTCTGTAACTGATTGGCACGCGCTGCTGAAACCGCAGCCCAGGTTTCTGGCAATAAGACCAGTAAGGCGATCACAATACCCACTGCCGCGCGCGGAGCGTTCAGCGCCGTTACTCCGGCTTCGATTGCCGGGCTCAGTGCTTTGGCTAAGCCGATCACCACACCCAAGCTGACAAACAGGCAGATAAAACTTAACACTGTTAAACGGCGCGAAGGTTTACTTGGATCTTCACTCTCGGTTGTTGGCTCAACTTCGAAATAATCTTTATGTGTCTTGGTCTGAAA
Organism: Bdellovibrio sp. SBM16; assembly: GCF_056175625.1. Classification (NCBI taxonomy): domain Bacteria; kingdom Pseudomonadati; phylum Bdellovibrionota; class Bdellovibrionia; order Bdellovibrionales; family Pseudobdellovibrionaceae; genus Bdellovibrio; species Bdellovibrio sp. SBM16. The sequence continues at coordinate 158,438 of NZ_JBJKJG010000005.1, read as the reverse complement.
AAAAACCAGCAGCGCATATAATACGATACAGGCCACCGAGACAAAAATTAGCTGCCCGGTGCTGTAGGTAGAAGCGGCCGTTGAAGTGGTGTAGTTTGGTAACACCATGGTGATGCCGGCTAACACCGCTAAGATAGCAAGTAACGAACTGGCTCCCTGCACGTGAAAACCTAATTCACGGTAACGAAGTCCGCCTAATAATAAACACACCCCGACAATACCATTGGTGACGATAATCACCGCAGCAAACACTGTATCACGGGCCACAATCGCTGATTCTGGCGTGTCGTTGGTCATAAGAGATACGATTAATCCCACTTCGATCACCGTAACTGATAGCGCTAAAATCAACGCCCCCAGCGATGGTCCGACCCGTAACGCGATCACTTCCGCATGATGGACTGCTGTCATCACCGCCACACCTAAGAACGCCACTGCGATCGTTAAAAACCAGACATTACTGATACCAACCGAAAAAACCAGCAACATCACCACCGCCGACATGAGCGATAAAAAGTGAGTGGTATCAAAGAGACGTTTGATTTTTGCAGGCATCGTTTATATCCTTCCGGTTAAATAAAGGTCGCGACCAAAAGTTTTATGTTTCACATTTTTAAGTTCGACTTTTTCACTTAAAGTGCTGATGGCAAAATCATTTGACCATGACAGCCCGTTTTTTTGCCCGATTAAGACCGGTGCAACAAAGGCGTGTAGGCGATCGATCAGCTTGGCCTGTAAGAAGCTTGAATAAGTGCGCGCTCCACCTTCGATAAAGACCGATTTAATTTTCATATCCCACATTTGGGAAAGCAGATGATTTAAATCGGTAAATTTAACGACCTGGTAATCCTTTGAAGTCACATCGTTTTGCACGGCAAAAATGATTTTATCTTTCGCACGGGCTTCTGAGAATTTGTAAGATTTTACCTTAGCCAAAATCTTACCCTGCGGATCGATCACGATAAGATAATTTTCTTTTTTAATATGGGGGTGACGGATATCTAAGGACGGATTGTCGGTCTCGATGGTGTTACGCCCGACTAAGACAGCGTCATACCAAGCGCGCAGTTCATGTACATATTCACGCGAAGCTTCGGAGGTGATCCATTTGCTTTCGCCGGTGGCCAGGGCAATCTGCCCGTCTAACGATTGCGCTACTTTAGCGGCAACAAACGTTTTTTTCTCGCGAAAGTTTTTTAAAAACACTTCGGCCACATCTTCAAGATCTGGCTTTAAATCGCCAGTGTATTCTAAACAGCTGATCCCCGTGGCACGGATAATCTCGGCCCCCTGGCCCGCCACTAAAGGATTTGGATCTTGTAAACCGTAAACCACGCGCTTAAGCGGCATTTTCGCCAGCGCTTTTGCACATGATGGTGTCTTACCTTCGTGCGCACACGGTTCTAAGGTCACAAACACCTGAGCATTTTTAAGTTCGTGCGCAGTTAATTTGGCGTAAGCATCAACTTCGGCATGCGGCTCACCGTACTTATGGTGATATCCACTGGCCAAAAATTTACCGTTTTCATCCAGAATCACACAGCCAACCAACGGGTTCGGAGACACAAAAGGCGCACCTTGGTACGCCTCCTTGATAGCTAGCTGCATGGCTTGTTCATCTGAAAGAAAATCGCCTTTTTCAATCAAGGTAAATTCCTTTTATTATTTTTTCATCCATGATTGCCAGTAAGAATTAACTTCCGTTTTTTCAATGAACGGATCTACCTGCAATGGACGTTGAGTATCAATCATGACTGCCACTTCATCAGTGAACGTTTTCGGATTTGCCGCAGCAGCAGCAAAAGCTTTCGGATGCGGCCCATGCGGCATGCCCGCCGGATGAAACGTGATCATGTTAGCGTGTAAGTTATCACGGCTAAAGAAATTACCGGCGTGATAGAACAACACTTCATCATAATCGATATTTTGGTGATAGAACGGAACTTTAAGCGCATCTTTATCAGTTTCGATTAAACGCGGCAAGAACGTACAGACCACAAAACCGTTAGCCGCAAATGTCGTGTGTGTTGACGGCGGTAAGTGCACACGGTGAGACATCATCGGCATCATATCGTCGATGTGTAATGTGAACGGGAAGTAATCCCCTTTCCACGCAACCGTATCATAGACACATTCTTCGTAAGTGAATTTCGTCACGCTACCCGCACGGCGCACGTTGATTTCTAACGATTCAACTTTTTTGTCTTTTTTAAACTGGTACAATTCTTCTAAGTTAGGTTTGCCTAAAGCAGCCAGATCGTAGAACGCATTACGCCCCACCATGCCGCGTTCAGGTTCACGGTACATACCACTCAGTGATTCGATAATTAAAAACTGTGTGTCTTCTTCAAAAATAAACGTGTGGTGTAATGATTTTGGAATCATCACATAACTACCCACTCTAAATTTTAACAAACCGTACTCAGTTAAAACTTTTCCTGATCCGGTATGCACGAAGTATAATGATTCGCCGTCAACATTACGTAACGCCGGCAAAACATTTTTACTTTGCGAAAGATCTGTTTTTTTATTCCATTGTGAGTAGATCACAACTTCAGAGTTAAAAAGTAAACGGTTCCATTTGCCGTTCTCATACTGACAAGGCACTAAGTCGTAAAGATGCGGCTTAAGTGGCCCTTCGATCGCTGTCCAACGGGTTGGCGCTTTATCTTTCAATAAGTGCGACACCGGGCCAAAAAAACCTTTACGGCCGTGCTCTTCTTCGAACTGGCCTTCAGGGATTCCCTTGTGGCCTTGGGTGTGGGCTTTACCTTGTGAATACTGATGCATTATAAATATCCTCGTGCACGCTGGTCAGCTTCGATCGCATCGAATAAGGCCTGAAAGTTTCCGTTACCGAAACCATCGTGACCTTTACGCTGAATCACCTCAAAGAACACCGGACCGATGACGTTTTTCGTGAAGATCTGTAATAAATAACCGTCATGATCACCATCAACTAAGATCGCGTTTTTCTGTAAACGATCAATGTCTTCGGTCACCATCGGCAGACGGTCTTTTAACATCGAATAGTAAGTGCCCGGAGGCGGATTTAAAAATTCGATTTTCTGGGCGCGTAAATCTTCTAACGTCGGAATGATATCATCCGTAGTTAAAGCGATATGCTGGATACCAGAGCCTTTATATTCATCTAAATACTCCTGAATCTGTGATTTAGAATCAGACGGCTCATTGATTGGAATCGAAAATAAACCGCATGGTGAACGCATCGCCTGAGAAAGTAAGCCGGTCGATTTGCCTTTGATATCGAAATATTTAGCTTCATGAAAGTTAAAAATCTTTTCATAGAAGCCGCTCCACTTAGTCATTTCACCTTTAGGAACATTGTTGGTGAAATGATCGACGACCTTCATCCCTAAACCAACCGGGCGAACATTGTCGTTGTCTTTTACGCCGAAAATTTCAGTGTAAAGTTTGTTGTGATTTTTTTCGTCGATAAAATAGACCAATGAATCGCCGATTCCGTAGATCGCTAAAAACGGAGTTGCTCCGCGCGAAGCCTCGTTGCCGTCGTAAGCTTTTGCGCCACGGGCAACGGCATTAGCGAAAGCTTTTTCAGCATCAGCTACGCGAAAGCCCGAAGACGAAACACATGGGCCGTGTTTTTTGGCAAACTCAACCGCGAAGGTGCCCGGCTCAGTGTTTAAGATAAAGTTGATGTCACCCTGGCGGTAAAGTTTAATTTTTTTACCGGCAACAGAACCGATTTCAGTCATTCCTAAACGTTTAAACAAACCTTCGAAATGAGCAGCATCTGGGCCAGAGAATTCCAAGAAATCCACGCCATGAAGACCAATCGGATTTTGTTCAGTGATTTTTGCTTTTGACCAATCGATGGTCACAGGTGTTGGAGCAAATGTAGCAGCCATAGAATACCTCTCTAAAATATGGCTAGAATCTATCAAGCGGCCTAAAGATGGGTCAAAGATTTTGATAGAATTTTTGCACTAACGGATCGACAATAAACGAACGTGGATTCCAGCGCACAATGTGCAATCCCGAAGCATCTCTGAGGCGCGACAAGGCCACGTAGGCATGACCCGGCTCCCACAGAGCGCTTAAATCGCACCACAGCTCATCCAGGGTGGCGCCCTGCGATTTATGAATCGTTGTTGCATACGCTAAAATCAGCGGAAACTGAATGACGCTGGCTCTCACGTTGCCCTCGGCATCGAGTAGCGAAAAGGTCATTTTCTCGACTTTCACTTCGCGGCCGTAGTCTTTACGCACGATCAAGTGCTGATCTTCTTCGCCGACCAAAACCCCGCGCGTGCCGTTAACCCAGCGTTTGTTGACATCGTTTTTCATAAACATCACTCGGCAGCCGGGTTTTAATTTTAACGTCTCGGGCACCGGTGATGATTTTTTTAAACTCTGAACAAACTTTTCTTCACCGAAGTAAATAGCTTCGTATTTGAGCTCTTGTTCGCGGATCTCATTTAGTTTCTTCTGGTTATAATTATCCGATTGATCACGGCGCGGAAACAACCTGGTGCCCGGAAGTTCTTCATCGTGCGCTTTAGTGCGTCCGTTTAAAAAATCGGCCACCTTCTGGTTCATGCGCCCATTGCGGATTTCAGCCAACACATCCAAAAATTCAGAATCCTGCACCCGCTGATTATGCTTTAGCTGGCACACTTGAAAACCGGTCTGATTCCAAACCGGGTTTAAAAAACACCAGTCACGTTTTTGCCCAGCTTTTGCCACCGGCGGCAGTTGGCCAAAATCTCCGACCGCGATGATACGCATGCCACCCCACGGCAATTTTGAACCGCGCGCTTTCTGCGCTAAAGCTTCAGCAATCATCAGGGCATCGCCGGGAATCATCGAAATTTCGTCGATAATACAGCCTTCGACCTGCGCCAGGCGTTTTAACACTTTGCCGTCTTTGCTGACCCGTTCAAAGGTGGCATCCGGACCACCTTCCATAATTCCTAAACCAAAAAATGAATGAAAAGTTCGCCCCCCAAGAAGCACCGCAGCTGCACCGGTACTGGCTAATATCGGCATGGTTTTAGGGTCTAAATCCTTTGTCAGCTCTTTAACGACAAAAGACTTGCCGCTTCCGGCACCACCGGTCAGGAAGACATTTTCGCCAGAACGCAATAGTTCGAGCGCATGCGCCTGTTCCTCGGATAATTGAAAAGAGTCTGATTTTTTCACCACAGCTATACTAACCGTGTTATGACTTCAGTCAAAACGTAATCGCCCTTAGTAAATGTTGTTGCTGCACGTCTTAGCTTTGGCCTATACTAATCAACCGATGGCTTACGAATTTAAACAAAAACTACCTAATCCTAATTTTGACAATGTCTTTGATGTCACAGTTGAAGAAGTCAGCGCCAATGCCGCAAACCTTACTTTGATTGATGTGCGCCAACCGGAAGAATACACCGGCGAACTTGGACATATTCACAATGCTCAATTAGTGGTGTTGGGCGAAATCCCGAATGCCATCAGAAACATTCCCACAGATAAACCGGTAGTCTTTATCTGCCGCTCAGGCGTGCGCTCTGCTCAAGCCAGCGCCTACGCGTATTCGCAGGGAATCAAAAACACCTACAACATGCTTGGTGGCATGTTGTTATGGAATCAACTTTCACTACCAATAGAAAAATAAACTGCAAAGAAAGAAAAGAATGTCGACAGCAAAAGTTTACGTCAACAGAACCCTGAACCTTAAAAAAATCAAGTACATCGGTCTTGATATGGATCACACCTTGGTTCGCTACAATACCGAGAATTTCGAGCGCCTTTCTCACACGACCATCATCGATAAGTTAGTGACTAAAAAAGGCTACCCAGAAGTTATCAGAAAATTTCAGTTCGATTTTAATTTCGCTCTTCGCGGATTAGTGATCGACCGCCAACGCGGAAATCTATTAAAATTAAACCGCTACACGGCGATTCGTAATTCATTTCACGGTTTAAAACCACTGGATTACAAAATTCACAGAAAAATGTATCACTCAACGTATATCGACCTGTCTAAATCTGATTACTTAGCGGTGGATACATCATTCTCGTACTCTCTAGCGCATGCTTACTCGCAGTTAGTGGATTTAAAAGACTCTGAGCCCAGCCTTAAACTACCGGAGTACTCAATCATCGCTGATGACGTGTTAGATGCTTTAGATGAAGCTCACCGTGACGGCTCGTTAAAAGACGCTGTTCGCAAAAACGTTGAACACTACATCATCAAAGATGAAAAAGTTGTCCGCGCTTTAGAAAAGTATAAAAAACACGGTAAAAAAATCTTTATCGTAACTAACTCTGAGTTTCACTACTCGAAATTATTATTGGATTATGCGATTAATCCGTTCTTAAAAGACCACAAATCGTGGGTTGATCTTTTTGAGTTCGTTGTGACGTTTGCGCAGAAACCTAAATTTTTCTACGAAGATTCCAGATTCTTACGCGTAAACCCGGAAGACGGCACCATGACCAACGTTGAAGGTAAGCTTACCCCGGGTGTTTACCAGGGTGGTAATGCCAAAAAATTTACGCAAACCCTAGATCTTGAGGGCGATGACATCCTTTACATCGGTGATCATATCTACGGCGACATCTTACGTTTAAAGAAAGACTGTAACTGGCGCACAGCTATGATCATCGAAGAGCTTGAACACGAGATCAAACAGAACATCAAAGCTGAGCCGTACATGGCTGAAATTGATGCGTTAATGAAACAAAAAGAGCCGTTAGAAGATATTTTAACTGACCTGATGACCCAGAAATACGAGCGCTCTACGAAAGTCGACGAAGCCAAAATCGATCAATTACAAAAAGAGATCGGCGACTTCGACACTCAGATCAGCCAGTTAATTAAAAAACAGCAAGCACTTTACAACCCGAACTGGGGACAGTTAATGCGCGCTGGTAATGAAGAAAGTTATTTTGCGTACCAAATGGAACGTTATGCCTGCGTCTATATGAGTAAAGTCGAAGATCTATTTGATCTTTCGCCGCGTACTTACTTCAGAGCACCGCGACGCCCATTAAGTCACGAAGTACAATAAATATAAAAAAACCAATAGGAAGGATTCTCTGATATGAAAAAAACAATCACTCTTGTAATTACAGCTGCTGCTTTAATGTTTTCAAGCTGTGCAACAGAAAATAAAAACACTGCCAAAGGTGCTGGTATCGGCGCTGCTGCCGGTGCGGCTTTAGGTGCGATCATCGGCCACCAATCAGGTAACCGCGCACAAGGCGCAGTGATCGGCGGTCTATTAGGCGCTGGTATCGGTGGCTACGCAGGACGCCGTATGGATCAACAAGCCAAAGAACTGGAAAAAATCGCAGAAACTAAACGTACAGAGCAAGGTTTAGTGACCAAATTAAAAAGCGATATCTTATTTGAAACCGGTAAAGCAGACCTAAAACCACAGGCCAAAGCTAATCTTAAAGAGATGGCGACCATTATGAAAAAATACCCTGAGAACGTTTTGGCGGTTAAAGGTTACACTGATGCCACTGGTTCAGATAAAACCAACCAAACACTTTCACAAAAACGTGCTGATGCAGTTCGTGCCGAATTAACAGCTAACGGCATGCCAAGCACAACTATTTCTACTGCAGGTTTAGGCCCGGCTAACCCAGTTGGCGACAACACAACCGCCGAAGGTCGCAAACAAAACCGCCGCGTAGAAATCGAAGTAACAGTTGATGAATCAAAAGTTCCAGCTGAGAAAAAATAGTTACAACTTTAAAGCTTTTTGAGGCGCCAATAAAAAACCCACGTAAGATTTACGTGGGTTTTTTTATTTCTTAAATCGAAGGACTCATTTGCACGTTGTAGCGATCGCCACCACGGTGCGGTTTTCGCCTAATGTTTTTTTGATCGTCTCTTTTAACGAAGATCCGTCTTTGGTTTTAACCGAAAACCAAACGCCATACGACAGATTCATATGCTGTAAATCAATTTCAATCGTCGTTGAATTTAACACGCGTGGATTAATACCCTGCTCAAAACGCGACGGCACATCAACCGCATCCATAAATTTTTGAATCGGCATATGGCGATTATAATTATCTGCCCGAATTTCTACGCCGCAGATACCAGAAATACTTGGGCCCGGATAGGAAACACTTAAACCCAGTTCATTTGATTCGACAGCTAAATTTGTTAAACTCACATTCGAGATTAACTCATGCCCTGATGGCGCTGCCTGCGCGATAATTCCTGAGCCGCCTAGAATAATTAACGTTGCTACTGCAATTTCTTTTACTTGCATAAAAACCCCTTTGTTGTAGATGTTTTTAGGCCAGCCCAAAGAATAAATATAATTAATAATGATTTGGATATGATTACTGTTATTTATGGATTACTTGCCGACCAGCACCATATAGTCAAATTTACCTGATGAATCCATCAAGCCGATTTTAAGTGCCGGGTTCTGGCGCAGTTTTTCCAGATCGATGCGTCGACGGATAGCCCGCGATTTATTTAACACCGTACAACCCCATGGCGAAGTGCCGGTTTTATCTTCGGTATCGCAGCGAAACAGGTTGTGGCGTTCGTCATCCGCATGCACCGGAAAATGACCCAGTGAAAATGCCAGCGGTGTAAGTTGCGTCAGGTTTTTAATTTTAGCTTGCGGGTTGGTCGCAATTAAGTTGGTCGAATAAATCGCGGCCGTAATCACGAAGATTTTTTTATCTTTATTGGCTTTAATTAATTCTGAAGCCTCCGCAAAATTTTCTTTTAAAGGAATCTCGTGGGTCTTTCCTAAGTAACTTTCTTTTTCTTCACCTAACATCAGTTCCTGATCGATTAGCACGACGTCAAAAGGCCCGTGTTTTTTTTCTAGTTCCTGTTTTAGCAGCTTCGTGAATTCGATCTGATTTTCTTTTTCTGGTTCGTAGCCGACCCAGTAGTATTTTTGCGTTTCGATATCTGATTGCAAGAAGGTCGTAATCGCCGTCACAAATGCAGCGTTATCGGCGTAATAGCTAAGCCTGATTTTAGGCTGTGTCGATTGCACTTCGCCTTTGCCGAAATACATCACCGCCATCGCGGCACCCAGCGCCAGAATCAGAGTAAATAATAACGGTCTGTAATTAGCTTTTTGTTTTTGCATTTGGCCTAAATCCCTTTAATTCGTTTTAAGCAAAATACTCTATTGCATTTGAAATAAAAAGTGTTAAGTTGCGCCTATAGAGTATACACTCTAAGTAAGTGTTTTATTGGACTTGATCGAAAGTTAGATAGTCGACAGGTACCGGAGAAAATATGAAAACGAATTTAGACCACCCAGTGGTTGCAAAACGAATATTAATTATCGGCGATGGCCGTCTGGCAAAGCATCTATTACATTGGTGCACCCAATTACAAAAACCTGTCCAACATTGGCATCGACGTTCAACAATGCCATTAAATCTGCAAAATATCGATTACGTGTGGCTGGCAATCAGCGACAGTGCTCTGGTTCCTTTTTACCAAAACACACTTAAACCATTGTTAACTGGCCAAAAAGTTGTGCACTTTAGCGGAAGCGTTCATCACAGTGATTTGATCGCGGCTCACCCACTGATGACCTTTCCCCATGACCTTTACGATCTTGAAACTTACAGTAAAATTCACTTTGGCTTAACCGGTGCAGATCAGCTAACTGATGCTTTACCTGGTTTTACCAATGCGTTTTTTAAATTACGTGCCGAAGACAAAGCACTGTACCACGCCCTGTGTGTAGCTGCAGGCAATCTGCCGCAACTACTATGGAGCGAAACAGCGCCACAGTTTGCCGATCTGAAAGTTCCGCCCCAAGCGGTGCAATTATTCTTACAACAAAGTTTAACTAACTTTTTTAACTCTGGTGCACAGGCTGTCACCGGCCCGATCGTGCGTAATGATAAAGAGACGATCAGCAAAAACCTGTCGGCACTGGAAAAAGTAAATTCAAAACTTAAACACATTTACCAAAGTTTTTTACAAGGATAGGGCCATGAAAACGATTTTGGATTTTGCCAGCAAAAAAAATAAAAAAGAAAAAATCTCGATGGTAACTTGCTACGATTACAGCTTTGCTAAAATCGTAGCTGAATCAAAGGTCGATACTATTTTAGTCGGCGATTCACTGGCCCAGGTTATCCACGGATATCCCAACACCTTACATGCAACCATAGAAATGATGGCGCTGCATACGGCAGCTGTGGCCCGTGGCGCGGGAAACAAATTTATCGTGGCCGATATGCCGTTTATGTCGACTCGCAAGGGCTTAGAAACCGCGATGAACGATGTGCAAAAATTAATGGTGGCCGGCGCCCATGCGGTAAAAATTGAAAACGCCGACGGTCACGCTGAACTAATTAAACATATCGTTGAATCCGGCGTGCCGGTGATGGGCCACCTAGGGTTAACGCCGCAATCTATCCACCAATTAGGTGGCCCGAAAATTCAAGGGCGCTCGCAAACTTCGGCCGATAAACTTCTGCATGACGCTTTAATCATGCAACAGGCCGGATGTTTCTCGTTGGTATTAGAATGTATCCCTTCGGTCTTGGCTGAAAAGGTTACCCAAAGCTTGGCTATTCCGACCATCGGTATCGGTGCGGGCTCCGGCACCGACGGCCAGGTTTTGGTTTTACAGGATATGCTGGGCATGAACCCTGAGTTTAACCCTAAATTTTTAAAAAAATTCGCAACCGAACATGGCCACATTTTAACCGCGTTAAACCAATACGCTGATGAAGTTACGGCTGTGACATTTCCGAAACCAGAAAACGGGTACGAATAAGATGAAACAAACCATAGTGATCGAAAAACCGCAGGACCTGATCGAATACCGAAAAAAGTATTCGTCGATCGGTTTTGTCCCAACGATGGGAGCACTGCACGCAGGCCACGCTAGCTTAATGAAAAAAGCGGCCAGTGAAAATGAGCTGACCATTGCCAGCGTGTTTGTTAACCCGACGCAATTTAACAATGCCACTGATTTAGAAAAGTACCCAAAAACTTTTGAAGCCGATTTAAAAACCTGCTCTGATTCCGGTGTGGATGTTTTATTCTTTCCGCAGTTTGCCGATATTTATCCGGATAACTACCGCTTTAAATTAAGCGAAAATGATTTTTCAACCAAACTCTGTGGTGCACACCGACCCGGTCATTTTGACGGTGTATTAACCGTAGTGCTTAAACTTTTACAAATCACCGGCTGCCAGCGTGCTTACTTCGGCATGAAAGATTACCAGCAGTACAAATTAATCTCTGATATGAGTAAGGCACTGTTTTTACCGACAGAAATTATCGGGCTTCCGACGGTGCGTGAAGCCTCAGGTCTGGCGATGAGTTCGCGCAATATGCGTTTATCTGATGCAGGGAAAGACAAAGCGAGCCTGATTTTTAAAACCATATCGCAAAAAATCTCAACCGAAGCCGCACGCGAAATTTTAACCGCTGAGGGTTTCGTCGTGGATTACTTAGAAGATATTGGCAACCGCAGATATGTGGCAGCAACGCTAGAAGGGATTAGGTTAATCGACAATGTTGAAATCTAATACCAACCCTAAATTATTATTTATCCTGACTGGCTCAATTGCTTTATACAAAGTGATGAACGTACTTAGTCATTTAAAAAAACAGAATTATCAGATCAAAGTGGTGGCAACTGATGCGGCATTAAAGTTTGTCGGCCCTTCGACCATTGAAGGTTTAACCGGCGAACAAGTGCACACCGATCTATACGCCAACGGCTCTAATATGGATCACATCAATCTGGTACGCTGGGCCGATGCGATCGTGGTGGCGCCAGCGACAGCTAACTACTTAAATAAACTGGCGTCCGGTATTGCTGATGATTTGGCTTCGACTTTATTTTTAGCGCATGATTTTAATAAACCGTGGGCGGTGTTTCCGGCGATGAATACAAAAATGTATCAGCACCCGTCGACCCAGCAATCAATAGCGAAGCTAAAATCCTGGGGCGTTGATATTTTAGATTCGGCGTCGGGTGTTTTAGCCTGCGGCGAGATCGGTGTCGGCCGATTATTAGAACCAGAGCAAATGATCACCGCGATTGAAGATCTGAAAATGCCAACGGTGGCAAGTAAACCTGCAGCAGTTACACCGGCCAAAGCCAAAAAAATTCTTATCTCTGCCGGAGGCACACAAGAGCCGATTGATGATGTGCGCGTGATCAGTAATAAAAGCACTGGTAAAACAGCTGCCGCTATTGCAGATCAGTTTATCGCAAACGGTTTTACGATCACCTACCTGGCAGCTGAAAATGCAAAACTTCCGGCATTTGAATGTGAAGTTTTAAAATACACTTCATTTAATTCATTAGAAGAAAAACTTCGCGCTCTGCTCCCGTTGGATTACTCGGTTTTTATTCATGCAGCAGCGGTCAGCGACTATTCGGTTATACCAAGTGAAGGAAAAATTAATTCTGACAGCGAAGAGATTACTTTAAAATTAAAGCGTAATCCCAAACTGATCGATTTAGTTAAAAAGTTAAACCCCGCGATTAAACTTATCGGATTTAAATTAACTTCTTCAACTGACGAAAAATTGGTGACGCAAAAAATCACTAAACTTTTTGAGCAGGCTAACTGTGATGTGGTTGTTCACAATGACTGGGCATCGGTAAAATCTGACAACCACACGTTCAATGTATACAGCAAAGACAAAGCTATCCAGCCAAACTTAACACTCGATGATTTATCGAACGAATTAATCAGCATTGCCCTGGAACTTCGTTCGAAGGAGACTTTATGATCTTATCTTTAGATGTTGGTAACACACAAATTTACGGCGGCGTATTTGAAGGCGAAAAAATGCTGCTGTCGTTCCGTAAAAATTCAAAATCAGGTTCATCTTCAGACGAAGTCGGTATCTTTCTTCGCACCGTGATCAAAGAAAATGGTTTAGACCCTAAAAAAATCCAAAAGATTGTTTTATGCTCGGTAGTACCTGAAGTGATTTATTCACTTAAAGGTGCCTGCCAGAAATATTTCGGTATTAATCCATTTATCTTACAAGCTGGTGTAAAAACCGGTTTAAAGATCAAGTACCGCAACCCGCTGGAAGTCGGTGCCGACCGCATTGCCAACGCTGTAGCCGGCACGCAAATGTACCCGCAAAAAAACTTAATCATCGTCGATCTTGGAACAGCGACCACATTTGATGCGGTCACTGCTGAACGCGATTATTTAGGCGGATCAATTATCGCCGGCCTTAGATTAAGCATGGAATCTTTAGAGGCAAAAACCGCTAAGCTTCCCTCGGTAGAAATCGTATCGCGTACCGAAGCTCTGGGCCAATCAACAGTTGAAAGCTTACAGTCGGGCCTTTATTACGGCCACTTAGGCGCTATGAGAGAAATCATCTCTAAGATTACAGATGAATGCTTTAAAGGTGAAAAACCTGTTGTGATCGGCACTGGTGGTTTTTCGTCGTTATTTGAAAAAGAAAAAATATTTGATCTCATTGCCCCGGATTTAGTATTAAAAGGCAACTTGATCGCGTTAGAAAGAAACACGTAAAGGAACTAAAGACTTATGAAAATCGACATGATGTATGCAAAAATTCACCGCGCTACTGTTACTGGTGCTGACTTAATGTATGAAGGATCAGTTTCAATTGATACTTCTTTATTAAAAGAAGCAAAAATGTTTCTTAACCAAAAAGTAGATATCGTCAACTGCAATAACGGCGCACGCTTTAGCACTTATATTATCGCCGGCAAAAAAGGCGAAATTTGCTTAAACGGAGCCGCAGCCCGCTTGGTGCAAAAAGGCGATAAAGTTATTATTATTTCTTACACATCGATTGATCTGGCCGACGCGCACAAACACGAACCAAATGTGGTTTTTGTCGATGATAAAAACCGCGTGGTCGAAAAGAAAAAACAAGAAAAACGCGCGACCAAATCTAAATACTAAGATTCATCTTACTAAATACGAACGCGGGCTGGCTGTAAGTACATCCCGCCTGATTTGATGTAGATGTTCCAGGTTTTCTGCATCGCTTTGATTTCATGACGAAGTAAATCCATCTCGAACTGAAGTTGGGCAATTTTTTCTTCGTAATTTTTCTGGCAACTTAATTTGTATTCAGCCTTGGCCTGGTCAAACCTGATCTGGGCGGCAACTATCTTGGCCGAAAGTGGTTCCAGAGTTTCTTTATAGAATTGTGAATTCTGGAAATTCAGCGATTCAGTTTCTAACTTTGCTCTTAAGATCTCAGAAAATTGAACCGTTTTAAGCTTTTTAGCTAAACCCATAAATGAAGCAATCTGAATTGACCATTTAGTCGGATCCCAGTGGTACCACTTGATCCCGTTGCGGTAATCAAACTGAAACTTATGGTGGAAGTTATGGTAGCCCTCACCATGGGTTAAAAATGCCATGATGATCGAATCTTTTGCTGTCAGGTTTTTCGAGTACGGCGTATTACCCAGGGTGTGGGCTAACGAATTAATAAAGAAGGTCGACTGCTGCGTTAAGAAAATTCTGATGCCGCCAGCAATCACTAATCCTAAGAACGCGTTACCTAAAGCCCAGCCTACAAGAAGCGGCATTAGATAACCTACACCGATGGCCCAGAACAAGTAGTAATCGTGCTGCAATTTAACTAACTTGTTTTTTTCTAAATCCGGCGCATGAATCGGAAGGCTTACTGAATCATGTAACATCATCCAGCCCATATGTGCGTAGAAAAAACCTTTGTTGATTGAATATGGATCTTTATCCGTATCTTCGAAACGGTGGTGAATACGGTGATCACTTGACCATTTTAAACAAGAACCCTGGAAAGCACCGGCACCGATCAGCAGTAAAATCGCTTCTAAGATAGGGTGCGCTTCGTAAGATTTGTGTGAGTATAAACGGTGGTATCCCATCGTGATACTTAAGTTGGTTGCAATGGCGAAAAGTAAACCAAATACGGTAATCCAGCCAATATGGCCCACGGTATAGCTATTAGAAAAAACAAGGTATAACACCAGCGTTACAATTGAAATAATCGGGTTTAAAACCAGAAATAATGTAACCGACCAGCAGATTTTTTTAAGATTTTGCGTCATGTCTCCATGTTACCCTTTTTTGGGCGGATAGTTTAGTAAAATTATCTTTAAGATTTATTTTAGACGTTTTGATCTAATTAGATTTCTGTAGACCATCTACTCTAAAAAACTCGATGGCGTCTATAACCGCTTTTGGCTTATAAAAGTGATATTTTTCGTTCCATTGCACGTCTTGCCAGCCCAGCAATTGGAACTCACGCTGCGTAACGTCCCGATTCTGGACTAACTCAAAGAAGTTTTTGATGTGCTGAAGATCCGCAATTCGTTGCTGCAATGAAGGTAAGTGAAACTGGATGAAAGCCAGTTGAGATTCAGTTTTGGTAAATTCCTGGGCACCGTACTTAAACAGCATATCAAAGGCATAAGAACGGCCACTGTCGCAGCCCTTAATCATTAACAGCTTTTCTGAGCTGCCGGTAAAACGGGCCAAATCAATCTCTTTTAAAATCGGACACGCAAAGAAAACATGCTGGCGGATTTTAACCTGATCAAAAATCTTCAGCGATAAACCACTGCGGGACGGCAGAATCCAGATCTGCCCCTGATCTTTAACTGCAATCTGCAGATTTAAGTTTTGCTTCGATGCCGCCTCTAAAGATTTAAACATTTCAGATGCTGTATTTAAGTTTTCCGGAAACTCGATCAGCACGTCGAAATAGGCTTCAGCAAAGGAGTCCGCAACACCGCGGCTTTGCAGGTACTGATTTAACCGCGCGATAAAACGGCGCTGCGGAAAAGTGGCTTCATGCTTTAAGCTGAACTGGTCAGTAAATACTTTTAAAATGCTTAGACCTTCTTTAAGGGCGTTATCCTGATCGAGCAAAAATTCAATCGCATTTTCAGAATCAATCGAACGTTCACTCACCAGCCGCGGGATCTCCTGTAAAAAACCGTTCTGCTCAGCTCTTGTCAGCGAGTTATAAGCTTCAACCAGACTGGATGTTAACAGCGGACGCAAGCTCATTGTTAAAAGTGCGCGGCGGTTATGCTCTAACTGATCAAGACTGGCACACCGTTCGAAATCTTCCGAGGCTTTCCATGGTGACTCACAGTACACATCTAGGTTTTTTAAAACCTGCGGCCAGCGCGCCAATCCCAGCTCAGGGTAAATTTCTGTGACCGGATCCTGCCGGTCTAATCGACCGAAAGTGGCGTAATAGACCAGATCGGCCAGTGACTGATCCAGTAACTGTGTCTGCTCATCCTGTAAGTTTGTGCTCTGTAACCAGACGCGGATCACTGCAAGTTCGAGGTGCCCGCGCACCGTTACCAGATGTTTACCAATATGGATCTGGTTTTTATCGAGGCGAAACTTCAGCGGGTTATTTTCATCAACAATCACCTGTGCCTTGACCGGCATCGGCTTAATTTTGTTTAGCACCAGTGCCAGCTGATTTAAGCGGCCCTCAATAGCGGTCACATAGTCATCGGCTTTTTGCGAAAAGTCGGCTGCCCGGCGCAGCGAACAAGTAAACAGTGTGGCATTGCCATCGCGGCCGATGACGTCTAACTTTTCGACTAACGTAGAATCAATACAGGGATGGTCTTTACTGAGCTGCAACAGCGTCAGAAAAGATAAGTAAAATCCAATGGTTAGAATCAGGTACAACATCCGCTTCATAGCCTGATAGGAAAAGCAAATCAAAGACCAAGCCTAAAACGGCCACTTTCTAAGGCTCGCTTTATTACGAGCTTTCGACTACGATAAAATGGCTATGAGTTCAAAAATGTTAGAGCGACAATTAAAAATGCTGAACTTCAGCGACACCACGCCGCCACCGACAGCGCAACAGTGGCAAGAATTTTTAAAACTGATCGATGTCGCCTACACAGAACTTGAGGCTAAATCTTCACAGCAGATTCAATCGCTGGATTCAAAACTGCAAAATATCATGGCCACCGCTCCCTGTATCATCATGTGGATCGATACCCAAGGGTATATCGAAGGCTGCAATGAATACTTTCAAAACCTGATGCAATTGAAAGACTCGCCTGATGGTAAAAAAGTATCTTTTGCCGATTTAAATCTACAAAACTTACAGGACCGTTCGCGTGAGTTTATCCGTTCGGCATCAAACCAGATCAGTTTTATCACCCAGATTAATGAATTTTATTTTAAAATCATGTTTAACAAGATGGCGGGACAAGACAAGATTTCGATTCTTGGTTTTGATGTTACCGAAGATATCAATAAGCAAAACACCATCAATCAGATTCAGGCCAAAGCCGTGCAGACGTCTAAGCTTGCAGTACTGGGTGAATTAGCAGCTGGCGTTGCCCACGAAATTAATAACCCGCTGATGATTTTAACATCGGTGGCTTTTGTCGTGCAAAAACACCTCGAACAAAACAAGTACGACTTACTTCCGGAAAAACTGGAAAAGATCCAGAGCACGATTACCCGTATCAGCCGTATCGTCAACGGCTTACGTACTTACGCCCGCGATGGTGAAGATGATCCGATGTTACCGACCAATATCGCCGATGTGATCATCGAGTCGTTAGAGTTATGTGTAGAAAGTATCCGATACCAGAACATTGAAATCACTTTTGAAAACCAGCTGTCTGAACCGGCCATTATTGATTGCCGTGATACCCAGATTTCGCAGGTGATTTTAAATTTAATCAGCAACGCCAAAGATGCGGTTCTGCAACTTAAAGAAAAATGGATTCGCGTCGTTCTATGTAAAAATCAAAAAAATATTCTTATCAAAGTCATCGATTCGGGCAGTGGTATACCGGTTGATATGCGCGAACAGATTTTTAAACCGTTTTTTACCACTAAAGATGTTAAAAGCGGAACCGGCTTAGGTTTAAGTATCTCGGCCGAAATTATCAAGATTCATAAAGGCAAAATGTATATCGACGCATCCAACGCGAACACGTGTTTTACCATTGAATTGCCTCTGGCCGATTAGATTTTAAGGGGGCCGACCCGGCCTACGCGTGATGACAACGGGTGATTCATCTGCGGTTCTAACCAACGGTTGATCGTGCACAGTTTTTCGATATCTAAACCGGTCGCAACATCCATACCATTAAACATATACACCACATCTTCAGTCGCCACATTTCCGGTGGCACCCTTGGCATACGGACAACCGCCCAGGCCACCGATGCTTGAATCAAATATGCGCACCCCGACCTTATAGGCCTCCAGGATATTGGCCAAAGCCTGGCCGCGGGTATCGTGAAAATGCCCGGCCAGTTTTGCCATTGGCACGACTTTTTTTAATTTTTTAAACAACGAATTAACCTGATTAACCGTAGCGACACCGACGGTGTCACCGATTGAAATTTCGTAGCAGCCCATTTTATAAAGGCGTTTGGCAAGTTCAACAACCCGCTTTTCAGGTACAGCCCCTTCAAACGGACAACCAAAGCACACTGATAAATAACCGCGCACTTTGATTTTATTTTTTTTGGCCAATTTCATAATCGGCGCAAAACGTTCAAAACTTTCTTCGATGCTGCAGTTAATATTTTTTTGCGAAAAAGTCTCCGAACAAGAGGCAAAAATCGCCACTTCTTTAATGCCGGTGGCAAGCGCACTGTTCATACCGATTTCATTCGGCACCAGCACACTTGACTGGAATTTTTTTTGATCGGGATATTTACTTAACACCATTTCAGTCAGTTCTTTTGAGACTGCCATTTGCGGCACCCATTTAGGAGACACAAACGCACCAACTTCAAAAGTTTTAGTGCCCGCGGCGATCAATTTTTCTAAAAGCTCAAAGCGCTGCAAAACAGTTAACGGCGTGGATTCGTTCTGCAATCCATCCCGTAATCCGACTTCTACAATTTTAACTTTTGCTTTTGCCACAGCTATAACTCTTTACACTTTTTTAGTTGTCTAATTTTTTTAACTTTACAAGAACTGCGCCAACCTGCACTTGGTCATTTACCTTTGCAGAAACACTTTCAACCGTTGTCGCCAGATCAGATTTCAGTGTGTATTCCATTTTCATGGCTTCCATCACCAATAAAGCCTGGCCAACAGCAACGCTGTCGCCGGCGTTTACAAATACTTTGGTAATTTTACCCGGCATCGGGGCAACAATCACATCCGGTGTCGCCGTGTTAGATTTTTTACGGCGCTGGCCCTCTGCAGATAAATCAATAATATCGTACGACCAGGTTTGATCGCCGGATTTAAACCACAGAGTCTGACCGACTTTTTCAACTTGAACATTATCAATCAATTTCATTAGATACCTCTCCAATGACTGAACCACGGCGAAGTTAAAGTGCCCTGCCCGGCAGACACGCCCTGCGCCGTTTGCCCTGCGCCGGCAGCAATAAATTTCTTATACATTTCCTGGCTGAATTTTTTGCGCTCATCTTCTTTGTGGGTTGATTTCAAGCCATCAGCAAAGTTTTTCTCAATAAAGCGGGTGGTCATCGAGCCATCAACAAATTCAGGGTGTGAGAGAATAGCAATTAAGTATGGAATATTGGTGTGTACACCGAATACAGTTGCGTCTTTTAAAACGCGGATCATTTTTTCGATCGCACGCGGGCGTGACTCATCCCAGACAATTGCTTTGGCGATCATCGGATCGTAGTGTGAAGTAATGGTATCGCCTTTTTCAAAACCGAATTCATAGCGACGGCGCGGACCTTCCGGCCAGTGCACGGTTCCCAATAAACCCGTTGAAGGCACCCCACCCATGTACGAATTTTCTGCGTAAATACGGCATTCGATCGAATGACCGCGCGGAATTCTGACTTCGTTATCATTCCACACGAACTGATTTTGCGCAGTTAAGATCTGCATTTTAACCAGATCAACACCAAGCACTTCTTCTGTCACCGGATGTTCTACCTGCAAGCGCGTGTTAACTTCTAATAAATAAAATTTTCCGTCTTGTAATAAAAATTCGACCGTACCTGCACCCTGATATTTACCAAGCGTACCCAGTGTTACAGCCACCTCGCCCATTTTACGGCGCAATTCTTCAGTTAATGAAGGGGAAGTCGCTTCTTCGATGATTTTTTGGTGGCGGCGCTGCACTGAACATTCGCGGTCAAATAAGTGCATCACTTTTCCGGTGCTATCACCGAAAATCTGAAATTCGATATGTTTAGCGCGGTCTAAGTATTTTTCTAAGAAAACTTTTTCTGATCCGAAAGCTGACTTGGCTTCACGCTGAGCCGATTCAATCTGCTCGGCCGCCTCAGACATTTGTTTAATTAACTTCATCCCACGGCCACCGCCGCCGGCCGCAGCCTTCACGATCACAGGAAGTCCGATCGCCTCAACTTCCTTCATTAAAGTATTTAACGTTTGATCGTCGCCTTCATAACCCGGTACTAACGGCAACCCCGCTTTTTTAGCCAGCGCTTTACAGCTGACCTTATCGCCTAACGTGCGGATTGCATCTGCCGAAGGGCCGATAAAAGTTAAACCAGAATCAACACAGCGTTGAGCGAAGTGCGCGTTTTCAGACAGGAATCCAAAACCTGGGTGAACTGCCTGGGCACCCATTGCTAGGGCACCCTGAATATTAGCTTCGATATTTAAATAACTTTCAGCTGTTGCCGCCGGACCGATACACACTTTATGTGTGGCCATGCGGTAAGCCCGTGAATTCACATCCGCTTCGGAATGTAATAGCACAGTTTCTAAGCCTAATTCTTCACAGGCTTTAATGATACGAACAGCAACTTCTCCACGATTGGCAATAGCGACACGAGTGAATTTTGACATAAAAAAGGTATAATCTTGAATTAAACTTTTGTACAATAATACCTATGAAAATCGGGCTGTATTTAGACCAAGTTGCAATGCATATATTAAACAGAGGCATATTTGTCAGCTGTGAGCCCGTAGATCGCATAGAATCTGCACAACCGGGCCTAGTCGATGAGCGTTTAAGCGAAGTCGGCATGACCTACCTGGTCTGCGATACCGAAAAAGAAATCCAGGGTAAGGCCAAGCTGGTTGATGCCTTTATCACTACTTATGGGGAGCCTGATCCGACCATGCTCGAACATATGGGTTTTAAGGACAATCCTGACAAATTCAAATCAGAGTATGCCGGTCTTTTTAAGCACCAGTTTCCTGAAGACTCCTTAGTTGAAGAGACCGAGTTGTTTGTCTGCATCTACGAACCTGTAAAAGATAGCTGACAATTTTTTCGACAGTCTGAATTTTACAACAGTTGTGTTATAACCTTTCAAAACTTAACGAAAGGTTCCCGCCCATGAAATCCGTTGCCGTTATCTTTTCTTTATTAGCATTATCTTTATCTGCTAACGCCCAGTCGGCGTGTCTTGGTGAAGCGCAAATCATTGCCAAAGTAGATTCTTTAAACACCAACTCTATGACCTTTTGCCGTGTAATGGTCAAAGAAATCAGTTTTTACAATGAAAGCGCAATTTGCCCGTTGAACGTGGCCGATGTTCTTGAACAGGGTATCGAAATCGGTCTTAAAAACGGTCACGATTGTGAATACGATTCAGATACGATCTCTGGCGTAGTCGTAAGAACTAAAGCCGGACACCTTATCCTCGAATAATTTTTTATTGGCACTGTTCCCATTGTAAGTGATAAGCAACGCTATTTTTGGTGTTGCTGTTACTGACAGTGCCATCAATGCTATCAAGGGTGATCATCGCCTGTTCACCGATTGCATTTGAGATCACCGCAATACTCACATCCACTTCTAAATTATAAGTTCCGCCGCAAGTTTTAAGTATGGGATTAACCAATTGGTTAGCCAGAGATCCGACCAGTGGCGCTTTAATTTTTAGTAGCGGTTTACTTTCAATCACCGCGCTCATAAAAAAATCCTGCGTCAGCGGGCCTTCGAAAACCTGTTGGCTTTTTACTCGGTTACCCAGCACTTTTAAACCCTGGTGACGGATTTGATGAATCGCCGATAACTTGGCCCGGGCTTTTGCCGGTAACGCATGAAAGCCGCGGTAATCCAACTGAGCGACAGCCATACGAAATCCTTTCGGGGCTTCGATCGGAATAACCAGGCGGCAGTTTTTTTCGGTGGTTTGCTTCATCGCCACCTGGCCGGCTTCGGACGTGAACTCATCAAAAATAATTGAAACAGCACGGTTATCTCCGGCCATAACAACCGAAGCCGTACCCTGCGGACAACCGCTGCCGGCGTAGTCCGGTTTACCCATAATCACTTTGGCCGGAGCAGGTTTATCTTTAGCGGGCTTTTGTTTTTTATGGCGGTTATCAAAAAACGGGCGGTCTTCTTCTTCTTGCACTGGACCGTGCTGAGGTGGTGGTTTTTGGTGACCAGGCTTGGCCTGCACCAACAGGCCAGCAGTTAAAATAAAAACCAATACGGCAATAGGCGATTTAGATATAAGCATAGTTCCCCCGTAGGAGGTAATAATGCAAGCCGACGGCCAGCCAAGAAGACACCAGTTAGCTCAGTGAACACGCCCGCGATCGATCGAATCATGCCCTTCGAGTTTAACTAATTTATTATAAATACCGATCATTAAAAAACTTTGTCCACAGATACCGGCAAAATTAGCAAGGCGGCTGCGACGGGTAAAAGCCGCAAGACCTGCTGATAACGCAAGACTGCCTAACGCTAATGCCAGGTATCCTACCGAGGGCACTTTAGCCGTATAATCTTCGATTTTTTTCGTTAATTCGCCTTCTTTGGGGATTTTATTCGAATATTGACGCATAAAATTTTGCATGGATGTTTGTTTCATAGAGAGGCCTCCTTCTCTATGAAACACAGCAAAGCTTACGCCAGTAAGTTTTCTATTTTGATTTGTTTATTTTGTCTTGTTTAAAAAAGCTTTCAGACGCTCTTGGCCTTCTTTAGACATTCTGCGTTCGCTGATGACCGTTGTCGTCAGCTTTTTTTGTTCTAACCACGACTTTTCGTTCTTTGATTTTTCAATATTGTTTAATAATTTTTTCGTCGCGCGCGTAGCTTCCGCTCCAAGGGCCGAGAATTTTCTCGCTTCTGTTAAGCCATCATTGGTGTTTTTGATCACATGAACCAAACCCATACGCTGAGCCGCCAGTGAATCAAAAACTTCGGCGTTTAGCATGTACGGGCGCACCTGAGCATCTGCACACTTGCGTACGATAAAAGATGAAATCACCGCCGGCGATAACCCTAAACGCACTTCGCTGAAACAGAATTTCGTCGCTTCATCGGCGATCACGTAATCGCAGGCGGCTATAAGCCCTAAGGCCCCGCCGAACGCAGCGCCATGAACAATACCGATCACCGGTGCTTCGCAAAACGCGATCGCTTCGAACATGTCCCACAGCTTTTCAGAGTCTTTGATGTTTTGTTCAAACGAAAAATCCACCATCGACTTCATCCAGTTTAAATCAGCACCGGCACAAAATGCCGTGCCTGCGCCTTTTAACACCACAGCCCGCACGCTCTGATCCTGCGCTAACTGCTTAAAAGTTTCGGTGATCTCCGCAATCATCTCGGGATTAAAAGCGTTTTTTAATTCCGGCTTGTTCAGTTCAACAATTTTAATCGCACTGTCTTGGTTGTCTGAAGTGAGGGTAATGTTTTTCATATTACATCCTGAAGACACCCTGAAGTTTCGGGCCCCAGTCAGCGTTTAAGCTGGCAGAAATTCCCAGCGCCAGCACCCGGCGGGTATCAACCGGATCAATGATGCCGTCATCCCAGATACGTGCCGTCGAGAAATACGCTGAACTTTCGTAATCGTATTTTTCTAAGGTCGGTTTTTTAAATTCATCCTGCTCGCTCGTTGTCATCGTCTGGCCTTTGGCTGCCAGCTGATCCAGTTTTACCGTCAGTAAAACATTCGCTGCTTGCTCGCCACCCATTACTGAGATGCGCGCGTTTGGCCACATCCAAAGCTGGCGAGGCTGGTACGCACGACCGCACATACCGTAGTTACCGGCACCGTAAGAGCCGCCGATCACCACCGTAAATTTCGGAACCCGTGCATTAGATACAGCCATAACCATTTTAGCACCGTGTTTAGCAATACCTTCCTGCTCGTATTTTTTACCGACCATAAAGCCGGTGATATTTTGTAAGAAAATTAACGGCACTTCACGTTGTTCACATAACTCGATAAAGTGCGCGGCTTTCTGGGCTGACTCAGAAAATAGTACACCGTTGTTGGCGATAATTCCGACCGGCATTCCCCAGATATGGGCAAAACCTGTAACTAAGGTATTGCCGAACAGCGGTTTAAATTCATGAAACTTAGAACCGTCGACGATTCTGGCAATCACTTCACGCACATCAAACGGAATACGTGAATCCGCCGGTAAAATTCCGTACAGCTCGTTGGCATCAAATAACGGCTCTTCGATCGGCTGGGTTTTTAACGACATCACTTTTCGGTGATTTAAATGTTTAACAATCGAACGGGTGATTTCAATTGCGTGCTGATCATCTTCAGCGAAGTGATCAGTTACACCTGACATCTGACAGTGGGTATTGGCGCCACCAAGTTCCTGCGCATCTACGACTTCACCGGTTGCCGCTTTTACGAGCGGAGGTCCACCTAAGAAAATAGTGCCGTTATCTTTAACGATCACGTTTTCATCTGACATCGACGGAACATAAGCGCCACCGGCCGTACATGAACCCATCACCACAGAGATCTGCGGGATATTACGGGCCGACATGCGGGCCTGGTTATAGAAAATTCTTCCGAAGTGGTCTCGGTCCGGAAACACTTCTGATTGTAACGGTAAAAATGCACCGCCACTATCGACTAAATAAATGCAGGGTAAACCGTTTTCTAAGGCCACTTCTTGCGCGCGTAAGTGTTTTTTTACGGTCATCGGAAAATAAGTTCCGCCTTTTACCGTTGCATCATTAGCCACGATCATGCACTCAACACCTTCGATCACACCGATTCCGGTAATCACACCGGCTGCCGGTGCCTGGTCGTCGTACATGCCATAGGCTGCCAAAGTCGAAAACTCTAAAAACGCAGTGCCATGATCAAGCAAGGCTTCGACACGTTCACGCGCTGTTAGTTTACCGCGCGATTTATGTTTTTTAAGTGCCTCTTCGCCGCCGCCTAATTTAACTTTGGCAACACGCGCTCTCCAGTTTTCAACTGTCGACATCATTTGTTTGTAATTTTTTTTAAACTCTTCTGACTGGTTTTGTACGCTGGTTTCTAAAATCACAGTTTCCCCGAACTTTGAAAATCGCTTAAGCCAACAGCTTAAGTTTAATAATATTTAGTTTTAATTTTACAGAATCAGACTGGCTTGAATTCTTCATCGCGATAAAAACCGTGCCCTCAAACGCCACCTGATCATTTTTTTGCAAAGACAGGATAAACTTATCCATGTCCTGCTCGCTGCAAGAGAACTGCAGCGCTAGGTCTTTATCCCATTTTAAATTTTTGCTGAGTTCAAGCTGGTAATTTTTGATTTCCCACAGATTTTTTGCCCAGTGTTTAGATATAAAAGTGCTGATCACTTCTAAGGCGGCATTGACCACCAATCCAGCATGAATCTGACCATGAAAATCGCAATTGGCACGCTGGTAAGGCACTTTGGCCTTAACACACTCGTCATTTACTTCAGTGATCACAAAGCCAGTGCCTAAAAGTTCAGGCGATAGCCACTCTAACGCATAGCTTAATGCGGGTTTTAGCAGAGCCGGCGTATGCAGATCACTCCAGACTTTGAAGTCTCGGATTTTATCGACATAATTCGCTTGTAAATTCCCCACTAATTTCTTTTTCATAGCTTGATTGCCCGACACTAACATGGTGAAGTTTACTTGTATACAGTTTGATCTGCCTCTGGCAGACCATATTTCTAAAGTCATGATAGGAACTTGAACTATGATCAAAATTTTCAGCTTTGTTTTATTCGTTTCAGCGTTTATTTGGACTTGGTGCCTTTTTAACTCACCGTCGCAAATGGGCACGGACATTCATGCTGGCATTCAGAGCAAATTATCAATCCTGATCGAGGAAAGCGTTAAAGCTAAACTGCCATCGATGACCGGTTTCCGTTTGAACAAGATGTTTACCGAAAAAATCGACGACAATAAAGTGAAGGCGCATTTTTCTTACCAGTACGACGATGCCGACGGCACCACCCAAACCATCACTGGCCAAGCGATATTAACTAAAGCTCTTTCCGAAGATCCCGCTGTGCAAAAATGGGCGTTACAATCGGTAACGGCCGGCTCACAGTCGTTAGAATTCAAAGAAGGAACAACCATCTCTTCTGACGGCACACCGGCTTCTGATCCTGTGGTAACGACAGATGAAACTCCGGCGGTTTCTCCGACTGAAACAACTCCGGCAGCTTCAGCTCCGACAGAAAGCCGCTAATTTTTTAATGAATATTCTGACGATTAACGAACACGGCGAATTGTTTTTGGCAGAGAGCGAAAAAGCAATTCCCGATGGCGAAGTGGCGCAAACTCTGTTGCGTAATATGCGCCTGAACAACAGTTTCACACTTGAGACTTCTTTTGAAAAAACCAGATACCTTGTAGAAGCTTTTGATCATCCGTTATTCGCTCACAAAGTTACCGCCCGAGAAAATAAAATATTTATCGAAACACAGCAACAGCTGACGTTTGAAGCCGATCTGACCAAGTTCAGTCTCGATCCGTTTGACCGCATCTGTGGTTTAACCACAACGCACGCCCCGTTTCGTTTAACGGAAAAAGCACAGGCCAAGCTGTTTGATGCCTGCGATGAATTTGATGACGACAGTTTTACTCTCGCTGGCATCAAAGTCGAAACTCCTGAATACTATTTTGAAAATCCGAACATCGAAGATTCTGAATTTTGGACCGGGATTTACAATGAAGGTAATCCCGGATGGGATTTAGGCGAACCTGCTGCGGCCTTTAAAGATATGATCCAGAGAATAAAACTTCCGAAGTCCCGCATTCTGGTTTTAGGTTGCGGGGCCGGTCATGACGCTGCTTTATTTGCGCAAGCAGGTCATGTCGTCACAGCGGTCGATTTTTCTAAAGCGGCCATTGATCAGGCGAAAAAACTGTATGGTCATCTAGAAAACATTTCTTTTATCCAACAGGACATCTTTACGCTGCCGCATGAATGGAACGGCACTTTCGATGTCATCATCGAACACACTTGTTTTTGTGCGATTGACCCTCACCGCAGAAAAGAAATGGTTAAACTTTGGCGCCGTCTTCTTCACGAAGAAGGCCAGTTAATGGCCGTCTTTTTTGCCATGCTTAAACGCGCAGGGCCGCCGTACGGCAGCAGTGAATGGGAAATCCGCGAATTACTTAAAGACAGTTTTCAGTTTTTATTCTGGGGCCGCTGGAGAAAATCAATTCCCCGCCGTGAAGGCCGCGAGCTTTTTGTCTTAGCGAAAAAGAAGGTATAGCTTTTAGCAACTTAATTTGTATTTTTTTCCTGCATAAATCATTACAGGGGCGAATACAGTCACTTTAAAGTAAAAAAGAGTACATTTTATAGGTCATGAGCATGTTAACCAAAAGGTTAATTTTTACGTTCACTATTTACCAAACTGATCTATTATTTCGTGTTTGATTCATTTACTTTGGGCTCATGAATTTAACACCGACTAGGGAGTTTTTTATGAAAACAAAAATTAAGAAATCAATTTTCACTTTTGGAATGGTTTCAACATTAGCATTAACTGCATGTAACCAAAAAGAAACGATTGTTAAAGAGCCTATGAAAATTAAAATCACAGCTTCGGACATGTCGAGTTCTGATGAGTTAGCGCAAGCCGCTGAACAATTGATCAGCCCATACAGTTTTATGTTAGCTTACAAGCTGGCAGCCACAGCATACGAAAAAGATCCTACGAATAAAAAAGCTGAATTTTATTATTTATTCTTAAAAAGATTTGAAGCTTTTCGCGGTGTTTTAACACGCATTTATCCTATCTTAGATGAGCAACAAAAAAATGCTCTTGATGAATACATCAACAAACAGTTACCGACTTCTCCGTTAAAAAGCTTCCTGACTGATAAAAGCTCACCTGCCATTACTAAACCATCTGATATCCAAGACGTATTAGCGCAATACTTCGCAGCTGCTGATGAATTCAGAAAATTTTTAAAAAGAAATGAACAAGCTGAGCTAGATATTAATTTAAATCCCTATGTTTTTGAGGGGGCGATAAAAGAAGAGTTAATGGATTCTTGCAAAATTGTTGAAAGTGAAGATGGTCCATACATTTACGAGTGCGATGCTTCACAAATTGCAGTAAAAAAGCTAAACACTGCCGACTTCATTGCTCTTCGCCAAACAGCAGCCGGCGAAGTTCTTTACGGCATGTTCTATACTGCCTACTCATTAAATGGTCTTGAAAAATTGAAAGAAGTCGACCCACACAATTTAATGACTAACAAATTAAAAACTGAATTTTTATTGTTGCAGCCTGAGTTTGGAAAACTACGTAAAGACAACTCATTAAAGTTAATGCTTGAATTGGGTTCTGATTTATCTGCAGCCACTTCTTGGGCATTAAAATACCAAGACAGTATTTGTAAAAACCGTCAGGGCTACCTATACAAAGACGGTATCTGTATTAATGAGCCCGCCGAAGCCCAAGATTTAGTGAACCAATTAAACGCAGCTCTTGGTGGCATCATTGAGTTAGATTTAAAAACGGTTAACACGAACAATAAAATCAAAACTCAGGTAGATGTTTTTGCTTGGGCTAAAAATCCAATTTCTGATTTACGTCAAGTTAAGCCACAAGCCTGGAATGAGTGCGACCAAGCCACTACAATCAAAGACAACACTCTTGGTGGAATTTTTGTTGAAAACAATGCAAACCTATTCGTACTAAAAACTAGCTGCCAATAATTTCTTGAAAGTGTGCCGTTGCTTATGAAGTTCAAACTTATAACCAACATTCTAAAACTAGCCTGCCTGGGGATGATCTTCCCAGGTATCGTGCATGCTTCGTCTTTTTCAACGATCAAGGGTTTCAATCTTAGAACATGTGTCGCCCAACAATGTCTTGAACTCCATGCCGATAAAGCCCAATCTGGACAGCTCTCGCCGTTGCATACGTTAAAAAATTATAAAGCCTCTTTTTTAAAAAACGGTAAATCTGAAGAATTCATTGGCGATTTTGGTTACATTGATTTTGAAACAAACACGGTCGTTCTGAAAAAGAGAACTCAGGGCGAGATTTTGATTAACCTGAACACACTACAAAAGGAGGAGTTTCAATGAAATTAACAAAACTCCTTCTTGTGGTATATGCAGCTTCGTTTGCTTTAGCTTGTAAAAAGCAAGTTACAATTATTCAAACAGCACCGATAGCAGAAAGTCAGCGCACTGAATTACAGCAAGGTGGAACCGACAGCACTGGCGGCGGCAACGGCATTCAAGGTAAGCCTTTAGATGATTACATTCTTAATATCAGCGAGCTCCCCTCTTATGCTAACCTGGTAAGGCCATTGCTTGCGGATTTAAGCCTGAATTATCCAGAACTGGCTGCTGACTTTTACCATCTTAGCATTGAACGCGACTGGTATTTCGTACCAACCGATCTTGAGCAGATTTCAAAAAACATCTTAGGCGTCTATGCACGTACTGATCAAATAGCCTTACAGGATTTAAATAAAATCATGGTCGACTCACACCTCTTCGCACAAATGCAGGAACGTGACCAGGCTGTTTTACTGGTGCATGAAATTGTAATGGGTATTCGTTTACTAAAATACAAAAAAACACAAGATCTGTGCATGGCTCAAGCCGCACGCGTGATAGTTGCTGAAAACGACTTTGCCAAATATGAAAAATTAAAAAAGAAATGCCGTGAGACTTATCCTTTTATTCCAGGAACACAGAACGAAAAATTCACTTTAAATTCAGATGACTACGATTTTATCAGAAAACTAGTTAAAAAAATTACAGCACCTGTGGTTAATTATCCTGAACTTAAATCTTTAATCGAAGACAATAAATTTCGCGATTACACAAAAGATTAAATTTCAAAATAATCAATATTCAAACAACGGGTCGTCTCTGAAGGTGATGGTTTTACTTCTTTTAAAATATCTTCAACAAATTGAGGTAAACGTTTACGAATCTCTTCGGCTACTTCCTCTGACAGTGCATAGGTGCCTGAATAAAAAAACTGATCATCGTGCTGCATTTGCATTTTATTGAACCCCAGATGTCGCCAATTCATCATATTACGGCTGGCAAGTGGATCAGTCGGGGGCAAATAAATATGTGCCGGACCTAAACTCAGTTTATTATTTTTTTGAATGATGATTTGATGTTTAATTAAAAAATCCAGCGCTTTCAATACATGGTTTTTTGAAACCTGTAGTCTTTCCGCTATTTGCTCTGCCGTGTTTATTTCGGGAATATCTGATAGAATCCTTAAGGCTGGATAAAGCCAACTGGAAAAATAAATCTGCTTGGCCTGTTCATCTAATACATGATCCTTCTTTAAACGATTTTCTAACTTACGGGCTTTGTCCTGGCGCTCTTTAATTTGACGAAGCAGCCTGTTACGAAGTTTGACTGAGCCCGATTTACCAACTTCTACAAGAAGTAAAAAATAATCGCCTTCATCTTCATTTAAATGCAGGTAATCCACCATCTCGCAGGCTAATTCCATACTTAATTCTTTATCAGCATTAAAAATCTGGCTTATCAATGTGGTAGAAACATTCAAAGCCATAGCAAGCCTACGGTATTCACCGTGGCCTTTGTTGGCTTGCTGTTCGACCCATTTATTAAAGAATTTTTTGTACGAATCAAACTGGTAAATAGAAATCATATTTACCAGCTTCAGGCGATGTTAACTAAATTGTCAACACTTGTGTTTACTAAAAAGATGGGTCGGTTTTGCGATAAGCCGAGTTCTGTTCCCTGTGCTTTCTCCCACATTGTCCACACAGTTCGATAATCATTCCTCTAGGCCTGTTATTACTAACAGGCTCAAGCGATCGTACCCGGAACCTTCAGGCGAGCAGCCCTTATTCTCTGTATGTCGGTCACCTTCGCCTTTCGGCAAAATCGAAACCTCCACCAAGAACCACTATTGCTAGTGGGATTCCCTATTTGATCTTGCTTCGCGCACGAGTTTGGCTGTTTTCACTCCGGCGGCTCCCCCGATTTCTCCCGTTCCCGAAATCAGGCTCAATGCCCCGGACATTCTCTCTGTTCCACTGTTCCTCACCTTACGGTGGAGGGGCGTTACCCCAGGCGCTGCTCTGCGAAGCTCGGACTTTCCTCGTATGACTTACGTCACACGCGATCATCTGCAAAACCTTGCTGAGATTTGTAGCACTGAGCGCCGCCAAAATACAAGCTAAATGTGTGAAATTCTTGCCCGTTTAACAATCTCGCATTAGATTAAATCATTCCAGTTTATTTAGGAGATCTGTATGAAGTTTTTAGTGGCCCTAGCGGCGTTTTTATTGGTTTTAGGTTTAAATGTTAAAGCAGTTGCTGCTGGTGGTGGCGGCGATCACGCCAAGGGTGACAGCAAAAATCCTGACTGGAGTCACACTCGCCACAAACAAATCGGCGCTATCTTTCCAGAAAAACAACCAACACCAGGCAAAGCCGTAATCCCGGCAAAAGTGAAATTAACTTCTCCAAAATTTTTAGAAAAAGTTTCTGGCGAAACAGTTAAACTTGAGTGGACAGCTTCTGAAGGTGCTAAAACTTACCACGTGCAGGTTTCGCGTGATGCTGGTTTTAACAACCGCTCTATGTATGTTGCTGAAGACAAAATGGTCTCTGGCACATCTTTCGAAGTTAAAGGTTTAGAAGCCGGTGTTAAGTACTTCTGGCGTGTAGCTGCTCAGAACAACGACCAAGAAGCGATGCGGACTAAATCTAATTTTTCTTTTTCTGAATTTGAAGTGAAGTAAGCATGTCTGCGATCGATAACGAGATTATTCACAAACAGCTTAACTGGCGTTACGCTTGTAAAAAGTTTGACCCAACCAAGATTATTCGTGAACAGGACTGGAACATCCTAACAGAGTCGTTACGCTTAACCGCCTCTTCGTACGGATTACAACCCTGGAAATTCATCGTTGTACAAAATCCCGAGTTAAGACAAAAACTACTGGATCACTCTTACAAACAAACTCCGGTAACGGAAGCATCTCATTTTATCGTTTTCACATACAAAGAACAGTTAGACGAAGCTCATATCGACCGCTTCGTTGCTGAGGCGGCCAAAGCACGAGGAGTTGAACCATCAGCTCTGGTTAAATTCAGAGACATGATGGTTGGCGACCTGATTAAAGGACCGCGCTTTGAAACCATCAAGTGGTGGGCCCAACGCCAGACCTATATTGCCATGGGTTCGTTACTGACTACTGCGGCATTGATGGAAATCGACACCCTGCCGATGGAAGGAATTAACCAAGACGGCTATGACGACGTGTTAAAGCTTGAAGGCACCGGCTGGAAAACTATCGCGGCCGTTGCCTGCGGGTACAGATCAGCTGACGATAAATACCAGCATGCAAAGAAAGTCCGTTTTCCGGCGTCAGATGTTTTCGAATATAGATAAAACATTGTTTTAAAATTTTAATTCTTTAGAATAGAGCTATGAAAAACATCATAGCTCTATTTTTTTGTGCCCTTACCTTTAACGCCTGCTCATTGAAGTCAAATATGTCAAACGACCCCTTATCAAAAGATTTAAGTTACCTCGAAGAAATTGATTCACCTGAAGTGCGCAGATTTTACGAAGTTGAAAATGTGCTGTCGGTAGCCCGCCTAAAAACCGATCCGTTGTTTCCGGTCATCGAAAAAGAAATTTTAGATGTTATCACGGCCAAGGATAAATTGCCGGCAATTTACTTTCACGACAACCAGCTTTACCAGTACTGGCAAGACCAAGTGCATGTGCGCGGCCAATTAAAACGTATTTCTGTTGCCGACTACAACGCGCGCAAAGATAACTGGGAAGTGGTCTTGGATTTAGATGCCATCGCCAAAGCCGAGAATCAAAACTGGGTGTGGAAAGGCCACAATTGTTACAAGAAAAACAACAAGATGTGTCTGGTGTTTCTGTCAAATGGCGGTAAAGATGCGGTTACGGCCCGCGAATACAATCTGGAAACCAAACAGTTTGTCGAAAACGGTTTCTCTTTTCCTGAATCAAAGAGCCAGTTTGAATGGTTTGATGAAAACACCCTGCTTTGGACAGATGCCACTGACCCGGATAAATTGACGACTTCAGGTTACCCGCAGACTTTAAAATATATCAAACGTGGACAAAAACTGGATCAGGCTACATTTATTACTGATGTGCCGAAACACTATGTCAGCATCGACAGCTGGATGGTCTCTGACCAGGACAAGATCCATTTTATTATTTACAAATCGATTTCGTTTTACGAATACGAAGTTTTCTATTTAGCTGATTTAGCAACCCAAAAGTTGGTAAAAGTTCCGATCCCGCAGGATGCCGAAGTCAGAACGATCTTTAAAGACCAGCTGATCTTCTCGGTAAAATCGGATTATAAAATCAAAGATAAAACCGTGCCGCCGGGAACATTGTTATCGTTTCCGCTGTACACCCTGCAAAATGTTAAAGATCCTGAAGTGATTTTTTTACCGAGCCAAACTGAAGTTGTACTGGCCACCACAAAAAACAAAGATCAGTTCTGGATTGCAGGACTTCGTGATGTCAAACGCACCATGATTCCGGTCGATCGTATTAATAACAAATGGGTTACCGGCAAATTCAATCACGGCCTAAAAGGCATGGATAAAGGTAATTGGTCAGCGATAGCGGTAGATCAAGACTCAAACAGAGCCTACTTCAGTTACACAGATTTTTTAACTCCGGCGCAAATCTATTACACCGATTCGGCACAAAATACCAATGTGCAGCTGAAATTTATCCAGGCATCGCCGCAAAGATTTAATGCGAAAAATTTTACTTCGCATCAGTATAAGGCCAAAAGTAAAGACGGAACCCAGATTCCTTACTTTGTCGTGCACGCGAAAAATTTAAAATTAGACGGTAAAAATCCGACATTACAATACGGTTACGGCGGTTTTGAAGCGGCGATGACACCTTACTACTTAGGTGTTCCGGGTAAAGTGTGGTTATCGCGTGGTAACGTGTATGTGCTGGCCAATATTCGCGGCGGCGGTGAATACGGACCGGCATGGCATAAAGCCGCCATCGGCATTAACCGCCAGAAGGCGTTTGATGATTTTATTGCGGTCAGTGAAGATTTAATCCGCAGAAAAATCACGTCTCCGCAACATCTGGGCATCATGGGCGGCTCTAATGGCGGTTTATTAACAAGCGTTATGTTAACCCAGCGGCCGGATCTTTACGGCGCGGTGGTCAGCGAAGTTCCGCTCACCAATATGATTCGCTATAATAAATTATTAGCCGGTGCCAGCTGGCAGGCTGAATACGGAAACCCTGATATTCCGGCTGAGCGTGAAGTGTTAATGAAATACTCCCCGCTTCATAACATTAAGCCGAACGTAAAATACCCAGAGGCCTTTTACATCACCAGCACTAAAGACGACCGCGTACATCCAGGGCACGCCCGTCAGATGGTGGCGCGGTTAAAACAACTGGGCCATCCGGTACTGTATTATGAAAATATTGATGGCGGCCACGGCAGAGC
This sequence comes from Bdellovibrio sp. SBM16, assembly GCF_056175625.1. NCBI lineage: Bacteria > Pseudomonadati > Bdellovibrionota > Bdellovibrionia > Bdellovibrionales > Pseudobdellovibrionaceae > Bdellovibrio > Bdellovibrio sp. SBM16. Next base: position 123,808 of record NZ_JBJKJG010000005.1, on the reverse strand, counting down.
CGCAAACTTAAAAGAGTATGCGACTATGCTAGGCTTAGAGTACACGTACTTGATGCAAAAACTAAGTCCGCTAAGAAAGTAGCTACTTAGATAACCAATCGATAATCTTTTTTGTTTTTTCTTCTGTCTGATCTAAGATGGTTTTACGCCATTCGCGGTCAGACGGAAAAAACATCTCTTGAAAGTCATGTTTAATCTTTTCTGCATCCGCAGGATCATTTGCCGGATGCCAGAAATTCTGATTCTCATATACCATACGGCGCAACGACTCGATTGAACCGGTGGTCTTCTGACTGTCTAAGGTACCGTACTCAAAAGTAATACCTACCGATGCAGGGGCTTTGTCTTTTAATTTGTAATTAATTTCATGAATGAAAAAGCTAAGCATCTCGCCCTGGATCGAATAGAATTTTTTATCCGAACCGTAGTCGATTTCGCCGGGCTCGGTAAACACTTCAGTCAGTGGGTTTCCTTCTTTTTTACCGTTCGCCAGTAAATGTAATTTACCGCGCGCGCCGTAACCGGTGTGCAAATCTATCACAAACACTTTGCTATGGCCGGCAACATATTTATCAATAAGCTGATTCATAAGATCCCATTGTTTAGCGATCGTATTACCACCGTAATAAAGACCTTCGGGATAAGTGTACTGGCCACGTAGAATCGCATTGCGCAGATTTTCTAAACCGTAACGCACCATTTTTACAACAGCATTCCACATAAACTTGATCTCCGACCACAACCCATAGGTAGCGGGATCATTCGGGTTTAAATAATCATACAGATTCTTATAGCCGCTATCATCGCTTTGCCAGGTCGAGCGGTCGACTATAAAATTTCTGTTTAAATCGATATTGTTTTCGTTAACACGGCGTTTGTTTTTAAAACCGTAGACATTAAAACCATGCACCAACAAAATATTTACGTTTTCACGGTTTTGCACAAACGGTTGATCCACCAGCCAGCGCTGCACCGCCGAGCCGACAAAAGCCTCAATGCCGTGTGTACCAGAAAAAATAACCAACAATTTATCACTTTTGTTTTTTGCCGGCCAAAAAACCGACTGAATTGTTCCCTGATCAAAAGTAAATTCGTGCTTTTCGGCTGTCGGCTGCAATGTTTTGATCGTTGCAAAAGACTGCGAAAAGGCCTGATCAGCTTCGTCGAAAGTATTTTTAAAGTAATCGTTAAAGTCTGCTGCTAATAGGCGTAAACCAAAAAATAACGGTAAGATTAAAATTATTTTTTTCATAGGCCTATTAGAGCAACATCAACAAAGCTTTGTCCAGCCTTAGCCTATTGTTTATTAGCAGCTTCCACCGCACACTCAGAGCTAACGATGGTCAGATTGATCTGTTTGGAATTTACCGTGCCGTAGAACTTATCAAAAGTATGAGTTGCTGTAAAACTCGCGACACTTAAAACCTCTTTGGCCTCTTGATCATAGCCTTTTTTGATTTCGATGTGCACATTGCTGGTGTTAGTTCCCACTCTGGTGGCAAAACTTGAGTCTCCGGTCATTACATACTTGTCGTAAGCAAAGGTCAGAGCGATTTTGTTGTAACCAAAACCCTGATCTGAAAAACTGCCGCTATCGATCTGTTGTAAATTTTCAAAAAGCTGGTACTTCAGTGTTTCTTTCCATTTAGGGATTTTTGAAAATTTATCCGGCTCTGCGGTCCACTCTATATTTAGTGAATAAGTTTTTTCGTCTGCCGTTTTGATCTGGCATAAGTACTTTTCGCCGTAATTCACAGACTTATCCACAAGCGTGTCTTGCGCTCCAGCCGCGGTTTTCAGACCAAGCGATAAAAATCCGAAAAGCGTCAGTGTGAGCATATTTATTTTCATAGTTTTTTCCTTTTTATTTTTACTTACAAAAGTTTTCCACACGACATGTGTTGATAACTCTGTTGCTGCGCACTCTAGAAAAAAACAAAGTATTTGTATAATTCATAATTTTGAGTTTATTATGATTTTAAATGAGTTTACTCAGCCCCACCCTAGAGGCTTTTTGGGCAGTTGTCCAAAAGGGCACGGTTCAAGAAGCCTCGCACATTTTAGGGATTACTCAGACTGGAGTAACCCAAAGGATCAGATCTTTAGAAAAGCAGTTGCAAACAACACTTTTCATCAGATCAAGGAAGGGTATGAAGCTGACGAACGAAGGAGAATTTCTTCTTCAGTACGTAAAGCTAAGTTTAGAAAATGAGGGAATGACCCTTTCAAAGATTCAAAAGGCATCTTTTGAACACATCATTGAAATCGGCATCTCGGGACCATCAAGCATTTTGCGATCTCGGGTCATTCCCAACTTACTTTCCCATAAAGCCAGATATCCAAAGGTCAGATTCAGATTTGATCTATCAGACAACAGCGAAAGCCGGGATAAACTTAAGACCGGCCAGTGTGATTTAGCTGTTCTCGAGCACCATGAAGTCACTAAAGAGATGGATTCACGTATTCTTAAAGCTGAGCGCTATAAGCTTTACGTTCCAAAGGCATGGAAGAAACGTAAATTACAGGATATTATTGAAAATGAAGCGATCGTTGATTTTGATCCTGCAGACCGCTTCACGTTTCTCTATCTTGAAAAGTACCGCTTGAAAAACAAAGTACAACCTGGCCGTCATTATGCAAACAATACGGATGCGCTGCTATCAATGATCGTCTTAGGTGGCGGATACTCGGTTTTATCAGAAGAATTCGCCAAGGATGCCGTAAAAAAAGGGGAGATTGTTGATATCTCCCCGGATCAGTACTTTGATTATAAACTTGCTCTGGCCTGGTACTACCGGCCAGAAATGCCGGAATATTTTAAAGCCATCATTAAATCGCTCACTTAAATCAATTATTTCAAACGGTATTCCAAACGAATATCGGTGCCTTCGGCTTTTAACACGCGCACAATTTCAGTTTTACTGAACGCATCTCCGATATCTAAACCATAACAGTCGATTTTTAAACCCTCAGCCGTGATTAACACTAACATCTTTTGTTCAAAACCACGCGTCTCAGTAACCAAGGCTTTACGGCCAGAATAATCAATTGTGCTGTCAGATCGGTTTTCAGCCACACACGAACCTAAAGTAACAAACGACTGCGCCTCAAAGCGTTGTTGCGCAAAATGACTTAAATCGACATAAAGATCTGCATTCGGAAAAATCAACGTCGTTTTATTCTGAACGTAATCGTAAAAGTATTTACGAGAGGTATTACAGCGCTCAGCTAATGATTCTCGCGTATACTGGCGGTTAAGCATCGAGCCATTATCCTGTTTGATGTTTTTCTCGCACGGACGCTTAGCGTGGTAGCTCATTAGCGATTCACACTGTTTAACGGCTAAAGCGGCATCTGTGATCGCCTGGGCATCGTATTTCCACGCACTTTGTGAACCAAGTTTGGCTATCGACTTATTGGCCTTATCCTGTGACGTTGACCACTGTGATAAACGCGAAAACTCATCCTGCGAGCACATAGTTAACGTACCGGCCGGCTGATCAATCACCAGTGGTGGTTCAACCGGATCTACCGGTAGTGGTTGCGGGTTCGGCGCAGGGTTCGGCGTAGGCTGAACCGGAGCCGGTGTTACACCTGGTTGCGGGCGCAACTGATGTTTAGTTAAATAAGTTTCTACTTTTGAGCAATCACGTTTGATAGTAAAAGCGTCGTAAACTTTTACCGTTGTGTTGACGATTGTTTTTTTTGTTTTTTTGCACGGTTGCACTTTATGGTAGGCAAACCGGCTATCGCAGCTCTTAATGGCGTTTAAACTGGCCTGGACCGCGCCTTGAGATTGTTTGCCTTTAACTGTGTCGATTTCACCATTGGCTTTATCAACTGCATTTCGCCAAGAAACTAACTGGGCGAATTCACTGTCGGTGCACTCTCGCACCTGACTGGCGTCAATAGGTTGTAAGACCATGCTGTCATCTTCGCCACCGTTATTATTCTGATCTACCGGTGCTGTCAGATTCGTACCTGAATTACCGCCCGAATCAGCACAACCAGAAGCTGCTAAGATATAAGCGGCCCCGAAAATCATCATCATCGTAAATACGGCTTTAGAATGCTTTTTCATTACTATCCCCCAATGAAAATACTAATTAAAACGACAGGTCTTCCTATCACAATCGGCCCTATATGAGAGCTAGTAGTTTTTTAGACAGTAAAACTTACCCAGAGTGACAATTTTGGAGTGTTTTATTCGTTTTTGAATTATATTCACTAAATGATCAAAAACCGTTTGGAGAAAAATCTAAAAAAACTTAAGCCGTGGGCTGATAAAAACAAAATCGAAGCTTACCGCCTGTATGATAAGGATATTCCGGAATACCCGTTTTTAATCGATATCTACAAAGACTACTGTGTCATTTACGATAAAACCGAACTGATCGACCAAGGTAAAAATAAAGATACCGAAGTCACGCAAGCGGTGGCTGAGGTGTTAAAATTTGCACCGGAGAAAATTCTATTCAAAAAACGTGAAAAACAAAAAGGCACCAACCAGTACAACAAACTTGAATCAACTCAGCGCCGCTTTGCTGTCTTAGAAAACGGCGTACCGGTGCTGGTTAATCTGTGGGATTATCTCGACACAGGGTTATTCATCGACCACCGCCCGATGCGCTATTTTTTCTTAAAAAATGCGAACGGCAAAAAATTGTTAAATCTGTTTTCTTACACCTGTACCGTGTCGCTGATGGCTGCCAAAGCGGGAGCCCAGACTGTCAGTGTCGATATGTCTAAAAATTACCTCGCCTGGGGCAAAGATAACTTTGAATTAAACAACATCGACCCTAATCAGCACCGTTTTATCGAGCAAAATGCGATGGAATTTTTAAAAACAGCCTGTGATTGGCCAGATTATGAGCATTCTTTTGATATGGTATTTTTAGATCCTCCGACGTTTTCGAATTCTAAGGATATGAAGGAAGATTTTGAGGTCGAAAAAGACCAAAAATTTATTATCGAACAATCGATGAAATTTTTAAAACCTGACGGCGTTTTGTATTTCTCGACGAACAAGCGCAAATTTAAGCTGGATCCAGCGCTCGAGGCGGCATTTAGCATCAAAAACACGACTGAAAAAACTATTCCGCAAGACTGTTTCGACCAAAAAATTCACCATTCTTTTGAGATCAGACAAAAAACCTAAAAAAGGCTTGCCTCACACCCCCCTAGGCCTTAGTTTCTCCTCTAAAATTAAACCCGTTTTAGAGAAGGAATCCCAAAGGTATGAAGGCATTAGGAAGTCATATTCTAGTTGAGTTCACAAACTGCAAAGGCGACATTTTAAACGATGTTGGTGCAATTGAAGCTGCAATGGTTAAAGCGGCACAGACTGCAGGTGCCACGGTTATCAACTCAACATTCCACCACTTTTCTCCGTACGGAGTTTCTGGTGTGGTTGTAATCCAAGAATCACATTTAGCGATTCACACCTGGCCTGAATACAACTATGCGGCAGTCGATCTATTTACCTGCGGTGGCTCGGTTGACCCTTGGGTTTCTTTTGAATTTTTAAGATCTGCTTTCGGCGCCAATTACTCAGCTCTAGAAATGAACCGTGGTTCAACTCAGGTCATCAAAAAAGGTGACTCGTTACAGGTTAAACCAAACGATGCTGAAAACTATGATCCGTCTAAAGGCTACAAAATCAGCCGCAATGTTTGGTTCACTGACAAAGATGAAAACCAGGCTTTATCTTTACGCTACACCGGCGAAATTTTATTCGATGAACGTTCTGAATTTCAACGCGTTCGTATTCTAGATTCTTGTGCTTACGGTAAAATGTTAGCCATCGATGACATGGTTATGTGCACTGAGCGTGATGAATACCACTATCACGAAATGATCGCCCACCCTGCTACACAGGCTTTCCAATCAGTGGCTGGTCCGGTAAAAAATATTTTAGTTATCGGTGGCGGTGACGGCGGAACGATCCGTGAATTATTCAAATATCCGTCGGTAGAAAAAATCACGATGGTTGAAATTGACGAAGCGGTTATCCGTGCTTCTAAAGCTCACTTACCACAGATCGCACGTGAATTTTCAAATCCTAAGTTAAACCTAATCATCGGTGACGGTATTAAATTTGCGGCTGAAGCAAAACCTGAATCTTACGATTTAATCGTAGTTGACGGCTCTGACCCGGCTGGCCCTGCAGAAGGTTTATTTACCAAAGAATTTTACACAAACTGCATGAAGGCGTTAAAACCTAACGGTATTTTAGTCACCCAGGGTGAATCACCGATGTTCCATTCAAAAACTTTTGTTGAGTTAAATAACTGCTTAAAATCTGTGTTTGGCCAAAACCAGGTACACACGATGTTGTTCCACCAGCCGACCTACCCATCAGGCATGTGGTCGTTACAAATGGCTATTAAGGGCCAGTACCACCCTGTAAAAGATTTTAATGCATCTCAGGCAGCTCAGTTTGTGAATTCACAACAACTGCACTACTACAACGAAGATCTACATAGTGCGGCGTTTACTCTGCCTACTTTTGTTCGTAATATGCTTAACGGAGTCCCAGTAGACTCTCGGTTCTGTCAATAGAAAGGACAACACAAAATGTTTAAACTACCTCAATTACCGTACGCAAAAACAGGCTTAGCTCCATTATTCAATGAAGAGCAAATGACTTATCACTACGATAAGCACCATAACGCGTACATCGTGAACTTAAACAAATTCATCGAAACAGACGCTTCGTTAAAAGGTAAATCATTAGAAGAAATCGTATTAACTTCTTCTGGTGGTATCTTTAACAACGCGGCTCAAATCTGGAATCACACGTTTTTCTGGTTTGGCATGTCTCCGGCAGGAACTGGCGGCGCGCCTTCAGCTGAATTAGCGGCTCAAATCACTAAAGACTTCGGTTCAATGGACGAGTTAAAAGCTAAATTCGTTGACGGCGGCATGAAAACTTTCGGTTCTGGCTGGATCTGGTTATGCGTAGATAACTCTGGTAAATTATCTTTAGTTTCTACTTCAAATGCAGCGGTACCGTTTACCAACAACGGCCCAACACCGATCCTAACGGCTGACGTTTGGGAACACGCCTACTACGTTGATTACAGAAACTTACGTCAAAAATATCTTGAGACATTCTGGAACCACGTTAACTGGAATTTCGTAAACGAAAATTTCGCATCGAAAAAAGTACGCGATTTAACTAAAACAATGGTTTAAAGCCTTCCAGGCCTTTTTTACTACATTTAAGATCATTTTAAAAAAAAGGGAGCCTACAAGCTCCCTTTTTTATTTCCGAAATACGGAATGTATTTTGTCAAGTAGACGTAAATGATATCTCACGATGCTCGTTCGTTTGCTAAATCTAACTAACGATGACTGCACTTCATAAAAGAATCAAATTTAAAAAAGATACCACCGAATACTTTCATCTGAATTTTGCCATGACGGCACACCCGTATTTTCCGGAACTGGATTGGCTTCTTCTGAATTATCAATTGAAAAAACAGGCTGATCTGCATTCCATTGAAATCCAGGCTCTGGTGATGATGACATCACATATACACATTCTGTTTAAAAGTACTAAAGCTACAGAAAACTATTTTACCGCAGCACTTTTTAAAGAATTAAAAATTAATTTTCCGGAAGAATCACTGGTGGAGCCCATCACAAACATGGCGCAATACTTAAATAGTTATAAATATATATACCGCAATCCTGTCGAAGCCAAAATAACACAAAAGTGCGAAGACTATCGATTTAGTTCTCTACATGGACTACTTGGCAAAGGCGAGATTCTCACACCGGTTATTGATCCCCTCTGCGTAACACAAAATCCGCTGAAAATTCTCAACTGGTTAAATAACAACTTCGAATCACGGCTGTACGGATTTAAAAATTCTTTTTCCACTGTAGAACGGTAGCGACGTAATCTTTCAAATCCTGCTTCTGTTTGTTAATCTCTGCTTCAGAAAGATTTAGTTCCGCTTTAAATACTTCGGCCACGTCATCTAAAAACTGTAAACCGTGCTGTTTATCGGCTAAGAACAACGGGACACGACGAGTATAGAAATCAATCAGGTTTAAACACATGGTGGTATTGATCGCCTGATACGCTTCTAAACACCAGATCTTATCGGTATAGCCGTACTTCTCTAAGATCACTAAATTTTCTTTGCCATAGCGCTCGGCCAACTGCTTTTGCAGTGAATTGGCCGCGGTCTGCATCGACTCAGCGTAGGCATCAACTGTGGTGTATTGGTTTAATGGCTCGTTGGTCTGACAGGGCTTTAGCGACGCTCTGATTTCAAACGGAAAGAGTTTTAAAGCGCAGTTTACGATCTGCTCTGCCATCAGACGGTAGGTCGTATATTTTCCGCCGGCTACGAAAGTAAAGCCTCGCTCATCCGACATAATTGTGTGTTCACGGCTGGTTTTACCTTCAGATGATGAGTCATCTTTTACCAACGGGCGCACGCCGACATAACTTGAAACAATATCCGAAGCCTTAAGTTTTGCTCCCGGAAAATACTGATTAGTAATATTTAATAAATACTCGACATCTTCCGGAGTCACCGTGGCATCCGACGGATTGCCTTTAAAATCCGTGTCGGTAGTTCCGATGATCACCATCTCGTGGCGCGGAATCGCAAATACGATACGGCTTGATTCCTGCGCGGCCATCACAACGGCCGAAGTCAGCGGTAAACGCTCTTTTTCAAAAGTTAAATGAATTCCCTTGGTTGGTCGTAAGATATCTTTCCAGTCGTTGACTACTTTATGGCCGACGATATCCGTCCACGGTCCGACTGAACAGATCACATGTTTGGCCGCGATTTTAATTTTTTTGCCGGTCAATACATCAGTGGCCAGGATGGCCGCGATTTTACCATCGGCTGCGAACTCAGATTTATCTGCAGTCACGTAGTTTACACAGACGGCACCATGCTCATTGGCCGAGCGCAGGGTTTCGTGCACCAGACGGTCATCGTCCATGTAGGCATCCGAATAGATAAACGATCCGTTAAGCCCATGGGCTTTAACGATCGGCATGCGGTCCAAAGTTTCGCTGGCCGTTAACCGTTCATGCATCTCGGGTGTCTGAAACAGCGAAAGCGCATCATACAACCACATGCCCAGGCCCATTTTAAACATACTCACGCGACTGTCAGAAAACAGCGGAATCATAAATCTTAAGGGATGCACTAAATGCGGGGCCATATGAAAAAGTTTTGCTCTTTCATTTAACGCCTCGAAAACCAGACTGAACTCTTTGTTTTCTAAATAGCGGATACCGCCATGAATAAGTTTACTTGAACGCGATGAGGTACCGAAGGCGAAATCATTAGCTTCAATCAAAGCCACTTTTAAACCGCGGGCTGCAGCGTCTCTGGCGACACCGGCACCGGTAATACCACCGCCTAAAACCAAGATATCAAATTGTTCGGTTGCTAGCTTCTGTAAGTTCGTTGTTCTGGTCTTCGGAGAAAAATCTTTCATACTTTGCCTGATTTGCTTTCTACTTAGTTGTCTTTACCCAAACACATTCATCCGACCATTTTTGAAACTTAAACGCGGCATTTTCAAAATGCAGCGTCTCTACTGACTTCGGCAACACCACTTTCTGCAGATGTTTATCACGTGACAGTTTAATGGCAATTTCAGCAAGTTCGGCTTCAATTTTAAAATTAGCAGCTGTCAGCATCTCAATCCAGAGTGTCTGTGTATGGCTCTGAAAAAATAAAAACGGCTGTCCCAAGAAAAACCCCTGGATTTTATTATTTTCGTCATAAGCGATAAAACTCCAGCCCATTTTTAAATAGTGTTCTAGCGCTTCTTTACGAAAGCGTGAGTTCCATACCTGCATCATCAGTTCCATTTCATCAGGAAATTCTTCGCGCAGTTTATCTTCAGCAAACTGGTAAACGGACGGAACATCTTCGATTTGGGCAATGCGGTACTTTATAGACATTTGTCTATTTGAACTTAATTTTTTAGTAGAGCCAAGTCCTAACCAGATGTTACATTAATTGGGTGAATTACAAAGCTTATCCCACCGAATTTTGGACCGAAATCGAAAAAACAATTGTCGAATTAAAGCAGGCACAAAAGCCACTTATTGCCGCCTTTGATGCCGACGGCACCCTCTGGGATACCGATCTGGGTGAAAGTTTCTTTCATTACCAGATCGACAACAAACAGGTGCCACTGCCACCGGATCCTTTTGAGCATTACCTGGAAATGAAAAAGATCAACAGTGATCCGCGCCCGGCCTATATGTGGTTAGCACAGATCAATCAAGGTCAGTCACTGGCTCAGGTCCGCGCCTGGGCACAACAGGCTTTTGCCGATATCAAGCCTAATCCTATTTTTTCAGAGCAAAAGCGTTTAATTGATCTGTTGAAAAATCACGGGGTTAAGATTTATATCGTCACCGCTTCGATTAAATGGGCGGTCGAACCGGGTGCATTGGCTTTGGGCTTATCTGCCGACAATGTCATAGGCGTTGAAACAGAGGTTATTAACGGCGTCGTTACCGATAAACCGGTATTGCCGGTCACTTACAGAGGCGGCAAAGTAGAAGCCCTGCTTAAACACACCGGTAATGTTAAGCCGTTTTTAGCCAGCGGCAATACGATGGGAGATTTTGAATTACTGGAAAATGCTACTCATATCCGATTGGCCGTGAGTGCGGCTTCCCGTGATGATCGTTTATTTAAAACCGAACTGGAGCTGGCAACTGCCGCCAGAGAAAAAAACTGGCTACACCACCGCTTTATTTAAACAAAGTCATGCAAGCTCGCATGCAGAAAGATTTCTTACGTGTTAAACTTAGTCAAAAATCTCTGTATAGTTTTTATCAGCGTAGCCATTGCTTTAATGCTCTATTCGCGCGTTAAAAAAGAATACGCCAAAGATCAGCTTGAAAAAGAAGTTTACACTCGTGCATTACAGGCCAAAAAGCATCTTCTTAAATATAAAAAACCGGCACGTGTAGAGATCGAAAGCTTTACCAAGCGCTATCAAAAAGACATTGCCGAGATTAAAGGTTTAAAAATTCCGATGGATGAAAATGCAAATTTTTATATGCAGATCCAGCTGTTCAGTGAAGACAGCGATGATAGCTCACCGCTAATTATGCAGATCAAATTTAAAGATATTAAATCTCAGAGTTTAATCAAAGAAGAAGGTATTAATCTGGAATAACAGCGACTAGCGGGTCGCTGCCATTAATTTCTCGATCTCATCAACTTCTTTCGGCACCAATGCCGTAAGGTTTTCTGAACCTCTTTCGGTCACAAGAATATTATCTTCAATACGGATACCGATACCGCGCAACTCTTCAGGCGCTGTCATATCGTTAGCCGGGATATAAAGACCTGGCTCAATGGTAAATACCATACCCGCTTCGATCGGACGCGGTTCACCTTTGATCATGTAAAGACCAGAATCATGCACATCCATACCTAACCAGTGACCGATACCGTGCGGATAGTACTTACGGTGCTCGTTGGCTTTCATGATATCTTCTTTACGGCCACGCACTAGTGATAACTCGATCATTAAATCAGTTAACAGGCTTTCACCCATTGCATGCAGGTCTTTAAAGTAAATACCCGGCTTGATATAGTCGATAATTTCTTTCTGAATTTTTAAAACACCTTCATACACTTTTTTCTGCACCGGCGTAAAACGTCCGTTGACCGGAAATGTTCTGGTAATATCACCAGAGTAAAAATTGATTTCACAACCGGCATCAATTAATAACAACTCGCCGTTTTCACAAACCTGGTCGTTAAAGTTGTAGTGTAACGTCGTCGCATTATTACCGCTGGCAACGATAAAATTATAGCCTTCACGGCCCGAACCGTTCGAATAGAAAGCGTGTGACAATACTGCCTGTACCTGGCGCTCGGTTACACCCGGGCGGCAGAATTTCATGGCTTCGACATGCGCTTTAGCCGTGATTTCGCAGGCTGCGCGCTGATTACGTAAATCATCTTCATTTTTACGTAATCTGTATTCGCCTAAAAACGTGTCGGCATCTTTGATTGAAAGCAGACCGTAACCAGAACGGCCATGGGCGCGTTTTAAAGTTAATAAAACGTTTTGTACACGGTGATCAGCCTCAGGGTTTTTAAATAAGCGGTAATACAGATCTTCATAGCCTTTAAGTAATTCAACGGCTTTTTTTTCAAAATCTTCAATCGGGTAAACTTCATCGATTAAAAATTCTTTTTTTGTGCCCTCTGGGCCGAAACGAAAGCCATCCCAGGTTTCACGCTCGACGTTTTTCTGGCGTACGAACATCACTGACTCCGGTGACTTGCCAGGGCGAAGCAACAAGAAACACTCCGGCTCTTCAAAACCGGTTAAGTAATACATATTAGAATCTTGACGGTACGGATAATGAACATCATCATTTCTGACATGTTCAGGATGCGCGGCAACTAACAGGGCTGCGCCGTTAAGTCCGGCCATAACTTTCTGACGGCGGCGTTTAAAAATTTCTGGGTTTTCTGTCGACTTACGGGTCGCTTTACTGACTGCCATAGCACTATTCCTTATAATCTGTATTTATCGGCGATTCGTTTGACCTGACTGTATCCTAATTCAGAGCCTTTGACCATAATATCGCGTCGTTTATCAAAATCATCGATATCATAATCACCGAGATCAATATCAATCACCTCATCAATAGCCGGATTCTTTTTAGCCAAAGAAGCCGCAAACTGGCCCCAGATCTGATTTTCTGGCGCATCCACCGATTTTATAATCGCTGAGTCATTTTTGCCGGCAATCACATTGATCAGAATAATCTTATTTACGCCGGTTGCCTTTAAATGCTGAATGGTTAAATTCAAATCAGTTAAATTAGCCACGCTGTTTCCGTAGGGTTTCGTAATGCCTGCCGATGGAATACAGAAAGGTAAAAACTGGTCTAATTGGCCACGGTTTAACATGTAGCTGGTTTTGGTTTTTAAATTCACCGACGGGCAGACAAACGGCATCTTAAAATCATGCGTGCTCTTACGGGCAAAGGCCGCCTGCACAAACTCCTGCCAATCGTCGATATCTTTAAACTTGTTCATCTCCCACTCAACTTCGTTTACTGAGGCGTTCTGGGCAAAAGTGGCCGCTACTACCGAACCCCATTCAATGCCGGCCACACTAATCACCGGAAACTTAAACTTCTGCATTTCTTTTAATACACCCACGTGGGCCCAGGCTTTTGCCCCACCGGCAGAAAAAATAATACCGAACTTAGGCAGGCCCTTGACCGGTCCGGTGGTAAATTGTGGGGTTACGATCTGCGGAGTAACAATAGCCGGCGCTGCCGGGCTTACAGAGGTTGTTGTTGCCGTAGTTACAGGCGGCACGGCTACCGTCGTAGTAGCGGCACCAGATGTAACGACCTGCGGAGTAAATGGTTTTACCGGCTGAGTTTTACGTAGCGACTGACAGCCCACGAAAAATAAAAAAGGCAGCAATAAGACAAAGTGATTAATTTTTCTTTCCATAGATGAAAAACTCCTTGTTGCCATCTTTACCTGTGATCGAACTGGAAAAATATTCAGCCTCGCAATTAAACGTAGTATCGCACAATGCAGTGATCTGGGTTTGGATGGTTTTGTAGACTTCAGGATCACTGACAATTCCGTTTTTATCAAGGGCCTGTGGGCCACACTCGAACTGGGGCTTCACCAAGAGTAAAAAAAAGCCTTTTGTCTTAAGCAGTGGTTCCAAATAGGCAACGACCTTCGTCAGGGAGATAAACGACACATCACAGACAATACCATCAAATGTTTCTTTGCCTAAAACGTGCGAGGCAATGTCTTTAACATTTAAATTTTCATAATAAGTTACGCGTGAGTCGGCTTTAATTTTTTCGTGCAGCTGGGCCGTACCGACATCAAGACCGGTCACATGTTGTACTCCGCGCTGAAGAAGGGCATCAGTAAATCCACCGGTAGACTGGCCAACATCAAGAATTTTAAGACCGGCAACATTTTGTTTTACGTGGTCCAAAGCGCCGGCCAGCTTAAAACCGGCCCGTGAAACATACTGGCTTAAATTATTTTCGGCGACAGTAATGGCCGCAAACATCTCTTCGCTCACATCAAAGCTTGGCTTGGTCAGAACCTTGTTATTCAACAACACCAGGCCTTGTGCGATCAGCTCCTGCGCTTTTGTGCGTGATTCGATATTTTTATGCTGAACAAGAAACAGGTCTAAACGCATTATTTATTTCGGGTTTGATTGTAAATCACTAGATCTTTTAGCGGCTGGGTATTTAAATGTGCCAGCTTATCCAGTGCCTGCAGTGAAATATCGACCTGCTTTTGTAATTCGGCTTTGGTCTTTTCCATTCCCAGTAAATTGATAAAACTTTTGAAATCCTGATCTTTTTCGCCGGCATCCAGAATATCGTCTTTTATCTGAAAGGCCAAACCGATCGACTGGGCATAGCGGGAAAAAGCTAACGTTTCATCAGCATTTGCATCGCAAATCAATGCACCACCCATGACAGCAGCCTCGATCAGTGCTCCGGTCTTTAACCGGTGCATAAGTTCTAATTGCACAAGCGTAATATCCGCGCTGCTTTTCATATCCAGAACCTGGCCACCGATCATGCCAACAGCTCCGGCTTTGAGTGAAAGTAATTTTATTAATTCAACAGCCAGTTTGGGATGTTCAGAATATTCATGAGCCAGTAACGACAACGCCTGCGTTAAAAAAGCATCGCCGGCCAAGAGCGCAATGTCTTCACCGAAGACTTTGTGATTAGTCGGTTTACCGCGTCTGAAATCGTCATTATCCATGCACGGCAGATCATCGTGAATTAAAGAATAGGTGTGAATCATTTCCGTCGCGAGCGCAAAGGGAAGATAGTTCTGCGACTTACTGTAGGCATTAACGACCAGAGAAGTTAAAAACGGGCGAAAGCGTTTTCCGCCCGATTCAAAAGAATAATTAAGACTCTCCCACAGAACTTTTACCTCGGGCAGCTTGCGCGCAAGCTGGTGCAGTGAATTTGCAGCATACTGGTCAAACTCAGCGATAAAGCGGCTCTGGATCTGTGAAAGTTCAGGGCTCATAGTATTATTCGTCTGCAGAAAATTTTTCTGTTACAGCGTTACCTTTTTCGTCAACAGAAACCAACTTTTTAACCTGCGCTTCGGCGTTGGTTAATTGACCATGGCAATCGCGCGAAAGTTTAACGCCTTCTTCGAACAATTTAAGGGATTCATCTAAAGACAACTCTCCTTTTTCCATTTTTTGTACGATCTCTTCTAAACGATTCAATTTTTTTTCAAAATCCATCCAGGACTCCTTCAGCCGCAGGCTGATAATAATTAGCTAATACTTTTAATTTCTGTTTCAATAACACCGTCGGAAACCTTAACCGAAAGCAGATCGCCCACCTTCACCTGTTTAACCGACTTAACGACTTCATTGCCTTTGGTTACAATACTGTAACCACGGTCGACGACCTTTAGCGGACTCAAAGAATCAAGTAAGGCCATGGCATTTTCTAATCTGAATTTGTACTCAGTTATATTCTTATTAAGGCTGTTGCTCAGTTTTTGCTGGCGCTGCTGTAACGAAACTTTTTTGATTTCGATCACCTGTTTAGGCGAAACCAGGCGTGAACGCAGCAACTGCACATCACGGCGGGCATGGGCCAAATAGTTGTTTACTGCCAGCTCCAGGCGTGAATAAAGATCGTCGTTACGGACAAAGAGATCCTGCAATTTCTTTTTCGGATCGACCAGGCGTTTTGCCTGCAACAGGAGTGACTGTTGTTTATGCTGCAACCGACGGCCGATCGCTAATTTTAACAGTCTTTGCAACTGCTCAAGCTTTTGAATAATTTCATGCGAACTTTTGGCAACCAGCTCTGCAGCTGCCGAAGGTGTCGGAGCACGCAGGTCAGCGACAAAATCACAGATAGTAAAATCAATTTCGTGCCCTACGGCTGAGATCACCGGAATTTTGCTGGCCGCGATAGTGCGCGCCAGCGTCTCATCGTTAAAGCACCACATATCTTCAATTGATCCGCCACCACGGCCGATTATGATCACATCAGGTTTAAGCAGCTCGGCTTTTTTAAAACCCTCAACCAATGACGGCGCGGCTGCCGCCCCTTGGACTATCGCCGGAACGACAATCACCTGCACCCCACGCGCACGGCGGTTCATGATATTTAAAATATCCTGAATCGCGGCTCCGGTTGGAGAAGTTACGATCGCTACGGTTTTTGGATAAGTTGGAATCGGTTGTTTGCGGGCCGGATCAAACAAACCTTCGGCTTTTAATTTGTCGCGCAGTTGTTCAAATTGTTTTTGTAAAGCACCGGCCCCAACCGGCTCCATCATCTCACAGGCGATCGAATAGGTGCCGCGCGGTTCGTAAACGGTAATTTTACCGCGCACGATAACTTCCAGGCCATCGTGTGGTTTGAATTTTAATTTCGAGTTGTAACCACGAAACATCATGGCACTGATCTGGGCTTTAGAATCTTTTAAAGAAAAATAAAAATGACCCGAAGAATGAGGTTTGAAATTCGAAATCTCACCTTTTATCCACACAGTCCCGATATTTTCCTCGATCAGTCCGCGCAAAAGGCCATTGACCTGTTCAACAGAAAAGATCTGCGGCGCTGCGGTGCTATTAGACGAACTTGTACTGGGATTTACCTCTTGCGACATGCAAGAAAAGTATCAAGAAAACCATATATTTTGCAATGACCAAAGTCCGCCAACATAGAGCGAAATTAAGGCGATTTGGCGGTGTCTCTCAAACTGGGCGTGGTACTCAGGCATTCGATCCTGGGCTAATTTTAAAAAAAATGGAATTTCAAGCACAAAAGTGAGCACCAGACCATAAAAGAAAACAAAAAATGGGAAATAGAAATCAATCTGAGAAATCATGCCAACCCTTCGGGCTTTTTTTCGTACTTCTCGAGTCCTGTTTCGTGGACTTTTTTAAAGAATTTGCTATTATTAGAGCTGGGGGTTCGCTGACGTAAAACTCATCGAAAATAAACCTTACAAGCTTATTATACGGGATCTGTCCCTGACAATGGTGTGCAAGCTCACCTCGTAGTGAGAAGCCTAAAGTTGTTAAATGGAAACCCACCTAGCGAAAAGAGGTTTATGTTTCAGAGTGGTCTTCGAGCCTTTTTTTATTTTTCTTAATGATCAATTCCTGGACTTTTTTTCCAGGATCTTTCCATAGTCAATATACTCACTTTAACAACTGTCTCATCCTGAGAAACTGGACCATTTTTTATCCGTAAAAGCGGTCAAATTTATCAATCTTTGCCCGAGTTTAGCCGATAAATACTTGTGATCTTTACCAACAGGATTTTGATTTTAGCGGCCTTATTTTTGTTTGCAGCTTTTACGCAAAGCTGCGGACCGCGTTTAAGTTCAGAAGCCCAGGAATATCTTTCGAAATCAGAAGAAGTGCCCGAGTGTTTAACCGAAACTACTTATTCTGACCCGATGACCGTGTCGGCACGCGCTACTTTTTTTAAACGTACCACCGAACCGGTGGTGATCGATAATAAAATTAAAAACATGATCCTGAGCGATCCGATCATTGAACCGCTTCCGATCCCGTATGCCGAGGTAGCGATTTACACGGCCAGCACAAAACAGCTGGTGCAGTGCGGGCGCACTGACTTTGATGGTAACCTGGTAGGTATTAATGGCGGGGCCTTAGAAATCCCAAAGACCGCACAATCTTACATTATCCGTGTTTATGCGCGGGCAAATATTGAAATGCCAAACAAAGAATTTATGGCACGTGCAGCCGTCAAAGAAGATCCTTACACCAACCGTGTTTACTTCTTAGAAACTACTTTTGACTCGGATGGGGTAAACACCACACCGATCAGCCTGGTGGCCTATGCCCGCCAGACCGAAGATGTAAATATCAAAGGTGGCGCCTTTAATATCTATAATAATTTTATCCAGGCGTATACCTACCTCGATGAAAATCTTTCGGTCGCAAATTCTGAACTTACGTGTCTATCGACTGAGTTCAGCATGTACTGGAAAGCCGGCTTTAACCCGCTTCAGTATGAATACCCGTCATCTGATCCGCAGACTTTAGATAACACCTCTTTTTATAAACCTGACACCAACAGCTTTTATATCTCTGGCGGCCAGTTAGGTGATATCAGCTTATCAAACACAGACCATTTCGATGACTTTGCGACAATCCACGAAATGGGCCATTTTATTGAAGATCAGTGCGGGCGTTTCGATACCCCGGGCGGGTTACATGCCCTGATCATCCGTATGGACGGACGCTTAGTATGGCATGAAGGCTGGGCGAATTATTTTGCCGCCATGGTTACAAACAAAAGACAGGATTATATTAATCCTGAGTTAGCTACAGTGTTGGCGAACAGCCCGACTGATAATTTAAGCTGGAGTTTTTTATTTAACTCTGTTGGTTTTTCAGATTCAGTACAAAACGTCGGGAACGGTTCTGGCTTTATGGTTGATCTTAAAAAACCGGGAACTTCTCCGGGCGAATGGCAAATCGCACCGTATTTCGGTGTACCGTTTGACCAGGTAAATCCGACTCTGTATCCCGGTGAGGGGCATTTTCGTGAAGGTTCAATTACCCGTGCGTTATTTAAGATGTCAGTTGCTCCGGCATCACTCTGTGTTTCGTGCGGCAGCGCTGTCTTTGCTTCAAGCACAGTAACGTTTAATCAAATGTGGCAATCCTTTGATGCTTTTGGTGGTATCGGTGATGCGGCCAATTCGTTTTCTAACTCGAACCAATTTTTAGAAAAGTTAAAAACTCTGATCACCCCGGCCACGTGGGCATCATCAGTTCAAGGTGTGGCGGATGCTGAGGCGATGCATTTATTTTCAGATCAGAATTTAGCCTCGGTTTCTCAGAAATACGTAACTTCGGTAAGCGGCACCCCGCACCTAACATGGGTTCCGGTTGGTCACCGTTTAGTACAGGGCGCATGCTCGAAGCCAACCGTCATACAGGCCCGCAGCGATGATCCGTTTTTTACCGGTATCAACTCGGACCAGCGTTATTCAAATCACTTCTATTTATTAGATCCAAGCACACTGTCTGGATTAAATTCGATCACCGTCTCGTTCGAAAAACTAGCCGGCACGACGACTGATCATGATCTGATTATCTTTGAAGAAGACTACCGTTTTAACGGTGATTACGGCTGCGATGGCGGCGAGGCTGCAGACGGCTCATGCCCTTCGGGCAATTATGTTCCTACACGCACAACCAATTCTTTTGTGGTGGCCTCTAACCGCGCGACCATGGCGAACACTAACCCATATTCAAAGTCGATCTCAAATTTAGCAATTAAACTAAATGCGAATAAAAAATATTTGCTGAATATCCGCGCCTATACAGCGAATAAAAGTTTAAGTAACGCGACCGCTTATAAATACACAATGTCGAGCAACTTGGGGACGTTATGCCCAGAATAACTTTGGCTTTATTGTTAACACTTCTTAGCAGCTGTTATGATGATGAACCGCAGAACAAACACGGCCTTTCGTCGATCCCGCGTACACAGTTTACTTACCGTGGTGTGGTTGACCGTTCGATTAAATTAAAATTCTTCGTCGATAAAGGCCAGGTCAGTAAGCTGATTGCCCGGGTTGAAACCGCTTACGATTACAACCATCCGTTAACTTACGAATGGAAACTCGGCGAAGGTGTAAGCCTTAGCAGCGGTCAGTTAACCGGACAGCTTGAGCGTTTGCAAAAAAACACGCCGCTTGAACTTGAATTAAACGTTAATGGCTTTACCGGCGATATCGCCCGCTTCGTGCGTTTTGAAATTATCGGAAGCAACCAGCAAAAACGTGCTTTTGCCGACGGAATAATTAACTCGCAGGATAAGTCTTTCGAAAGAATAGTTCAGGAAGTCGAACTTTATAAAAAAGATAATCAATAGGATCAAATAGTGAACCGCACAACCCTGAAACTTTTTATTTTAACTTCTTTCGTCTCAGTCATTTCGGCGTGCGGAAAAAGTTTTACTGTTAAAGATGAATACAAAGCACCGACTGTGACCTCTGAAACTGAATTTTGTTCAACTGCAACCAGTTACAGCCCGGGCGTGGCAGTGTCTGGTACGGCCAAATACCTGCGCCGCGGTCTGAATCTGCAGGTCACGATGGGTGTGGCAACCAGTGCTACCACCGGTGCGGTTATCGGTACCGCTTTACCGATAAAGTATGCCGAAATCCGAGTGTTACGTAATGGCACAACCGTACAATGCGGCACTACCAACAGCCTCGGCGAGCTGCGCGCCCTGGATGGCACGTCTCAGCTATATCTGCCAAACGATGCCGGCACCTACACGATTGAGGTGTATGCACGCTCAAATTTTACTTTTCCTTCAACGGGAAAACCTGTAAGTGCGACTCTTAACGCCGCCATCAAAGAAGATATTTACTCAAACACAGTGTATAAAATTTCCGGTACGTTAACATCCAGTGGTTTTGGCGGTGGCAGCAACTCCCCTCTTAACTTAGTTGCACAGGCCGATGAAGCTGTTTCTAGTAAAATAGAAGGCGGAGCCTTTAATATCTATAATGACTGGGTCACGACCTTTGAATATCTGCTAAGCACAAGCAACACAGCAAGCCTGGATGTCAGTTGTTTAAATGAGCGCTTAGATATTTTCTGGAAAGCCGGATTCAATCCTGCGGCCTACGTCGATCCTGATGCCGGCAGCAGCACGCTGTCTTTTTACTTACGTGAAGACAACGAACTTTACATCTGCGGCGGCTACAATGGAAACGTCAGTACCATTGACACCGATCACTGGGATGATGCTGTTATCTTGCATGAAATCGGCCATCATATTGAAAACGTCTGCGGCCGTATGGATTCACCCGGTGGCGCTCACTATGCCCAGCACCGTATCGATCCGCGTTTAGCGTGGTCTGAAGCTTGGGGTAATTTTATGGGTGCGCATATCATCCGTAATAATACCGCAAAAATTAATCCTAACTTGCTTGCGGCCTTACCAAACGGCGAGTGGCTGCACTACAGTGATACCCGCGGCTACATCGAAGGTACACCGACTTTTAACGGCTCAATGATTTTTATGCCAATGAATAAACCCGGTAACGGAGCAGGCTTTGGTAGCATTTATGATCAGGTCGATGCGGCCACATACGTCGGCGAAAGCCATTTTCGCGAAGCCTCAATTGCGCGCGGCTTATTTAAAGGCGTAAACACCTGTGTCGATAACTGCGGAGGCGGTATCGGCTTTGATAAATACTGGACAGCGCTTGGCACCACCATCAACGGCATGGGTTATGCGCTTTCACCGTTTAGCAGTTCGGCGAAATTTTTTGCCAAAGTTTTTGCCGCTAACGGAAATTCATTTTCAGCGTCGATGACTACAATCATGACGAAAGATGAATCCCTGCATTTAGCTGGCAGTGCTTCTTACACCGTAACTGTTACATCTACCTCGAGCGGCAGTGTTTCGGCCAATGCATGGCCAGGCTTTGCCATCAAACTTACAACCTCACCGAGTTGTAACCGCAATGTTTTACAACCGCGTAATTTTACTTACACCAGTGGTTCGTACGAATCGACCTTCGGCCGCGACAGTGATCAGCGTTACAACAACCACTTTTTTACCATCAGAAAATCGGATTTATTCGGTGTAAGCGAAATTCGCCTGGTACCGGATAGCTCGTGCACAGAAGATCTTGATTTAGTTGTCTTAAGTTCGGGATATTATTTTAACGAAGACTGCGCAGCTTATAACGGCAGCGGCACCTGTATTTCATTTGCCAAAGACACCACCAACGATTCAAGCATGGTGCTGAACTCGCGCAGTTCGACAGATTCAGAATCAATAAACTTAAATTCACTGGGCTCGTCTTACTATTTACTAAATGTCCGTGGTTATTCAAGCAACCCAACCGGCATCTCTAACACCAGCAGCTGTGTCTACAAATTAACTGATCAAAACGGAGCAACACTATGTCCAAGCACGTCGTACTAAAAACTATTTGCGTATCGTTAATGGGTATAACCTTTGGTTACGGGATTACCCGCATCATCCACAGTGATTACAGTTTGTCTGAGCGTCAGTTAGCTTCAATCCCGTTGACCAAGCTGGGACTTGATCAGGCTTCGTTTGATTACATTGATCTTAAAATTGAAAACGTTTCGTTGGCCGAAAAAAAGGAAGACACATCGTTAGTGCAGGTCAGATTCACGGCTTTAAAAGACATTCCGACAGCGTTAGATTACCAATGGATCTTAGGCAAAGAAGTGACATCATCAGAAATTTTGATAGGCACCTTAGAGCCGATGGCTAAGGGCGAAACTAAAATAGTTGAACTGCGCGTACAGAATTACTCGAAAGAATGGCAATCACATGTAAGCCTGAGCTTAACCGGTGATTTATCCGGTCATGCTGTTCAGCGTGAAGTGCTCGTCTCTTCACGCCCTGAAGATTCATTTGAGTATGTGGTGCAGCAGGCAGCGATTGCCGAACAGCAAGCACTTAAGAATAACGGTAAAGTACAAAAACTGAGTAACGGAAAATCAGTCAGCGAAAAGTTCCGCAAAGAAAACATTGTTCGCTAACGCCATTGCAATTAAACCGGGATAACTTCGACAGCCGGATCGAATTCTTCTTTTAAGATGCCTTCGATCGCCATTAAAGTGCCGGTTGTCGAACTCGGGCAAGTGCCACAGGCACCCTGGTAAGTAACATACACCTTGTTATCTTCAAATTTTATCACTTCGATATCACCACCGTCGCCCTGCAAACCGGGCCGGATCGTGCGGTCTAGGATTTCTTCGATCTTTTGCTGTTCAGGAGATAAATTCTGGCGCGCCAGTTTCTTCTCATCAACAATTGTCTGATTCGGATTATGCACCGGCATGCGGGTCTGAATCACCGAGCACACTTGCTGTTTGATTTCTTCCGGCTCAACGTCAAACTGGTGGGTTACTGTGATCACATTCTGAAAGTAATGCACCTGTTTAACACCCGGAATCTGAAACAACGATCTGGCTAAGTTGTTATGCTCGGCTTCCTGAATATTTGAATAGGTGGCTTTGCCTTCGGTCAGCACCGGACGGTCCAAAATAAATTTCCAGGCAGCCGGGTTTGGCGTTTCCTGAACACGGATTAAAACTTCACTGCTTTGCATTTGGGTCATAATAACATCCTTTTTGCTTTTTCAACGGCAAGGACCAGTCTTTCGACATCTTCTGTATTGTTATAAATTGAAAATGAAACGCGCACTGTGCCGGTCATACCGAACTTACGCAACAGAGGCTGGGTACAGTGGTGACCGATACGGACAGCGATCCCCATCTTATCAAGGATCTGGCCGACATCGGCATGGTGCACGCCTTTTAAATTAAAACTTAGAATAGCTGCTTTTTCTTTGGCTTCGCCGAAGATCTGAATCTCTGGGATTGCTTTTAATTTTTCGGTCGCCAGTTTTAACAGCTCCTGCTCATGGGCATACACATCGTTAATATCGTATTGACTGAAAAAATCAATCGCTTCAGCCAGCCCTAGAGCACCTGCGATATGCGGGGTACCGGCTTCGAATTTAAAGGGCAGATCGTTGAACGTGGTCTTTTCATAGCGCACTTCGCTGATCATGCTGCCGCCGAACTGATACGGGGGCATTTTTAATAATAATTCTTTTTTACCGTATAAAACGCCAAAGCCATAAGGGCCGAAAAGTTTGTGCGCCGAGAACACCAGGAAATCCACATCTAAATCCACAACGTTTACGGCTTTTTGGGTAACTAACTGGGCCGCATCTAATAAAGTCACTGCGCCGACTGATTTGGCTTTCGCAATAATTTTTTTATACGGAGTGATCGTGCCTAGAATATTAGAACAACCCGAAAGCGCCACTAATTTGGTTTTCGCCGTGATAACTTGGTCGATCGAATTTTCATCTAATGAACCATCGGCATTAACCGCAATATATTTTAATTTTGCTTTTTTAGTCTCGGCAACAATTTGCCAAGGCACTAAATTGGCGTGGTGCTCTAGCTCGGTGATAACAATCTCGTCACCTTCGTTGATAAAAGTCATTCCGTAACAAGAAGCCACCAGATTGATACCTTCAGTGGTGCCTTTGGTGAAAAGGACTTCTTCGGTATGGGCAGCGCCGATAAACTGCTGGATTTTCTGGCGGGCACTTTCAAAATACTTGGTCGCCTGGTCACTTAAATAATGTGAGCCCCGGTGCACGTTTGAGGCCTCATCAGCATAGAACTTTTCAATGCGCTTAACCACGCGCTCTGGTTTTAGGGTGGTGTTTACGCTGTCTAGATAAACCAGCGGATACCCATTAACCATCTGGCGTAAAGATTTAAACTGTTTGCGAACTTCGTTTACGTCGTACATCAAAAAATCTCGTTTAATTTGTTTTCTAAAGTCTGGAACACAAAATTCTCCATAACTTCATTTTCAAGTTTATAAACCAGCTCTTTGGCAAAGCCGTGCGTTAATAAATGTACAGCTTTATTCTCGCTGATACCGCGGCTCAAAAAATAAAAAATTTCGTCTTTATTAAGCTGGCCCACGGTCGATCCGTGGCCGGCCTTAACATCATCGGCGTAAATTTCTAATTGCGGGATACTGGTGGCCTGTGCTGCCTTTGAAATCAGTAAGTTATTATTCAGTTGCTCTGAATTAGCTTTCTGTGCGTCTTGTTCAATACGCACACGGCCGCGAAACACCGATTGCGCCTTGTCGGTTAATATCGATTTATAGTGCTGACTTGAATTATTATGACCGATTTTGTGGTGCACGTAAGTGTATTGGTCACAGTGCTGGTCATCGGCCAACAACGTTAACCCGTAAACACCGGCATTGGCGTTTTCAGCCGTAAATTCAGTGGCCAGGTAATGGCGAGAAGTCTTGCCACCTAACGCTAAGTCTAAGCTAACCAGCTGACTGTCCTGGTTTAACGAAAACTGAATACGCCCAAAAGAGAAGTCTTTCGTATTCGAATTCTGCAAGTTAACACACTTCACATTCGCTGCGCGACCTAGAATAACCTGTAAATCGCTGTTAAAAGCGTGTTGGTTATTTACTTGCGACATTAAACCCAGCGTGTGCTGGATTAATTTTAATTCGCAGTTATCCGCAACCGTAACCTGAACTAATGGCTGAACCAGGGTTGACGCCTTGGCCGAAGCCACATGCACAATCTGTAGCGGCTTATCCAACTGTGATTTTTTATCAATAGTGATCACGGCCTTCTGAAAGCCAAAGCCACGTGATAGATTAATTAGTTTAACATCCGGAAAATCTGCTGCCACTGCAAAATCTGCTTCTTGCAAGTCTTTAAATTCAACCGGCACATCTGAATCTGATAGGGTTTTGTTTAAAAAACCATTTACAAAAACTAAATTGTAAAAGTCTGATGATAACTGTTTAGAAACAAAAACCATTTCGTCATGGCTTAACATGGCCTCTTCTAAGGCTAAATTCCAGTCAATGGCTTTAGCTTCAGATAAAGAGGTAAATTTCCACGCTTCTTCTTTTTTTGTCGGAAAACCTGCAGACTGAAAAGTCTGAAACGCTTTTTCGCGTAGGCCCGCGGCCTTTAGACTTTCCAGAGGATATTTAAGTTTAAATTGATTATAAGTATTTTGATCCAGCATTATACTAACCAGTCGTAGCCTTTTTTCTCTAATTCAAGAGCTAATGTTGCATCACCGGTTTGTACAATTTTACCGTCAGCCAATACATGTACAAAATCCGGTTTGATATAATCCAGTAGACGTTGGTAGTGAGTCACTAAAATGATCGCTTTATCTTTAGAGCGAAGTTTATTAACTCCTTCAGCGACGATTCTTAAAGCATCGATATCAAGACCAGAATCAGTTTCGTCTAAAAGCGCTAGACGCGGCGATAACACTGCCATCTGAAGAATTTCGTTACGCTTTTTTTCGCCGCCCGAGAAGCCAACATTAACCGGTCGCTCTAAGTACTCCGGCTTCATCGAAACTAATTTCATTTTTTGATATAAAAATTCACGGAAATCGCCTTCTGACATCGCCTCAGAACCTTGGTGCTCTAAGATCGAATTAAATGCTGTGTGCAAGAAGGTAAAGTTACTCACGCCCGGAACCTCAACTGGATACTGAAAACCTAAGAAGATGCCTTCTTTGGCGCGCACATCAGGCGTTAACTCTAATAGATTCTGCATAGTAAAGTTGATATCGTATTTGATCTCGCCCGCCGTAACTTCGTAAGCCGGATGCCCTGCTAAGATTTTTGAAAGTGTCGATTTACCGGCACCGTTTGGTCCCATGATCGCATGCACTTCACCGGGCTTAACTGTTAAGTTTAAGCCTTTTAAGATCTCTTTTTCGTCAACTTTAGCTTTTAAGTTTTTTACTTCTAACATGTTCATAGTTATCCCACTGAATTTTCTAATTTCATTTCAATTAATTTAACGGCTTCGACCGAGAACTCCAGAGGCAATTCCTTGAACACCTCTTTACAGAAACCGTTTACCAGCATGGAAATGGATTTTTCTGTGTTTAACCCACGCGACTGAAGATAGAAAAGCTGATCCTCAGAGATGCGTGATGTTGTCGCCTCGTGCTCTAGAACTGCGGTATTGTTTTTAACTTCAATATACGGAAACGTGTGCGCACTCGATCTGTCACCCACAAGCATTGAATCACACTGTGAGTAGTTACGCGCATTTTCAGCTGACGGCATGATCTTTACTAACCCGCGGTACGCATTCGAAGAATGCCCCGCCGAAATCCCTTTTGAAATAATCGTGCTCTTGGTGTTTTTACCGATATGAATCATTTTTGTTCCGGTATCGGCCTGCATGTAATCATGGGTAAGTGCTACTGAATAAAAAGCACCTTCAGAGTTATCACCCTGCAAGATGACCGATGGATATTTCCAGGTAATTGCTGAACCAGATTCAACCTGCGTCCAAGAAATTTTTGAATTTTTGCCTTTGCAGATTCCGCGCTTGGTAACGAAATTGTATATTCCGCCTTTACCTTCTTTGTCGCCGGTGTACCAGTTTTGCACCGTAGAGTATTTAATTTCGGCGTTATCCAAGGCAACAAGTTCAACGATGGCTGAGTGTAACTGGTTTTCATCACGTTGCGGAGCTGTACAGCCTTCAAGATAGTTCACGAAGCTGCCTTCGTCGGCCACGATCAGGGTTCTTTCAAACTGCCCGGTTTCTTTGGCGTTGATACGGAAGTAAGTCGATAGATCAATCGGACAACGAACACCTTTCGGAATGTAAACAAAACTTCCGTCCGAGAATACCGCCGCATTTAAAGCAGCATAGTAGTTGTCGGTAAACGGAACCACTGAGCCGAAATATTTTTCGACTAATTCAGGGTGTTTTTTGATCGCTTCAGAAATAGAGCAAAAAATTACGCCAACTTTTTCTAATTCTTCGTTATGGGTAGTGGCAATAGAGACAGAGTCAAAGACAACATCCATCGCAACACCAGAGATACGTTTTTGCTCCTGTAACGGAATACCTAAACGTTCAAACGTTTTGATCAATTCTGGATCGATTTCATCCATCGATTTTTTGGCTTCAGGTTTTTGCTTGGGAGCCGCGTAGTAAGTCAGATCCTGAAAATCAATCGGCGGATAATTCACTTGCGCCCATTTGTTTTCACTCTGGGCCGGCTCGGTTAAGGTTAACCAGTGGCGGTAGGCCTTTAAGCGGTAATTTAACACCCACTCAGGCTCATTTTTTTTCGCTGAAATTAAACGCAAGATCTCTTCTGAAAGACCTTTTGGTACGGTCTCCATTTCGATATCAGTGGTAAAGCCGTATTTGTATTCGTAAGAGGTTGATTCGCTTTTATTAGACATGGAAGACCTCTTCTACAGAAATCGATTTGTAAAAATCCTGAACTTTTTTATTTAAATTTTCGACCGGTGATACGATGGTGCAATTTTTTAACAGATCACATTCTTTATCAGAGATGCATTTTGCCAAATCCGTTGAACCTTCGATGATGTTCACTAAGTCGTAAACAGAAATTTTTGCTAAGTCTTTGGCTAAGCGGTAACCGCCGTGCAGCCCGTATTCGGCTTTTAAGATACCGTGTGAACTTAAGGTCTGCAGAACCCGCGCCGTCACTTCGGCCGGTGAATGATTGGCTTCGGCAATATCTTTTGCCGAAACTGCAGGTTGCACAGTTCCTTCTTGGTGATTGAGCTCAGAAAAATGTTTTAACGCCATTAGAGCGTATTCAACTTTTTTATTAAGTTTATTCATAAAATCCTAAACACAGGCCACTGAATTAAATGGCGACAAAATTAGTCGGATATTGCATTTACGGGTCCCATTTATACGCCCTTTTAGTTGAAAGGCAAATGAAAAAGGCGACAAATTTAGTCGGGATTTAAACACAGCTAAGTTATTGAAATTATTAGCTATGGCGAATAAGCCACAGACTAAAACTTCAAGCTGTTTTCTTTATCACTAAAGCGGTCTATAGTCGTTTTCAGCTATGAAGCTGCTTAACTTAAGGCTTTTCTTTCTGGCTGTAAGTTGTTTGTTTGCCAGCGCCTGCGCAAACAAGACACTGATTCGCGACAGCGAGTACCATCCTGTTTAATCACAGGCAATAATCAGGTTGAGTTTATCTGGAACCCTGAATAAATTGGCCGCATGAGAATTATTCAGGCGATCTTAGCTTCGTTATTTGTTTGTACTGTTATCTTTTTTACCGTTAAGTTCTGGGGCCTTTCACAACCTTACTCAGATTACAAACACCCGTTTTATGAAACTGCTGACGTTATCATTTTCAAAAAACCGCAGTTTAGCCAGATTGCAAATGCACTTAATTCTTCGACAGACAATCTTTATCTGGATATCGCTAACACCAAAGATCAAAAAGTCGTTATTGTGGCGACCACAGCAAATCAGCCACACGATCACACTAAAAACATCCGCAACAAACTGTACGCTGAAGTTGAAAAAGATGTTTTGCTGTTAAGTCAATTTCAGCAACAGCTGGCAAAACGAAAGATTATTTTTAACATCGTTGAAAATGCGATCGCCGGACATTTGATTTTTACCGACGAGATGAAGCGTCTGGGCCTCGAAAAAGGCGTGAACTTTGTCGTCACTACCCCTTACGAGGTTTTGGCTAAATCCATCAAAGAACAGGCGCCGACCTTTTTATACGGCACGACCCAACCGGAAATTTTGAAGCTAAAAGCCATGGAATCGTTAAAATTAATCGAAGCTGCCACCATGCGCGCCGATATCCTGATTTATCCGTTAAGCTACTATAAACAGCCATTCTACAGCGAAGCCTTACAAACTGAACTGAAGCGCCGTTATAAAAGAATTATCGTAGGTCCGATCAGCGCCGCTGAAATTGAAGAAGCGAAGAAAGTTAATCCGCTGGGAATCATTATCCAGGAATAGGCTATTCAATACAGCGGTTCTGCAAGTGCCGCTTAACCATATCACGCGCCTCAGCCATATTAGCCATATACGGCTGGTTCTGAATAAGCGCGTATTCCATAAATGTTAATTTCTTAATTTTACTTTTTTTAAGTTTGTCACGCATCGCCGGCTGTCTGCGCATGGTCGATCGCATTTCGCTCAAGTTTTGCCAGGTTACAAAATCTGATGACTTAACAACTTGCCCTGCGGCTTTGCGGTTTTTGTAGTAACCATCGATGAGGCGTAAGGTTCCGGTAATCCCGCGGTTATAGGCAAAATACACAAACTGCTCGATCATTTGCGGTGTTAAGATTGGTTCGATTTCAGGACGTAATTTCACTAATTGCTGCTTAAAGAAGATCTGATCACGGAGCGCATGCAAGTAGTGCAGTAAAAATCCACGGTAAGGGTTTTCCGGAAGCGACATCATTGAACAGCGTTTTGCCACCGTAAAAGCATCCATCTCTAATTTACCCACGGTGCTGGCGATACGCTGACAGCTCGGAGAATTACTTTCTAAAAGCACGCGGCGGGTTTTTTCTACCAGGTCGCGTTCAGTTACCCGCAACATCCCGTTTTTTGTCATCTGCGCAACACCTGCATCGAAACCGGTGCGGTTGATTGCGTTAATATGAAACCCGCTTTCAATCATAATTTGTAAAAATGAGCTGCGCGGATCTAGATTAAAACAGTCTTTCACATCATGATAGGCGTTATAAACAAGTCGTGTATAGTTTTCGCTTAAACAAGGACGAGGCGCGCCGACTCTTGGCTTTTCTTCTTCATTGTTACAGTAGGCAAAACTGCCGTTAAAATTTTTCTGCGCAAATTGAATACACTGAATCGGGATTTTTTTATCCCAGTCCTCCGAATGATCAGCCACATATTCAGCTGGCATCCGTAAAATCTGGTCCTCTAAGTAAAGTTTACTGCGGGAGTGACAAATTTCGAACTTCGGTTTTGCATAGCTGGCCTGCGGAACTTTTGCAGCTTTCGGGAGAGGAACTGAGCTGGGCGCACGATCTACAGATTTTTGAACACACTGAATCAAAAAAAATGTACTCAACAACAGAGCAATTAATTTCTGATTCAAGTTGCTTGCACCTTTAAAGTTCACTAAAATATCCTCATGAAAAAAATCAATTCACTATTCTTCATCATTGTAACACTTTTTTTATCTGTTGAAACCGCATTGGCGCAAACTCAGACCTCGACAAACGTCGGACTAAAAGTCGGGCCTCTTGAATCGATTATGCAGGCAAGCCTTCTGGTGCAGGCCGTGATCATGATCCTTATCTCTCTTTCAATTATGTGCTGGGGCATTGCCTGGAATAAATATCAGGACCTAAAGCTGGTTAAAGCGGCCAATGCTACTTTCAATCACATCTTCTGGAAATCAAATTCGCTCGACGAAATCTTTGAAAAAATTGATACCTACAAAGCCTCATCGCATGCCCGAGTTTTCAAATCGGCTTACACTGAAATGAAGAAAATTGCGGATTCACCGATGTTAAACAAAAACCTTCACAGCGAAAATGAACCACCGTTACTTGCAGGGCTTGATAACTTAGAGCGCTCAATGCGCAAAGCCATCGAAAACGAAGTCGAACACATGGAGTCCCGCTTAACCGTGCTAGCATCGACCGGTTCAACCGGCCCGTTCATCGGCTTATTTGGTACCGTCTGGGGTATTATGAATTCATTTCAGATGATCGGTCAGACCGGAAACGCCAGCCTTGCGGCCGTTGCTCCCGGTATTTCTGAAGCCCTGATCACAACCGCGATCGGACTTGCAGCAGCGATTCCGGCAGTTATGATTTACAATCATTTTATCACTGAAATTAAGCGTGAAGAGACACAACTGAATAATTTCGCAGCTGATTTTTTAAATACCGTTAAACGTAATTTCTTTAGAGGTTAATTCTATGGGAATGAGTTCGGGCGGAAACAAAAATTCTAAAATGGCGATGAGTGAGATCAACGTCACCCCGTTTGTCGATGTGATGCTGGTTTTACTTATCATCTTTATGGTGACGGCGCCGATGATGCAGCAAGGGATAGATGTTAATTTACCCAAGACTTCATCAGGCGGAGTTTCTCTGAATGAAGATCCCTTTATTCTGACCGTAGACATTAACGGTAAAGTTAAGATCGCTGACGTTCAGGTGCCAATGGATAACTTAAAGGCAAAATTGAAAGCTATTTTTGCCAATAAAAAGAATAAACAGATCTATATACAAGCCGATAAAAAAGTCGATTACGGCATTGTTGCCGAAGTGATGGGTGAAGCCCGCGCCGCCGGCATTTATAATTTAAGTCTGATCACGATTGCCAAGGAGTAATAATTTTGGCTGTTAATCGTGGTATTTATATTTCATTAATTGCGCATGCTTCGTTGATCTTATTGATGGTCATCAAGGTGTCGTTTTTTAGCAAACCCCAGATTAACTTATCTGAAGCTATCCGCGTAGATATGGTCGGGCTGCCGGAAAAATACAACCCCGGCGAAAAATCCAACGAACTTCCCGAAAAAATCGAAAACCAGGCAGAACCTGTTGTTGAAGTAAAACCGGAAGAAAAAAAACCAGAGCCAAAAGCAGAAACCAAAGCAGAAGAAAAAAAGCAAGAACCCAAAGCCGACAGCAAGCCGGATCCGAAAGCTAAAGCTGATAACGATGCTGTAAGCCTGAATAAATCAAAGCAAAAACAAAAAGCCGCTTTGGAAAAACTTAAAAAAATGTCGGCGATCGAAAAGATCCGTCAGCAGGTGCAAACCGAAAAAAGTGCGGCGGCTGCGGCAAAAACCTATAAAGGCCGTGTGATTTCCAAAGGCACATCCCTTACTGGTTTAGATAAAATCCAGTCAGAAAACTATCTGGTGCAGTTGGACGCTTTGATTAAATCAAATTGGTCGCTGCCACAGTGGTTAATCGGTAAACCGTTAAAGACAAAAATTTTAGTGAAAATTCATCCTGATGGTCGAGTGGCTGACAGAAAAATCGTGCAAACTTCGGGCAACCCAACCTATGATGAATATTGTTTACAGGCTATTGAAAAAGCAGCGCCATTTCCTAAAGTTCCGGAAAAATTTACGGAAGTTTACAGTGAGGATGGCGTTCTATTCGGCTTTCCGGAGTAAGGATTACTTATGCAAAAATTAATTTCATTGTTTGTTATTTTATATACGTCTTTGTCTTTTGCGCAGAATGCCTACATTAAGGTCGGCGATGCCCAGGCTAAAAAAAGTAATTTAGCGTTTCCGGTGATGAACCAGCTTAATGCCACCAAGACCGGCAATCATATCAAACTGGCAGCGCAGATCCACAATACAGCGATGAAGGACTTAGAGCTTTCGACGTATTTTAATATCATGCAGGCCGGCTCGTTTTTAGAAGATACAACTACAACGTCAATTAAATCTAAAACGCTGGATTCTAAAGGCTTTGATTTCAAAACCTGGAAAACCATTGGCGCAGAATTTTTGATCCGCTCTTCATTTGCCCTGATCGGTGATAATATTTCGGTTGAAATGTATCTGTACCAGGTCAGCGAACAAAGAACAATTGTCGGTAAAAAGTATTCTGCTAAAGCCGGCAACACCTCACAGATCGGCCATACTTTAGCCAACGATGTGTTAGAGGCCTTGACCGGACGTCGCGGTGTATTCTTATCTAAGATCGTAGCCACGACTGACCGCACTGGCTATAAAGAAGTCATCACAATGAACTGGGACGGCAGCGATCAGGAAATGGTCACAAAAGATCGCAGTGTCGCCATTGCCCCGAACTGGTCACCGGACGGAAAAAAAATATTGTACTCGATCTACACCCGCCGGGTGGGTTCGGCGCAAATGAATCTGACATTGTTTCAACATGATTTAAGGACAGCTAAACGTTCGATCATCTCAAACCGCAATGGTTTAAATCAGGGCGGCAGTTATTCTCCGGACGGAAAGTATATTTATCTGACGATCTCTCAGGGTGGCTCACCGGATCTATACAAGCTGGATTTAAAAGGTGACATCGTTACCCGCTTAACCAAAGGGCCAGCAGGTGCAATGAACGTCGAAGCTGCGGTCTCTGATGACGGGTCAAAAATTGCTTTTTCATCTGATCGCGGCGGCGCGCCTTCAATTTATGTGATGAACTCTGATGGCAGCAATGTGAAACGTTTAACTTTTCAGGGAAAATATAATTCAACACCGACCTGGTCCCCAGACGGTAAAAAAATCGCCTTCGCAAGCCAGATCGAAAACTACTTTGATATTTTCGTAATGGATGCCGATGGATCTAATTTACGCCGTATCACCACAGCCACTAAGCCTAACGGCAAACGTGCAAGCAACGAAGATCCGAGCTTTTCTCCCGACGGTAGATTTGTGGTTTTTACGAGCAATCGCACGGGCACATTTCAGATTTTTGTGACAAGCGTTGACGGAAATGAAGAACGCCGTGTCACTCACGATTCTTATAACTATTTTAAGCCTAAATGGTCGAATAATCTGGAATAAAAATAAGCACTCTTAATGGGATCTTGACGATCCCTGAGCCACCTCAGGTATAAAAAATACCTATGAAAACACACATGGCCAAAGCCAAAAATTCGCAAGTTAATGTTATCGTTTGGATCTATTTATTAGCCTTTGTTTTAATGACCTGGTCATTCAAAACGCATGCAAAAGAAGTCTCTGCCACTGCTAAAAAAACTGAAGCACCGATTGTCACCATCGACACGTCTTTAGGTAAAATCAAAGTTAAGTTAAATCCGGAAAAAGCCCCGATCAGTACCGAGAACTTTTTAAAGCACGTTGATAAAAAGTTTTATGATAAAACTATTTTTCACCGTGTGATCAAAGATTTCATGATCCAAGGTGGCGGTCATACCGCTGACATGAAAGAAAAAGCCACACCGTTTGCGCCAATTCAAAACGAAGCTAAAAACGGTTTATCTAACCTGCGCGGCACAATCGCCATGGCACGCACTAACGATATCCACTCAGCAACGGCACAGTTCTTTATTAACGTGGTTGATAACCAGCGTTTAGACCACAAATCTGAAGACCGTTACGGTTACGCCGTTTTCGGTGAAGTTGTTGAGGGCATGGATGTAGTTGACAAAATCCGTGACCAAAAAACAAAAACTGTTGGCGACTACGCTGACGTTCCGGAAAAAGTAATCGTTATTAAATCAATCCGTAAAAACTAATAAGGTAAAATTATGATCGCTACATTTGAAACTAACCGCGGCACTTTTAAAGTCAAATTATACAACGACAAGTCTCCGAAAACCGTTGAAAACTTCGTAGGTCTTGCAACCGGCACTAAAGAGTGGACAGATCCTAAATCTGGCGAAAAAGTAAAGCGCCCGTTTTATGACGGCTTAGTCTTTCACCGTGTAATCAAAGATTTTATGATTCAGGGCGGTTGCCCGTTAGGCACAGGCACTGGCGGCCCGGGTTACAGATTTAACGACGAATTCCACCCGGAACTAAAACACTCTAAACCAGGTTTATTATCTATGGCGAATGCCGGCCCTAACACTAACGGTTCACAGTTCTTTATCACGACTGTACCGACACCTTGGTTAGACAACCGTCACGCGATCTTCGGTGAGGTTACTGAAGGTTACGATGTCGTAGATGCTATCGGTAAAACCAAAACTGGCCCGATGGATCGCCCGGTTGAAGCGGTTGTTATCAACAAAGTAACCATCGCTTAAGTCAATTTACATTTTCATTGAAAACTAAAAGGGAGCTTGTTAGCTCCCTTTTTTTTTATTGTTCTAAATTTAGCTCGATGAATGTGGTGTAAGTCGGTCGAAGAGGCATCGTCACTGTTCGTTTTTTGAGTCCCGGAATATCAACTGTCACAGTCACCGGAAACGTTTTTTCAGACCAATCTGTTGGGTTAATCGAAGTTCTTTGCCAGTAAGCATCGGTCGGCTTTACGTTACCGGTAAGCTGAACGTTGACCTGGTTCGTATCCTGAAAATGTTTGGCAACACGCGAGCCCCATTCCTTATAACGACCTAACTGGATACGGTAATCCTGAAAAGGATATTCGCGGCTAACTAAGGCATCTTCATCTTCACCGGCTTTACGGTTTTTCGATTCTTTCGGCCCGTGCTTGTAATTTACCTTAATGTACTTAGCGATACCTTTGGTTTTAAATAAGTCTTTCGGAGGAATAAAATTTTTCGGCAGCTGCAGATTAAAGCTTAGCTGAAACGTGCGCATCTCACTCATTAAAGCTGTATGCGCTGATTTACCGAAGCTTTGATCATCTTTGTGCAGACGCGCGCGCATAAATTCGTAACGTTGCTTATCACACGAGTTGTCTTTAGCCTCGCAACGTGAAAGATGGGTAAAGATCGGCGCATAGGTTGGCTGATTACACTGGGCTGCATCGATACAGCTATGCGGGATAACGGCCATACCTAAATCATCACTCATAGTCGTATGAACTGTTTCCATGAGCTTAAATTCCGGCTCGTTACTGAAGTACTGCGAATAGCCAAAATCCTTCATTTCAATCGTGTCATTTACTTTTTCGTGAATGAATTTATTGATTGAATCACTGTAATAGTAAAAACCTAAACGCGTACTCGGGACGTGCACAACTTTGTCTGATTCCCAGCGCTCGCCTACGTTTAAGCGTTGCGATTTTGAAGAATTAGGCGCAACACCAGAGATATTTAACATATACGGGCTTTGCACCTGCTCATAGGTAGCCATGGCTTTTGCGCGGAAGAATTCAAAAATCTTGTTCGAAGCCAAAGACATATCGCGTACTTCCAGTTTTCCAACTGCCATGATTTTATAAACAAGATTCTGCATCCACTCAAACGGCAATTTATCATTAATGATATGAGCCATACCCGAACCCCAGAAGGGCGTACCTAAAGTAACGATCGCCTTAACTTTGCTGGCAATTTCAATTTGACGCTGATTTGTACCCGCAATCGTTTTAGCGTACCAAAGAGTCGTCACTAAACCGCCTTGCGAATGTGTTACGATCGAAATTTTATCGTCTTTACCCAAAGGAAGATCAGTAAAAAAATCAGAAAGAAATTTTTCGAATGACTCAATAAATTGCGGAACATCCGCATCCATTCTGCCGGTTTGATATAAAAATGTCTGTGTGACCACATCGTATTTTGGATCTACATATTCAAGATGGTTTTTTACCACCGGCAACAGGTCGCCGAATGTTTCCCCGTTACCTGCTAAACCATGCACCGTAAAAATGTAGTGTTTTGCGGGACGTGATTCTTCTGACGAAGGCGCACGGCCAAGCCATTTTGAAAAAGTCTGACAAGAAAAACTGCCTAGTAAGATGAGAATAAGTAGTAAGTGTTTCATAGGTGCTTTATCGTAAACTTTGCTGTGTCAATAGAGTCTAGAACACTGTAGTCCCCTAAATGTCACTTCTCACCCTGATACAATTCTTTGCCTATTTAATCCGATCTGGCGAGCAAGTGGTTTGCTCTATATCTGGTATAGAAGGAGCCTTATCAAAATGAGACACTTAAACCTACTAGTACAGTCTTTAGTTTTATTGACCTCGTTGGCTACCTTCGCGCAAGGCGAACCGATCTTACAACCGGGTAATGCAAATGTGCGCATGACCATCAACGGCCAGCAGGTTAATCCTGCCGAAGTTAATAAATACAACATCGAATCGCAGCCCTATAACAAATTACTGATGACTTCTGATTTCAGCGAGCGTGTAAAAGTTGAGGTAGATAAAGGCGATATGCCGCATTCTAACCCAAGCTTTTTCAGCCGTTTACGCCAAGAGATCAACAAAGTTGAAATGGAAGAAGCCAAGAAAAACCAGGGCGAAGGCACCGCCCATGTCTTACGTCACGTTAAAGCTAATTTCGCTCCGGACAGCATCACTTTTGCAATCGCCGGCGGCTTAGTTTATTTCACCCAGTTACAATTAGTTACGAAATCAGATCCGGCACTAATGGTAAAACATATCGAATCTCTTAAAGATCCTATCGCGCATATTTCATTTGGTGCGTTTATGGTGGCTAACGGTATTTATATCGACATGAAAACGCGTGGCTTAGATCCGTTAACAAAGCAATTAGCCATGAAAACGCTTACATATAAAGGTTTAGCTGTCGGTTCATTCGCATCAAGCTTAACAGCCGATATATTAGTTACTTTGAAAGAGTGCACAAAAGGCTGGATCAACAATAAAAACGATGCCCAGGCACACGCTGCCTGT
The DNA here is from genome assembly GCF_056175625.1 of Bdellovibrio sp. SBM16. Classification (NCBI taxonomy): domain Bacteria; kingdom Pseudomonadati; phylum Bdellovibrionota; class Bdellovibrionia; order Bdellovibrionales; family Pseudobdellovibrionaceae; genus Bdellovibrio; species Bdellovibrio sp. SBM16. The sequence continues at coordinate 86,100 of NZ_JBJKJG010000005.1, read as the reverse complement.
GACTACTCTTACAAGCAGTGGACATTCAGAAATAAATTCGTTCAGTACGCCCCGCAAATTCTATCACTTTTAGCTGCGCAAAAAGCTTCTGAAGTTGTTGAAGGCGCTGCTAAAGTCGGTGGTCGCTTTTTAAAACCAGGCGTTAAATCCTTAGAATCAATGACCGTTAAAATTTTCAGACTATCAGCAGCTAACATCGACTTGTTATTTGTTGGTGGCGGTTGGACCGTTAAAGCAATCCGTTGGATCGGTAAATTAACTAAGTTTACCATGTTCTTGGCGGTCGACCACTACGTAGCACCGCACATTACCCGTGTTGGTAATAACTTAATTCAGCCGGTATTTTTTGATTTTGATGCACTGGCCATCAATAAATATATCTGGCGCGGTAATGAGTATGGCTGGGATGCTAAAAAAGCCAATGCAGCTGACTACTCTTTCGATAAGTTCCCGAAAGAAATCTACAACTTTACCGAACGTATGGCCGCATGGCGTATGCACTTAAACGCTAAAGCTGAAGCTGATCTTGCCGGCTGGTTAGAAGTGACATCTAAATTACTTCACCAGATTGACTATGCGAAAAACTTTTACTTAAAGTACATCGAAAATCTTTACGACCTGTACAACCGTCAGCACTTAGTGAATCAAGGTGAATTTAAGGATGCTCCAGACCGTGCCTGGGCATTGGAGAGACGTTACCCGCTAAGAATTTTACCATTATACGGCGTCAAGAGCGGTCACGATTACGGTGATGTTCCTGAAAATGATATTTACTTAACTAAACCTTTTGATATCGAACCCTACCAGAGTGCGATGGTAAAAAAAGTTGCGATTTCTTTTTACCCTGACATCGGAGTTTCGTTTGGCTTAAGCGGCAAACACTTAGAAGAAGTTAAAGCATTAATTGCGCCCCTACGCGGTAACTTAACACCATACCAGCAAGGCGTTATCTTAGATAAAATTAATCAGCGCTACAAAAACATTCCGCGTCCGCCGATGCCAACACGTGGTGGTATGATCGTGGAAGATACCAATAAGCCAATCCGTCGTGCACTTTGGGCATTTAAGTCAGCGTTGGGTGATCCGAAGCCGCAATTAAAAGAAGGCAGCGGGTTTAACATGGCTTTTGATACTTATATCGCCCACTACCAAGCGGGCCGTGAAGCCGATTTTGATTTAAAAGACGAAAATTACAAGTTTAACAAACCGTCAGATTTAATGATGTACCAAATGATCTGCGGCGACAGCCAGGCCAAAATCGAAGAAGGCACTTTCTCTGGAATCAACTTCTTAGCGCCCCGTCTTACCAGCTACACAGGCGAACTTAAATTCTGTAAAGACACCTGGATCATGAAAAACGTTAAGTCAGATTCAATGCACAACTGGACGATCGAGTACGGCGGTAAAACGTATGAAAATCCGACTCGCTTTATTATGTCGCGTATGTACGGCCATTTATTAGGTAACTGGCGTGATTTCGATAAAATGGATAAAGGTCAGGGTTTTGACCGCTGGTGGGTAACAAGTATTTTACCTAGCTTACAAACTCAGTTAAAAAAATTAGATGAACGCTATAGCAAAGTCGTAGAAGATGCTGACCGCCAGATCAACGACCATAAAAAATGGTATGATAGGGCTATCGACGCGACTTTTAACGGCAGTTACTACCTGGATAAAAATGTTGGTGATAACTTACGCTTTGAGTTTGAAGTGTATTACAACATCTTAAAAACCGTTTTATTGAATGAAAAAAGCACTTCGAAAAGATGGTCAGATCACTTGTATGATGTGCATGCGCGTTCAATCGAAAGACGAAACGTGATTCCGCAGGTTTCATCTGAGGCCTCAGCCCAGCGCTTAAAACAAAGATACAAATGGTTATTCCGCTTTATGAAGGATGTGCCGGCTGAAGAGATCACGAACCTGGATGAATTTTCTGAAAGACTATTATTACCGGCCCGCGAAAAGTTAAAACTGGTACGCGAGTCGCACTTAAAAACACCGCAACAATGGGTGAAAAATGCGAAATTGCTAAAAAATGTTTTAACGCTTGAAGTAAGTTTAAACGCTTTAACCAAAGAGTTAAATGTGATCCGCATGCAAGAATTTGAAATGAACTTCAAAAACTTCATGGCGCTGATCAAACAGAAAAATTTAAAATTTGACGATATGATCGCGGCAAAAGAAAGATTATTTAAGTCTAACACAATCGTGCTTGGTGGCTTTAAACAAATGGCCGAACTTGTGGGTGCTGAAAACCTACCAACAGAAGTGCAGACGGTTCTGGCCGTGGCCAACGGTTTAGAGGCCCTGGAAATCGAAGTTAACCGCTATCTGATGATGAAAGTAAAATTAACTGACCGCCTAGAGATCGATATGTCACAGTTAAATAACTTTTTAAAGCACCGATCTTTGGCTCCACAGCAAAGACAGGGCGCTAAACCGCACCAAACCGGAGGCTAACAGAATTGTCTAAGCCCTTTACACAGACGCCGCGATTGGTGTTTTAACTGTCTCAGGATGAGAAAAAACCGCCTGCAAACCGGTTAAAAACGATTTAAGCAGGCATTGAAATTGAAAATAACTTTTAACGAAGAATTATAAACGGAGACTTTTTATGAAAAAACTAGTTATCTTAACAATCTTAGTTGTTTCAAATATTGCTTTAGCTCAGGTAAAAGCCAGAGAGGCAACTAAGCCATTAACTTTAGAGCAAGCACGCCGTGTAAATATCGAGCGTAAAGAAACTAAAGAGTATATGGAAGCTGCCAGAAAAGGAAAAGTAAGTGCTCCGATCAAAGCGGCGTTAGTAAAGCTATTAGCAGATGCTACGGCCAAAATCGGTGGTGTTGACTCGACAAACTTAGAATCACTAGCCTCTACCCGCCCGGAAGTCTTAGATAAAGTCACTCAATTAATCAGCATTTCTAAAACCGGCACGCCGGAACAAAAATTTAAAGCTGCAACAGATTTAAAAATCCTAAGCGAAGCTTCTAAATACACTTTAACTAAGGAAAACGTCGAAGTTTTAGAAAAAGTAACTGAAATGTCTGATTACAATGAAGCTGCTAAACAGTTTAAAGCTGAGTTAATCAAGACTTTAAGACTGGGTAAAGCTAAGTCTATCGAAGAGGCTATCAAAATCGCCTCTAACGGTAAAATCACTTTAGAAAAAATTAAGGAATGCATCATCTAATAAATTCATGTAGTCTTTAAGACATGATTGAATGGCTATCAAATTTAGAAAAATCGATTTTGTACTGGATTAACCAAACAGCATCGAATTCTACGTTTGATAGCTTTTTTCCGTTTTATACCGACCTTCACAAAGTGAAGTGGTTCATTATTCCCGCAGTCTTAATTCTGCTTTTTTACTTTATCAAAAATTTTCGCAGGTCCGGCGTTAGTTATTTTATCTTTTTACTTTTAGGCCTTGCTGTCAGCGATTTTACCGGTAAAAACATCAAAGATTATTTTAACCGCCCGCGTCCGTTTACCCAGGCCGAACTCGGTGTAACGCAAAAAAGTCCGGCCGGCGAAGGTCATAGCTTTTTTTCCAACCACACATCTAACATGTTCACCTTTGCCACCTATACCGCGCAGTTTTTTCCGCAAGGTAAAGCAGTTTTCTTCGCTTTCGCTGTACTGACCGGATATTCGCGCATGTATAATGGGGTTCATTACCCTTCAGATGTTTTAGCTGGCGCGCTGCTGGGCTTGCTGATCGGCTGGTTGACTGGCCGGCTGGCCAAAAAAATTGTTTACCGAATACATCTTGCACACCTGGAGACCAAAGAATGAAAGCCATCATTACCGGAGCTAACGGATTTTTAGGATCATGGTTATGTAAACGCCTGTTAGAAGAAGGGCATGACGTAACCGCACTGGTGCGCAAAAGCAGCGATTTAAGTGAAATCGAGCATCTTAAACTTAAATACGAGTACGGCGATGTAACCGACAAAGCTTCGTTACAAACTGCGTTTAAAAACAAAGACTATGTTTTTCACCTGGCCGGTGTGATCGCCTACAAAACCGCTGATCGCCCGCTCATGGACAAAGTAAACATCGGCGGCACGCAAAACGTTGTCGACGTGTTAGCTGAGCAACAGCAGGCTAAATTATTAAATCTTTCTTCGGTGGTCGCGGTTGGCGCCAGCTTTAAACCGGTGGTGTTAACAGAAGAATCGCCGTACACCATTCACGATCTGAATTTAGGTTATTTTGAAACCAAACATGCCGCCGAAAAAATCGTTACAGCTGCCGCACGGAAAAATTTAATTCACGCCGTAAGTGTAAACCCGAGCACCATCTATGGTTTCGGCGACGCCAAAAAAGGCAGCCGTAAAACGCAGGTTAAGGTCGCGCGCGGACAGTTTCCGTTCTACACCGGTGGCGGAGTGAATGTCGTCGCGGCAGAAGATGTCGTCGAAGGAATCTTACAGGCCACCGTTAAAGGTCGTAACGGAGAGCGCTATTTGCTGTGCTCTGAAAATATGACTATCAAAGATTTATTTACAAAAATCGCCGGCTTTGCAGGTGTTCGTCCGCCGAAAATTTTTATGCCGTTTCCGCTGTTAAAACTGATCGGTAAAATCGGTGATTTAACCGGCTCCGGTTTATCAGTTGAAAATGCCTATACCGCTTCAATGTACCACTGGTTTAGCTGTGATAAGGCCAAAAAAGAACTTGGCTTTAGTCCGAGACCGTCTGATATTGCCATCGAAAATAGTGTACGATGGATGAAAGACCACGGTTATTTAAACTAATCCGTAGTAATAAATTACATGAAATTTTTGTTATATAGTTTTCTTTTTGTAGTGATGGTAGCGGCATCAGCGGCGGGTTATGTTTATCTGCAGATCCCCTCTGAACAAACCATCAAAGGCTGTTTTAAAACATCGATGTACGGTATAGACCTGTGTCCGAGCGATAAAACAACATATGTGCCGCTAAAAAAAATTTCTACTCATTTACAGCGCGCGATTATATTAACCGAAGATTCGGCCTTTTATTCGCACCGGGGTTTTGATGAAGAAGGCCTTACCCGCTGTTACGAAAAGCTTAAAGAGACCCACAAAATCACCTGCGGTGGCTCGACAATCTCGCAGCAGCTGGCTAAAAATCTGTTTCTGTACAAAGATAAAACCTTCGTGCGCAAAGGTTTAGAAGCACTGATCACCATTAAGTTGGAAAAAACCCTGAGCAAAAAAGAAATCCTCGAACGCTATCTGAATGTTGTGCAGTTCGGTAAAGATATTTACGGCATCAAACAAGCTGCAAAATACTACTTTAAAAAGCACCCTTCTGAATTAGACGTGGTTGAATCTGCTTTCTTAGCTATGGTATTACCTAACCCAGAAAAATATTCAAAAAGTTACTACCGCAAAGATCTAACAAAATTTGCACGCAAAAGAATTTCTGGTATCGTGCGCGATATGCACCGCTACAAAATGCTCAGTGATGATGACTATTTTATGGCTATGGGAAAACTCGAGTATTTTTTAACGGCCGGACACCAGGAAATCGATACTGATCCGACCGCTTTAAGTTCTGATGAATTAAATGCCATGATTGATGAAGGCTCAGAAGCTGCGGCAGCTGCCACGGCTCTGCCGCCAGTTGATGCACGTTCGGCCGAAGCAGCGCCCGTTCTTGAGGAAGAAACCGCACAGCCAAGCGAAAACTAATTAACTAATTTTTTCTTAAATAAGTGTAAGCCGATCACGCTGAACAATACGACGTACAGTAACAAAACGGCGATATGCACTAAATCCAGTAAACCGATTGTTTTATACAGCACCGATCGCACCAGACTTACCGCGTGTGCCAGCGGAAAAATATATGCAATCGTTTTCATATAGTACGGGATTTCATCTAAAGAAAAATACGTACCGCTGATCATTGACAGGGGAACAATCACTCCTGAAGTCGAAAACACAAAGCTATCGTAGTTTTTAGCAATTGCGATCATAATCATCCCGAACGAAGCAAACACCAGGCTCAGTAAAAACAATACCGGCGCGATCACAAAAAACTTCGGGTTAAATAAACCAAACAGCGAAGATATTAAAAACACTCCCAGTACGCCTAAAAAACCCTTGGTTGCAGCCCACAGCATTTCACCGAAAAAGATCTGCTTGGTCGAAACCGGTGTCAGCAACATGGCATCGTAGGTTTTCTGGTGCGTCAGTTTTGTGTAGTTCGGATATGTTGATTCGAAGTAGGCCACCATCATCGCCGTCGTACACAAGAGTCCGGCAAAGTAAAATTGCAGAAACGACATACCTTCGATCGAGGCAATATAATGCCCAAAGCCAAAACCGAATGCGCCCAGAAACATCAACGGTTCTAAGGTAGTCCAGAAAAGTGAGACAATAAAAGTTTTTCTGAAGAATAGAAAATTGCGCAGCCAAACATTATACATCGTTTAGCTCTTTTCTCGGATCTGATATCCGGCCAGTTTTAAAAATACATCGTTTAAGTTGGCCGCACGGACATAATAATGCGTGTTCTGCACATGGTTGATAAATTTTTGTTTCTCTTCAACCGTCTGAAAAAAGATAAATAAATTTTCTTCGTACTCCTGGTAACGGAGTCCGGCTTGTTCGACGCGGTTAAGCCAGTAACCCTTTTCGCTGCCCACTTCAAGCTCGATCACTTCAGCACCCACATGTTTTTCGATCAGTTCTTTAGCAGTACCCTGGTCTAAAATTACGCCATGATCGATCATGATAATGCGGTCACATAAACGCTCGGCTTCTTCCATGTAGTGAGTTGTTAAAACCAGAGTGGTGTTATTGGCTTTTAAGCGTTCAAAATAATTCCAGATCCATAACCGCGCCTGCGGATCTAAGCCCGTGGTCGGCTCATCCATCAGAATGAATTGCGGTTTATGAATTAACGCCCGGGCAATCGCCAGACGACGTTTCATCCCACCGCTTAAGGCTTCGACCCGTTTATGCTTAAATTCAGCCAACTTCATCTCAGCCAGTAAATGTTCAGCCTGTGCCTGGGCCAGATCGCTGTCCATATTATGGTAGCGGCCAAAAAGTAATAAATTTTCAATCGCCGAAAAATCGGTATCTAAGCAGTCATCTTGTGGGACGACGCCGATGCGTGAACGGATTTGGGTAATATCGTTTTTGGTATTTAAGCCCAACACCAGCAATTCTCCCGAAGTCGGAAGCACCTGCCCGTAAATCATTTTGATGGTTGTACTTTTACCAGCACCGTTAGGACCAAGAATTCCGACACATTCGCCGGGCTTAATATCAAAAGAAATGCCGTTTACGACCGGAATACCATCGTAGGTCTTTTTTAGGTTAATCGCGTTGAGTGCTAAAGACATGCAAGCATCATAGCAGTGGATAAACCTAACAACAAATATAGCCCCTACCTAAGTCGTGCCGTCCGGGTCAACCCGACAGCAACGCAGCTTAGCTTTATCTTCTATTGGATTTTTGCTTAACTTACCGTGCTTAGTTTAATGACGTCTTAGCAAAGGGATAAAAATGAAATCTTTTTTAGCAATAGCTCTACTATTTTCAGCAAATACATTTGCCGCCGAATTGCATTTATCTGCCGGCGAAAGCGCAACCATCTTTGCCAACACCAGAACAACTGTCACCTGTAACGATGGTACTTCTGGCAACCAGTGCCAGGAGAAAATCAATGGCTTAAAAACGCTGGTCGAAGCCTGTGAAAATAACTTCACCCCGGCAAACTGCATGGATAAATACTGGCCCTCGTTTAAACAACAAAACCCCAACTGTGTATCAAAAGCACTTTTATACTGCATCGACCGCTGTTCAGAAAACTACACTCCCGCAGTCTGCGCTGAACGCTGCAACAGATAAAAATAAAAAACCCGGCTGTTACGCCGGGTTTAGTTTAAGACTAATCTTTATTCTTAGGTGGTTTTGGACGTTTGTGCGGATCTAATTCACGACAACGTAAACGGATGTTTTTCGGAGTAACTTCGATAAGCTCAGAATCTTTAATCCATTCCATCGCTTTTTCTAACGTCATCGGTTTAACCGGGATTAAACGGATTGCTTCATCGGCACCCGATGCACGCACGTTCGTTAATTTTTTCTCTTCGCAGATATTAACGATCATGTCGTTATCTTTAGCGTTTTCACCAACGATCATACCTTCGTAAACATCCTGACCAGGTTGTACGAACATCACGCCGCGCTCTTGTTTAAACCAGATCGCATAAGCTGTGGTAACACCTTTACGGTCAGCGATCATCGCGCCGTTAAGACGAGAAGTGATCTCTCCGCGGTAGTCATCCCAACCATCGAAATTCGTATTTAATAAACCTGTACCGCGAGTATCAGTTAAGAATTCAGATCTGTAACCGATTAAACCACGTGAAGGAATACGGAATTCTAAACGTGTACGGCCCGAACCTTTTTGAACCATGTTCGTCATTACACCCTTACGCATACCCAGTTTTTCAGTAACAGCCCCTACGAAAGCATCTTCGATATCGATTACCGCGTGCTCCATTGGTTCAAGCTTTTTGCCGTTTTCTTCTTTAAAGACAACTGTTGGTTTAGAAACTAATAATTCGAAACCTTCGCGGCGCATTTGTTCAATCAATACACCTAATTGTAACTCACCACGGCCAACAACTTTGAAAGCATCTGTCGCGTTTGTCTTTTCTAAACGTAAAGCAACGTTGTGTAGTAATTCTTTTTCTAAACGCTCTAAGATTTTACGTGAAGTAACGTTTTTACCTTCCATGCCGGCAAATGGGCCGTTGTTGACAGAGAAGATCATACCAACTGTAGGCTCATCAACTTTAATACGTGGCATAGGGCGAGGATCAACCGCTGACGTGATGGTGTCACCAATCGTGAAGTCTTCAAGACCCGCAACGATAGCGATATCACCGGCGCCGATTTCCTGAACCGGAATCTGCGAATTTACGTGGTAAGAGAATAACGCCGAAACTTTAACTTTCTTCTGACCGTTTTCTTGAACGCACATCACATCGTCACCGACTTTGATTGTACCAGCGCGAACACGGCCGATCGCTAAACGACCAACGTACTCATTGTAACCAATGTTAGAAACCATGATTTGTAACGGTTCATCTTCTTTGATTTTTGGAGGCGGAACTAAGTTAACGATAGCATCGTATAAGCACTCTAACGAGTTTGTCTTAACGTTTGGATCAAGAGTCGCCATACCTTCACGGGCAATCGTATAGATGGTGTGGAAGTCACATTGTTCTTCGTTGGCATCTAAATCGATGAATAAGTCGAAGATTTCGTTGTGAACTTCTTGGATACGAGAGTCAGGACGGTCGATCTTGTTGATACAAACCATTACTTTTAAATTTTGCTCTAACGCTTTTTTCAAAACGAAACGAGTTTGCGGAAGTGGACCTTCAGAGGCATCGCAAAGTAAGATCGCGCCATCAACCATGTTAAGCACGCGCTCAACTTCTCCACCGAAGTCACTATGGCCCGGAGTATCTACGATATTGATTTTAATATCTTTGTAAGTGAACGACGCATTTTTTGCAGCGATCGTGATACCACGTTCTTTTTCAAGATCCATAGAATCCATCAGACGTTCTTCAACGGCTTGATTTTCACGGAATGTACCCGCTTGTTTGATTAAGTGGTCAACCAGTGTAGTTTTACCGTGGTCGACGTGCGCGATAATCGCGATATTTCTAATTTTCTTTGGATCTTGAACCATGTGTTTCCTTACGTTGTTATAAAATAAAATTAAGCGAGCTTAACGGCTTGCGCGGGATTAACGTTACCCGTGGCCACCCATAAGGAATTCCTCATGCGACGTATCTTCTTGCTCGAAGTCTGAAATTGACCGAAAAAAGCCTAATGCGCAAGTCAGAACTTCGTCATTGCTCTTAAGCTGGAAAATGTCTTTTCTAAACTGAGCCGCCCCTGGATATCCAGTCGAAAACCAAGAAGCAAACTTTTTAAGCTGGATATTCATGATATGCTCTGAACAGTGTGACTGTAAAGCCACATGCAGGTCCTGAAATATACCGTGATAATTGCGTTTAAGGTCCGAACGCACGGGTTCATTCTTCCATAAGCTTAAGGCATCAGCAAAAATCAGTGGGTTTTTAAGGGCACCGCGACCGATGAGCACGCCATCACAACCAGTTTCTTTAAGGCGCTTAACTGCCGCCTGCGGGGTTAAGATATCGCCGTTCCCCAATAAAGGAATTTTTGTTTTAGCTTTTAGATCGGCGATAAAATCCCAGTCAGCCAGTCCCGAATAACCTTGGGCACGGGTACGCCCGTGAATCGCTACCCAAGTAATGCCTTCATCATGGGCTAAGTTACACACATCTAGTGCATTACGCTGGGTCTGATCCCAGCCCGTTCTGATTTTTATCGTCACCGGGATTTTTACGGCCTTAACACAAGAACTTAAAACCTTTTGCATGGTTACAAGATCTTTCATCATGGCCGAGCCAGCACCTTTTTTTACAACTTTAGGAACCGGACAGCCGAAGTTAAGATCTACGAAATCCGCACCCAGTGATTCGGCCACCTGTGCCCCTTTGGCAATTGTTTCCGCATCTTCACCAAATAGCTGAATGCCGATCGGGCGCTGGGTTTCATCATAGCTCATTAACTGCATGGTGCGTTCAGATTTATACTCAATCCCTGTCGCTGAAACGAGCTCTGTCACGACTACCGAAGCGTCGAGCTTTTTCATAAAACTACGGAACGCATGGTCAGTAATGCCGGCCATAGGGGCCAGCACGAAAGGGTTTTTCTTTAGCGCATCTAAAGGGTGAATACGGCTTACGCCTAAGTTATTAAGACTATTGGTATTTGTTGAGGTCGCTGACATTTAAAAATGGTTATGCCCGGGATCAATTTTACGGTCAAGGATTAGACAAATTAGCTCGAAAAGCGGTTTATAACCGTGCATAAATAACAAGGCTGTACTAGGCTTTGCCCCATGAAAAATTTTGTATGCATTTTAATCCTGGTCAGTTCGCTATTTGCCAATGCCGAATCCGTTAAGCCAAAGTACTCAACCATGTTTATTTTAACGCGCATTTTAGAGTACAAAAACTTAAGCTTTAACTCAGAGATTCCCATGCCGGCGGTTATTTTATCAAGTGAAGCCTCACTCAAACAATTTCAGGATGATATCGAACCACAATGGGGATTTAGACCGGATGTGATTACCAATGCCTATGTTGTTCATCTTAACAAAATCTATCTTTATGACGACAAAAACTATTACGCCGGACACCAACGCTGTATTGACGATTCACTGGCACATGAACTTGCACACTATGTTCAGGTGCAGTACCGCAAGTGGGATCTAAACGACGATAGTCTGGAATGGGATGCCATTGATACCCAGAATTGGTTTCGTGAACAGCATTGTTCAAACGAATAGCTATTTTAAACGTCGGCGTCATAACACAAAAACCAAAAAAAGTGTAACTTATATTCAACTATAAAAAGGTCAGTTATTCCGTCTACAAATTGCTAAAATTTGCCGTCCTTGTTAGGATATTCAATTCCCCGGTTGAAAAGACCGGGATTGGAGAAGTGTGAATCAAGATATCGCGGCAATTAAAAAACCTTATTACCACTGGCTAGAGCGGGCACAGTTAGGCCAGCTTGATTTTGCCGTGATTCAGTTGCCGCAGTTTTTAAACGAACAGTACCTGACAACCATTCAAGAGCAGATTTCTACTCTTGGCTTAGAGTTATTTCCGCTTCCCAAATCCCGCTCTTACGAATCTTTCGACACCCGCAGCCACAGCATGATTTCGGATCTGTTAAGAGGCAAAAATTACAGCTTTAACCGCAACACTTATCAGGAGTTAACTGATGTTGTTTCTTTTTACTTACAAAATGAAACACGTCTGTCGTTGGACCAGATCGGAAATTACGATCTGGGTGTAAGCTTAGCGCGTGAGCTGAATCCTGTATTAATCGAAAAGCAATTCGCCTTTCAAACGGCGAAAGAACGCGTGCGTTTAAGAAATTTCATGAAGTTTCTGGGCCGCTTTGAAGCCCAACAAAATGAATACCTGATCGGCTTTGTCCTGCTGGAAATGATTGATAATCTATTTGTTCTTCGCCAGAAATTTCCGAATTTTAAAGTTTATCTGGCTTTGGACGTAGCCGGCATTAAATACGGCTTAGAAATTTCTGAACTCCATGTGCAAAAACCGATGTTTGGCGAGTATTTTATTAAGCCAATTGAAGAAAAAAATCTTCCGTACCTGGGCGGAGCCGCCCTTACCCAGGATCGCGCCGCATCCGAAGCTAAAAATGAACTTCATCTTTACCCATCGACCGTTAATCTTGAGACCGGACTGTTCACTGCAGTGCCTCTGGAAAAAGCCGGCCGCAGTGATGATATTGCTTTTAGTTACTTAGGCCCTGATTTTGAAAAATCAGGCCCCGATCGTATCTACAAAAACCATTCAAGCATTGCGGCGATCAAAAGTTTTTTAAGCGAACACAATATTCACTATTCGTTTACCCAGAACCCGATTGCAGTAAAACCGGATAAATACGGAATTAACCTGCAGCACTACATGGAGCCCGGTTTTGAAAGTGTGTTCTATTCGCTTTGGAGTGAATTTACCTTTCAGGATGATGTGTACCGTGTGCACAATACGCAGCTCACCACCGATCTGTTATTGCAGACGGCTCTCAATGGTATTTCATATTTATCGGATGCCGAAAGAAAAGACCTGGCGTCACAGCGTAAAGGTTTAAAACGTGATAATGACTTACGGCTATTAAAACATCAGGGCGTAGCAAGTCTGATGATCGTTGAAACTTGCCGCCATGTCTTAAACCGGCCACTGACAACCGGTCAGTTTAATTTAACGGACGAACAGTTCTTAGAAATTTTAGAAAATAATATTTTTGATTTGTTTAAACGCTCTATCCTTGTGGATAAATTCGGGGAAATTAACCCGTTCGAACGTAAACTCAGCGCCTTTTTGTCAGAAAAAGTTTATGCGTTTTTTAAATTCGCTTTAAATGAAATTTTAAAAGTCGTGCGCGTAAACACCCGCTACTTAGTGTTAAAAGGCCAGATTCTCGAGCTGACCGAGTTCGATAAATTCACCGCCGAATCACTGCTCGTGTGCTTAGAACCGCTGATGTTTGAATCAAAAGGCGATCTGTTCACCAAATCAACGTCGAAATATCTGGAGCTTGTGGCTGACTCGTTAAAAACCAGCGAAGCCTTTGAACCGATTTACACCGGTTTTAACCTGCAGGCAGAACTGGCCAACCAGTATATCCGAAAAATCAGAATTTCCGATGAGACCCTGCCGCTGCTGTACAACAAAATGTCAGACTTGGCGGCACAGGGCTGGGATGTGTATATCAATGCCAAATCACTGGAAAAGCTGGGTGAAGAAGATTTTAAATCTGAAATTACCGTACAGAATTCAAAAACTGACTGGTTTGAGTTAAGTCCGAAATTATTTTTTAAGGGTATTGAAGTAAATCTGGAAGATGTTAATTTCTCCGGCAAAGGTACGCAGACGTTAAGCGGCATCATGTTCTATAAAGGCCGCCCGTTTTTAATTGATCCGAATTCAATTCCGAAATTTGCCGCCCTAGAAAAATTCTGGGAACGAATTAAGAACGACACCATTAACAAGAGTCAGCGCGGCGAAAAAGAATTCGTGCGTTTACCGAAATCACAGATCTTAGAGCTGCTGGCGCTGGCCGAAACAGGCACGAATATTGTTTCTGATCACCCGTACTGGAATGAAATTCACAACTTTTACAAAAACCTAGGTAAATCCGAAACCAAATTACAGGTTTCAGACAGCTTAAAAAGCATCTTAAAAGAACACCAAGTCGTCGGAACCCAGTGGATACATGATTTATATAAACTTAACCTGGGCGGAATCTTAGCCGACGATATGGGTCTCGGAAAAACCTTACAGGTGCTGGCCTTTTTAGACGAACACCGTAAAGCCAATATCTCTTGGTCACTGGTGGTGGTACCGACGTCGCTTTGTTTTAACTGGGAATCAGAAGCGCGTAAGTTTACGCCGGATCTACAGGTCGAAATTTTCAGCGGCGCCAAGAAAAAAGAGCTTCTAGAAAAAGCCGGCAAAGAGCATAGGGTTATTATCGCCACTTACGGGCTATTAACCGAACACGAAGATTTTTTTGCCAACGTGTTATGGGATGTGATCGTTTTTGACGAGGCCCAGAACCTGAAAAATCTGTCTTCAAAAAGAACATCGTCGTCACGGCTGTTAAAGGCCAGATTTAAGTTAGCCCTTTCAGGTACACCGCTTGAAAATAACTTTATGGATTTCTTTTCGCTGACGGATTTAGTTCTGCCAGGCTCGATGGGAAGTTATAAAATATTTCAGGAGCAATTCGGACCTGGAAAGACCATCGATCCGCAGGATGTACAGTTTTTAAAATTAAAAATGCGTCCGATTGTTTTACGGCGCACCAAAGATTCGGTTAATCTTAATCTTCCGAAAAAACTGGAAGAGTCTATCCGTTTTGATTTCAGCGAAAAGCAGATCGAGATCTATAAAAAACTTGCGATTTCGCATAACGATCAGGTTAATCAGATCATCAGCGAAAAAGGACAGACGTCATCACAGCTGGCGATGTTAACTGCACTCTTACGTTTACGTCAAGCCTGTTCAGACCCAAGTGGCATACCACAGGTTAAGTTCACTGAAAGCCCGCCGAAGATTGCGCATATTCTCGAATGCGTAAAAGAACATATCGAAGAAGGCAAGAGTGTCTTAATTTTTACCCAGTTTTTAGCGACCCTTGAAAAAATATCGAATTTATTTACTGCCGATAAAATCCCGTTCTACACTTTACATGGCAGTGTTGCTAATAAAGCACGCCGTGAAATTTTAGAATCGTTTCAGAATTCAGAAACCCCGAAAGTTCTGCTGATGACGCTAAAAACCGGCGGCGTGGGCTTAAATTTAACCAAAGCCTCGGTCGTCTACCATATCGAACCGTGGTGGAACCCGGCCGTAGAAAATCAGGCTACCGACCGTTCGCACCGACTGGGGCAAAAAAATGATGTCCAAGTCTACCGTCTGTTGATGAAAGATTCGGTCGAAGAAAAGATCGAGATCTTAAAACTTAAGAAAAAATCTTATTTCGACGCGCTATTTTCAGACTCTGAGTCATTTGAAAAAGTGATGAACGGCAGTGGTCAACTCAGCGCCGAAGACTTTAAATTTTTACTGGGCCTGTAACAACAGGCCTATGGTCCAGCTCACTACCGACATTTTCATTGGCTATAAATAAATCTTAATTGATCATTAGTGATAACCAATTTTTATTCAACGGAGGTTAATATGTTGAAGGCGTTTATTACTGTATTTTTCATGGGTTCAATGGCTATGGCTGCTGGCGATGCCGGTTGCGGTTTAGGTAGCATGATCATCACCAAGAACTCGAAATTATTGCAATTATTTGCAGCGACGACAAATGCGTCTTTCGGTTCGCAAACATTTGGTATCACTTTCGGTACATCAAACTGTAATGCCAGCGGTATCGTTCAGAACGACAAACAAATTCAGTACTTCGTAGAAGTTAACCAAGCTGAATTAACGCGTGAAATGGCTCAAGGTCATGGCGAAAAATTATCAACACTAGCTGCATTAAACGGCTGCGCTTCAGAAAACCAAATTTCTGCTTTCAATGCTAAAGCACAATCGAGCTTTGCAACGATCGTTCCGAGTGCAAAAACATCTGCAGTTGACTTTGTAAACAACATGAAGTCTGCTTCAGTAGCAGATGCATGCCACGGTTCGTAATTTAGTTTTTATAATTTTACTATCAGTGAAAGCCTCACCTGCGTGGGGCTTTTCTGTTTCTGACAAAGTCTCGCGGTTAGAAAACTATCTGCAAAAGGCCCAGCAGGACAAACTCTGGCTCGATCCGCGCTGGTTGGCTCTTGGCCACTACGAAAAAAAATACTTTTCCTACAGCTCACCATTTACCGAAGGATTATTTCTTGATGCCAACGGTGCAAGCTCGCCTGAAAAAGAACTATTTACAACCATCCGCCTGCTCTACGGCGATAATGACCAAAAATTACAGTGCCGTTATCTTGCGCGGGCGCAGTGGTTAAACGCGGTTTTACAAACCGACCCGCAGGACCGACTGCCCTGCGAAGAACGCCAAGCCTGGAAAAGACAGCTCAATGTGCAAGCTGTTTCACTGATTTTTGCAGCCAGCGATATGGGAAACGCCTCTTCCAGTTTTGGACATACTTTTTTAAAGATAATTAATCCCGAAAATGCCAAAAACAAAGATCTGATCGATTACGGCGTTAATTACGCTGCCGATGCGGATGCCAGTGAAGGTGTGTTTTACGCACTTAAAGGTTTGTTTGGTATGTACAATGGCCGCTTTACCATGCTTCCGTATCACCAGAAAATCCGCGAGTATATCAATCTCGAAGGCCGCGATATCTGGGAGTATGAACTAAACTTTTCTCCGGAAGAGACTGACTTTCTCGTTAACCACTTAATCGAAATGGAAAACGCGCGTGCTCCGTATTATTTTTTCAGCGACAACTGCTCGTACCAGATTTTAAAAACTTTGGAAGTTGTGCGCCCAGATTTAAAACTGTCGCAGGAATTTCAGTATTTCACGATCCCGATTGATACCGTAAAAAAATTAACGACTCTCCCGTTTACCCCGCTGACCGGACGTAAATACAAAAAATCCCTGAAAACAGATTATCTGGAATCTTTTGGCCAACTGGGTGTCTTACAAAAAAAAGCACTCGATGCAGCGGTAACCGATCTCAATATTCCTGACGACTATGAGTTAAACAAACTGGAAAAAGCTCAGGTCTATGAAACTGCCATGAAGTTTTATTCTTTGCGCGCTTTTACTTCCGATAAAGATTATGATGAACAGAAATACCAGCTGTTTTTAAAACGTGCGGCCATGGGTATCGTTGCCGGAGCTGATGCCAACAATAAACCGGAGCCACCTGAAGACAGTCATGATTCATCAGCTTTGTACTTTGGCATGGGACAGGCAAATTATAAAAACCAGGATGTGACTTATACATCACTGAAGTTTCGTCATGCCTTACATGATTTAGAACAACAGGATTTCGGCACGGTGCCGTTCAGTCAGAATGAAATGGCTTCGATCGAAGCCCGCGCGATCACCAGTGACAGCCATGATAAAAAATTTCATATCCACAAATTAACTTTTTTAAATCTGGTCAATTTAAACCCGGTTACCCAGCTGGATAAAAATTTTTCCTGGAAGTTTCGCGCAGAACTGGTAAATGCCATGGATAATTTTACTGCCGACACTTTTGCCGGCGATGTCGAAGCTTCTGGTGGTTACAGTTATGATCTTGCACTTTTTGCACGCTCGCGTATTGCCTACCTGATGACGGTACGCCACTGGCAGAAAAACTTAAACAGTCTTGGCCCCGAAGTGCTGTTTGTCAGCCGCTTAACCCCGGCTCTGGGCTTTTCATTGAATGTGACCTACTTCACACAAGCTGATCATGCAGATTTTCTTCGCTATCGCAGTAAACTAAACTACACACTGAAAAAAAATTACGATGTGCAGTTCGCGCTAGAAAATGGCTTTCATGACGAAACGCTGATGCAACTACAGTTAGTTTGGAATTTTATTTTATAATTACTCAAGCCACGTCACGCGGTTTTCTAACTGGCGTGGCGCTTTTGGCGGGTTGTGGTCAGGATAACCGATCACGATGCCGCAAAGAAGTTCAAGCTCACCTTTTTTATATTCTGGCAACTCGGTGACACCTAAAAATTTGTCGACGTCTTCTTTAATTTCCAGCGGCGCTCCCATCGTGCAGCAGCCTAATCCTTCAGCCTGACAGGCCAGATTGATATTCTGCACGGCCATGTACACACTGCCGATGCTGGTGTGGTATCGCTCTTCATTGTCATTGTGCGAATACGCAAAAACTAAAACCGGCGCGTCGCCTAAGGTGTAAAAAAAACGCTCTGTGAAATCATACAAAGATGGCTTTAGGCGTTTTTGCAGAATATCTTTAATACCTAACCATGACTTTTGCGAATACGTTAAATACTCATCACGTTTTTTGCCCTGTACGACAAAGAAGCGCCAGTTCTGCCGGTTTTTTCCCGAAGGTGCATGAAATGCGGCCTGCTGAAATATTCTCTCTAAAACATCGCGTGGCACGGGGTCTTTTTTGAATTTGCGGATAGACTTACGACTTTGGACGAGTTCGTAGAATTCTGGTGACGTCATTTGACCCCCTAAGGCTTATAGAACAAAATAATAGCTATGAATCAGGCCGTTGAAAACGAAAAATCCATCTCGATCCCGTTATTAATCAGCGCCTTAGTTGTTGCCTTAGTTTTTGCAATTGGTTCATCCATGACCTCGGTGCGCCGTATTTTTACCCCGAGCACGGAAGAACGTAAAATCCTGGCTAAAGCCTTTGCGCAATATCAGCAAAAGTCATTTGTCATTTTTAAAATCAAAACCAATTCAGGCATTGAAATCGAAATCTATGCTAAGGATCCCGTAAGTAATAATCAGGTGTTCAAACAGCGCTTTCCGTTGAACGACGATGCTGAAGCATACTTAATGGTAAATTCAAATTCGATGAACCTGGGCTTAGTTGATATAAATGCCGATGGCCAGATGGATATCGTCGCACCGACCGCAGATAAAAATGGCAATTCCCGTTTAAATGTATTTCAGTATAATTCGGACTTAGATTCTTTTGTTCCGTATGTAGAAGCGGCACCCTGATTATCTCTTTTTTTCTGAAGCTTCAAGCTCTTTAACCGCGTCTGCCAGATCATCCATACTTGGCGGGGTCACAGTGGCCGAAGCAGTTTCCATTGTTACATGGTAAAGCGGCACGTTCTGAATTTCACTTGGCTCTTGGTCTTCAGGTAATGGTTCGTAAGGAGCAATCACTTCTTTGGCCGCCGTCACATCTTTAGGCGGCCCTTTGTGTTTAAAGAACAAAAAGTAAGAAGAAACACCCAACACTGCCAAAGCAAAAAATATTTTAAGCATTAGTTATTCGTCGTCTTTTTATTTAAATCACGCCAAGATTTGCCCTGACGTGCTTTCGGGTCAATCTGAAATGTTTTTACTGCAGCATTGTGGGCTTCTAAACTTTCTGAAAACTTATGCGTACCATCGTTATGACTTACGAAATAAAGAAACTTCGAAGTCTGTGGCTTTAATGAAGCCAGCAATGCCTCTTTACCCGGATTAGAAATCGGCGTCGGTGGAAGACCGTAGATCGTGTACGTATTATGCTTGGTCGGTGTCAGCAAATCTGTGCGGGTAATGTTTTTTGGCATCGCTCCGCGCACTAATGCAAGCCCATACAACACCGTCGGGTCGGTCTGCAAACGCATGCCTTTATCCAAACGATTATGAAACACCGATGAAACCAAAGGACGTTCGTGTTTGGCACCAGTTTCTTTTTCGACGATACTTGCAAATGTAACCAGTTGATTACGGGTCCACTTACGCTGTGGAAAATTCTGGTTAAAAACCATCAACTCAGGCTGGATCTCGGCGTACACCGTTAAAAATCGTCGCACCATTTGGGTAACGATATCTTTTTGCGTGTCAAATTTTGTAACTTTATAGGTCTCTGGAAATAAATAACCCTCCAGTGAATCCAGGTTTTCGCCAAGTAACGACTGAATAAAATCACGGTCGCGAAAAAGTGCTAATGCTTCTTGTTTGGTGCCGTAGTTGTTCTTTTCTAACAGCTCGGCGATATCCCACATATTCAGACCTTCGGCCACCGTGAAATTACGCGCTACACTTTTTCCGGAAGTTATCACCGCTAAAATTTCATCCGGAGTCATGGCGGCGTTTAAAGCGTATTCACCACGCTTTAATTTGGGGTTCATGCCGCGGTAGCGCGAATACCACTGAAATAATTTGGCATTCTTGATCAGTTTGGCACTTTCTAAGTTAAGCGCCACGGTTTGCATACCCTGCCCCGGGTTTACATCAAATAAAACTTCAGTTTTATCACTGCTGTAACCGGTTTTTAAAAACTGAAATCCGAAAAAAGCCAAAGCAATAAAAACAGAAACGGCAAAGAATGTCGCTGCAGATAGTATCGTCTTCATTTTTTTACTCAAGAGTTACTCCAGGAAGTAGCTTGGTTTTATCAAGTGGGGTCGGATCTTCTAAACTTGCTAACGGCACCGTGGTGTACTGAACCGCGAAGTGTGCAGATGGTCTGTCATTACCTGATTTACCCATTCCGCCGAACGGTAAACGTGAACTTGCACCATTGGTTGTGCGGTTCCAGTTTAAAAGACCCACGCGCGCTTTTAAGATCGCTTCATTATAAAGCTCTTTATTTTTAGTAAATAGCGCCATCGCTAATCCGTAACCCGTTGAATTCACGATATCCATTGTGTTTTCAAAATCACTTGAACGGTAAATAGCCACATTCGGGCCAAAAATTTCTGTTTTCTGGTAAACCGAATTTTTATCAAATGATTTAACCAAATGAATACTCGGAGTCACATAGTGGCCTTTGTATTCTAAATCTAAGGCTTTACCGCGCATTAGGTTTTCACAGTTTTCACGGTTTGCCATCTCTTGGAAGCGGATATATTTTTCAACCGCACCACCGTTGATCAACGGGCCCATAAAAGGATTTTTTGACCAGTGACCAATTGTTAATTTTTTAGCTGTCTTGTAAAAACGGTCGGTAAATTCGTCAGCAATCTTATCGTGTAAAATCACACGCGATGTGCCTGAGCAGCGCTGACCGGTTGACATGTAAGCGCCGACGATTGTTTCGTAAACCGCTTTATCCATATCAGCATCATCCCATACCACTGTGGTATTCTTACCGCCCATTTCAAGGGCTAAGATTTTCCAGTAGTGGTTTAAGGTTTCTTGTTTAATTTTAAGCCCGACTTCGTATGAACCGGTAAATAAAATACCGTCCACCGCTTCATGCGCCACAAGTCTGCGGCCAGTCTCAGCTTCACCGTGAATCATATTGTACACGCCTGCCGGAAACTGCGCTTTTTCAAAAAGTGCCGAATACAGTTGTCCTACGTACGGTGTTTGCTCTGACGGTTTAAAAACTATGGTGTTACCGGTAAGTAATCCCGGAATAATATGGCCATTCGGTAAATGCGCCGGAAAATTAAATGGCCCGATGACAGCCATTACGCCGCGAGATTTAAAACGGATTACCCCTTCAACCTGCGGTAAAGCGTTCGGAATATGTTCTTCCTGCACAAGCTTCAACGATTCATTGATAGTTACATCAATTTTAGCCGATAACGCCTTGGCTTCGCTCGTCGCATCCCATAATGCTTTTCCGGTATCACGGGCAATGGCTTCGGCCATTTCTGCTTCGTGCGCCACAAATAATTCTTTTAAGCGTAAGACATATTTTTTGCGTTCATCCAAAGACAATCTTGCCCAGGGAAGATAAGCTTTTTTTGCCGCCGCAATCGCTTGCTCAACATGATCTAAGCTGTAGCTGACTGTTGTGATTTCATCAGTTAAATCGGCCGGAGAAATATCTTTAAACTGGCCGTCGGATTTGGATCCTTTGATAAATTGGCCATTAATAAAATCACCTAAAAATGGAGTGGTTTTGTATTGCATATCTTACGCCTTCTTCCCGAATTCAAAAGGTGATACCCACACCTCTTGATCTAAATCTAATTTTAAACGATCACGCGTTTTTGCAGGTACGGCCACATTACCATCCTGGATATCATAGCCTGTTAACATACATTTGAAGTCATCACTGCCAAAGCCCACTAAACCCATGGTTTTATATGAGGCCTCTTTGCCTTCAGTCACGCGCAACTTCTTACCCATCTTAATCGGTAAGATTTTTTCTGTTTCGCAACCGTAGTGCGGACCACCGTCAAAGGGGTCAACTTCGTCTAGGTACTGAAAGCCGATGCTTTCCAGTAAATGTTGCGCAGGTTTAGTCGCTTCACCCACCCGGCCAAGCACTAAACGCGCTTTTGAATCCAATAACGCTAAATAAATATCTTCTTCCGGAAATAACGATTCGATAAATTCTTTGTTCGTTTGCGACAGCGCATCGGCTTCTTGGTACGGAAGACCGGTAAATCTGCGGCCCAAAGCCTCCCAGAACTCGCTGCGGCCTTCATCGGTTAACGGTGGTGTTAATTCACATAACACACGCTTTTCAAAACGTTCAGGGTTTAAAGCCATGTACACAAAGCGGCTTAGGGAAATTTGTTTACCCAAGCGCTCGGGACGCCGGCGGTAAGCTTTATCAACGAGTAATCCGCCAATTTCGGTAGGTCCATCGGTGTCCAATTGAAAACGTAACACCTGATGGATAAAACCAATCCCCAGATCCTGCGAAAAATGATCACGCTTTAAAATTTTGAAATAACAATGCGGCACCTCGTCTGAACCATGTTTTGCGATAATTAAAGAACTGCCGACAACGGCCTGCTCTTCAACATCTTCGACCACAAAGATATATTCTGATTTGTGTTTTGGTAAATCCCCAGCGAACGAGGCCTCACTACGGGCAACTTTTTCTGCAATAACCTTACGATCACCCGGTAAATTTAATAAATTAAATTGCTTCGCTAAATCTGTTAATTGCACAACATCGTCTTTGTTAACCGCTCTTACAATAAAGCTCATAAACAAAACCTTTCGATCATTTTTTGGTAAAATGACGTCATTAATTCTAAATGTTTGATTTCGACATGTTCATTGGGCGTATGAACATTGTTTTCTCTTTTGCCCGCACCGATACAGATGCACTCGATCCCGATGCGCGAAAAAAGACTCGCTTCATTTGTAGAAGCTAAACTTGTGCACTGGCTTTTTTGCCCGAGTTTTTCTAATTCTGCCAGCGCCCCTTTTACCAGAACAGATTTTTCATCTGTACGAAACGGGCGTTTATAATCCTGCAGTCTGAATTCTGCGCCAACCTGGGCGCAGGCCTGTGAAATCATCTGCATCCATTTTTCATACTCTTCCTGTTTAACATTAGGAAGAATACGGCAAGAACCGCCAATTAAAATATGATCATCAAAAGTGCGGATAATCCCTACACTGATCGTTGAATACTCCGGCGTAAACACCTTGTCTATGACCAGTTTCATCTGGTTTTGCACATCGTTCATCGTGTTATAGAGAAAATTAATTTTACGGATCACCGGATCCTGAAACGAAGCGGCTACATCCAGTTCAACCATCGCCTGGTTGGGAATCATATTCTGGCGCGTGCCCGCATCCATTTCAACAATCACTACGTTGTCAGGCATTTTTGACAAGTAATCAAAAAGTTTTAGCGCCGCACTTTCCCCCAGGTGAGGTGTAGATGAGTGTGCACTTTTTCCTGAGAAAACTTTTGTCTGAGTGGATGTGTATTCTGACAACGCTTTACTTTTTTTGTATTCAACTTCTTCACGGCTAAACGGAATACGCATTTCTACTGTCGCATAGCCTTTTGCCGCATTCACAATATTTAAATCCGAAGGGTCGCCGATTAAAGCATACTTTGCGTTAATTTTATTTTTACGGATCAACTTTAATGCACCCTGCATTCCGGTTTCTTCACCGAAGGTTCCGACTAAAACCGGCTGTAAAGTGTTAAACTTTTTATCACGCAATTGCGCCAGGGCCAGTAACTTGCATAAAAAATCCAATTTAACTTCAGCAGCACCTAAACCATAAATGCGGCCGTCTTCAATAATTGCATCAAACGGATTAAAATCATTTTTTTTCCATAATGCAAAATTACCCGGATCGGCGGTATCTAAGTGAGCCTGCAGTAAAAATTCACTGCGCCCCGCCTGAAATGGCTCTAGGCGAACAATGATGTTGGCCTGAATCACGCCGCTTTGCATTTCTTGCTGAACTTCAACATCAAACCCAAGACCGCGGGCCAAGGTGGCCAAGTACTCTGCAGCTTCATATGTAGAGGCCTGCGGCGAGCAGTCGATGGCCATAAGCTTTCGACAGCTTCCGATAAAATCAAATGAATCTGCAGCAGAGACTTGGTTAGCCAACAATCTTACAGTCCTTCTTGCACCGTTTTTTCAATCACTTGAAGTGCAATTTCGATATCTGAATCTTGAATAATTGCCGGAACTAAGAAACGGATACGAACCGGATCCTTACCGCAGGTAAACGCAATGATTCCGTTATTAAATAGTTTTTTAACAAATAATTCGGCCTGTTCTTTTTTACCTTCAAACGGCGTAAACGCGATCATTAATCCCATGCCGCCAGCGTCAGTTAACAAACCTTTGCAAGTTGTTTCGTTCAGGCGATTGATACCGTGGATGAAGTGGTTATGAATTTGGTTAATACGCCCGTTAGGTCCGATGTAGCCTTCTTCGAGCATTTCTAAAATTTCCAAACCTGCAGTCATCGAGCTTGAACCGCCTGAGAAAGTTCCGGCGATCAAACCTGGTTTTGGATTGTACTCTTCGGTATAAAGCGTGCAGCCTAACTGAACTGTTTTCGCAATCGTTACGATATCCACGTATTCGCCTAAGTTCATTGTTTCGAACGCGAAGAATTCGCCCGTGCGTGCAAAAGTTTGCACTTCGTCAGCCCATACTGCAATTTTATTTTCTTTACAGAATGCTAACATCGGTTCGTAGAATTCACGCGGAGTTGGCACAAAACCACCTTCACCTAACATCGGCTCAAAAGAAAAAGCGGCGATTTGTTTATCAAATTTAGCAGCGTGTTCTTTTAGGGCGCGCAATGCGTTTTCTGCGGATTTCGGATCTTTTTTGTCATAGTTAGGAATACGTAATACTTCGTTGTACTCTGGCAATCCCTGTTTATACGCCGGATTATCAGTCACTTCAGCCATCATTGTCGAACGACCGGCAAATGCATTTTTCATCGCCACGATCATTTTAGCCGGAGAATTTTTTTGTCTCGCCATTTTGATCGCGTTTTCGTTAGCCATCGTACCGCAGGTTGAAAACCAAGCGTGTTTAAGGCGTGATTTACGGCCGGCGATCTGAACTAATTTTTCTGTCAATTTTAAATATTCGTTATTTGGCTGGATGTTACCTTGCATAACCACATCTGATAAAGCACCGCGGATCGCTGCTTTCATTACGCGTGGGTGTGCATGCCCCATCAAGTGGATACCGATACCGTTGATTAAATCCATTTTTACCGAACCATCTTCCAGTTCTACGTAAACGCCTTGACCAGCACCGGTACCGATATACGGGTGGTAAAGCGGACGGCCACGAAGTTTTGCGATATGATCCATTTTGTTTTTGTTGCGTTCAACTAAGCTCGGTTGTGGCGGTTGAATCGTTTGGATCGCGCTGTTGATCACCATGACTTCATCAACCAAATCGTTGACTAGACCTTCGACAACTGGGTCGTGATCAAGTTTTCTTCCGGTCAATAATTCATCTGTGTTTTGCACTTTGGCAATAGCGCCTTTGATAGCTGATAACATGTTTTTTCCTCATAGTTCTAGGGAGTGTTTTTAGGAGGTTAGAATACCTTGTTGCGACGAGCTATGACAAGGAAAGCACTCCTTCGTTAGACTTTGGCTCTGTGCTTCTAAGAGGCTTTGCCTCTTGTGCAAAAGGAGTCTATGGCGGCAGTGGATTTTACCCAACAGTTTCAAAATGCATTATCTTTGCAGCAAGAGAAAAAATATGACGAAGCGTTAACCGCTTATAAGTCACTTATAGAGCAGAACCCCGACCTAAGCCGTGATCAAATCGCAGATATCAGCTATAATGCAGCTCTCGCCAGCTTCAGCAAGCAAGACTATCTACAAAGTTATGTCTATAACCAAAAAGCGCTTTTACTCCACCCACGCCACAGCCAGGCGACCGAACTGGGAGCTAAAATCAAAACCCACTTTCAGGTAAAAGCCACGCCACATGATATATCGCTGTTAGAAAACTTAAACAAAGCTGGTTTGGAGTCGATGCCGGTCGAAGCCCTGTGGGTTTGTGCCACGATTTTTCTGACCGTGTTTTTACGCAGTATTTTTAATTTCTATCTCGCGCGCAAAAGAGAAATCATGGAGAACCTAAAATTTAGCCGCTATGCTTACAAGAATTATCTGTGGCTGGTTTTGTTCTTAACTTTTTCGCTCGTGGCCGGCATGAAAATATGGGATGAGCGCACGCCAAAAGCTCTTATTAAGACGGAGTATGCCGTGCTGAAAACAGCGGCCGGCGAAAACCAGGCCTCACTTTCTGAGCTTCCGGGCGGTAGCCTTGTGCATATTTTACGCGTTACCAAAATCGGCGATCTTATGTATTATCAAATTAAATATCCGGGCGGAATTTCAGGCTGGGCCAAGAAAGACGATCTTGAACTGATTTTGCCTAAAGACTAACCAAAAATACCCGCGTTAGTGTCTAATTTTTTTGACTTCAAACGCCCCTTGGGTTGTTATGTTTTTTGAGGTCGACTGTGAATGTTATGACAAGTGTTAAATCATTGAAATTATTTGTAGTTTCTTTAATGGCGTGGGGCTTTCTTTTTTCCTGCGCAACCCAAGAAAAAGATTTAAACACGGCTGAAGGTTTATTTGCCTACGCTAAAGAATTTCAGGATGCCGAACGCTACGAAGTAGCACTTACCAAATACGCCGAAGTTCGCAATAAATTTCCGTACAGTAACCTGGCCACCGAAGCCGAACTGGCGATAGCTGATGTTCATTACTTACGGGAATCTTACACCGAAGCCGAAGTGGCTTACCAAAATTTTCGCGACCTTCACCCCAAACATGCCAAATCAGACTACGTTCTATATCGCATTGCCATGAGCTATTACATGCAGTTACCCGAAACAATCGATCGCGATTTGTCGGTAGGTAAAGATGCGATTTACCACTTTATCGAGCTGAATAAACTTTACCCGAAATCTGAATTTGCAGCTGACAGCAAAGCCAAGCGTGAAGACGTTTACAATCGTTTGGCACAAAAAGAACTTTACATCGCTGATTTTTATTATCAGCAGGAAAAATACAATGCCGCCTTACGCAGATACGAATCTGCACTGGTTAAATTTCCGGGAATCGGTTACGACCCACGCGCCCACCTAGGCGCAGCCAAGAGTGCAAAAATGGTTTCTGATAAAAAGAAACAGGATCTGCACGCCAAGGCCTTAACGACGAAATATCCGAATTCTGAAGAAGCACGACAGTTGAAAAGCGAGGGGCTATAAACATGAGATCTTTTTCTGGACAGCTTTTAGACGAAGCCCGTGAAGCGTTTATCGACGGCAAATACCAACAGGCCGAGCCCCTGTTGATGCAACCGACCTTAATCAACTCAAACAATCCTGAAATTTATCAGATGTTAGCCACAATTTATTACAACCGTGGCCAGTTCAATAAAGCGATCAAAACTTTTAAACGCGCTTTGGAAATTGATCCGACTTACAGCGATGCTGCAGTCGGATTATCGATTATTTTAAATGACCTGGGTAAATACGATGAAGCCAAAAAAGTTTTCGAACAGGCCCAGTCAATCGTGGATAAGAAAAAATCTTTTCATCAAAGTTCAAACCTTGAAGAAAAAATCGCTTCTAAACACATCGAAACTGCCGATCTGTACTTACAGGTTCGCCGCTTTGATGAGGCTTTAGAGCAATACATGAAGGCCTATCACCTGACTGCGAAAAAAGGTGATGTCGCTTTACTTATTTCTGAGTGCTACGTGCAGGCGGGACAAAAAGACAAAGCGATCAAAGAATTAAAAGCGGTTATCCAGTACGACAGCAAACTGATCAAACCTCGTCTTAAGCTGGGATTAATCCTGTACAACTCACATATGGTTGCCGAAGCCGTTGAACAGTGGGAAAATATTATTCGCTTAGAGCCGAAAAACACTGAAGCACTACGCTACTTAAAAATGGCTCAGACAACAGGTATTACTAATTTAGAATTTTAATTTAGACTTGATTAAAAGGATTTTAAACTATGAAACAGATTCGCGATGAAATGGCCGCTTTTTTAAAACAAGAAGACATCCAAAAATTAGTCGGAAAGCTTGCCGCACAAATTGAAAACGATTACGAAGGCCGCGAAATTATTTTTATCTGCCCTTTGCGCGGTTCGGTGCACTTAACTGCAGACTTAATGCGTAGAATCTCTCTACCCCAACAAGTTGATTTTGTATTTGTGCGCTCGACTGAAAAAGGCGGTGCAATCAGCATGCAAAAAGATATTTCGATCAATATCACCGGAAAAGATGTGATCATCGTTGAAGAAATCATTGATACCGGCCGCACACTGTCTTACTTAAAAGACCGCTTATTGGCATCAAAACCAGCTTCATTAAAAATCGTAACGTTATTAGATAAACCGGCGCGCCGCGAATTACCGATTCGCGCAGACTACATCGGTAAAACGATCGAAGATCGCTACGTGGTAGGCTACGGCATGGACAGCGATGAAAAAGGCCGTAACTATTCTGAAATTTACGTCTTAAAAAACTAAATGTCTTTAAATGGGTTTTCGCCTTAAGCGAAAACCGCATTCACCACAAATAGAGTTAATACACACACGACGTACAATAGTACGAAATTTTTTGGAATCATCCTTGATCTCCTCGTTAGCTTGTCTTCCCGTTAATTAGCGTATCGTTATGGTACTTTTTAAGCAAGCTAGCTGGACCATGGTCTTGCCTTGTCTTTACAGAGTACTCTTGCTTTCGGTTTACATTTTTTGTAAACCCAAATCCCGATCGTTAAATTCCGGACACCGAATTCTGATTTCAGTATTTACCGCTTTCAATCCTGATTAAGCGAGTACAGGTTTTGAAATCCATGACCACATGGAAAAGAAATTTTTAGTTCAACAGCAATATTTTGATTTATACGGATATCTCAATTCATCAAACCCCGTAAAAAATCAACCAAAGCCAATGTATTTTTATACCAAATATATAGATGGCGAAGAGTATCTATTTGCAGCAGTATCCGATTGGCAAAAGCTTTCACTTTGCAAAAAACTTAAATCTCATCATTGGGTAGGAGCTGGCGATATTCAATATGAAGATTTAAAAACAGAAGTTGCTAAATTTCTCCCTCGCTGCTTGCAACCACAAATCGATTTAACTAAGTGTATTCAAAGGCGAATTTTAGGGCCCTTTACTTAAGATACTTACTAATTCGAAAAGTTTCTAATCCAGGCAGCGTACGCATAGACTGGTTGAACATATATTCAAACAGGCGATAACTCACAACCATGTTTTCATCAGTACGATTCAGTAACAGATTCTGACCATACAAGTGAAAATTCCCGTCAAAGTATTGCATATGTACTTCTTCGTCTTGAATCCATATGCGGCAATTCGGTAATGTTCGATGCCATTGGCTTTGCTGATGGTATTCATGAATCTTTCTTACTTCATCAACCCAATCTTTCATTTTAAAATAGCGAATTTCGAAGTCATTATGACTGGTGAAGTGAAAATTAATAACCCACTCCTCATCAGAAGCCCACATCAAATTTTTAAGTTTGTCTATCATCACTAAACTTTGTTCATATGTCATAACAACGGTATCGGTTATCTAGAAATTTCCAGGATAATTTATATTTGATATGGCTGAATTTATAACTCGACTGTCGTCGTGTTATATTAGGTCTAGGATTCACAGTCTCAAAATGAAACGTCAAACTAATAGATGGAGTAACAATATTGGTCTCTACATTGCTGACTAATTACTTAAAGGGGAGAAATCAAATGAATACAAATACAATCACTAAGTTTTTTACACTTGTTAGTATTTTTGTAGTCAGTGCTTTCACAATAACGACCTATGCAAACCCTACAACAACTAGCGCACAGCCTGTAGCTTACGCCACAGAGTCATCTGATGCTAGAGCTGAAGCCGCAATTAAGAGAATTTGCGTTGGTGATGTTAAGAAAATCGGATACACAGATATGAGTCACTGTAGCCAATGTGTTGGCGCACAAACTTCAGGTGTTTCAGTACAGGGTTGTCCATCTGGTAGTTCGGATTCAGATTCAGCTTGTGAAACTGCGTTCAAAGAGTTTAAAGACGGCTTAGCTGATTCATTGAGTGCTTGCGAAGGCTTAGTTGGCAAATCCGCAGATTCAAAACAACGATGTTCGCAAAAGATCCAGGAATGTAAAGAGATGGCAGCTCAAACATCGTCACAAACTCCGCAAAGTGATAATGGCATCGGCAGCACGATAAATATCTTTCGTGCGGTGATCGGTGGCGAAGACTCACTAGGAACCTCTTCTGCCGGCAGCTGTTTAATTGATATCGACAGTAAAGAAGCGCGCGATGCAGAAAAAGAATTTCGTGACCGTCGCAAAGAATTACAGGATGAAAAGAAAAAAATCGAAGACGATGCGATCAAAGATAAAGAAGATAACGATAAAGAAATCACGCGTATCACTAAAGAAATCCAGGAATTACAGCGTGATAACAAAAAAACTCTGGCTGAAGCTGATGTCAGAATGCGTGAAGAATTAAACCGGTCACAAAAAGATATGGTTGATTCAGCAGCGCGGTTACGTAATTTAACGACCCAGATCTCTAAGAAAAACGATTCGTTGCGCGCATTAAATTTTGCGTACGCAGACCGCATGTTAGATACATCGGCGCAAAAAGCCAACTTACGCTGTAAACAGGTATTAGATACAGCTAAAACCTGTATGATCAAATCAGCCAAAAATATCCAGGATCCGGCATGTAAAGATTTTCCGTTCACAATCAAGTCGAAAGGTCCGAAAGCTACCGCTGAGTTAAAAGCGCAGTTACAGGTCGTAAACGATGCCTGCTACGAAAAAGAAGACCGCGAAAGAAAGAAACTTCAGTTTGACCAGCAAGAGCAACAGAAAAAAGTGGCTGACGAAATGACCGAATTACAAGCGCAAGCCAAAGAAGAAGGTCAGCGCCAGCAGATTCAGTCAGAAAACTCGACGAAGATTTCTCAGGAAGCTGAGCGCGAAAAACAAGAAGCGCAGGCCAATATGGCTGAACAGATCGCAACTTTACAAGGAGAAATGGCCCAGTTTGCCCAAAGACTTGAAGCTAAAAACTACCGTTCGCAGGAGCGTTTAGCTAAGTTAACCGAAGATTTACAAAAATTAGAACTTGAAGAAAAAACCGGTAAACGTTCAAAAACAAGTTTAGCTTCAGCTGCGGTAAGAAAATCAAACGCAAATTTTGAAGAAGTCATTGGCACCTGCGACTGTAACCCAAAGCTTGCAGAAGCTAAAGACGATAATGTTGGCGGTACTTCAAACAAAACTAGAAGAATTTGCGCCAGCACCAAACGCTTGATTCCAAGTGCTAGCTCAAGCTCAACAAGAAAACGCGGAGGAAGTACGTCTTCCGGCGGCGCTTTATAACAATAATTAGTTACGCAAGACTTTAAGCCAGTTACGATTACCCAGAAGCGCATTTTTTTGATAGGCTAAACGCCTATGTTAAAAAAAGTACTTCTGGGTTTTTTTGCACTTATTTTTCTATCAACTGCCGGCGTGTTTTTTATTTATAAGTCGGTCAAAGCTTCACTTCCCGAAGTGATCAAACTTGAAGATTATAAGCCACTGCTCGTATCACAAGTTTTTGACCGCAACGGTAAAAAGATCGGCGAGTTCTCACGCGAGCGCCGCGTACTGATCCCTTACAAGGATATTCCTGACCTGGTTATTAAAGCTTTTATCGCTGCCGAAGATGATACTTTCTTTGAACATAAGGGCATTAATCTGCAGGCCATGATCCGTGCTTTTATTGCTAATATGCGTGCTGGAAGAAACGTTCAGGGTGGATCAACGATTACCCAGCAGGTTGCTAAGACCTTGATTTTACAGGCAAGTGAGAAAACTTATACTCGTAAACTGCGTGATATGTTACTGGCCATCCAGATGGAAGAAAATTTATCTAAAGGTGATATTTTATACCTTTATTTAAACCAGATCTATTTCGGTCAAAGTGCCTACGGGATCGAGATGGCCGCACAAACCTACTTCAGAAAACCGGCAAAAAATCTGACCATTCCAGAAGCGGCGATGTTAGCGGGATTACCAAAAGCCCCGTCTGATTATTCGCCGGTTAAAAATCCGATCCGCGCCAAAGAACGCCAGGTGTATGTGTTAAACCGCCTCCACGACATCGGTTACATCACCAAAGAACAGGCCAAAGAGTTTATTAAAACGCCGATCAAAGTTTACCTTAAAGAAGAATACGAAATCTTGGCGCCGTTTTACTTAGAAACATTACGTCAGCTGTTAGTGCAACAACTTGGCGAAGATGTGATTTTAAACCAAGGTGTTAAAATTCAGACCGGTCTTGATTTAAACAAACAGATCGCAGCCAACGAAGCCGTGGTTAAAGGCTTAAAAGAGCTGGATAAGCGCCAGGGCTTTCGTGGCCCTTTAAAAGTTTTAGAAGACGATTCTGAGTACGCCGAATTTTTAGAAAAGCAGAAAAAATCGATCATTATGGAATCAAACCCGGAACGCACGATCTTAGAGGATGGAACGTTTGCTGAGGTTGATATTATTAAAAAGGGTAAAATCATTACTAAAAAAGTTAATGAAAAAACCACAGCTTCAAATTTACCGAGCTATTTGGAAGTCGGCAAAAATTATGAGGCCGTGGTTGTCAACGTTAACGACGCCGAAGCTTTTGTTGAAGTATTGCTACCGGAATCACGCGGCATTATCGAGCTTGAAAGCATGACCTGGGCACGCAAAGTTAATTTCGATGTCAAACCCGAAGGTAACGAAATTAAAAAACCATCATCAGCACTGAAAAAAGGTGATGTAATCTTAGTTAAGATTTTAGGTGATAAATTTAATTGGCGCAAAACACGCGGCAAGAATGTTCCGAAAATAGATATCAGCAAACATCTGGCGCTAGAGTTAGATCAAGAA
Source organism: Bdellovibrio sp. SBM16 (assembly GCF_056175625.1). NCBI lineage: Bacteria > Pseudomonadati > Bdellovibrionota > Bdellovibrionia > Bdellovibrionales > Pseudobdellovibrionaceae > Bdellovibrio > Bdellovibrio sp. SBM16. The sequence goes on along the minus strand of NZ_JBJKJG010000005.1, from coordinate 53,186 downwards.
CCACTGGTTGAAGGCGCCTTACTTTCCATCGACCAGCAGACCCAGGATGTTTTAGCTATGGTCGGCGGTTACAGCTTTGTCAGAAATGAATACAATCGTGCCCTGCAGGCTGCCCGCCAAACCGGCTCGTCATTTAAAGCTCTGGTTTACGCAGCGGCTTTAGAAAAAGGTTACAACGCCTCTACTAAAATTATCGATGCTCCACTGGTTTACAAACAGGCCAGCGGCGATGAAGGCCAGGGTGATGAAAAAATCTGGAAGCCATCAAATCACGGCCGCGAATTCAGCGGTGAAATCACGATGCGAAATGCACTGGTCAAATCGCTGAATATTCCGAGTGTAAAAATTGTTGAAGATATCGGTGTAGATTTTGCCACTGACTTTGCCCAGCGCTTGGGGATTTTTTCTAAGTTAAATCCGGATTACACACTGGTGCTGGGTTCAAGTTCGGTCACGTTATACGAAATGACCAAGGCATTTTCAGAGTTCGGAAGACTTGGCAAACGCACCCGCCCGATTATCGTTAAAAAAGTGATCGATACTAAAGGCAAAGTGCTGTTAGAAAATCTATCCCTGGATGCGCGCTTTATGAATGAAACCATGCCGCTTGATGAAAAGTTTGCGCAAAAAAGAAAAGAATTTGAAGGTCAGGATAACGACGCTGAAAACGCACCGGCCTCGCCGTTTTTCTTTAACGATCCAGAGCAGTTGATCCGCCCGGAAGTCGCTGCCACCATCACACATATGCTGCGCGGGACTGTTGAAGACCCGAATGGCACTGGCGGACGCGCTGCTCAATTAGGACGCGAAGTAGCAGGAAAAACCGGCACAACAAATGGGTACGTTGACGCTTGGTTTATTGCTTATACCCCTCAAATCGCTACCGGCGTTTGGGTCGGCTTTGATAAAGAACAAACAATCGGCCGTGGAGAAGTGGGCGGAAAATCAGCGCTACCGATCTGGCTCGATTATATGAAGGCTGCCCATACTGGTTTACCCCCTATGTCATTTCCGATGCCTGAGGGAGTTAAACTCGTGAAAGTCGACGCTGAAAGTGGTAAGTTAGCTAACTCGGCCAGCCAGCGTACGATCATGCAAGCCTATATTGAAGGAACTGAACCTACTGCTGCTGAAAGCCGAAGTGAAGAAACAACGGACTTTCTAAAGCGGGACATGGAAGAATGAAAAATATCCACATTTGGGGTATCAAACAGAACAACTTAAAAAATATTGAAGTTGAAATTCCATTGGGCCAGATGACCGTGATCTGCGGCCCCTCTGGCTCGGGAAAAAGTTCTTTAGCTTTTGAGACGTTATTCGCCGAAGGACAGCGTCGTTTTATCGAGAGCATGTCCAATTATGCCCGCCAGTTTTTGAATAAAGCACCTAAGCCGGATATCGAAGGTATCAATAATATTCCACCGGCAATTTCAATCGAACAGAAAAACACCGTAAAGTCTTCACGCTCAACCGTGGGTACCACAACTGAACTGATTGATTACCTGCGTTTGTTTTTTGAAAAAATCGGAACTCCTTACTGCCCGACCCATCATATTCCGGCCACTAAACTTTCAACTACCGAAGCCTCTGATTTGGTTCTGGAAAAGTTTAAAGATAAACGCGGTTATATCTTGGTTGAAATTCCTGCCGGCCAGCGCGTGCTGGAAGGAAAAAAATTACATTCACTGTTGCTACAAGACGGCTACCTGCGCATCACAACGCTTAAAGAAAAAAAAGGAAAGAAAAAATCTGACCCGATCACTTTTGAAGTCGGAGAAATGATCGATATCGGTGAAAAGTCGAATATCAAAAAAGGAATTCCGGCGGATACGTTTTTCCTGGTAATCGACCGCATGGCTTTTAACGACGATGAAAAAGGCCGTCTGACCGATTCAATCACCCAGGCGTATGATGTAAGCCTTAAATACATTACCGGCACAATGATACGCCGTGCGCTGGTCGTTACTACCGACGGTGAATTTTTAAAACTCTCGGAAGAGCCGGCCTGCTCGGTCTGCGGTTATACACCTCCGGCGATGTCATCAAAATTATTTTCGTTCAACTCACCGATCGGCGCCTGCCCGACCTGCAAAGGTTTTGGTAATGTGCTTGAGCTGGATGAAGCTAAGGTTATTCCCAACCCTGAGCTGTCGATTGCAGAAGGCGCCTTAAATCCCTTTACCATGCCGTCAGCTGAGCAGGATAAAAAATCGCTGTTTGCATTCTGTAAGAAATATAAAATCGACATGCGCACGCCATGGAAAGACTTGCCGCAAGAACAACGCGATCTAATCTGGAAAGGCAATAAAGATTTTTTCGGTGTTGTCGGTTTATTTGAATACTTAGATCAGATTAAATATAAAATGCACGTACGGGTTTTTATTTCGCGTTACCGTTCAGGCCGCAAGTGCCCGGATTGTAACGGCTCACGCCTGCGCAAAGAAGTGCATCATATTTTGGTAAATAACAAATCTATTACGGATTTAAGCGCGTTCACAATTGAAGAACTAAATAAATACTTTGAAGGCGTAAAGCTTACTAAACACCAGCAGGAAGTCGCCGGCGAAGTGTTAAAACAACTGCGTTCTCGGTTAAATTTTTTAGTCCGTGTCGGTGTTAACTATCTGACTGTTGACCGCGAGACCAGAACATTATCCGGCGGTGAATACCAACGTTTAATTCTGGCAAACCAGTTGGGAATGGGCCTGTCACAGACCCTCTACGTGCTTGATGAGCCGACGGTGGGTCTGCATCCGCGTGATAACGACCGGTTGATTTCAATTCTGAAAGATCTGAAAGACCTGGGAAATACTTTGGTCATTGTCGAACATGATCACGATGTGATCAAAAACGCCGAAAATATTATCGAGATGGGGCCGGGTTCGGGTTATCTCGGTGGTCAGGTTGTCTACTCCGGCGATACCGAAAGCTTTTACAAGGCGCCGCAGTCAAACACGGCCAGCTATTTAAAACCAGGCAAAGAAAAATTATTGCGCACGGTTCGTCCGGTTGAGATTACGAACTACAAATACAAATTAGAACTTAAGGGCTGCAGCGGTCATAACTTAAAGAATGTCGATGTAAGTATTCCGTTAAACCGTCTTGTGGCTGTGACTGGCGTCAGCGGTTCCGGCAAATCTACACTCGTGACAAAAACTTTATATCCGGCACTGGCACGTAAATTAGAATTAGAATTTTTGCCGGCACAGAATTTTGATAAAATTGAGGGTTGGGAATCGGTTAAAAATGTTTTGTTAATCGATCAGTCGCCAATCGGTAAATCGGCACGCAGTTCGCCGATCACTTATTTAAAAGCCTTTGATTCAATCCGTAATGTGATGGCGGCTACACCTGAATCGGTATCACGTGGTTACACAGCCGGAACGTTCAGCTTAAACGTTGATGGCGGCAGATGCCCAGCCTGCCGCGGGACCGGTTTTGAAGAAATCGACATGCAGTTTATGGATAACGTCATTATCCCTTGTGATGTCTGCGACGGCAAAAAATACCGCCCGGAAATTTTGGAAGTTACGTTCCAGGGTAAGAATGTACACGAAATTTTATCGATGACCGTACAGGAAGCGATGAATTTTTTTGTTGCCCATCCGCATATCCGTAAGCCGCTGTCAGTGCTTAAAGAAGTCGGTCTTGATTATTTAACTTTAGGTCAGCCGGCCAATTCATTAAGCGGCGGAGAATCGCAACGTTTAAAAATCGCCAAAGAGTTGTCACAGGTATCGCAAAAATCTACGCTTTACATCCTTGATGAGCCAACTACCGGTTTACACTTTAAAGAGATCGACCTTTTAATGAAGGTGTTACATAAGCTGATTGAAGCCGGTGGCTCTGTCGTTGTTGTTGAGCACAATTTAGATGTGATAAAGTCGGCAGACTACATCATAGATCTTGGCCCAGATGCAGGCAAACTGGGTGGCCAGATCGTCGTAGCCGGAACTCCAGAAGATGTTATGGCCCAAGCCAAGAAAAGTTTAACTGGCCAATATCTTAAGGATTATTTACGATAAGTTATGCAGTCTGATATCCGTTACGTTTGGTCTAAATTATTAAAGTATAAAACAACACTGGTTGTTGTTGCCGTCACGGGTATTTTGTATTCAGCCTCAAAAGCACTCATCGCCCACTACGTAAAAGATCTTATGGATGCGGCAGCAATGCCGGATAATTTACAACAACTGATCTGGGTCGGTGTGAGCCTTGCTTTTGTTATCTCAATTTCGCGCTATTTTCATATTTTTTTAATGAACATGGTAAGTGAAAAAGTTACCCAGGATATTCGTCAGCAGCTGCAGCAGAAATTTTTGCGTTTAAATTTAAAATTTCATAACACTTACGCCTCTGGCTCGGGCGGGTTATTAAGCCGAACATTTAATGATGTTAAAATCGTGCAGGACGGCCTACGCCTTTTTGCCGATATTTTTACTGCGCCATTAATGTTTGTAGCGGTGATCTTTAACTTGTTCTACTTTGATCCAACGCTGGCGTTTTCAGTACTGGTGATCACGCCCGTCATTTTGCTTGCCTTGCGCCAGTTATCTAAAACCATCAAAAAATATTCAGTCTTCGGCGTTGAGCAGTTAGAAAAAATAACCGGTACCATCAAAGAATCACTGGATGGCGTAAGAACCATCCAGGCATTTAATTTAGAAAACTTTTTTAAAAACCGTCTGGTCGCGCAGGGTGACCGCTTTATCGAAATGCGCCGCAAAGTGCACGGGCGCGTAGAGCTGATCGGCCCGATCAATGAATTCGTTGCCACCTTGATCCTGGTTGCAATCGTTTATTATTTCTCGTCTCGAATTGCCGCTGGCAAATCTTCATTCGGCGTATTGATGGCCTACTTAACAACGATTATGCAAGCCAACGAACCGATTAAAAAATTTCAGGAAGCCATTGTGCGTATCCAAGAAAGTCGCGTCTGTGCTGACCGCATCGAAAAGATGTTAAACGAAGACAGTGAGGTTCCTGAATCCGGCAAAAACCTGGAGTTTCCGAAGACCTGGGACATGATTGAATACAAAAATATCAATTTCTCCTACGATCAAACACCGCTGATTCAGAATTTTAATCTACAGATCAAAAAAGGTCAGACCGTAGCATTCGTTGGCGAATCAGGCAGCGGTAAAACAACATTAGCTAACCTGCTGGCGCGCTTTTACGACGCCCAATCGGGTGAGATCTGCATCGGTGGCGTAAACACCCGAGATATTTCACTTCATGACTTAAGAAAAAATATCGGCTTAGTCTCGCAGGAAGTTTTTTTATTTTCAGATACGATCGAAACCAATATCATTGCCGGAACTGAGACTGGCGGCCATCATGTTCATGAGAAAGTTGTCGCATCTGCACGTGCGGCTCATGCTTTAAATTTTATCGAAAAAAATCCGGACAAGTTTAACACCCTGGTGGGCGAACGCGGTGGCAACTTTTCGGGCGGCGAAAAACAACGTTTGGCCATTGCGCGTGCTTTGTATAAAGATGCGCCGATTTTAATCTTAGATGAAGCCACCAGCGCACTTGATTCTGTCAGTGAAGAGCAAGTACAGCGTGGTCTTGATGAATTAATGCAGGGACGCACCACTTTAGTGATTGCTCACCGTCTATCAACTATACAAAATGCTGACTTAATCTTAGTCATGAAACGCGGTCAGATCGTGGAAAAAGGTGTTCATCAAGAGCTCTTAGAGAAAAATGGCGAGTACGCCAGACTGTACTATACGCAAAATAAAGCCTAACCAAATCAAAATGCCGGACTAAAGTCCGGGCTTGTCAAATCTTTAAACAAAATTCCAATTGCGCACTCAAGTCTGTCAACAAAGTTGACGATAAACAATTATACAAAAAAGACAACAAGAGGTGTCGTATGATTAATTGGAATGAATTCGAACATATTCACGTGATCAAAAAATTGAAGCACGTTCTGCAAGCTTGGTGGAATGTAGATACAGTTTTTACTGATGAACGTGGACAAATCAAAGGCTTAGACGAGAAACTAACTTTCGCCAACCCGGCAGTTAATTATCTTATTCATAAAGATGCAACTCAATCGAGCTTAGCTGATTTAGTTTCACAATCAATCAACGACCTACGCCAGTCAAACAATGCTTACGCGTTCAAAAAATGGGATGCAGCAGGTTTTGATGTTTGTGTCTTCCCGATTGTGATCGAAAACGATTTCGTCGGAACCGTTGTGGCAATGGGTTTCTTCAAAGAAGAAAATACAGCGCACAGAATTTCTGAGATCCGTGACCGTTTAGCCGCTTACGGTTGTTCGACAGAGCTCATTGAAAAATCATTGTCTAAATTCCAGTATCTTGACGATGTTAACCGCACTCACTTTACTGAATTAGTGGAGTTAGTGGCACAGGAAATCGTTACCCTTCACGTTGAAATCGCGTCACGTGAATCTAAGATCAGCCAGTTAAACTCTGAGTTAGGTAACCGTTTTAAGTACGACAACATGATCGGTAAATCTAAACCAATGCAGTCATTATATGCGTTACTGGATAAAATCAAATTTGCTGATTCAACAGTAATGATTCAGGGTGAAAACGGTACCGGTAAAGAGTTGATCGCTAAGTCTATTCACTATAATTCAAACCGCAAATCGAACAACTTCGTTATCCAGAACTGTTCTGCATTCAATGATAATTTATTAGAATCAGAATTATTCGGTCACGTTAAGGGGTCTTTCACCGGTGCTTTAAAAGACAAAAAAGGTCTTTTCGAAATTGCTGACAAAGGAACTTTCTTTCTGGACGAGATCGGTGATACCTCACCGCAAATGCAGGTAAAGTTACTTCGTGTTTTACAAGAAGGTACTTTCACACCAGTTGGTTCTACTGAAATGAAAAAAGTTGATGTACGTATCGTTGCCGCAACCAACCGAAATTTACGTGAAATGGTTGAACAAGGCACGTTCCGTGAAGATCTTTACTACCGCTTAAATGTTATCAATATCCGCGTTCCGCCTTTACGCGAACGTAAAGAAGATATCCCGGTTTTAGTGGATTTTTTCTTAGGTAAAGTGGCTGAACAATCGGGCAAACCTAAAAAACAATTAATGGGCCGTGCAGTTGAAAAACTATATGACTACGCTTGGCCGGGTAACGTGCGTGAATTACAGAACGAAATCGAACGTCTGTGCGTTTTAGCTGGCGACGAAGGTAAAATCGGTCATGAAATCCTGTCTCCGAAAATCTTAGAAATCGGCGAAAAAGCCAAAGTACAGGGTTCTCGTTTACAGGGTAAACTAAAAGATGCTTTAGAAGATCTAGAGCGCGAAATGATCAAAGAAGGTTTACGCCGTACTGGCTGGAATAAGTCTAAATTAGCTAAAGAACTTGGTATTTCACGTGCCGGCCTTATCATGAAAGTTGAAAAATACGGTCTTGATAAGCGTAAGATAGCGCGCTAACTATCAATACACATCGAGAAATAAATTCAGCCCGTGGCTTAAAAACCACGGGTTTTTTTCGTCTAAAGTTTTGTCACATCCTTTTTTCAGTGCCATTTTCTCCTCTGAAAACAGGCATTTACCCCTAGTGCATCAGCTCCCTATCCAAGTTGTTGTCAGCATGCCAAACCGAACAAATTTCGGCATAAGACTTGTATTAATTCTTAACCAGGAAGGCGATTTAAAACGCCGGGGTAACTATTAGCCGTGGGGATATGTATATGATGAAGGACGTTGTTGAAAATGCAGTTTGGACTAAAACACAAGCTTTAATACAGGACAAATACGGAAAAAAAATTGCATTTAAAACTATTGATCTAGCCAATTCAGCGATGCCATCTTTTTTAGAAGGTGATGATCTGATTGTACCGCTGAATACGAAATCAGTTTACTTAGGCGAAGTGATCGTTAACCGCGGCTCACTTCTGTCGACAGAACAGCGAGAAGAAGTAATCGATTTAATCCGCTTTCTGGTTGAACCACATGTCTATAATAAACACTTAAAACTTAAAGAAGAGATCGACGCTTATAAGCGCCAGATGGCTGCAGAAGCTGTTGAAAACGAAGAGTCTAATGTTTTATCGTTATTCAGTGAAGACGAAGAAGAAAATTCTTTAGTTAAATTAATTAACTCAGTTATTCACTTACGTTCAACATCTGCCCTTATCCGCAAAAAAGTGGCCTTAAAAATCCACGATATGGCAGAGCAGAATTTATTTGTGTCGTTCACGGATATCGCTCGCCAGATGCACTCTGCCGATGAATTTAAATCTTTCGATAAAACAACGGTTTTTGTTGAAGATATTCAGCAATTAAATGACCAGCAATTATCTTTGCTTAACGCCGCTTGTGAACTAAAAGTAGATGGTCTAGTTTTTATCATCGGTAGTGCGTTGACCGACAAACAGGTTGATGCGTTAGAGCTATCAAAAGAATTAAAAGCAGACATGAATGCAATTTTATTTGATATCGACCGTTTGCCATTTGCGCAACAAACCAGTACTGACGTGCTGGAACTGTTGTTCTTTTCCAGCTCTAATCCGAACACGCAAAACTAATTGCTCACGCCTGCGGTTCATGCCAGCATATTGGTATGACCGCACAAATCGATCAGTTTCTACAGGACTATTTTAAAAACTCTCTTTACAAAGTTTACCAGCTTGCGGGCGATGCTTCAGCCCGTAAGTACTATCGCGTAATCTACGAACAGGACACGTACGTGCTGATGGCGTGGGAGCCATTTGATGCCGACAAGTACCCGTTCATTAGTGTGCTCCGGCATTTTGAGGCCAGCGGAGTAAATGTACCTAAAATTAAGAAAATCGGCGCCGAAGTCGGCATGCTTCTTTTAGAAGACTTAGGTGATTTAACTTTAGAGAGAAAGTTCTGGGAGTCAGCCAATCAGGAGCTGTCGTGGGATTTTTATCAAAAATCTTTAGACGAAATTATCAAGATCCACACCACGGCGACAAAATCAGATAGACCGACAATAGCCAAAGAAATCATGTTTGATACCGCAAAGTTCTTATGGGAACTAAACTATGCACGCGAACATCTGATTGAAGGTGTTTTAAAGTTTCAGCTTAAAGATAAAGTAGCCACTGACTTACAAAAAGCATTTACCGATATTGCCGAACGGTTGCATAACGAGCCAAAAGTTATTTGCCACCGCGATTACCACTCACGCAATCTAATGATTAAACTTGATCAGGTGTACGTGATCGATTTTCAGGATGCCCGCTTAGGCCCGATCCAGTATGACTTAGTCAGCCTGATCAAAGATTCGTACGTTGATATCAACGATAATTACGCGGCTAAAATGTTAAATTACTATTTTGATAACACTACTTTCTTACAGGACCGCGCTTTATCCAAAGAGCAGTTTAACGTGATTTACGAATTACAATCGGTGCAGCGCTGTTTTAAAGCTTGCGGAAGTTTTGCCAGCTTTATGAATATGCGCGAAGATAAACGTTATTTAAAATATTTAAACGGCACGCTTAAACGCGTGATGAAGTCGTTGTTGCAGTTTCCTGAATACAAAGTGTTGCTGGATGTGCTGATTGATGCGGGAGCATTTGATAAAAACTATGAGCGACTCTAAAGTAAATGTTCTTTTATTCGCCGCTGGTCTTGGCACCCGCTTACGCCCGGCGACACTTGAGAATCCGAAACCTGTTATTCCGTTGTTTGGCATTCCGATGGGTTATTATTTATTACCCTACATCATTGAAATGCCTGTGGATAAGTTTGTGGTTAACACTTTTCACTTACCTGAAAAAATCCATGACTGCTACAGCCGTCTCCGTCACGGCATTCTGTTCTCGGATGAAACTGATTTTATTAAAGGCAGCGGCGGTGGTCTAAAACAGGCAGAAGCGCTGTTAGGAAATAAGCTGCCGGTGTTAGCCGGTAATGCTGATGAAGTTTTTTTTACGGCTGATTCACAGTTCTTAAAACGAGCTTTAGATAAACACCTCGCTGAAAAAGCTCTCGCAACCCTGATCGTAATGAATCACCCCGAAGCGGGTAAAAAATTCGGCGGCATCTGGACCGAATCACACTCAAGCGATAAAGTCGTCGCAATCGGCAAAGAAGCACCATCTGCTAATGCACGTCCTTGGCACTTTATCGGTTTACAGATCTTATCGCCTGAAATATTCACTATGATTGAGGCCGGTAAAGAACTGAATATTTTTTATGATGTGTTGATCCACAAACTTCCAGCCCACAAGGTACAGATTTTTCCGGTTGATATGGATTGGTATGAGCTGGGCAATGCCGCGGATTACAGCGCAGCTAAAAAAGAAATAGCTGCACAAAAAGAGTCAAATCCAGTTTATAAAAAACACTTCACTAAGCTAAATGCCTTACCGCAATCAAAGCTCAGTGATCTGGCCTAAGACGACTTTTTTCTTGGCGTTGGTGGCCTTTGGCAAGTTTGCCGGAATCTTCCAGATGCAGCAGGCTGCCAGTAAGGCAAATGCCGCACCTTCAATGCTTTGTGAGGGCCAGCCGTGATCTTCTACGGTACTTACTTTAATGCTCTCTAATTCTTCATCGATACGCTTGATCAAGAATTTATTCTTAGCACCGCCGCCGCAAAAAATAATTTCATGCGGCTGTGGTTTACAAAACTGAATATATGATTTGGCAATCGACTGCACGGTAAACGCGGTCAGGGTAGCCACGCGGTCTTCTAAAGTCATGCGCGTAAGGCCGGCTTCAAACCTGGCATAAAAATCTTTACCAAACTGTTCACGTCCACAGCTTTTTGGCGGCTTCTGCGCAAAGTAAGGGTCGTTTAACATCTCTGCCAGCATCGGAATATTAACTTTACCGCGGGCCGCAAGTCTTCCTTCTTTATCATACAACTGCGAAGAATGCGTTGAACGGCGAACCTCTTCATCGATCAGCATATTGGCAGGACCCGTATCAAAACCCAGCTTAAGCTCGCCTTTAACGATTAAACTTAAATTGCTGATGCCACCCAGGTTATGCAGACTGATCGTTCGTTTTTTATCACCGAACACGACCTGGTGAAAAAATGGCGCCAGGGGTGCGCCTTCGCCTCCGGCTGCGATATCAGCTGAGCGAAAATTAGAGACAACTTTTTTACCTGACACATGCGCCAGATAACTCGGCTCACCGATCTGTGCCGTGGCGACTCTTCCCTGATGAAATACGGTCTGCCCGTGTAAGCCGATCAGATCGACGGATTTAAATTTTTGCGGTAACTGTTTAAAACAGTCCGCATAGAAACGCCCCAATTCATGATTGAGCAGCGATAGTTCGGCCACATTCATCTCGTTCTGTGCAGCCCGTAATAGCTTTTTCTTTAACAACGCCGGAAAGGTAAATGATTCCATACCCTGGTAAGTACAATGAAGCTTGGATTTAGAGATTTTAACTTTTACAAAATCAACACCGTCTAAACTGGTGCCGCTCATGATGCCTAAAACTTTTAAGGTCGCCACTTTATACTCCGCAGGACTGCGTCCTGCCTTAATTATGGCGACCTTAAACAAATTTGACAAAATATTTTATATAAGGACCAGATCAGACTACTTCATATCCGCAGCGATAAAAGAGTCCTGCTCGCTTTTAAGTTTATAACGACGATTCATCATCAAGAAGATATCATCGCCGGCAACACCGATCAGCTCACCGTTAAACTCTTTAGCTAGACCTTCAGACGAAGGCTTGCGGTCGTCTGAAAATTCTTTTCCGTCACCTTTAGCAGCTTCCAGCGGATCAGTAAATTTTTTATCCGATGTCACGCCACCGCTCGAATCAACCACCGTTGTGCCACCGCCGGAATCACCGAATGCACCACCTAGGTTTTCTCGATAAACTTTTTCTTTAGATTTCAGATCAGCGGCACCGACCTTCGCTAAACTATCGCCGCCGTTACTACCCATCGATTTTAACAGATCATTGGCTGCACCGGCAGACATGCCCAATGCCATTAACGAATTAGCGTCTTTAAAATCGCTCTCTTTATAAACTTTGCCGTTTTTAAGTTTAATACTGCCATCGTCCAGAAGCGTAAATGGATCGTTGATCGATTTACCTGAAGCAAAACCACTCTTCGTTAAAGCGTCTTTTACGTTAGGTGCTGCCACGCCTATAGACGGATTTGCCGCGCAAGCTTCAGAACCTTCTGGTAAACATTTACCGGTTACCGGGTCATACGAAATAGTTGTAGTCGAGCCTGGTGCAGAGCTCGAATCACAGCTTGTCTGCGTTGACGATAACTGGTTTAACGACTTACAGGCATTGGCCGAAGAGGCCGCGTGCTGTGCTGATTGTTTTTTTGATTTCGAATTTAATAAAAACATGGCTGCCGCTGTAATAAAAAATGCAGGCGCAGCGCTACAACAACCAGTCGGGCAAGACGACGCACAGGCCGTGCCTTTAACCGTCGCCGCAACGCCTAAACCCATAGTAATCGCCGCCGTGATATCAAAGCTCTTTTTACCTTTGTCGTTCTTTTGTTTAATCTCTTCTAAAGTTTCGGCTGCTGATTTACTTTTCTGATCTTCCATCGCTTTTAATTCATCAGCTTTTTGCTTATCGCCAGCAGCATTTTGAGCCTGATTATAAACTGCTAAGTCTTTTTGATATTGCTTGTTAGCCGCATCATAAGTGCTCTTACAAGAATAGTATTCCGTCGAATGCACATCCATGCTGCCGCAATTAAATGCCGGAGCTTTTGGTGCTACTAGTTCGGTACCGTCACCAGTACTTGAACGGGCTGTTTGTTGTTGTACGGCTGCCGCACTCGCGCGGACTCTTGCACGGCGGTTATTTTCCGCCACACACTTAGGGTCATCAACCAATGGCGCTGTTTCGCTCATTGCCGGATTCCAATACGGTGATGGTACTTTTTGACAGACTAGTGGTTGTAATTCGGCTGCCGCATTGACTTCAGAATTTGTCTGTTTACCGTAATTTTCAGCTACTGCAATATTCGTTTGAAAGAAAACGGCCGCTAAAAGTATTTTTGCTAAGCTAGAATTTCGTTTCATGTATCCCCCGATACCTTATTATTGCTCGAAGCTGCTAACATTTGATTGATAGCGGCTTTTAATTTTATCAAAATTTGATTTACCCGATGCCGTCGTAATTTGTGAACGGATTTGCTCAGACGCCACTTTACGTTTGATCGCCTGCTCCTGTTCATATCCACGGATCGCAGCTTTAGCGGCTTGCGATGGCTTACTGCCGCCGCTGAACATTGAACCGATGCTCGACATCAGACTGAATCTTGGTTTTGCTTTATCATCTTTATCAGCACCTGCTTTAGCTTCCGGTGCCGATTCACCTGAACCGCCACCGCCGCCGGCAGCAGCAGCGACAGAACCAGCTGAATCTAAACCTAGAGCTTCACGTGCAGCTTCACTTAAACCCGCACCTGGAGCCGGTTCTTCAGAATTATCACCGGCTTTTTTGGCCGCATCTGCTAATGTGTTACCATTACCTTTACCTGGGCCGGCAAAACCTGAAAGTGTGCCGTTAGTATTTACTTTTCCTAAAGCTAAACCTGAGCCTGCAGCTGAACCTATACAGCCATCAGCCGTTGGATTCGCCGTACATTTACACATTACGCTGCTCGCATTACTTGGTTGGCTACAGTACTCGGCGGTTGTAAGTTGCGCGCCCGCCATGGCCGACGTTGAATTTTTACCGCCGTTACCGGAACCGGCCTCTAGCTGCTCTTTACATTTTTGTGCATCTAAATGCGCAGATAATAAGCCAAGTGCGGTCGCACCCATCATCATCACGTCAGCTTTAGCTTTAATTCCACAACGTGCCGTTGCATTCATGCGCTCTGAACCACCGGCGACTTCTTTACCTGATGGTTTACCGTCTTCACCCATTTTATCTGTAACTGTTGCAGGCTTTTTTTCGTCGGCGATGATGGCATCGTAATCTAATGCTGCTTTAACCACTGAATTCGAGTGCTGCATCTCATTGTTGGCCTCAACATTTAATTGTGGATTGTTTGTAGTGGTAGCAGTCGTATTTTTAAGTACAGCCGAGGCTTTTACTTTTTCAGAGCATGTTTTAAAAGTATTATTTGCAGTTTCTAATGCGGTTAACGCTTTTTCAGCGGCAGCACAGCCTTTATCACAGGTTAATTTCACTGTTGAACACGTTAATTGCGCAGCCAATACACCGGCCTGAGCCACTTTACTAAGTGTCGACGTCGTACCGCAGGCTTCAGAGGCCGCTGTAACTTTTGAAAGTACTGCACTACCGATGACCATGTACTGTTGCACTTGCATCAGGCCCGGACTTCTCGCTTTATCGCAAAAGTTTTCTGCCGTATTCGCAGCTTTTACACAGATCGTTTTTTTCAACGAATAACTTTTGTATGCGCTCTCTAAGGCTTGCAATTCAACAGCACAGTTGACGGGTGCTACGGCTGCATCGGCTTTAGGTTGTGCCGCAGCAGTTTCTGCCTTAGCATCACCAGCTTTTGCAGCGGTTTCAGCAGCTTGATCCGCCTTGCCAGTAACGGCATCTGGTTTTGCTGCTGCTGCCTGTGCACCTTCGCCTAAGACTTGTTGATTAGCTGTATCACGCATACTGTCCGGTGCATCTTTTAATTTAGCTTCAGCTTCTTTGGTTGTCAGAGCTACTTGCTCTTTCTGAGCTTCGAGTTGTTGCTCTTTCAACGTTGTAAGTTCTTGTTCTTTGTTGGCAATGCCTTTATCGTAGCTTGCACACTTTGATTGATCATATAGAGAATTACCGCAAACTTGATTACGATTATCTTTCATCATATCAAGTTGTTGTTGGCTATCTTCAATTTTTTTATTGTACTCTGCGATTTTTACATTGGCGGCATCAATAGCTGCGTTTGTTGCTGGCGCCACATTATTACCATGAATATTCGTCGATCCAATCTTAGGAATTTCTGCAATTTTACCGTCATTTTTATCATCTTCTTTACCGGTAATTTTGTTCCAGACTTTTGAAGCTTTTTCTTCGTATTTCTCGCGGTTGTCATAAACCTTGTCGATCTTCTTGTACAAATCACGGCCTTCCTTAACCATACTAGATAACGACGGTTTTTTGGCATCTCCGCCACTCTGACCAGAAGCCACAGCAGCCTGTTGTTTTGCAGCGGCGGCCTGTTGCTGGGCTATAAATTTTTCTTGTTGCACGGCCGCTGTGTTGGCACACAGGGATTGAACTTTAGTATCAACAGTGGCTTTAACGAAGATTTCACCGCATTCGGATTTAACGCCACTGATAAACGGTTCACCATTTGAAGTGCTTCTGATTAAACACTTGGGCTCAAGTTCAGCGAGAAAGCGTGTCTTGGTCGCATCATCTACAGAACATTTCGGCGACTGGTCTTTGTAGAGCACTTTATTGAAGTACGTCACCAATACCTGGTCGACACTAGCATGAGCTAGCGGTGATAAGAGAAGTAATGCACCCAGTGCGACACTTTTAATAAAGATATGATTTTTAGTCACAGTTCCCCCTGACTGGTCTTCATATCGGTCCAAAAGTCCAGAAACTTAAATTTGTTAAATGAAAAATCCTGACCAACAGCCAGTTGGAACTGAACGTATTATTTTGAGAAATTAAAAAAAATGCTTTTTAGAAATTGAAAAATTCATCCGGAACCGGATTTATAATCGGACCATCCACCCCGGAGCCACCAAGGTTCGGAAACGAGATTCCAGAGCGCAGTAAATCGCCCGAAACCAGTTTTACTGAATACCCCGTGCGTCCGCCAGTCACACAATTGCCCTGCGCCGGTGGTTTGTTATCATCACCATCGTACGGTGCACCAAAGCTGTCACTCCACGGATTTTTTTTGTCATCGCAAGTGCCAAACAACATACTGTGCGGTCCACCCATGCCCGGCGCCGGGAACATCGTAAAACCGTTTTGATCCGGATTATTGGTAGTCGTCAGATTCAAAAAAGTCCAACCGGTTAACAAAGATGACTGTTTCGTCGCTAGCACATCCAGCGCAAAGCGCAGTCTTTCGATACCCGCAGAGCCTACGCCCGTTGCCATCGCCAGAATCTCACTTTGTGCTTTTTTAAATAAATCGTGAGTAACCTGCATTTGATTGCGCACATTAAAATGGGTCGGAATCCCGTCAATGGGTGTTGCCCCCTTGTGGCCAAAATCCAGAGGTATAATCGGCACCGGGCCGTTGAAGCTGGCATTGGATGCAATTTTTGCGATCACAGTCGGCGTTAATTTTTCGCGCACATAATTACGCCAGAAATCCGGCTCGATTGAATAATAAGTCACATCAAATTGATTCGGTGATACCACCGAAATTTCGATATCGCGCATATAAGAATTTTTGGCGGTCGATGTTGTGCGGTCTACAGCCAAGGGGTCATAATTTGGATCACCGACATTTGCAGCCAAGTGATACCACTCCGCATAGCGTGGCCAGTTCTTAGGCTTGGTGTACGTACCCATCTCGGGCTCTTGTGATTTATTGGCCGACGAAGCCGAAGTCTTAGAGTTTAAGCCGTATTTGTTGGCCAACAGGTTATGATAAAAAGCAACGATATTGGTGTTGCCTAATCCACCTTTATTATCAGCTGCAGCGTTACCGTGCGACTCTTCATCTCCTAAATGAGTTGAGTAGTTAAAGAAATACTCACGAGCCAGTTTTAGTGCTGAGCCTGACGGCAGAGCATTGGTATTTCGGCGCGGTAAATTTATATCAGTGCGATTAATCCAGTCCGTGCGCCCAGAACTATCGGTTTCGCCAGGGTTCCAGGTTTTAAAATAGCGTGGACCGATCGTACCGCCAAATGGTTTAGCAAAAGAAATTGCATGCAGTTTTACTTTGGCTAAAGGTAAAAATGGAATTTTTGGTTCTGCACTTGCCTTAACTCCGTAATATACCTGCACCCACGGATTTTTTTCATAGCCTATGGTGTTCACATTATCGAGGCCATTCATTTCCAGTAAGTCGGTAATGGCCTGCACCGTTGCCCCGTCCATTCCCGGTAACGTTAACATCTGGCTTTTGATAATACTATCGACCTTCGTATCATCTTGATAGAGTGACTTAAGTTTAATGATCTTTTGTGCATCTTCAGCAGCCGTTTCACAGGCAATCATAAAAAACATCAGCCGCTTAAAGGTAATCTCTTTCATCATACCTTCAGCAAAACTGTTGCCGCCGCTGTTAAAGTTTTTAACCCCGTTAAATGCTGTTATCGAGTTGGCATTCATCGAAGCTAAATTGGCTTCGGTTAAATTATTTTGTAAGGTTTTTCTAACACCATCTAAAACCAGGTTACCTTCAAGATCCAACATCTTATCTTCAGACAGACCTAGGTTTTTCGTTAACATCCAGATAAAGTTTTTTCGATTCGTGGTGTCTTTAATGTAGTTACCATAGTAAAGCGCCAGCATCTGGGTGGTGATCGGAGCAAGCTTATTACAGACATTAAAAACTGTTTTATTGGCCAAGCCGATCGCGGTGTTAATCGACTGACCCATCGAGTTTCCGTAGATCGTCGAGGTGCCTACTGACGGGACAGCGTCGATTTTAAACGGCTCCATTGACTGCATACCTTGGCAATTCACTTTACAAAATGTCTCATCACCAGTAGCAGCTGAAATCCAGTCACCGAATCCGTTGTGGCCCATACACATAAACGGAATATCCGAAATTGTTAACCCGGCCACATCTGCCCCGGCACTCGCAGGGCAGGCAAAGTCATACGACGCGCCCTGATACACCGGCTTTTTCACGCCGCCGACCGCCGGCCAGTGCATTGGAAAAATCACGGGAGTGGTGCCGCTCTTGTTGTCATTTTCAATACCAAATGTTCCCAGAACTCGGTAACGCCAAGCCATCAACTTCCATGCCTGGCGAATCTGATAGTTCACATGCGCCATCACATTCATAATTTCAGCCTGCTTCATAGCGCCATAGTACGCGGCCAGATCCGTCGATTGCTGAAGGTTAATTTTGTGGTGCACTACTAATCCGACATTAACAAGCATCGCAAAAAAAACAAAGATCACCTGAAAAATCAACGCCACAAAAATGCCGACTTGGCCTTTTTGGTTTCGCAACGTTAGGACGAAGCGCTTTTTCTGTGTTTGCTCTGCTTGCATCATGATCTATACAGGGTATCTGTTTTTAGCTTAAGCGTCCAGTCCAGACCAAGGTCATAAAATCGTCGTGCAAGTAATGGTGTGATGATGTCAATAATGAGACAATCAATTAAATTAGAAAGACGTTTTTTCACGAAAGGTTCGTTAAGTTATGTTTAGCCGCTTATTGTTTGCTGCCATTATCCAGATCGCATTTTTAAATATCGCCCAAGCCGAAGTCTTATTCGAAGGTTATTACAAAGTAAGTCAGTTTAAAAAACATATCGGTTTTTTTATCTTACGTAACGAAATTGATGGCAAAACCAAAGAATTTAAAACCACTTCTTTCCTGCGCTTAGGTAAAAACGGTTTTAATATGACCGAGTCATTGACTGCGATTTCAACAACTGATTTTAAACCAATCAGTTATTCGTACTTGGCCACCGATGGCGGTAAAAGCAAAACCATCGATATGACTTTTAAAGGCGACAACATGACGGGCATCGTGATGGAAAACGGCGAAAAATCAAAAGTTACGAAAAAAATCCCGAAAGGCACATTTTTATCAAGTTCACTTTACTACATGATGTTAAACAGCAAAGACGGTTTAAAAACCGGAACCAAATTTGAATTTACCGCAGTCGCTGAAGAGCTTGCCGATGTGACCAAAGGCACTTCAAGCATCGAGAAAAAAATGGTTTCGCGCGGCATCTTACAACTTTTAAAAGCCAATAATTCATTCGCCGGCATGGAATACGAAAACTATATCACTAACCAAGGGCAGAATATTTCAGCGTTCACTCCGGCAACCGGTATTGAAACCGAGTTAATGAAAAATTCTGAAGAAGCTGTGCAAGGAGTTAAGGTTTCTGCTGGCACATTAGAAAAAGTATTTGGTAACATACCTAAAGGTAAAACTAACGTTCTAAACAACTAGGCATTTCACATAAGGCATAGACAATGAAACTAAACGAACTTATCGGTCAGCATATGCTGATCGGTGTATCTGGACACTCACTGACCGAATCTGAAAAAAGCTTCATCGTAGAAAATAATATTTCCGGTGTGGTGTTATTTGCTCGTAATCTTTCGACGCCGGAACAGATTCGTGAGCTGTGCGCCGAAATTCAGTCGTTACGCCACAAAACGGTTTCTAAAGCGCCGCTGTTTATCGGTATCGACATGGAAGGCGGAAGAGTTCACCGCTTAAAGGCCCCATTTACCCAGTGGCCACCGCTTAAAACGGTCGGTGACTTAGATGCTCCGACAGTGGCGTTTCACTTCGCCCACCGCATGGGTTTAGAAATGATGGCCGTTGGAATTAATTTAGATTTCGCCCCGTGTGTAGATGTTTACACTAATCCGCAAAATACCGTAATCGGTGATCGTGCTGTCAGCACCGACCCGCATCAGGTCGAAAAAATGGCGTCAGCATTGGTGCGCGGCTACATTAAATCCGGCATTTTGTCCTGTGCAAAACACTTTCCCGGCCACGGCCACACCATCATCGATTCGCACGAAGAATTACCGATCGAAGAAGCCGACCTTAAACGTTTACATCAAGTAGAATTGGTCCCGTTTAAAAAAGCGCTGCGCAGCCGTGTTGATATGGTCATGACCGCACACATCTTATATAAATCGATTGATAAAGACTGGCCGGCAACGTTGTCAGAATTTTTCTTAAAAAAAATGCTGCGTGATGAATTAAAATACAAAGGTTTAATCATCACTGATGATCTGGATATGAAAGCAATGGCTAAACACTACGACACCGGATTTATCCCGGTTCGCGCATTACAGGCCGGTGCAGAATTATTGCTTTACTGTAACGAGCCGACTTCGCCTCCGGTAGCGATCGAATCCATTATGAGTGCTGTAGCCCAGGGCCAGCATTCAAAAGCCGAACTAGAGTACACGTTAAAAAGAATCTTAGATGTAAAGAAAATTAAATTATTAAACCCGGATCCACGCCCGCTCAACGAGGCGATGGAAATTATAGGGCACCCCGATCACCAATACCTGGCGGATTGCTTGCGTAAACAGATCATGCCTGAAGGCCTAGTCGATAACAGCGAAACCGCTTAGACTGACAAAAGGTGAAACAACCTTGTAAAATGTTCCCAAAGTTTCGGATGAAGCCAAACCCATTGCATTAGGGCTGGCGCGGGACTTGAAACATCTCAGATTGAATTTTTCTATTGGGGTGTATTATGTCATCAGGGCTTTACGATTATTATTTTGAAGAATCAGTGAATTATCGCAACCGCGATTCTTCGAAATATTTCGGTATGTCTGTGGTTATCCACGCAGCCTTAGCCATTGCTGCTCTATTTGTAACTGTACCGGTTATGGAAAAGCTAAAATCAGAACCGATTCTTGTCGAGTTCGAAGCTGTACAGGAACTACCGCCAATGCCGGTAAGGCCGATCCAGCCAGAAGTTGCCAAAGGTGAAAAAGTTAAACCAACCCGCGGCGGAAAAACCAGCTTCGCACCGGCACCCGCAGCACCACTGGATGCCAAAGACGATGTTGTCGTTAAAGGCCCGGTAAAAACGTCGCGCGTTTCAAAAGCAAAAATGGCAACCGTTAAAACCGCTACTTCCGGCGGTGCAGCCAAGACGGCGACCTATGCCCCTTCACGCTCCGGTGTACCTGAAACCCTGGAAGATATACCGGCACCGAAACTGGATTTCGACGGCGTTGAAGCCGCACAAGTCGGTAAATTCGGCGACGATGAATTAGAAAATGAATTTAAAAATATCGATCTCGCCAATGAGGCCGCGATTCGTGCTGAGAGATCCCGAATGGACGATCAGGCCCGCGAAATCGGCGATCAGCAGGATCAATCCCTTAAAGCCTTAGAAGATAAAATTGCCGCTGATTCGCGTGCGATGAACGATGATTTAATGGCCACACGTACAAAGAACGCAGCCGCAGTTGCAAGAATGCGGGCCGCTGAAAATGCAGCCTTAGCAGAGCGCGCCGCTCGTGAAAAAGCTGAGGCCATGGCTGCCTTATCACGTGGCCGCGGTACCGGCGATGCCGGTATTGGCCGTGGTTCTTCGGGCGCTAACGAAGCTTCGGTTGCTGCTGCCGGTGCACCGAATGGTGTGCGTTCGATCGATCAGCTTCGCCAGATGCCGGGCAATCCAAAACCTAGTTATTCAATCGAAGAACGCTTAAACCGCCAACAAGGCCGCGTGATTTTCCAGGCCTATGTAACTAAAGAAGGTGGCTTAACGAACTTTCGCTTATTGTCTTCAACCGGTTATAAAAATTTGGATGGAAAAACTTTAGCTGCTTTAAGAAAATGGCGCTTTTATCCAGGCCAACAAGGCTGGGTTGAAATTCCGCAAGTATGGACGTTAAAAGGTGATGTGCAGCAGATGCCAGCCACGTTACGCCGCAGAGCTGCTCTTCGTTAGAAAATTAAATCAGAATTTAAAAATAAAAAAGCCGAATGAAAAATTCGGCTTTTTTATTTATTTTAGGCTTTTAAATTTAAGGTCAAAAGACCTTAAAAACTAGTCGCCGAATAATTCTTTTTTAGATTTAGTCGAACCTTTA
The DNA here is from genome assembly GCF_056175625.1 of Bdellovibrio sp. SBM16. Taxonomy (NCBI): domain Bacteria; kingdom Pseudomonadati; phylum Bdellovibrionota; class Bdellovibrionia; order Bdellovibrionales; family Pseudobdellovibrionaceae; genus Bdellovibrio; species Bdellovibrio sp. SBM16. The sequence goes on along the minus strand of NZ_JBJKJG010000005.1, from coordinate 31,537 downwards.
GTGCGAATAGTGGCTTTTCTTTTTTTGCCAGAAGTCGACTTTTTACGTTCACGAATAAACTCAAGTTTTTTAGTTTTTGAAGCCATGTCATCCCACCTTGTTAATTAAATAAGCAAATTTAGAGAACTAGGATTATCAAAACGGAACTGCTAAGTCAATTGAGTGATGGGTTTCTTTTTCAAATTCAGACTCTTTTATATAGGCATAATGTAGCCCAAATTGAGGGCCGCCAAAGCCTAAACCTGCCGTAAAATAGTTCTGAGAGATAATATTGTTGTTTTGGTAGCCCAAACGTAACTGAATCCATTCATTCATCAGGATTTCAAGGCCGCCTTTCACAATCGCCCGTTGGTCAGAATTGGCGTTTTTACCGGTTTCATACTCGCCGCGAACATTCACCAGCTCGTCGTATTTAGCCTCAAAACCCACAGCCTGGGTCGGTCGGTCATCTACGCTGTTCGGCAGATCAGTATCGTTAAGGGGTTGGTTTTTAACAGCCGCACCCACCGAAAACCAAGCGTTCGGGCGGTACACCACACCCACATCAACTAAATTTTGTCTGAATTTATCGTCGTCGGCCGGTAGCTGTGTCTCCTGAAAACCAAAATTCGCACCAAACGAAAGCTTGGGGCTTAAAGCGTAAGCTAACCCTAAATAGAACGCCTTAATTTTTACATCATCGATATCACTTTGGCTGTAGCCTAACATCGCCGGAAACAATGCATCCGCACCGTTATCGGCCAGCGAAATACGAAATGCACCTTTGGCAAAACTTAAGTCGGCTGCGCGCTGATCAAAAAGCGCAAATGTTGCCGGGTTATTAAAGGCACCATCAACCGGATTGATAGCACCGACGCCGGCGCCGCCCAGAGATGAGGCCACCGAGCCTAAATTTTCAAAAGATTGCGCGTAAGTAGCGCACGAAAAAAATAAAATGAATAAATACTTCATGTGCATAAGACTAAACACAATTTTTTGAAAAACCAAGAAGTTCTGGTTAGAAATTTGTCGACGTGCGCGTGCACACACTTAAATAGTTTGCACAACGTCCCAACAGTCGTTTCTCGTCTGCAGAAGAAGCCGTTGTGTAAGTGACACCCATTAAATTGTATGCAGTTAAATAACACTCTTTACTGGTGTCATACTGAATTCCGGCATTGGCACCTGCATTGGCTGGCGAGAAGATATTGGTCGTCGGCAAATAACAACTTGAATTAACCGGGGATACACAAATCTGATAGTTAGCGCGGTTAGCAATGCGGTCGGCCACAGTCACGCCCAGAGCGGTATCTTTCGGAATAAATAAGCCGATATTCCAATCCTGGGCCGAATGCTGGCGACGGATTTTTTTGACTGCCAACTGACGGGCTTCGGTCATATCGGTTGCGATTAACGGGCTGCAGGTAGGTTCGTTAAGAGCTTTGTTGTTCCAGTGTGCAGGTAAAACGATCACAAAGTTTTCACAAGACCATTGCACACCTTGCACGGTCGTGCCGGTAGACAAATCAATTTCTGTCACCGCAGTTCCGGACATCACATTGTTCATCCAGCCGGCAACATTTTTGTTCTTTGATTCGAATTTCAAAGTATAACCGCGACCAAATGCTTTTGACAGATCTGAAGTCTGACGGCGGATCTGACTGACCGTTTCGGCTGTCGGAGGCTCACCGCTGGTTGAGTCTAACTCTTTACCGCCGAACACGGCTGTTAGCAAGATTCGATCTGCCCCGGTCGAATTAAATTTTTTACGGACAAAATCAGAATAGTATTCACCCACTCCGAATTTGATTTCAGGATTCGAGTTGTTAGAATCATTTTCTTGTACCAGCGTGGCATCGGCTGTCTGGTTTACCCCGAATGTACCCTGTATCGGGGTTGGATCTGCTGTATCCGATAAGTTGTAAATGCGCGGTCCTTCTGAAAGCACCGTGCCTGTGTTGGTGAACTTAACTTCTTTAGTTAAGGTTGTGCCAACATAGCCCGAAGTTAAATCCTTCAAAAACAAATACACATCACGGCCCGGTATCGGGATTTTGGTGTTCGGATCATTATTGGCACCCGGCGAGATCAAATCAATATTCACAGATAGGTCAGTTTTTTTTCTGATTGAAAATTGTAAAAAGGCACCAGCGTTTGCCGTCGAATTTTGTAATGTGTATTTAACCTGATCAGGCGTAATAGTTGTTGAAGGCGCCTGCGGCTTAACAAAACGCCCGATATGCTGTAGAAAAGCAGTTCTTAATTTTAAACCGCCCTTAACGGCACCGTTACCGTTATTCGTTACAAAACCTTCGTTTACACCGATAGTTAAACTTGGAAAGTTGGTGGCAACTGCACCTTCTGCAACATAGTTCACGCAGGAATTATATGAAATGGTATCAGCGGCGATATCGTAAGCAAATGGCGCCTGTTTAGTCACATTATCCACTGTCTGTGAAATAGTACTTTGATTGTTTAAAATACCCTCACCTTTTGGTGTACACGAAAACACCAAAAATGGGATGATTAACAACAAATTTTGTAAGACGTGAGTCTGCTTCATCTCTTCACCATTATACCAGATAACCTAACACGAATTGTTAGTTATCTTTTGGACTAAACTTCCTGTCTCATTATGATATATTTTTCGTATGAAATCAGCTCTACGCCTGACTTTGGTCACTACAATTTTAGCATTTTCTTTCATTATTCCTTCAACGGGCTGGACTTTCGTTCTGCCGCTGGATTTCGTGGTAAAAAAGACAGTTGCAAAAACAGGCCGCAGTCCGATTTCAATCGACCAGGAAATCACCTTCAAAGCCGGTAAAGATTCACTGAAAACCCAGGAAAACTGGCTTATTGAAGGTGATCGTAACTTAAAGGTTTCAGCTTTCGGACTTGAACCGTACAAAGAAAACATCAAAGTAAATTCACTATTTAATTCAAAACAAAAAACGCAGGTTTTGGGAAAAACCAAAACACAAACGGCCGTTGGTAATGATTTTTACCAACGTTTATTGTTTATCCGTTCGAGTGATTCGTTTATGCAGTATCTTCGCGAGCTGGGCATCAGCGAAAAAACCAGATTATCACGTGCTGATGGGCGGGTCAGTATTGCCATCGGAAGACCTTCGCAGGGCGAAGACAAAAGCCCGCAAATCTGGATTGATCAGGACGAATTCTTAATCCGCAAAATCAGAATGCCGTCTGGCACTGAAATCAGTCTATCAGATTACGTTAAAGTGAGCGATGATTTCTGGATCGCCAAAACGCAGGTCATCAAATGGGCCGGCGTTACCGCTACTGTAAAGGTTAAAAACTTTTCTGTAAAAAACGCTGTAACTATTCAACAGTTTTATCCACAGAACTTTGAAGCTCCGACTGAGCTTGCCTTTAACGAATCAAGCAGCATTGCTCAGGTGGTTGAAGACTTCTATAAGAGGTTTAGATGAATATAGTTAAGGTCGCAGTCGATGCGCCTTTACTTGAACCTCTGACCTACCTGCAAAACCCCGATTTTCAAGTTTCACGCGGCGACGTCGTAAATGTCACTTTAGGAAAACGGAACGTTAAAGGCTATGTTCTGGCCGCGCATACCTCCACGCAAGAAGAACTCAATAAAGAATTCGGTAAAGAAGTAAAACTAAAAGCTGTCGTTTCAATTGACGAAGACTGGGTCAAATTAAAAGATCCGTATCTTACCTGGCTTGAATGGGTGGCCGAATATTATATTCATCCCATCGGGCAAGTGATCAATCTGGCTTTTCCGCCACTTGGAAGACAAACCAAAGCCCGCGCTTCAAAACGCCCGCCGGTTATTCCTGTTCTTGCACCGAAAGCCAAGCCGGAGCTGACACCCGAGCAAAAAAACTGTGTTGAGAGCATCTCTCTAAATACAGGTTTTAAAACCCACTTAATTCACGGGGTCACCGGTTCTGGTAAAACCGAAATTTACCTGCGTCTGTTTGAACAATGTTTAGACAAAAAACAAAAAGGTTTGTTTTTGCTGCCTGAAATTTCATTGACACCGCAGCTTGTAAACCGCTTCGTTGAACGCTTCGGTGATCAGGTGGCAGTGCTGCATTCACAGTTAACCGACCGTGAACGCACCAATCAGTGGTGGGAAATCATTCAGGGTGAAAAAAATATTTTAATCGGCGCACGGTCAGCGCTATTCTGCCCCGTTGATAATATCGGCTTAATCGTGGTCGACGAAGAGCACGAAACCAGCTTCAAACAAGACGAAAAATTAAAATACAATGGCCGCGACTGCGCTATTATGCTTGCGAAACACAACAACTGCGCGGTGATTCTGGGCTCTGCTACACCAAGTTTAGAATCCTGGAAGAATGCTACAGAAAAAAAATACCAGCTGCATACGCTGGTATCGCGTGTAGCCGATCGGCCGCTACCGGATGTAACAATCACTGATATGCGTTTAGAAAAAGATAATCCGGAACGCAAAAGCACCACCCCGTTTTGGTTATCTACCGAGTTACTGAACAGAATGACGATTTCTCTCGCTAACGACGAACAGGTGGCGCTGTTATTAAACCGTCGGGGAATGGCCCAGGTGGTGTTTTGCCAAAGCTGCGGCTACACTGCCGACTGCCCGAACTGCGATATCAGTTTAACTTTACACGCCCGTCACCATCTGGTGTGCCACTACTGCGACTATCACCAGAACTTTGAAGTGAAATGTCCAGATTGCTCCGAGGGTGAATTAACGCCGTTAGGCTTAGGTACCGAGCGCGTTGAAGAAGATTTAAAAAATTTATTTCCGGATAAAAAAATAGCCCGCGCCGACCGTGATGAGATCACCAACCGTGTTGAAATGGAAGAGCTGATCGACAACATGGAAAAAGGCGAAATCGATATCTTGATCGGCACGCAGATGATTGCTAAGGGTTTGGATTTTCCTAAATTAAAGCTGGTCGGCCTTCTATTGGCCGATGTTGGCTTTAATTTACCGGACTTCAGATCGAGTGAAAAAAGCTTTCAGTTGATCACCCAGATGTCGGGTCGCGCCGGCCGCCATGTCAGTGGTGACGAATCCCCTGGAGCAGTTGTGATTCAGGCGTACAACACCGAACATGAATCATTACAATTTGCCAAGTCACATGATTATATCGGTTTTGCTGAACACGAATTATTAAACCGTTCGCCGTTGAAATACCCGCCGTTTCAAAAAATGCTGTCTTTCCGGATCACGTCGATGTCGCAGGATAAATCACAGACAACCGCTAAATATATTTTGGCACGCGCCCAAGCGTTAAAAGAAAAATACCCCCAGTTTTATTCTCAAATTGAAGTCTTAGGTCCAGCTGCTTCGCCGTTATCTCGATTAAAAAACCAATACAGGTATCATTTAATCTTAAAAGGTTTAAAAGCAGTCGAACTGAATCAATTAGCACGGCAGATTTTATCTGACGAAAAATGGATTCCTGCCCAAGTGAAAGTCCTGGTCGATGTTGACCCCATGAGTCTATTGTAAAATAATGAAGCGTGGCTGATGAAAAGCAGGGAAAACCTCAAAATTTAACCGTGGTTGAAAGAGCCAAACAAGAACGCAATGAAAAGATGTGGCAAATGCGCTTGTCTATGGTCAAACAAGGCCAGCGAGCTATGCAAAATAAAAGATACAGCGACGCTGTCGTCAGTTACGAAAAATACATCCGCATTCTTGAATTAATTTTCGATGTTCAAAAAGGTCAGAATTTAACACCAGAAGTTTTTAAAGAATCCGCCAAGACATCAGAAATGTCGATCCTATCCGGCGTTTACTGGGACTTAGTTCGCATATACGACACCAACTCGCAGTATGGAGAGCGACAAACCAAATGCGCGACCCAGCTAGCGCTGTTTGCTCCATTAACCCCGGTGTACAACGACATTGTTAAACAAGCTCAAGAATTTGTAAAAACGGCGCGCCAGCCTGAACGTGTCAAAATCTTTTTAGCTTCGGCAGGAAAAACTTCGCGCTGTTTTATCGCCACCGCCGCTTATCAGTCGCCGAACCATAGCGATGTTATGTTCCTACGCAATTACCGTGACTCTGTCTTAAAACAATCATTTTTAGGCAGAAAATTTATTTATTTTTACTACCGCTACTCCCCAAAAGTAGCCTGCATTCTTGATCGGCACGAATTCCTGAAAGCGCCTACCCGCTGGGCTTTGAAGTTTGTGATCAAATGCGTTAGACAAAAAAATCCCCGTACATAATCCCCTTTTTTGTTGCATCAACTGCAAAGTTTTCTGATCGTATTGGTATGCACATCTACGATTATATCATCATTGGAAGCGGCTTAACCGGCCAAACAATTGCAACTCAAGTTTCTCAAGAAACACAAAACGTGTTATTGATCGAAGCCGAAGCTTTCACCGGCGGATCAAATCGTCAGGCCATGTTAAACGGAAATGTGATCGATGCGGGTTTACGCTTTTTGCCGGCCACTGATCTTTCGGTTAAAGCCGTTGAACAAATGGAAAACCTGTTAGGTTTAAAATTAATTAAATCTGAAAAAGAAAACCACCCGCAAACGTACGATGCCTCAGGTTTTAAATCGTTCGTTGGCTTCGGCGACAAATCTCCGGCGTTCTACGATCAGTTTTCTTATTTTTTAAATCCAAAAGAGTTAGAATTAACTTTACCGGTTCACCAGATCATGGAGTTATTGAAAAATAAATACCAAGGTGAAACATTAATGCGTTCGCATGTAACTAAATTCGGTTTTGCTGAACAAGAAGAAGGCTCAAAAGCTGATCCGCAATTAACACATGTGGTTGTGAACGGCTCTAAAAACTACTACGCCAATAATTTTATCTACGCAGGACCGGTGCGTGATTTAGCGTTAATCATGCCAGATGATGTGTTAAATGCCCGCGCCAAGGCTAAACTTAAAAAAGATTCTTACTGGATGGCGATCTGCTTAGATTTATTCCACCAGGATTTAACGACAGAACAAGAAGGCTTATTCGTTCTTGATGGCACAACTGATGATGGCATCGGACCATGCGCGGGCCGCTTTTTACCGGCTGTAGCAGCTGAGGTGTCACCGACCCAAAAAGCGCAACAAATCTCGCAATGGATCAGCTTTATCGATTTAACAACCGCTGAAGAAACCGAAAATGTCGGCGAAGTGTTAAAGAAAATGAAACGTCAGATTAAACGCGCATTCCCGGAAATGTCTGAAGCGATTAAAGCCGAAAGAATTTTTATGAGCCCACCGTTAACCGGCGGCGAATTAAAAATGAATTCAAACGGGACCTTACACAAAGTAAATAACCTGTGGATCGCCTCAGCTTCTATGAATCAGTATCCGAATTTATTAGGTTCGTTGTTACAATCACAAATGACATTAGCTTCTTTAGGCTTTGGCGGCTTCCAGATGGCCAACGCTAACTTTGCTGAAGAACAAGCTGAACAAAACGAAGAAACTCAAACACAGGCGGAATTATAAACACAATCATTCAAGCATTAGTATTGTTGATCGCAGCATTGCACATTTACTTTCTGGTGCTTGAAATGTTTTTGTGGACCACGCCAGTGGGCCTTAAAACCTTCCGCTTAACCAAAGAATTCGCTGAACAATCTAAAACCCTGGCTGCTAACCAAGGCCTGTATAACGGCTTTTTAGCGGCCGGTTTATTATGGGCGTTCTTTCACACAAATCCCGAATTCGCCCAGCAACTACGTCAGTTTTTCTTGATGTGTGTTGTGATCGCCGGGGTTTACGGTGCCATGACCGCATCAAAAAAGATTCTCTACATTCAGGCGATGCCGGCAGTAATCGCTTTGTTATTAACCCTGTTATAATTCGATATTATTAATAGAAATTCGGTACGGATAATCAAAGGCACCGTTGCGGATTTTGATTTCGACATTATCGCCTACTTCTGCTGAGTTATAAACATCCTGAGTAACTTTAAGCGATTCGATTCCACGGCTGCTATTCGGCTCATTATAATGCCAGTGATAAGTATAACTGCGTCCACCTTTACGGCTGCGATGCACGCGCACCTCTTTATGGGTAATCTGCAAACGCTGAATACTCACTGGCGATTGATCTAACAGCTGATTTAAATCGACAAACGTTTTAGTGCCCCAGAACGGTGACCCAAAAAGCAAAAATAAAAAATTACCAATCATTACAATATGTCCGCGCGCGGATTCACGGAAATATTTATAAAAAACAGCCAACAGAATTCCGACAATGGATAACCCGACGAATATCCCTGGCAAAAAGATTTTCCACGGACTATCTAAAACATATTGATCTTGAATTACATGCTCAAACAACGCTTCAACTGCATATAAGGTCAAAGCTAATATGACCGATTCAAAAATTAACAACTTCGCAATAAACGGATCTTTATAAGCTTGAAATTTTGAAGTCTGCGAGATTGGTTTAATTTTTTCAGCCAGGCTATGCAACATCTGAACAACACGCTCAGTTTGCGGAACAGTTGTCTTGCTTTCAACAAAAAGCGATCTTCCATCACATTCGATAAATTTAATATTATCGCAGGTTACAATGATATCGTGAATTAGCTTACGAATAACAGGGTCACTCCGCAAAGCCTGATTAAAATGAAAGTGATCTGAACCAATGTAATACTGCCCATCAAAAGCTATATCACCGGTCTGAAGTTCAGCGGCAAATCCGATATCTTTTAACAATTTATTCCACTGATTTTCTCTCTGGATTTTAAACACGGCATCGCTTTCAATCGCAACCGCCAGCCAATAACTGACTACTCGGCCTTTATGTTTACCTTCGTGAACCGCATAGGCAAGTGTACCGATACTTTGATTAAAATTAAAACGGTTACGATTAAACCTTAAATAACGAAGATAAAATCCACCAACTAAGACTATTAAACGTGCGACAATCCACATGGATTAATTTTTTACCGTTAACCCATGAATTGTTAGTCTAGTTTTTGTTTTTAAAAGCTTCGTCTAAAACCCGGCCGCTAGCTTTGGCCGGCGGCAATACTCCTGAGATAAATGACAGCGTCGGCGCAATATCAACAATGCGCGAGCCTGCGTAAACTCCGGCGCTAAACCATTTCGGACCCCACATAATCACCGGCACCGAGTTGTCATAGTTCCAGTTGGTCATATGATTTACGGTGGCCCCGGTTTTTTGCGCATAAAATGGCTCCGGCACTAAAATTAAATCCCCGGCCACATCATCAACAAAACTATTTTCTGCCGGAAAACGTAAATCCAAATACGGAATCTGTGCTTTCATAATCTGTTCACGGGTAAGTACTTTATAAATTCCCGGAAGCTGCGCAAATACTTCTTTGGCCAGCTCCTGCGCTTTAGCAGCATCAATTTTTTTCTCGGCCAAACGGGTGCGGTTTAAATACACATGCGAAGCAAATACCCCTTCGATCCAACCTGAGCTTCCGCTTGAGCCGAATTCTTTTGAGAGTTTTTCATTGGCCTGTTTAATGGCCGCTAAAAAGTCTAATTCGCCAGTGGCGATTTTGCCTGCGCGTAAGATTTCACCAGCCGGCGGAATGCCGTGATCGGCCGTTAATACAACCACAGTTTTATCTAAAAGATTTTTCTGCTTTAACACGGTAAAAAGTTTGGCCAACATTTTATCTTCAAATAATGTTAAGGTTTTTAAATTCGGTGAATCCGGTCCTTCTTTGTGACCTAAGATATCGTGATTCGACAGACTCACACCTAAAACATCAGGGCCATTCGTATTACGTTGCCCCAGTTTTTCTTCAACTAATGCCGTAATCGCCACATCCATCGTTGCTTCCACACCGCGCTTTGAAGCTTCAAGATTTTTCGCTTCCAGATCACCTTGAGTTTTTTGTTTGGCGTTGATTTTTTCTAACCACTTAGGTGTTTTTCCGTCGTTGTAGTATTTAGTCGTTACCCACTCATTCGGTTTATATTCATACCACAAAGCCATATCTGCTCTGTGCCCGCCTAAGAAAATCGCCGAGCGGTCTTTTAACGAAACGGTAAATACTTTGCTGTCGGGATAAATATTTTTGATTTCATCGCCATACGTGGTGGTTTTTAAACGGCGTGGAGACAGCCCAAACTCTGCATCATCGGCACAGTAGGCGCGTTTTTTATTTTTAATATCATACCACTCGTTGATCTGAATACTGGTCTGCGCCGGGTATGAACCCGTTAAAATCATCGCATGCCCCGGGCAAGTCATCGCCTGCAAAATCCCGTACGTGCTTTGCGCAAAATAAGCGCCCGTGCTCATCATATGGTTAAAACCCAAAGCTGATGCCGGTAAGAAGTCTTTCTGATAGCGACTTAAGAAGTCTGAACGAAACTGATCGATCACGACAACCACCACTAATTTGGGCTTTTGTTTGTAAGTTTCAAAAGATAGGTTTTTGGCCTGTGCGGGCACCAAAGCCAGCGCGAATGTGATTGCTAAAAGTAGACTGTTTTTCATGGGTTAGACTATAATAGAGGAAATTTCAGTTGTCCTGCAATTAAACTGGTCTATAAGTCCTAAAAATAAGGATTTCCCGCTTGCCTTACCCCCCTTTGGTTTGCTATCTCTGATCCTCACTAAAACACACGGGATGGTAATACCTGGTCTGATGCTTAAATTGGTTGCATCGGAAACACTCGCAAAAATAGATTCTAGCGAATCTATGCAGTCCAACTGCACGAGCTCTGCCACCCGGAGGCTTAACCAGAAAAAAAGGAAGTAATACATGGCACAAGTTACCATGAAAGAAATGTTAGACGCTGGCGTACACTTTGGTCACCAAACACAACGCTGGAACCCAAAAATGAAACCGTATGTTTATACAGCTCGCGGTGGAATCCATATCATCGATCTTCAAAAAACAGTTGTTCGCGCTAACCAAGCTGCTGAATTTGTAAAACAAATCGCTGCTGACGGTGGCACAATGATCATGGTTGGTACTAAAAAACAAGCTATCGAACCAATCCAAGAAGCTGCAAAAAAATCTGGCCAATACTTTGTTACTAAACGTTGGTTAGGTGGTATGTTAACTAACTTCGAAACGATCAAACAATCTATCGACCGTTTACGTAAAATCGACAAAATGAAAGAATCAGGCGATTTCAATCTTTTAACTAAGAAAGAGCGCGCTGGTTTAGATAACGAATACATCCGTTTAACTGAGTACTTAGAAGGTATCCGCGAAATGAAGCAGATTCCTGCGGTTATGTTCGTAGTTGATCTTCCTAAAGAACACATCGCTGTATTAGAAGCGAAAAAATTAGGTATCAAAGTTGTTGCGATTGCTGATACTAACTCTGATCCAGAATTAGTTGATTTCCCAATCCCAGGTAACGACGATGCTATCCGTTCTATCAAATTATTCTCTAACTTAATCGCTGACGCTTACATTGAAGGTGCTAAAGTTTGGGAACAAAAAGCCCGCACTATGACTGATAAAGCTTCTGACAACAAAGAAGCAGCTGCAGCTACTGAAGCTCCAGCTAAACGTGGTCCTCGTGCTCCAGGCCCTAAAGGTGATAAAGCCGCTCCAGCGGCAGCAGCTAAATCTGCTGGCCCATCAGTTGTTAAAGCCAACAAATCTCGTAAATTAGTTGCAGCTGGTACAGCTGATCTAGTTGAAATCGAAGCAGAATTAAACGAAGAGAAAAAGGATGATTCAGCTGAGTAATCTCAGCTGATGTCATAAGTAAGGAGAAAAGCATGTCTATCTCTGCATCAATGGTTAAAGAACTGCGTGAAAAAACAAACGCGGGTATGATGGATTGTAAAAAAGCTTTAGAAGAATCTAAAGGTGACTTTAACGCTGCCGTTGAATGGTTACGCGTAAAAGGTTTATCTGCAGCTGCTAAAAAAGCTGACCGTGTTGCCGCTGAAGGTACTGTTGCAGCGAAAACTTCTGGTAAAACTGCTGCAGTTGTTGAAGTTAACTCTGAAACAGACTTCGTAGCTCGTAATGATGGCTTTAAAGCTTTCGTTAACGAAGTTGTTGATCACGTGATCGCTTCTAACTCGACAGGTGATTTATTAACTCAGCCATTCAAAGGCGCTACTGTTGGTGACGCTCTTAAAAACGCGATCGCTACAATCGGTGAAAATATCGTTATCCGCCGTACTGAAAAGTACACTACTAACGACACAGGCTTAGTTCACACCTACATCCACGGTGAAGGCAAAATCGGCGTAATGATTGAAGTACAAGGCTCTACAGCTGCTGTAGCTTCTTCTGCTGATGCCAAAACTTTTGCTTCTGACGTTTGCTTACATATCGCTGCGATGAACCCAATGGCTTTATCTTCTGCTGATATGAACCCAGAAACAGTGGCTAAAGAAAAAGAAATCTTAAAACAAAAGAACTTAGAATCGGGCAAAAAACCTGAAATGATCGAAAAAATCGTTGAAGGTCAAATCCGTAAATTCTTAGCTGAGAACTGCTTAGTAGACCAAGCGTTCGTAAAAAATCCAGACTTAACAATCTCTGCTTACGCTAAAGAAGCAGGTAAAAAAGCTGGCGGCGAATTAACTATCAAACGTTTCACACGTTTTGAGTTAGGCGCTGGTATCGAGAAAAAAGTGAACGACTTCGCAGCTGAAGTTGCATCAATGCAAGGTCACTAAGATCTTGCAGAATAAAAAAAGCTCTCTTCGGAGGGCTTTTTTTTTGCCGAACTTAATCATCCACATCACTGAAAGGATCTACTTGTGAAAAAACCTGTCTTCAAACGTATCTTGCTAAAACTGAGTGGCGAGGCCTTAGCCGGCGCCCAGGGAACAGGAATCAACGCGCAAGTGATCGCGCAAATCGCCCAGGACGTTAAAGCGGCATTTGATACCGGTGTACAAATCGGTGTTGTTATCGGTGGTGGTAATATCTTCCGCGGTGTTGCCGCTTCGGCACAAGGTATGGATCGTGCAAGTTCTGATTACATGGGAATGCTTGCAACTTGTATCAACGCCTTAGCTTTACAAGACGCATTTGAAAAAGCAGGAATTCCGACTCGCGTACAATCAGCAATCGAAATGGCCGAAATCGCAGAACCTTACATCCGTCGCCGCGCTATTCGCCACCTTGAAAAAGGCCGCTTAGTGATCTTTGGTGCCGGTACTGGTAATCCATACTTCACAACGGATACTGCCGCTTCATTACGTGCGATGGAAATCAACGCCGAAGTTATCATGAAAGCGACTAAAGTTGATGGCATCTACGACAAAGACCCTAAAAAGCACGCTGATGCTAAAAAATACGATGAAATCAGCTACATCGAAGTCTTAAAACAAGGTTTACAGGTTATGGATTCAACGGCGATCAGCCTTTGTATGGATAACAAATTACCTATTATGACGTTCGACTTGGCTAAATCAGGCAACATCTTAAAAGCCGTATCAGGTGAGAATATCGGCACTATCGTAAAATAAAGAGTGCAGTTTAAATTAGTTTATTGTTTAAATACTTAAGTAAACGGAGAAATTTATGATCGAAACTTCAAAAACAAATGCAAAAGCGAAAATGGAAAAAGCAGTTAACTCGCTGGTTGAAGAGTTAAAAAAAGTTCGCACAGGTAAAGCTCAGGTTTCTATGCTTGATGCCGTACGCGTAAATTACTACGGAAATTTGGCTCCATTAAACCAGGTAGCTTCTGTTTCAACTCCGGATGCGACAACGTTCTTAATCGCTCCTTGGGAGACTTCAATCCTTAAAGAAATCGAAATGGGTATCGTTAAATCTGATATCGGTATGGCGCCGATCAATGACGGTAAAGTTATTCGTTTAAAAGTACCTGCTTTAACCGAAGAGCGCCGTAAAGACTTAGCTAAGCAAGTTAAAAAGATCGCTGAAGATGCGCGTGTTGCTGTTCGTTTAATCCGCCGTGATGCCAACGAAGAAGTTAAAAAACTTTTAAAAGATAAAGCCGTTTCTGAAGATGAAGCTAAAAAAGGCGAAGCAGACATTCAAAAATTAACTGACGACACGATTAAAAAAGTTGATCAGTTAGCTGACGAAAAAGAAAAATCAATCCTTACAATCTAAGGCTTATTTTACTGATGTCGCAAATCAAACATGTCGCAATTATTATGGATGGAAACGGTCGCTGGGCACAGCTGCGCGGCCGTCCCCGTACCTACGGGCATGTTAAGGGCGTGCGTGTCGCAAAAAAAATTATCACGCATGCTGCGAATTTAGAATTACCACACTTAACTTTATACGCTTTCAGCTCTGAAAACTGGTTTCGTCCGCAGGAAGAAGTTTCTGTACTGATGAAACTAATGGAGCGCTATTTAATCCGCGAAACCGAAAACCTCATTAAAAAGAATATTCAGTTTCACACGATTGGTGATTTATCCAAAGTTCCGGCTAATGTCAGAAAACTGATTAATGAGGCCAAAGTTAAAACAGCGCATTGTTCGGGACTGAAGCTGACGTTTGCTATCAGTTACGGATCCCGCCAGGAAATGGTCGGCGCTGTTCAGGCTATCGCGACCGATCTTAAAGACGGCGTCATCACGGTTAACGAAATCAACGAAGAGATGATCAATAAACGTTTAATGACGTCTCATTGCCCAGACCCGGATCTAATTATCCGCACCAGCGGTGAATACCGCTTATCAAACTTTTTAATGTGGCAGGCCTCGTACAGCGAATTGTATTTCAGCCCTATCTTGTGGCCTGACTTTAAAGAAAATGACTTCAACACTGCCCTGACTGATTTCAAAAACCGTAATCGTCGTTTTGGCCGCATCGAAGGTGTTCTAAAAACTCTATTTAACAAAAAAGAAAAAAACAAAAATGCCGAACTTAATTTCTAGAACTCTTTCGGCAGTCGTTGCTTTAAGTATTTTGGTTTCAATGGTTTATTTTTTTAACGAAAAAGGAATCTATGCCTTAATCCTGTTTGCATCACTGCGCGGTTCTTATGAAATCGCCCGTATGGTCTTTAAAGCGCACTACCCTAAGTTTGCGACGCATGCGTTTGTGGTAATTAATCTGGCTACCTTTTTACTGTTAACTTTGGTGGCCAATAAAGACTTTCAGATGTTTTTTGTGCTGTTAAGTTTTGTTGCCAGCATCGCTGTCGCCATCCTGTTTCATAAAAAGTTCAACGATTTGCAGGCTATTTTTGACTATGTTTCACAGTCAGCATTCGGTACCGTTTATACCGCAGTTATTCCGGCAATCGTCAGCGGTTTAGTCTACTCGCAACACGGTATGCACTGGTTTTTCTGTTTGCTGGCGGTGGTGTTTGCCGGCGATATCGGTGCTTACTTGTTCGGTGTTACCCTGGGTAACAAAAAAGTGGCTCCGACACTATCCCCTAAAAAAAGTGTCGAGGGTGCCATCGGCGGTTTGATCTTTTCGACTTTAACAGCTTATGCGTTTTCATTTATTCTGACAGATGTTGCCCTGCCGGTGTTATTAGCCTGCGGCTTTTTCGGTGGTTTACTAGGCCAGATTGGTGATTTTTTCGAATCTCTGGTTAAACGAGTTTCTGGTGTTAAAGACTCAGGAACGATCATGCCGGGCCATGGTGGTGTCTTAGATCGAATCGATGGCGTGCTTTTAGCTTCACCTTTGTTTTATTTTGCTGCGAATTATCATAGTCTTTGGTCTTAAGTCTGCACATCTAGTTACTTAATAGTTTATATAATGCTAAAATATTGCTTTAAACCACGAGGGTTTTTACATGACGTATTTATTCAGTATTTTGGGCTTTCTCTATTCTAACGTTTTGCCATTCATTATTCTTTTAGGGATCCTGGTTTTCGTCCACGAATTAGGCCACTTCTTAGTTGCCCGTGCCTGCGGTGTTCGTGTTGAAGTGTTTTCATTGGGCTTTGGTAAAAAAATCTTAAGTTTTAAAAAAGGTTACACCACTTACTGTATCTCAATTGTTCCGTTGGGCGGATACGTTAAGATGTTCGGCGAACAATCAACTGATGCCGAAAGCTTATCGGCCGAAGACCGTAAAGTGTCTTACACGCACAAAACCGTATGGCAGCGTATTGCTATTGTTTTTGCCGGCCCACTGATGAATTTCTTATTTGCCGTGCTGGTGTTTGGTTTTATCGCTTACACCGGCGAAGAAACCCGCGCTGCTCGTATCTCGGAAGTAACTGCCGGTTCTCCAGCCGAAGCGGCAGGATTAAAATCACAAGATCTGGTCTTAGCCGTTAACGACATCAAAGTCAGAAGTTACGAAGAATTTCAAAATGCCTTAAACACAGTAAAAAACCAATCCGCACAGATTCAGGTGCAACAAGACGGCGAACAACCGCGCACCGTGACTGCGCAGGTGACCACTGCTGATAACCCGAATATTTTTGCCGGCACTAAAACTATCGGCTCGATTACCGGTGTTTTACCGTACACCAAAGGCAGCTTAATCGCAGTTAAACCGGATTCTGTGGCCTTCAAAGCCGGTCTACGCACCGGAGACGAAATCTCTAAAATTGCTGACCGCAAAGTTCAGTCATGGACTGATTTAGCCCGCTTAACTCAGAGCCAGACGTCAACCCTGACAGTGATGCGCACAACTGACGGCAAAACTGCTCCGGTTGATTTAACTCTGACCCTGCCGGCGGAAACAACGTATGCATCTGTTGCAGACCTAGGCATCGACAACACCGAGCTTTACCTTGAACAAATCGTTCCAGGTTCACCTGCTGCTCAGGCTGATTTACAGAAGCATGATAAGATCGTGGCTATTAATGGCCAGGAGATGACGGCCTGGGAAAACGTATTAACGACCATTAAAAGCTACGACGGCAAAGAAGCTTTAGAATTTAAAATCTCACGTGAAGGCACTGAAATCATCAAGAAAATTACCCCGCAAGTTACATCACAAATGACCAGCATGGGTAAAGAAGACAAGCGCTTCACAATTGGTATTATGCCAATGATGAACATCGCCCAGCCCGAAGTGGTAACCGTTAAAGACGATTCTTTGATCGCCGCAACAGTTAAAGGCTTTGACCGCTCTTGGGATATTTCGGTGATGACGGTGATGTCGTTTGTGCGTCTATTTCAGGGCGAAGTATCGCATAAAAATATCGGAGGCATGATCTCAATCGGCAAAGCAGCAAGTGATGCTTACGCGATGGGTGTGCAGCAGTTCTTAATGACGATGGGTATTTTATCAATTAGTTTATTCATCTTAAACTTATTACCGGTTCCGGTTTTAGATGGCGGACACTTAGTGTTTTATGCTATTGAAATCGTGAAAGGTTCACCGCTTAGCGGAAGAAAATTAGAAATCGCCCACCAAATCGGTTTTGCCCTGTTAATGGGTTTAATGGTGCTGGCGTTATTTAACGACTTTACTAAGTTTATTTTTAAATCGTAATTATGATCATTTTATCCTGCGAAACCAGCACTTTACTAGGAAGTGTGGCCATTCATAAAGATGGCCAGCTACTTTCACAAAAGTCGCTGTTTCGTCAGGGATCGCACGCGGAATCCTTAAATATCTTAGTTCAGGACTGTCTGGCTGAAGCAAAGCTTAGCTTAAGCGATTTCGATCACTTCGTAACTGGACTTGGGCCCGGGAGTTTTACCGGCATTCGTATCAGTTTTAACACCATTAAAACTTTTTCTGAGATTTTTGCTAAAACTATGGCCGGCGTTGATAGTTTAAAAAGTCTGGCTTTTTTAAACCGCGATCTGGCGCTTTCCTTATCCGGCGGCGAAATCGCCTGCGCGATCAATGCTTTTAAAAACATGGTCTATATTGCTACATATAAAGTAGAAAATAATTCTCTCGTTGAAACAAGACCTCCGCAGGTTGTGCGGGTACAGGAATTAAATTCGTTTATTAGCGCACCGATTTTATTTGTTGGTGATGCGTTTTCTTCCTATGAAACTTACTTAACAAAAAATTGTGCGGGCAAACTTATCCGCAATGAAAATGTTCACGACTATCCGACAGCGGTTGCTGTCGGTCACATCGCCAGTCTAGAAAATAAATTTTTTCATTGGTCTAAACTTTTACCTCTTTATTTGCGCGCATCCGAAGCCGAAGAGAACCTGAACGGAATCAAGTATCAACCTCTGTAGTATCTTCGGGAGTATGCAAAATGTCGGAAATTTGGTGTGTTGCTAGCGGTAAAGGTGGCGTAGGTAAAACATTTGTAGCCTCTGGCCTTGGAATCAGTTTAGCAAAATTAAGAAAAAAAGTTTTGTTAGTCGACTTCGACATATCCGGCGCAAATCTGCACACCGTTTTAGGACTTAAAGAATTTAAAAAATCGATCGTTGATGGTTTGGCTTCGGCAGAAAACTGCAGCGATATGATTATGCGTTCTCCGTTTTCGAATTTAGATTTTATTCCCGGCTTTATTGTTCCGCAATTAGGCCAAGAACTATCCACCTTTAAAGTGGATTCCCTGTTACAGCAGCTTAAAAAATTGCACTATGATGTAATAATTTTCGACCTCGGCCCCGGCGCTCAAAAAGCTAATTTTAGTTTAATGGCCTATGCCGGCCGCAATTTTATTGTTACCAACTGCGAACCAACTTCGATCGAAAAGACGTATTCTTTCATCGAACAGTATGTCGCCTTTGATGGTAACACGAAAAATTTACACCTTTTGGTGAATTTCTGCCGTTCACAGCAACATCAGGCCCTAGGAAAATCCTTTGAGTCGGTTTTATTCAAAAAGCACGATATCAATGTGCGCTTTTCCGCTCCGATTCGCTTTGATAATGCTGTGTGGCAATCGACTTTTATGAGCACATCGAATTTGCAAAATGTTTTTGCATTAATGCCGTATTCCGAGGTCTGTCATGATTTTTACAAAATCTGTAAACATTTGATTGATCCGAGTGAACTACGGGCCGTATCATAATTTAAGATGAGCACAGATTCGAAAAATAATTATTACGAAATTTTAGAAGTTTCAAACACAGCAACTCAACACGAGATTACTGTGGCCTACGAAAAAGCAAAAAGAACTTACTCTGCTCAAAATGCGGCTTTATACAGTGTATTTACTGAAGCAGAAGCCGCAGCCCTACGCGATCTTATTGAAGAGGCGTATTCGGTACTAAGCAACCAAAACTACCGCAATATTTACGAAAAACGTTTATTATCAAAATCATATTCAGCATCAGATCTTTCTTTAGATGCTGTGAAAAAAGCCAGCACTGAACTTTTTAATGAGAACAGTCTGCTTACAACTGCTCCAATTGAAGCTTCAGAAACTGAAAAACCTGCCTATGAAAAAGATCAGAGTTTAGAAACTGAAATCGAATCTTGTGATCAGTGGGACGGGGATTTTCTTAAAA
Organism: Bdellovibrio sp. SBM16; assembly: GCF_056175625.1. Classification (NCBI taxonomy): domain Bacteria; kingdom Pseudomonadati; phylum Bdellovibrionota; class Bdellovibrionia; order Bdellovibrionales; family Pseudobdellovibrionaceae; genus Bdellovibrio; species Bdellovibrio sp. SBM16. The sequence continues at coordinate 12,289 of NZ_JBJKJG010000005.1, read as the reverse complement.
AAGTTCGTGAATACAAAAAGTATTCTTTAGAGCTTCTTCACGAAAAAACCAAAGTTAACCCTTGGTATTTAGCCGCTTTAGAAAGAATGGAGCCAGAAAACTTACCGGCTCCGGTATTTGTTCGCGGTTACGTGACACAGTTTGCGAAAACTCTAGGACTTAACGAAAAACAAGTTGCTGAATCTTACATGAAGATTTACAAGTCAAAACTTGAGCAACAAAAAACTAAATAACATTACATACAAAGTTCCGGCCGAATACGCCGGGTCAAGACTTGATAAAGTTCTGGTCGACGAGAGTTTCTTTAAAGACATTATTTCTACGCGCAGTTTCGCGCAAAACATGATTGAAAAAGGCTATATCGCGATTAACGGCGAACGCACCAAAGCTTCTTACGCGCTGAAAGAAGCGGATAGTATTGATATTATTATCCCCGAAGTAAAACCGACTGAACTTGTTCCGTACGACTATAAGTTAGATATTCTCTTTGAAGACAACGATGTGATTGTTATTAACAAACCGGCCGGGCTGGTTGTTCACCCGTCTGCAGGTCACGAACAAAACACGCTGGTCAATGCCCTTCTTCATCACACCAAAAATCTTTCAATGAAAAACGAAGAACGCCCCGGTATCGTCCATCGTATCGACAAAGAAACCAGTGGTTTACTCGTTGTCGCTAAAAACGACCAGGCGCATGACAACTTATCTATCCAGTTTAAAAATAAAACCACTCACCGTATTTACTATGCCGTGGTCGACGGTCGTCCGCGCGTGGGAAAAGGCACGATTCAAAGTTATCTTGCCCGGCACCCGAATGACCGCAAAAAATTTGCCTCGGTACGTTTGAATAACCGGATTGTTACTGAATTCGATGAAACTTTTGAAAAAGGCAAATGGGCGGTCACTCATTATCAAACTTTACAAAGTTCACAGTCAAAATCGCTGGTGCGCGTGCAGCTTGAGACCGGCCGCACCCACCAGATCCGTGTGCATATGTCAGAACTGGGTCACCCTCTGGTCGGCGACCTTACCTACGGCTACTCGGCCAAAAAGGCCAAAGAGCACGGTGTTTCCCGCTTTTACCTACACGCAGCTGAACTTGGATTTACGCATCCAAAAACCAAAGAACCGATGAAATTTATGATCGATTGGCCGCGCGCTGATCTAGAAAAAATTAAATCGTGGGGCTTTATCGTATGAGCTTTACTGAATCTGACTTAGGTTTTTTTCTTGTACAAGACAATCATATGATCTTTTTCGGCAAGAACAACGCGACCCTCGATAAGCTTAAACAATCCTATCCAGATATTGAGTTTCGCACCGTCCACCAAAAACACACCGATATCTGTGTAACTTCAAAACCCGAATCACAGGAAATAGTTGCCGATGCCCATTATACGACAGAAGCCGGTGTAGGATTGGTGGTTAAAACCGCAGACTGCCTGCCAATACTTGCTTTTAGCAAATCCCAACAACTGCTTGTCGCAATCCATGCCGGCTGGCGGGGCGTAGAAAATCAACTCACCGCAAAGTCTTTGCTTACGGCAAAACTGAACGAAGCCGAGATTTTCATCGGGCCGCATATTCTGCAAAAAAGTTTTGAAGTCGATCTTGACGTAAAAGAACAGTTAGAAAAAGTATATCTGCTGCATACACAAAATCCGGATACAGCAGTCTTTACTGCCAAAGAAAATAAATACTACATTGATTTAAAAGCCATCGTCAGAAAACAGATCGACTCTGTTTCGATCCCTTATCACCTGCATGAATTAGCTCTTGATACCGTTTCAGACCCGCGCCTGCACTCGTACCGCCGTGACCGGCAAACCAGCGGGCGCAATCTAAGTTTTATTGCCAGACTTAAGTCGTAAGACCAGCCAAACCTAGTCTTTTAATTTAAAAAACGTTTGAGATACTGAAGGTATGAAAAAACTTATACTTTCTTTCTGCTTATTAGCGTCGTCGTGTACCTCTTTTGATAGCTCTAGCCGCCTGCCAAATGATGTCGGCCAGTGCCCGGTCTCAGAAAAACATCCACCATTATTTAATGTGTTGCAGACATCGTCTGACAGAATCGTTGTCCGCCTGGATAATTTTGAAAAGTATTTCAACCTTAGCTCTCCCGGTTATGATTATAAAGTTACGTACACCGAAACTAAAATTTTAGACCGCGACGGAAGAAAATCTCTGACTAATCACGAAGTTTCAGTCGGGCCAGTCGAATCTGAACCATACAACTTACAGATCCCGGTAACCTATGGCGGTCTTTATCACGTTGAACTCTCTAAAGACGGCAAGGTTTTCTGGAAACAAAAAGTTTTTGCGTTAAACAAAGCAGAAAATACTTTATCACTTCAGGAAAAAGAAGCTCTGGCAGCTCAGTTCGCGCCAGTGATCGAGATGAGTCCGGATGAAATGTACTACCCGGCTTCGCTGGAATATATTTTCAACAAAGTTGATGTTGATCCCCAGTTGGCTGCTGAGCCGTTTCGCTTAACCACGTTAAACACCAATATCAGCAAAAATTCGACCGGCTTGATCGGAAGCCTATTTGGAAAAAAATATGGCATCAACCACGAATTTACCTTCGGAGAAATCGATCAGATTTTTCCGTACTATGGTCATCAGGAAGCGGTGTTAAAATCAAATCTAAGTGATGATACCAAAACACGCCTGAAGCTGCGTTCAGGTAAAAACCATTTAACAATTTATTATTCAGTTTTTGAAAACAAACAGTGGAACGAAATTTATATCAACTACCACATGTTCTACGCCTTCGATTCTAAAAATGGCACCCAGGATAAATCTGTGATGGCTGCGCATATTTTTGACCGCGAAAGTGTGACTGTCGTTTTACGTGCTTCTACAAAACGTCCGTTACATACTTTCTACGGCGCCCATTTACCATCTCAGACGATGGCGCTACTGGATTCAAAGAAGAACGTAGTGCAGAGCTGGGACACCGGCCGCGTGTTTGTGAACTGGAACAAAATTATTACCGAAAACGGCCGCCTAAAAGCAGTGGCGGCCAAAGGGTCGCACGGCATGTATCCAGTGCGCGGCCTTTATGCGGTTATGGCTAATCAAAATTATGCCTTACTTCTGGAGCCGGCCGGCGGCGGAGAAAAACTCTATCCGGATTTTGACCCAGCCGCGGGAAATAACCTGAAATATGCTTTAAAACCTCTTCACTTAGATAATGTTTCTTCAAGCTGCTTAAGTCAGAACCGCATGCTGGCGTTCTCGGGTTCGACCGTTGATGTGCTTGGCCCGATCAATGCGACTTTTCCACCATTTACCGACCGTGAAGGTGATTATAAGAACTATGCTGATCCCAATGCGCCGCTTTTTGATATGGATCAGGCTCTGAAAGTTAAGTAACAAAACGTTGAAACGTGCCAAATCTGGGACATGGCTCGCCGCTATGGCTTCTAACGCTTTGTTCCCATTGGTACAACTGCAATTTCGCATTGTGTTTTCAATGCGAAATCAGCTATTTTTAACCTATCGAGTTTCTAATTTTATGGGGTATTAAATGGCAACAAATTTTTTAATCACAATCGCACTTTTATTATCAGTAACATCAGCGCACGCGATGCCAAAGGTCAATTCAGACGTTTTACCCAACGGCTCTGTGGCCCGCTGTAAAGAAGGCGGCGATACCGGAACCCGAGCTTTTCGTTTAACAGTTAAAGAAGTTGCGGTGACGACGTTAAAACTACAAGTTGATACCCTGGTCTGTATTCGCTTAGAAGGCAAAATGGCTTTAGTGCCCTTTGCGCTTTCTGAAAAACAGGTTTTTAAGAATAACGGCCATGTGATCAGTTACGAAAATATTGAAGCAAGCCTTGCGATCACCAATACCGAAGCGACAGCGTTGTTGGACCGCGTATTTTTGGATTTAACTCAATTTTCTCAGGAAATTACCTTGCACACAGACAAAATGCGTACCCGCGTGTTTGACGTAAGCTTACAATCTTTAGAAGTGATCCGCATCGATGGCAAAGCCGTCGATCAGGGCATGAGATTTAGCGGCTCATACCGAATTTCTTTACAAGATTAATCTACTGGCCGGTACTTACGCCGTTAGAATTACCCATCCCGTTATTAGCCACATTGACCGGGTTTACGCAGGTATTTGCCACAACAACATCGCTTTCCAGATATGAACAGCGGTGTGAAGTCGTACGCGGAATACATTCTGCCCGCAGCGGCTCATCATCAAGATCTCTTCCCCTTGAATATTCATTCGGATCACTTGCCAAGACTGAACCATCAGCACCGCTGGACTGATTTGAACCTCTCGAAGCGCTCGTAATCTTAAATAAGCCGGCAAAAAGTAGCCCGATCGCCGCAATTTTTGCACCTAGTGAATCGAACAAACCTGCCTGTGCTTTCGGAGCCTGTAACATCGAAACAGCTAATACAAAAATAATCAGATTTTTTCTATTCATTGTTTACCCCGTTTTTGGCCAATAAAAATTCAGTGTACACAGCAAATGCCTCGAAGCGATCCGGAGTATTGGCATTCGCACCTGAATCCATTGAATCGAGCTTTCCATTCTTGTAGTTAAAATTAACTTTACTTACTCCGGCGATAGAGAGCTCGACCAAACGCTGATTATTGTACTTAGTGAAAACCGTTGTTTTACTGTTGTCAGCCACCAGTGTCTTTTTAATTTGCGTTACATTGCCGAGCTGGTCGACCTGATAATCCCAGACAGCGGTTTTAGTTTTAATCTTGTTCCAACCCTTTTCATCTTTTAACAAATCCGGGCTAATAGCGGCCGGAGTCCGGTACAAGGCCGCCGTATCGACACGGTTTTTAGAAAAAAGCGGCGAACTGGAGCTGGAAAATTTTTTCGTCGTTTTTTTACAGAGATCTTTTACGGTGGTTTCTAATTTTGCCGAATTAATATCGGCCTGGTAAGAAAATTCATAACCGCACTGGTTCTGATCCTGAATTTTAGCTATCGCATCAAGTTTACCGTCGTAAGTGATGGTGTGTTTATCACCATTCGGCAACACGAATGAAGACATACGGCCACTTTCGTCGTAACTATAAGACATTTTTTTTGCCCAGGCATTTTCAACTTTGATCAAATTGCCTTTTTTGTCGTATTCGTACATTACTTTTACTTTTGTAGGGCCTTCAATTTTTTCAATAAGCTTATCGGTCTTTTTAAAAGTAAACATATAGTGATCTTTGCCGTTATGGACAACCCGGTCGATTAATCCGTGTTTGCTGTGAAAAATACGCAGGTAAGGCTTTTCAGGCTGGCCTTTATGCGCAATCATGCTGAGCAAACCCTGTTCGTTGTATGCAAAAATATTGTCAGCGGCAATTCGGATAAAACCGACACTGTTCGGAAGTTCCTGCATTACTTCGGTACCCAGCGCATTAACAAAAGCGCCATCAGCTTTGATAAAAACACTGCCGGTTGTCTGCCCGCAGGTTCTGATTTCTAAACCTTTTGTAGTGCGCACAACTGATTCCTCAATCTGCGAGCACCAGTTATTGCCGAACAAACCGAAACTTTTACGCTTATTGCTGTAATAGCGCTGTATTTTAAACGGCGTCAAAACATCTTTGGTCTGAAGATCAATCGGATTTAAACTCAGCTCACCACTCAGTGGATTAATTACAGCCTGGGAAACTTGCCCGGCAAAAAATAGACTCAGAAAAAGTATTTTGTTTTTCACAGATACAATTTTAAAATGAATGCGTTTCGAGAGGTAGACCAATAAAAAAAAGTTTAAAATACTGGACTATCGACGGCCTAGGTGCAGTTCTCTTTTATTGAAAAAAAACCTACCATAATTAAATGAAAATTATCGTAAATTTTTTTATTATGTGTTTTTCAATTTCTCTGTTTGCAGCTGGCACGGACGAGTGTGGATTGGCAAAGATCAGCTATAAAGCCGGTGGTAAAGTTACCTCTTTTGAAGCTGAAGTTTGTAAGAATGAGTACAGCCAATACTATTCGAAAAAATGTGCTGACGGCTGCGATTTTGCCAAAGCTTTGAAAACTAAAAATATTGAAATCGAAGATGCTATGATCGGTTCGCCGGGCGGACAGATTTGCAATGAGTTAAATTTTAAATCACGCATTGTCGACATCGAATTTAAAGGTAAAAAAACTTCTTACATTGACCTTTGTTTTAATGCCGATCAGACAAATTTTGTCTCAACTGGCTTCTTACGCGATCTGCAAGGCGGTGACGAATGAAATCTTTGATCGTCGTCGGCCTGCTTGCCGCTGCTGAATCGGTTTTTGCTGCCGGGTCATGCCAGAATATTGATTTACGATCGCAACTTGGCCCGGTGCTAAACCAGGATGGTGCCGGTTACTGTTATGCCTATACAGCAGCCGACTTGATTTCACATAAACTGGGAAAACAAGTTTCTGCCGTAGACATTGCACTGCAGTACACCAAACGCCACGACCGCTTAATGTATAATGCTGAAGGCAGAAATTACTTAAACAAAGTCAGCAGTGAACGGTCTGACGATGTTGATCACGGTGGCTGGGTCAGATATGCACTTCCTTACGCCCAGGAAGCTGGCTTTTGCTCAGAAGAAAAAGTAAATTCAAATGATTTCACCAATGACAAAGACATGATCAACAGTCTGGTGAATCTAAATCAGCTCGCACTTAAAGAATACAGTCTCGATACGGCGAATGGATCAGATTGTGCCAAGTTTGCAAAAATTCAACGTGTGTTCCCGGGCGTGAGCATGCGCGAACTGCAGGACACAGCCAATAAAAGTACGGTCATGAACGTCGGCACCAACGTGGCTGATATCGCCTGCGAACCGCGCATCAAACCCGAAACACCAATGCGTTTCAAAAATATTTACGGCTCAGATCGTAAAGATGGTGTCATTAACTCTACTCAGTTTAACCAATTAGACAGCGTTTTAAATTCGGGTAAACCGCTTTCACTGACCTTGAGCATGGAATCACTGTACGAATTCAGAAACGCACGCGTTAAACGCCAACCGATTCACGCGATCACGCTTGCTGGCCGCCAGTACAATCCTCGCACCGGCAAATGTGAATATATCTTAAAAAATTCATGGGGACCTGAATGCGACAGCAAATACAAAGTGCGCTGTGAAAACGGTTATATGTTCGTGCCGGAAGAAGTGTTGCGTAGAATAATTATGCAAGCGGATTATATTGAGTAATCAATTTGAATTTATCTGTGGCTCACAGTCGGTAGGCGACCAACATAGACGGCACTGCCGACGATCACCAGACCGCCGAGCACCTTTACTGCAAGTGGTGCCTCTGAAACCATTAACAAAATAATTCCGAGAGACATTCCCGCAAACGCCAGGTTTTTACTTCCGGCTGTCATCGCGCGGTGTTCTCTCCAGGTGCGCAGAGTTTTTCCGAAGCGCGGGTGCTGCAACAGCCATTGCTCCAGACGTTGCGAACTGCGACCGAAACAGTACGCCGCCAGGATAAAAAAGATGGTCGATGGCAATACCGGCAAAAACGCGCCAACTATTCCGACACCGACCATACCTAATCCTAAAGTTAGAAACACAGCTTTTTTCATTTTAGTTTAATGATTCAAAAATTCTTTCATTCAATTTAAATGCGGTGATTGCCTCGCGGCAAAGCTCATCTGCAAACTGTGGTACCTGCTCACCGATAAAATCTAACTGGGAACGATACACGTTTTTTCGCTCAGTAAAATCAGAAAAATCATAATTGTAAAAATTTAACCCTTTTCCCTCGGGAAAACGCTTACTTAGGATCTTTCCTAGGATTTGCCCGCCCGAAAGATCTCCCATATAGCGAACATAGGCGTGACTGACAAGTAAATAAGGTTTTGATTGCTGAAGCCGCACTAGGTGATCTTTATAATCATCGACAGACATTTTAAGTGCACCGCTTAGTTCGCCCTGGGACCAAAATTTTAAATCATTGTTCAGGGGCTCTGTGCGAAAGAGCTCCGGATAAAACAAATAGCTCACTTGAGGTTGTTTTTTATGGGCCGTCATTGCAGCTTCTAATGTCTGATAAACTTCACGCAGAGCCCACAGGTACTGGGCATATTTTTCAGGCGAGCATTTTCCTTGAAATAAATTTTGAATAAACGATGAACCTTCAGCATTTTTATGTGCAGTCATCGATGACTCCCGTAATCGGGTCGATAACGAAACTTCAGGCATATGACCTCCAGCGAGAATAAACTTACCTATTGTCATTTCACATTTACAGCAAGAATCAGTCCGCCCCGTTAAATCACCAATCAACTGAAAACAAGTTGATCGCCAGCTGAAAAGATACAGCTCGTCAAAATAATTAGCAGCGTTACTGGCAGCCACCACATGTCATCTTGTTTTAACCTTTAGCATCAATTAGTCTTTAGATATGTCGAAAGCTACTGTCTCATTTAAACACCGTATATCTCTGGCGTCGCTTGTTTTGGTTTGCGGCTTTCTGGCGTATCGATTTTTAGAAAAAAATTCTACTGGCCAACAGCAAGCTCCCTTTTCACAGCCACTCACCGTCAATCCTTTAGTCAAAGATTCAGAAGTCGCCACCGGAAACTTACAAACACCGATAAGTTCTGCATCGGCGACTGTCGCCAATTTCGCAGCCGGCTCCGACTGCCTTGAAAAAGTTGAGCATGAACTTTTCGCCGGTGAGAACTATACGCAATACCAAAAAAGACTTAAGCAGGCTCTTCGCAGCAGCGTCGGAGAATGGTTTTATATTGCCAACGCAGCTGCAGATTTAACTCAAATTCAAAGTAAGAGCGAAAAATTTTTTTACGCACTGGCTTCGGCAAATCTCTTAATCGGCCTAAAAACCAAAGTTCCGCTGAATCATGATTTGGCATTAAAACTACTTACCGAAGTCTATTCTGAAGACCGTAATAATTCGGCTCCCTTGCTTTACGCGGCCATTGTCTATGAACAGCTTGGAAAATTTTCTGTTGCCAGAGAGCTCATTAATCGGGCTCTCGAGCAAAGTACATACTTCGACACTTATGTGCTCAATTTCTCAAGAACCCTGGCCCTGGCTTCAGAGTCTGCCGAAGATTTTTATCGCAGCACCACTATCCTGGCTTCACATCCGGTGCCAGACCATTTGAAACTGCGTGATTTAATTTTAAAGTATAAACTCAGAAAAATTTCAGAGCAGTTAATCCAAGATGCGCTCGATAAAAATAAATTACTCGCTGAATATGAGTGGTCATTAATCGACTACACCATAGGAGTTGCGACATTAAAAAAACTAAGCCCTGAATACAAGTTACCCAGATTTCAAGATTTGATGTCTCAAAAAAATAGAATGAATGACTTTAATCCTGAAAAATTTTTTGAAGAATTTCAAAAAAATTGTGACATGAAATTTGTGGAGAATGAGTTTCTATTTTTAAAATCACGACTGAATAGAAATTAAGTGTAAGGCCAGGAGTTTTACTTTTTCAGATTTTAATGCAAAGTCTGTGTACCTAAGCTGTTATAGGCATGATTCATTTCTTCTGTGGTTGCCGCTCGTGCGTCTAGAACTTCAATTTCAAAAATCAGATCTTGCCCCGCTAAGGGATGATTGCCGTCCAAGCTGACCATGTCCTTATGAAACTGTACAATAGTGTACGTTCTTAATACTCCGCTTTTTCCGGTTATGGTCACTGTTTGACCAACACGAATGCCTTTAGGTAATTTTTGGACAGGATAAAGTATAATTTTTTTTGGATCGTAGAATCCATAGGCTTCTGCCGCTGAAATAGAAATTTTTCTTTTTTCACCTTTTTTGAGATTTTCCATGCCTTTTGCAAGACCTAGTAGGTGAATATCATTAACAGAGGGCATTGTTAAAACATCGCGATTATAGGTTGAACTGATAACCAGGCCAGCTCGATTTTTCAGAAGACAATTAAACGAAATGACTTGCGGGTTCACAGAGGCTCCCTATTTCTAAAAAATAAAAAGTCGATCTTTTGAATCGACTTTAAAATAGAAAAACTTATTTTAATTAGTATGAACGACGATCTGTGCGCGGAACCATGGGCTTTGCCACAGCTACGCTGATCGAACGGCCGTCTAAATCTGTGCCGTTGAAGCGATTAATTGTGTTTTGCGCTTCAGCCGAAGACGACATTTCAACAAAGGCGAAACCTTTGCTGCGTCCCGAATCACGGTCCATAATTACTTTTGAAGATGTTACTGTTCCGCATTCAGAAAATTTATCACCAAGTGATTGATCAGTTGCAGAATATGGCAGATTGCCAATATATAGTTTTGTACTCATTTTTTACCTCCTACAGGCTTGAGCGCTAAATCGGAGGAGTTGAACAGAATGAACAAAAAACTCTAACTAGCTAATAACGTATCGGATAGATAACACACTTATATAAGAACACCTAACATTATATTTTCTCAGATCGCTCCTGTCGTATATAGCTGAGAATCTTTGTGATCGATCTGTAATGCATCATGATCGCATAGAAATTCATTCTCTAAACAACTGGGCCAGTTCATTATTGTGTTATAATTAAAACATGAAGAATGACCCTGTAGTCCTAGTGACCGGTTGTGGTTCGGGTATTGGCCTGGCATTAGCTGACAATCTTTACGAAAAGACTGTGTATCGTGTAGTTATTACCGCGCGTGCAAGTTCAATTTCATTTCTGAAATCAAGATTTACAGAAAATGAACGATTTATAATTCGTGAATTAGATGTCATCAACGAATCGCAGAGAAAAAATTTAGTAGCTGAAATTGCTGCTCGCTGGTCGGGTATAAATATTCTCATTAACAATGCGGGCGTAAGTTACCGGGCCGTTGTTGAGCACATGAGTGCCGACGAGGAACAACATCAATTTGCTACAAATTATTTCGGGCCCGTAGGTTTAATCAGGGCAGTGCTCCCGCACATGAGAAAACTCGGAAGCGGTAAAATAATAAATGTTTCTTCTGTAAGTGGCATGTTAGCCATGCCGACCATGGGATCCTACAGTGCTTCGAAATATGCACTTGAAGGTTTGAGTGAAGCTCTTTGGTATGAGTTAAAGCCGCTCGGCATAAATGTAAGCTTAATACAGACCGGATTTGTCCATTCAAAATCATTTTTAAATGTAAAGTATTCGGTTTTATCTAACCCTGGAAATGATATTGAAGGAGTTTATGCAGACTACTACCAGTACATGACGCCGTTTATCGAAAGACTAATGAAGCTGAGCCTGACTTCCCCAAAAGATGTGGCCGTAAGGATCTTGAAAGTCATAGATAATAAAAATCCACCCCTTTGGATTCCTGCGACTCTGGACGCGAAAAATTTTTATTATCTGCGCCGTTTTATTCCCAGACGTATTTTACTTAATCTACTTTTTTCAGTTCTGCCAAGTTCACGAAAATGGGCCAGAAAGTATACGAATCGTTCAGCGACAGACGCCTGATGTGTCATTAAAAAATATTTTCATCCAGCTTCCCAACTGCTCAAAGATGATAAACAATTAATAAAAGATAACGCAGAAAATTTTATCGAAAAAGGATGAATATGAGCTTGCATGCCCAGTCTGAAAAACACAAAACCACCAACATAGGCTGGTTAAGAGCTGCCGTTTTGGGAGCCAATGATGGTATCGTCTCAACTGCAAGTTTAATTGTTGGTGTCGCTTCTGCTAATGCTTCTTATGAAAATATTTTTGTCAGCGGCGTTGCTGGGCTAGCCGCAGGAGCCTTATCGATGGCAGCGGGTGAATACGTTTCAGTAAGTTCGCAAGCAGATACCGAGGCCGCAGATCTGGCCCGCGAAGTGATCGAACTAGAGACCGATCCTGAATTTGAACTTAAAGAGCTGGAACAAATTTATGTCGAACGTGGTCTGCCAACCGATCTGGCCAAACAAGTTGCCATAGCACTGACGAAACATGATGCCTTAGGCAGTCACGCACGCGATGAGTTGGGTATCACCGAAATTCATAAAGCGCGCCCAATCCAAGCGGCTTTCTCCTCCGCCATCACTTTCGCGGCAGGCGCGGCACTCCCACTTTTGGTTGTTGTTATATCCCCGATGTCTCACCTGTCACTGGTTGTATCCATGGCCTCTATTCTGTTTTTATTTTCTCTTGGAATACTTTCAGCAATTGCAGGTGGTGCTAGTATTGGAAAAGCAGCACTCCGTATTACATTTTGGGGTGCTTTTGCAATGGCTATCACTGCGATGATAGGACACTTCTTCGGAACCGTTGTGTAAATGTTTGGGATCTCCACACTAGACCGTATAAGGCAACGAGTCAAAAAAGTAAGCATAGTTAA